>CAZDSU010000009.1:0-71548 GCA_964508135.1 uncultured Saprospiraceae bacterium
AAACTATTCAGTTGACGCAGCCGGTCGAACTGGAAATTGTTTTATTGTCCACCACGCCAGCGACGACAGGGCAATCCAATGGTCAAATTGATTTTTCGGTAAATGGAGGCACTTCGCCCTTCTCGATAACTTGGCTCCAAAATGGCCTGCCACTCCCAAACTTCAACCCTGGGGCTGCAGCCGCAGGTTCGTATCAGTTGAAAGTGGAAGATGCAAATGGTTGCTTGACCCTCTCCGGTTTGATTACGGTTGGTTCGGTCAGCGGCTCGGTGGAGGCTGCCCTGGAACGTAAAATTGTGATTTCACCGAACCCAAGCGGCGGTGTTTTCGTGCTTAAAATTGAAGAAGTTTTGACGACCATGCAGTTCAGCGTTTTTGATGGAAAGGGACGAAACGTGTTACCCACACGTGAGACATCGAAAGGAAGCCTTGCCGAAACTATTGATTTACAGGCTTTTAACGCAGGTGTGTTTTGGATAAAAATTGTGGCTGGGGAGGCGGTGATTTGGAGGAAATTGGTGAAAATATAGTCGTGGTTAACCCAACCTTTTCGAGAAACAGGTTGAATTGGTATTTTCAGATTGATACGTAATTTGCCTAGATGGTAGATTTAAAATGCCGTCACGTGGCTCGTTTGGACTTCTCCCAAACTACAGATTGGCGTCCAGCTACCAACCTAAATAAGCCACGGTACATGGCATAGTTCATCACGCAGAAGTAGTAGGGTACGAAGAACGTCTTGAATTTCAGTTTTTTGCGCTCAAAAACATAGCCAAGCAAGGCAAACAGATAGAAGCAAATTTGACAAATGAGCAAGGTTTTGTAAACGATAGCTCCATTTTTCGCCAAAGAAATATTGAGGAGGAAGATGACTGGAAGTGCGAGTGGCGCCAGTGTCCATCGAAGTACCCGATGGGAAATGTATTGAAAACTGAGCAGGCCGAACCTGAATGGGTTCAACAAGCTTCTCAAACGCCAGACCGCCTGCAATGCCCCGGCGGCAATGCGGATTTTGCGCTTGAGTTCTTCCGAAATGGATGCGCTAGACGACTCAACTGCGTAGGCATCAGGTTCGTAAACGATTTTGTAGCCTCGCATAGCGATACCCATTGTCAAGACAAAATCCTCAATGAGTGTGTCCGGTGGAACGTGCCTGTACTGATTGGTTCTGATGGAAAAAAGCTCTCCAGCTGCGCCAATTGTGGAGTGAAGTTCGGAGTCCCACTTTTTGAGCAGGGATTCGTACTTCCAATATATGCCTTCGCCAGCTCCAGTTGCATCGCCAGTTTCACCGAGGGCTATGCGCTTTTCGCCCGCAACTGCACCAACTTTAGGGTCAGCGTAGTGCCTGACTATGTTTCTGATAGCTTGCTGGTTTACATCTGTGTTGGCATCGGTGAAAATGGTAATCGGCGCTTCGACATAAGTCATTACCCTTTCCACAGCGGCAATTTTACCTTTACGAGCTGGGCTGTGGAACAGCTTCAACGTTTGTTCAGTAAGGGTGGGGTACTGTTCAACGAGTGAAGGTGTATGGTCAGTGGAGCCATCCGTGACGAACCAAAACTCGATTTTATCTTTTGGGTAATCGAACTGAAGGCAGTTTTTGATTTTTTCCTCGATATAATCTTCCTCGTTGTAGGCAGCTACGATAAAAACCACGTTTGGCAGGGCCGATTCTGTAAAACTTGGCAGTGGTGACTTTTCAAAAAAACGTTTGATTTTTACGAAAAGGTACAAACAGATTCCGTAGCCTAGGTAAGCGTAAAATACGATGAAAATCAGTCCCCAAAACAAAAATTCTAAACCAGTCAAAATCATATATTGTGTTCAGTGAAAAGCAACTGAATGGCAAGGTTATGAAATGTTTGCCAAGCATGCGACATGTTATTTCTGTAAAATTCGTACCATTATCCTTCGATATGTTTCACGCTTGGTCATTCAACCTGAAAAATACCGTTGCTTTGAAGTCCTGATTTTACCTTTACCAAACTTCATCCAGTTTTGTCCAAATGACTTTAATATGAGAATTGAAGACGAAATAAAGCAAAAAAGCTTTGCAAATGAATACACCAAAGCGCACATCAATATCCTCTTCACTGCCTCCTGGCTTTCATCTGGTGCAGCAAAGGAGTTAAAAGACCTTGGTATCTCTGCACACCAATTCAACATTTTAAGGATTTTGAGGGGAATGTACCCTAATCCGGGGAGCATCAAGGAACTTACAGAACGGATGATTGACAAATCTTCCAATGCATCGAGGTTGGTGGACAAGCTTATCGCTAAAAACCTAGTCGTCAAGGCCAAGTGCAGCGAGGATAATCGAAGGGCTGAAGTGATCATTTCCAATGAAGGGTTAAGCCTGTTAGAGGGTGCTAGTGAAAAGATTGACCGCTTCACTGAATCTTTCAGCGCTAACTTGACCGAAACCGAGGCTACGACCTTGAATTTCTTGCTTGATAAACTGCGCGGATGATTTTTTAAGGATTTCTTAAGAATCGGCTCCCAACCATTGGAGATTTATGGTGTTTTCGGATTCGTGTACATACACACAAATGTCTTTCACCATTTTAAAAATCTCGTTTTATGAAAAATTTTAAATCCGTTATGGCTATTCTCGTGGCAGTTGTTGCCTTCGTTGGCCTATCCTTTACATTCAAACCAGGCGCTTCGCTCCGGGTTGATACTTTGAACAGCAATGTGCAGTGGACTGGCTACAAAGTGACTGGCCAGCACAGCGGTGTTGTCAACATCAAATCAGGTTCATTGCTCTACGATGACAAAGGATTCTTTTCCGGTGGTTCTTTTGAAATGGACATGACCACCATTAAAGTGCTTGACATCCAAGGCGACATGGCTGGAAAATTGGAAGGCCACTTGAAATCTGACGATTTCTTCGGTTCTGCTAACCACCCAACTGCCAAATTCGTAATCACCAAAGTTGTGCCGAGAGGCAAACCAGGCGAATACAAAATAATTGGCAACCTCACCATCAAATCAACAACCAAAGAAGTCAAATTTGATGCGCTGTTGACGGAAGCTGATGGCGGTAAGATAGTCGCTACTGGTGACATCAAGATTGACCGCAGCGACTTTGATGTTCGTTACGGTTCTGGCAGCTACTTTGATGGCCTTGGCGACAAAACCATTTACGATGAATTTGACCTCAAGGTAAAATTGACGGCTGTTCGCTAATCAACTTGTCATAAATAATTGAAAAAGAGGCGCTTGTGAAAACGAGCGCCTCTTTTTTTTACAAAAATGGAAATTGTCAGCGAAGCAAGGTGACAGTGCCTAGCCTTATTTGGTGTTTTGTTTCTCCGTTGTTCTGGTAATCAAATTCGATGCGGTAGGCAAAAACATCCTGCGTTGATTTATCGCCTCCATTTTCACCATCCCATCCGATGTCTGGATTGTCATTTTGAAAAACCAAATTGCCCCAGCGGTTAAACACGTACTGCCGATAATTGCTGATTTCGCAGCCAACAAAACCCCGGAAATCGTCATTGAACCCATCGCCATTCGGTGAAAAAACATTCGGGATATAGAGGCAAAGTTCGCAAGCCCTCAGTTCCACCTCGTCCTCAAAAACACAGTCCCCAACTAGGACCTGGACGTTGTACGTTCCTGGGCTAACCGCTTTGAAATTATGTTCTGTTGAGCCATCTTGCCAGTGGTAGGTAGCACCGTCAAATTGAGCGTTGAGCCAAATCCCTTCATTTTCACAAATAAAACCGTAGTCGGGGAGTGGGTCAAGCGGCCCCTGCTGGTAAAACGCTAAGAGCGAGTCCGTTCGGCTACAGCCGCCTTGCGTGACTTTTACCCAAACCAGCCCGGGTGAAACAATGGTAAAAGAAGCGCCCGTCGAGCCGTCTTGCCAAAGAAAGCTGGCATTTTGGAGGGGAATGTCGAGCGTCACAGATTCGCCTTCGCAAAGTGACTGGTCTGCGCTAAGGTCGAAAGGCACTGTGGTGAAATCAACCTCAATGGAGTCCCTGTATTCACACCCATCCTTGCTGACTTCCACCCAGTAACTTCCGGGAAGCTGAACGGGTAGGGTAGGGTCGGTGCTGCCATTTTTCCAAATAATAGCTGCACCGGGTATGCCGGGGTCCAAAATCAACGCTTCACCATCGCAAAGAATGGTATCATTTCCAAGGTTGACGGGAGTTTCAGAGACGTACTCGACCAGTACCGTGTCCCGGCTTTTGCAGCCCTGCTTGTCAATTTCGACCCAATACTCACCTGGGCTACTCACCAAAAAGACAGGCAAAGTAGAGCCATCAGGCCACAAATAACTTACGTTGGCCTGTGCGATGTCAAGGATTAACCCTTGTCCTGCGCACAAAGTCGTATCGTTGCCAAGGTCAATGCTAATCGAATCAGGCGAGAGACGCACTACCCACAAGTCCTGTTCGCCGTAGTTGCCGTCAAGGTCGTTGTTCGAGGATGAGGCATAGCCGGCGCAGGCATAGCCGCCATCGGAGAGTTCCATCACGGCAAAGAATCGGTCATCGAGCGTCCCGCCCAAGTTTTTTTCCCAAATCAACTGGCCATCGGCATCTAGGTTGACCAACCATGCGTCCCTACTGCCGTAGTTGCCGCCAACATCCAAGTTTGAGGAAGCCGATAGCCCAGTGATAAGTGCTCCGCCATCCGATTTTGCAGCAATTGCAAAGGCACGGTCTTCAATAGAACCGCCGAAATTTTTGCTCCAAATCAAATTGCCCGTGAGCGAAATCTTGGTTATCCAGTAGTCGTAGCCGCCATTATTGTCGGGTACATCACCATTGGCAGAGTTAGAGGTTCCTGCGATAAGCGCACCATCGGTAGTCAATGCAATTCCATAAGCTCGTTCTTCGCCAATTCCTCCAAAAGTCTTTGTCCAAGTCAAGTTTCCAGCGCCGTCCAATTTGGCCACCAAGTAATCATAAAAGCCTTGGTTGCTGGTTACATCACCATCGCTTGAAAAGGAGGAACCTGCCACTAAAAAGCCGCCATCGCTGGTTTGGATGGCATCAAAAGCATAATCTGAGAGACTGCCACCAATATTTTTTTGCCAAAGGAGTGAGCCGTTGCTGTTGATTTTAAAAACCCAATAATCAAACTCGCCATTGTTGTTGCTCAGGTCTCCATCGGAAGACTGGCTGTAGCCACCCACCACAAAACCGCCATCGCTTGTTGGTTGAATGCTTTCGGCACGTTCGTTAAGCGTTCCACCATAAGTTTTTTTCCATAGAATATTGCCCACGGCGTCCAGCCGAAGCAGCCAAGTATCTTCCTGGCCGTGGTTGCCTGCAACTTGACCATCGAAAGACACGGTACCGCCTGCCACGATGTATCCACCGTCGTCAGTCTGGAGTACGGCTGTCGCAATGTCGTTGTCTGCACCGCCGTAGTTTTGCTGCCATTCCAGTTCGCCGAGGGAGTCGAGTTTCACCACCCAATAATCTGAAGCGCCCTTGTTTCCCGTCAGGTCTTGGTCTGCCGAACGAGCGTACCCAGCGGTGATAAAGCCGCCATCAGTCGTTCGCTGCATGTCATTTGCTCCGTCCGACTTGCTGCCGCCGTAGTGTTTTGACCAGTCAATGAAGACGCATTCCTTTTGCTGCGCAAAAAGCTGGGCTGAAAATAGAATCAGAAAAAAACCAAACAGGCGAGGCATAAAAGACTGGTTTGTGTGAAAAATCGAGGCGAAATTAAGCAGATTTGGCTGCATTGGCGGGCTTGTTTGTGGGTCTGTCGTTTGGCTGCTCAAATGACTTCAGCCACTACGAAGATGCTGCCCCCCACGAAAATCAGGTCATTTGGCCCTGCCGACTGCTTTGCTGCGGCCAGCGCTCGGCGAACAGAACGATAAGCCTTGCCTTGGAGGCCCAATCCTGCCGCCTGTTGCGCCAGCAAAACAGCATCCAAGCCACGAGGGATATTTGCCTTGGCAAAATAATATCGGGCATCGGTAGGCAACATGGCGAGCACCTTCATGGGCGATTTATCGCTGACCGTCCCGAAGACGAAGTGCAGTTTTTGATGCGGGATTTTGCCAATTGCCAGCATGGCCAGCCGGATGCCGTCTTCGTTGTGGGCGCTGTCGCAAAGCACGCGAGGCGACTGGCTGATGAACTCCCACCTGCCCATGAAATTGGAAAGTTTTTTCAGGTTAGCAAGTCCAGTTCGGATGGCAAGTTCTTTAAGTTTTGGGAAAATGGGGACAACAATCTCCATCGTTTGCAGCACGGTGGCTAGGTTTTTTTGCTGAAAATCGCCCTGGTGGTTCAGCTCCAGGCTGCTGAAACGCAGTTTTCCGTTTTGAAAAACATCGTAAAAAACATGCGTATCGTTGGCTCGTTGAGGCATGGCCACAAAATGTTGGTCGGCAAAATAGATAGGACTGCCCAATGCCTTGGCTTTATCAAGGAAAACAGCCTGTGTTTCGGGATGCGTTTCACCTACGACGACTGGCACACCGGGCTTGATGATGCCAGCTTTTTCGCCAGCGATGAGTGGCAGCGTGTCGCCCAGCATGTTCTGGTGGTCGTATCCGATGTTGGTGATGACACTGACGATTGGGGTGATGACGTTCGTGGAGTCGAGCCGCCCGCCCAGGCCCGTTTCGATGATGGCGATGTCCACTTTTTCTTTGGCAAAATAGTCAAATGCCAAGCCAACTGTCCACTCAAAAAAGGAAGGTTGGAGCTGCTCCGCAAATGCTCGGTTTGCTTCCACGAATGCAATTACATCCCGTTTTGGTATAAGTTTCCCGTTGATTTTGATGCGCTCCCTAAAGTCCCGATAGTGTGGGGAGGTGTAAAGCCCCGTTTTGAACCCAGCAGCTGTGAAGCTGGCAGAGAGCATGTGCGCCGTGGAGCCTTTGCCGTTGGTGCCAGCGATGTGGATGGAGGGGAACTTTAGCTGAGGTTGCCCAAGGTGCTCACAGAGCGCAAGGGTGTTGCCGAGGTCTTTTTTGAAGGCCGCCGGTCCGATGCGTTGGAACATCGGTAGCTGCGCAAAAAGGTAGTCAAGTGTTTGCCGGTAAGATTTGATGGCGATTGCTGGTTGTCGAGGTGGAAATGGGTCACTGTTTTTCAAACGAGCGCAGGGTTTCGACTTGTTCGGTCAGGTCAGCTTCCATCAACTTAATGAAGTCGTGGAAAAGCGCCTTGGTTTGTTCTGCCTGTTTGCCGAAAGCACTGTCATTTGAAGAAAGTGGGGTGGATTTCACCTTTTTTGAACAAGCTTTTTGCTCGGCCAAACGGTCATTGGCAATTGCTGAGACGTTGGTTTTATCAGCAAATTGGTTGATTTCCGCTTCCATGAGTTTGAGCAGGCCATCCCGCAGGTCGGTCATGCTTTGCACATCTGTTTCTTCCCAGGCAATCTCAAAACGGTAAACTAGCGTCTTGAAAAATTCTACTTCGCCTCGCTGTATTTCGAACGATTGGAGTGGGGTAGGAGTACGTTGCGAGGCTTCAGCCGTTTGTTGTCCAAAGGACAGTATCGGCAATGTGGATAAAAAAATCAGGCAGGCTATGGTTTGCTTCTTCATAAAAAACTGTTTTTTGCGCTTGCAACCCGGTTGGATGGCATCGGACAAAATTAATCCGAGTTCATGTAACCGCCAACTCTAATAATGTTTACTAAAAAACATTTCCCTAATTCTGTCACTGGCGAAGAACTTGACACGTACCTCGAAAAAGCCTGGTATCGCATGGGCTTGAGTATTTCCACTTGCCATTTCCTTTTTTTTGAAGACAGTCTTTATTCACCAATTTGGTTACGGATGCCATTGGAAGGGCTGGTTTTTAGAAAAAGCCTGCTCAAAATATTGCGACAAAACCGCCTTCGGTTCCGAACATTGACAAGGCACGGGTTCATTGACGACGAAAAGGAGGCGCTTTACCAACGGTACAAAGTCAATTTCAAGGGCCGGTTGTCGGCGACTTTACGAGATAGCATTTTGGATGGTCAGCCCAACACCATCTTCGACACGTTTGAGGTATGCGTTTACGATGGCGACCGACTCGTGGGGTTTAGTTTTTTTGACCTCGGCAATACCAGCTTGGCCAGCATCAAGGGGGTTTTTGATCCCGATTACGCTCGGTACAGCTTGGGCATTTACACCATGATTGAAGAGGTTCAGTTTGGGCTTGACTTGGGTTTTCAATATTATTACCCAGGTTACATGGTGCCTGGATATCCCCGTTTTGATTACAAGCTGAGGATGGGTAAGCCGGAAGAGGTGCAGTTTTTTGACTTAAAAACGCAGGCTTGGCAAGCTATGAGCAATTTTACCAGCCAAAACGTACCGGTCGGTGTGCTCACAGGCAAATTGAACATTTTGGGACAAAAATTGGCGAGGGCGGGAATTGCCGTTCAGATGCTTTTTTACCCAGCTTACGAAGCGAACAATTTCATTTATGAGCATGAGCGGCTTTTAGAGTCACCGCTTTTCCTGACTTTGTTTAATAATGTTTTCCCCAGGCCACGTTTCATCATCTACTATGACCTTTGGAGGGAAACTTATGTGTTCACCCATTGCATGCCCATCGAAGACCTTGGACTTTATTTTGAGTACACCATGCAATTTGACACAGAAGAAGCACGGCATTACCTGGATTTCATTTTGAAAAAGACTCAAATCATCGAAACTCAAAATCCCGAAACAGTTGTGCGGCTGGCAGTGGAAATTAGTAAGCTCATCAAGCCGCCTGGAATTCAGCAGGTTTTGAAATAGGGCAAAACAAAAGCCCGAAGGCATTGCCTCCGGGCTTCTTTAAATCAGAATTCTAGGATATTATTCTTCTTCCTGTGCAGCAGCTACCGGAACCGGAGCAACCTCCACTTTTGGAACTTCTTTTTTCGCTGCTACCTTGATGTCCAAGCCAGCGACCTTCGCACGGAAAGCGGCCTTTTCAGCGGACATCTTTTCGGCACGGGCAGCGGTCTTGACATCTTTGGCTGCGACATAGTCGGTGTATTTCTTCATGGCCTCCTCCTCTGAAAAAGCGCCTTTATCCACGCCACGCATTACGTGCTTGCGGTAGAAAATGCCCTTGAAGCGCAACATGGCCCGAACGGTTTCTGTTGGTTGTGCACCTTTTTGAAGCCAGTCGTAAGCTTTGTCGCCATCTAGTTCGATGGTTGCTGGTTGGGTCAGCGGGTTGTAGGTGCCGATTTTTTCAATGAAACGGCCATCACGTGGCGACCTTGCATCAGCGATGACGATGTGGTAGAAAGGCTTTTTCTTTTTGCCCTTTCTTTGCAATCTGATTTTAACTGCCATTTTTTTAAATGTTTGATAATGAGGGTTTTAAAAGTAGCCAAAGAAAAAATCTTGTAAAACATTCCCTTTTAGCTTCCTCTAATCGCCTCGATTTCACCATCCCCACTTACCCTGAAAATCAGGCTGTGGGATTAAGCGGGCGCAAAAGTATGTTATTTATGTTTGAAATTGTGCCACCTGTTTGAAATAATTCAGGATCAAACTTGATTTGCTGCCATATATTAGCGAAAATTGCACTCACTTAATGAGAACGTCCCCAGTAAATTCAAACCATTTTACCGATGCACACTACCTTTTGGACGATACTTCTGTCCACCTTGACTATTCCACTATTTTCACAAACACAGATTTCGGGCATAATCAACCAATACGCCAAGGTCAACGTCGTTGAGCCATGTGAGGCTCGACTGACCGTTACCGATGGCTCGTTTTTCGAGGCGGGCGACCAGGTTTTGTTGATTCAGATGAAAGGTGCAACCATCAACACCTCCAACTCAGGCAGTTTTGGCAATATCGAAAACGTGGGCGGAGCCGGTTTCTATGAAAGAAACGAGGTGCTCTCCGTTTCGGGCAACGAGGTTTATTTGAAAAATGAGTTGATGCATCCTTACAGCCCAGCGAATTCTTTACAATTGGTGACTGTGCCAATATATACTAATGTGGAAATCGTGGCTGACCTTACAGCCAAACCCTGGGACGGCCAGACTGGCGGGGTTTTGATTTTGGAAGCAGCCAATATTGATTTCCAAGCATCCATTGACGTGAGTGGAGCAGGATACCGTGGAGCAATACAGGTAGAAGTTGTCAGTGATTGCAGCTTTCTGACCAACGCCGATGGGTTTCACTATACGACCACCAATTGGCGAGGGTCTCCCAAGGGAGAAGGCATCGCCGATTTTGTGCAAGACAAGGAACATGGCCGGGGCGCACAAGCCAACGGCGGCGGTGGCGGCAACGACCACAACAGCGGCGGCGGTGGCGGCGGAAACATGACGACAGGCGGCAATGGCGGCAAACAAAGTGTTGGTGGCTTTGGCTGTGACGGTGACTATCCCGGCAGGGGAGGCAAACCTTGTCCTGACGAAACTGGCCGTATTTTCATGGGCGGCGGCGGCGGCGCTGGACATTTCGACGATACTGGTGCGGGCAGTTCGGGCGCCAACGGTGGCGGCATTGTCATTATTTCTGCTGAAACTATTGAAGGTAACGGCTTCTCCATATTTGCCAATGGCAACAAACCAACCATCGCTGGCGGCGATGGTGCAGGCGGCGGCGGCGCAGGTGGGGCAATTTTGCTAAACGCCAATTCCATCTCTGGCAGCCTAATCATTGAAGCAAAAGGTGGAGGCGGTGGTGATGTAAACAATACATCTGACCGTTGCAACGGCACCGGTGGCGGCGGGAGTGGCGGGAGGCTGCTTACCAACCTGAGCAATTTGACCCAAGTCAATTTGGAAGGCGGCCAACCAGGGGTAAACACAGTTGCATCCGGCCAATGTAATGGCCCCTCCAACGGTGCTGAGGCAGGAGAAACTGGCACTCAAGCCAATCTTGTGGCAATTCCCGTTTCACAAAATGAAATTATAGCAGTTGAAATAATCGAACAGCCGACGGATATTCTCGCTTGCGTTGGGCTTCAAGTGGACATCAATTTTGAAGTTGATGGCAATTACCTCGAATATCAATGGCAGTTGAACACAGGTTCTGGCTGGCAAAATGTCTCAAATTCTTCCATTTATGCTGGCTACTTGTCCCCTGAGCTAACTGTTTTTAACGTGGTGCCAGCGATGGATGGGTTTCAATACAGATGCTTGGTCTCAAGCCCTTGCGTTTCAGATTTTTACTCGAACGAAGTCACCCTTGAATTGACGAGCCTCCCCGAAGCTGCATTCATCAGCATTCCGTTGGGAAACGGGGGCTACGAATTTCAAAACAACTCCCTCAACGCTACCTCTTTTGTTTGGGATTTTGGGGATGGGACAACGAGTGACGAACCTAATCCCACCCACATCTATGCAGATTTTGGCAACTACACGGTCACGTTGACGGCGATAGGGCCGTGTGGCGAGGACGTCCAATCCTTCAATTTGAATGTCACAACCGTTCCCTCCGCAAATTTTTCCTTTCAAAACACTGGTTTGTGCGCTCCGCAATTGGTGCAGTTTACAAATCTCTCCTCCGTTAATGCTACAGGATTTGAGTGGATGTTCCCGGGTGGAAACCCCAGTGTTTCTTTCGATGCTAATCCTGTAGTTGCTTACAACACTCCCGGCTTGTTCGATGTGACGTTGATTGCATTTAATTCAGCAGGAAGCGATACCTTCAGCATGGTGCAAGCCATTGAAATTGGTGGGCCACCGGTGGCCGATTTCGACCTTTCGGTGTCAAATTTGACGGTCAGCTTCCTCAATTTAAGCCTAAATGCCAGTAACGGATTCCTCTGGGATTTTGGCGACGGTACCATTTCCGACGAGGAAAACCCAGTACACACCTATGCTTCGCAAGCGATTTTTCAAGTGACCTTGACCGCCTTCAACGACTGCGGCCAAGTGACAATCTCCCAATCGGTACCCACTGGAGCGCTGCCATTGGCGCAGTTTTCGGCGGATTTTACCAGTGGCTGTGCACCGATGACTGTCCATTTCCAGAACCAATCCTCAGGAAGCAACCTCAGCGGCTTTTTGTGGGAATTTCCGGGCGGCACTCCTACTTTTTCAACAGTAGAAAATCCTACGGTAACGTACGCTCAACCGGGGCTTTACCCTGTCATGTTGACCGTCACGAATTCGTTGGGCAGCCATACCCTTGAGCAACTTGATTTTGTGGAAGCCCACCTTACGCCCGAAGCCAATTTCAGTTTTTTGGTGGATGAAAAAACGGTTTACTTCAGCAACTCAAGCATCGGGGGCACTTATTTCAACTGGGATTTTGGAGATGGCAACACCAGCCAGGCCGTAAATCCAGTACATGAATACGCCAGCGCTGGCACTTACGATGTAGCCTTGACCACCGGGAACCTAAATTGCGGAAGCGCCATTGCTTACCAAGTTTATTTGGAGCCTTCGGCAACGGGTGAGGTTGGGGAAACGATGCAAATGCTGGTTTATCCGAACCCAGCCTTTGAGTTTTTCACGGTTTATTTGCCCCGAAATGGCCGAACGGCCACCCAACTTCGACTGCTCGATTCAATGGGTAGGACTTGTCAAGTTTTTGATTTTCAAGGAGATAGCATGGAAGTGGAAATGCTGGGTTATTCTCCTGGTGTCTATTTTATTGAAATTTCGAGCAATGAAGAGACTGTAATTTCAAAACTATTTAAGCTGTGACGGGAATCCGTTTCTTCCGTTTTTTGTAGAAAGCAAAAGCTGCAATTCCCAATGCCGCAACAACGCCCCAACCCCAGATTGGCATTCCATCGCCCTCGATGGGAGCCATGTCGCCGACCGGGATGAAGGCAGCCCAGTAGAGTGGGTGGGAGGCGTTTGAACCTTTTCGCCTTTTCAAAAATTTCAATTTCGCTTGCCGCAATGCCCTGTCTTTCGAGTCGCCCGCCTTCAGGTTCTCGTAAAAAAGCTGCATGATTTCAGAGGAGGCAAAATCATCAATGCTCCAGAGCGTGGTCACGATGCTAGCCGCCCCTGCGTAGGAAAAGCCCCTCGCCAAACTGACGATGCCCTCGCCCCGCTGCAATTCACCAATGCCAGTCTCACATGCACTCAGCACGACGAGCGCCGCCTTGATTCGCATGGAGTAAAGGTCTTTCACAAAAACCAGCTCGTTTTCAACGGAATCAATCGTCTGGAAGAATGCGAGGTAGGAATATTCACCGTGTTCATCGTTGGATTTTGCATGGACGGCCAAGTGCAAGATGCCCGCATCTGGCGCTGCCCGCAAAAAATTTTGCTCCGTGGCCGCAGAGTCTAGGTAGATTTTTCCACCCATGATTCGTTGGATGTTCACGGCTTCCGGCTGGTTGTACTTCAAGTTGCCGAGCACGGCACGCCAAGGGTCATTGCTCCGCAAGTTCAGGGAATCGCCGACGTAGGAGGGCGCAAACCCCACGAAGCCACCCTGCTTCCAACTGGCGTTCCTGCTAACCATTTCCTTGTGCAGTGTGGCTGAATAGCTGTAGCTGAATTGGAAATGTTTTATCAAATAATCGTGTGTGTCGAAACCGCCGTAATCCGCTGGCAGCGAGGCCAGAAGTGCATCGAAAGGAAGGTAACCAAGCATGCCACCCGGTAGGATAACCACCTGATTGCCAGATAATTGTGAGCGTATTGGCTCGAAGAGGAGTTGATAAAGTTCGTAGCCGAGGTTGGCGTATTTCTGGCTCAAGAATTCCACTTCTTTTCCTGCCGGATTGTATTGGTAGATGCTATTACGGAACTCTTCCACCCATGCTTCCAGCGGAAATTCCTTGGGCATGGTCACCACTTCAAATTTTTTCTCAGCAATGACGAAGGCAAAAATGTTTTCCTCCCCAACAAAATAGCCGACCATGTTCTGTCCTGGCCGCAATAGTTTTTCTTGTATTTCCGGCACTTTGACCACTCCAGGCGCATATTTCAAGGTGAAATAGCGCGGGTAATCAATGCGCAGGGCCGCCATCATCCGGGCGTATTTTTGCTGAAGGTCAAATACCTGGTTGTTCAGCGCTGTCAATCTTTGCTGGTCTGCGGCTGCACCTTTCAATTGTTCTTCGAACACTTGTTTCTCAAAAAATGCCAAGTCAATTTTGGCTTTCCGCTCGGCTTCCAACAGGCTGTCGGGCAGCTCTGAAAACCTACCAGCATGGACAGATTGCAGCGCCTCCAGCAGCAGTGTGGCGTTGCTTCGCTCCGAAATTTCGAATGCCTCGTGCCAGTACCGTTTATCGCCGCTTAGGCTTTTCAGTTCGCATTTCACAGCGATAGCGTTTTCATAAATCAAAAAATAATTGTCGAGCAACGCTTGCCTGGAGCCAGGCTCTTCCAGCGTAACCTTCACAAAATCAATGAGTTGCATCCCTATTTTGTAGGTTGCATCAGCTTCGTCGAGCCATTTTCGAAATTTGGATTCGGCATAAAAACCTTGCAGGAGCTTTCCTTTTTTTTCAAGGATTTCCAACAGGGTAATCGGCGAATCTACTTTGTCAAAACTAAAACCATTCGCCTTTGTGTAGCCGAGCGACAGCATAGCCGAATCACAGTAGGATAGGGCAAGCTCGGTTTCATCAGCACTGACAAGGGCAAGTTTGCAATATATCTGGGCAATATCGGGGTGCTGGGTTCCGAGGAATTCCTTGGTAATTTGGAGCGCTTGCTGGAAATTTTGGGCTGCTTGTTTAAAATTCGATTTCAACAAAAGTACATTGCCGATGCGGGCAAGCGAGTTGGCAATATCAAGGTCCTGTTTGCCGGGTTGTTTTCGTACGACTCCAAGTGCTTCATTGTAGAATTTCAAAGCTGACCGATAATTGCCCAATTTTTCAAAATAATAGCCAAGGTCGTTTTTGTACTCCGCAAAATCGGCTGGGTCGCCCGCTGGCAGTGTTTCAAAAATCAGGATGGCTTTGTTGTACCATTCGTAAGCTTTGTCATAATCCCTTTTCTGGAGGTAGGTATCGCCGAGGTAATTGCAGGTGCGTGCAACAAGGTGGTTGTTTTGGCCAAAAAACCGAAGCCGAATGGAGTAGGCTTTTTGAAAAAAGGCCAACGCCTTGTTGATGTCACCACGACTGAGCAGCAAATTGCCTGAGTTGGCGTAAATGTTGGCGACGTCGGGGTGGTTTTCCCCAAGGTCTTTTTCGGTAATTCTCAGGGCATTTTCAAAATACTCGAGGGCAGTTTGGTAATCGCCACGTACGTTGGCTACGGCGCCTAGGTTGTTGTAAAGTGCAGCGAATTCGGGGTGGTTTTTTGGCAGTTCCTCATTGTAAACCAACAAGGCCGTGTCAAAATACGATTTTGCTTCATCGTAACGGTCGAGCCGCAGGCATGCCGTTCCCAGGTTGATGTAGTTGTTGCCAGTAGCAAGGTCGAAAAGGCCAAGTTCGGCCCGGTTGTAGTTGAGCGCCTCCTTGTAATGCTCGAATGCCTGCACGTAATCGCCCATGTTTTCATGTATGATGCCGATATTGTTCAGGTTGTCAGCCACGCCTGGCAGTTTCATGCGCTGGTTGATGGCCAAGCTTTTGTAGAGGTAGTTGAGGGCCAGTTCGTATTTTCCGGTGGTCAGGAGGTAAATGCCATAGCTGTTGTAAGCTTTCGCAAGCTCAGGGTGGGTGGGGTAGAGGTGCTTTTCCGCTACTTCAACGGCTCTTTTTAGGTTGAATCCACCTTCATTAAATTTGCCCTCCCTTCTGTAAAAAACACCAATGCTCCTGTAGGAAGAAGCTATTTTTTCAAAAGGCACTGGCCTTTGGTTTTGGTAAATATTCAAGGCTTTTTTGCGAAAAAGAATGGCCTTCGTGTTATCGGGAATTTTGCTCAGGCTATCTGCCACTGCCTCGTACTTTTTGGCCAAGGCAAGCTCCGAGCCTTGGCCAAGCAACAGGTTGGCAATCAAAAAAAGAATAAGGGTGGTAAGCGTTTGTTTCATGTTCCTACGAAGACAGTATGTCGTTCAGGGGGCAGATTTTCCTTAAAATGCTGAATATCTGGCAGTTGCAATCAACGTGCCTTCTTGGTCAAAAATTGCAAGCTGCACCAACCCGACTGTTTTTTTCTCAAAATCCAAGTTTGTTAATTGACCGCCAACCACTTTTTGCTGGTGAAAAAGTTGGCCCGATTCATCGAAAATTTTCAGCAAAACGGCTTTCTCAAAGCTGGTCAAATCCAATGTGATGGCACCATTGGATGGGTTCGGGAAAACCGATAATGATGGTGGAGCGAACTTGGTATCCCTTGCAATCGAATAATCGTCAGGAACCAGTTGGATTTCAAAAAACAGGCTATCGCCTTGCAAAAGATTGATTTCCAGGGTCTTAGTTGAATAGCCTGCTTGCGTAGCTATTAGTGTGTAGCTTCCCTCCAGCATTCCTTTTTTAAAAAAACCGGTCAATCCCGTGTCAAGCGTATCCTGCAATTCGAGGATTTCGACCGAGGCATTCAGCAGTGGAATACCGGTCAGGCTGTCCCGCAAAACGCCGTAAATCCTGGCGGCCCGTGTATTGTTGAAGGCCCAGACGTAAAGCCCGTCCGTCCGGTTTCCTCCAATGATTTTGCCCGAGGGAAAATAGGGGCAAGCCGACCAAAGTCCATTGAATCCCCCACTTTGGCCAGGCCAGGTGTCATAATACCCGACTTCGACTGGAACTGTTGGGTCGGCGATGTCAAGTACCCTCATCCCCTCCGTGTTGTGGGAGACGAAGCAAAACTCGCCTCTGACGTAGGGGTTGTGGACGAGGCTGGCCGAATTTGCGGTGTACTGGGCTACTTCGTAGGCATTTTCAACGTCTTCGATATTGAAAATTCGGGCAGGGTAGCCATCCTGCTCATCAGCTACAATCAAGAATCGGCCATCCTCCGTCGTTGAAGAACTGTGGGTGTTTTTTCCGTTGTATTCAATAGTTCCAACGATAGCAGGGTTTGTTTTATCAGAAATGTCAATGATGTCAATTTTCGTCTCATAGAAAGATGCCGCAAACAACAAATTGCCCCTGACATGCGCATCGTGGGTATAGATTTCTGGGGCGGCAAAAACGCTTACCTGTACAGGGGTTTCAGGCTCGGAAATATCGAGGATGTGAATGCCTTGCGAGGTTGACGTCCCCATCACATAAACAAACGGTTCGTCATTGTCAATTGCCTTTTGGATAATATGTCCAGTGGTGAAAGTTGTGGTATAATTGGTCACGAGGTGCAAGCTGTCAGGCAAAAAACTCAGGTCTATCACCTGCATGCCATGACCGGTGCCTTGTACATCGGTGACAACATAAGCGTAATGTCCGATGACGGTGATTTCCCGCCAATTGGTAATTGGACCTGGTACAAAGCCAAGCTCAGTGAGGTCACAAGTGTCACTGATGCAATAAACCGCGGTGCCAGTTTTTGCGCCGAGGAGCGCAAATTCCGTGCTGTCGGGTGCAATGTATGCCCACGAGCCTGAATAGCGGGTGTCGCCTCTGTTCACCTGCCCAAGAAGCTCAACGTTTAGTGCGTTTTGCCCACTTGCCCAATTTGAAAAAATGAAAATAATGTAAAAACAGTTGCAGCAATGGCGCATCGGAGGTGTAGTTTTTTATAAAATGAAATTCGAAGCGAAAGTAGCGAATTGCCGGACAAATGCAGCGTTAAGCTGAATCATCCGCATTTTTCAATCAAAAAACAAAATTATCCAGCAACTTTGCGCAACAAATTTTTTCAAAAAATCTAAACCAGCAAGCGCTTGAAAGTACTCGTAACCTGTCCACCGATGCTCCGCCTGATTGATGAGTTCCGGCCCGAATTTGAGTCAAAGGGCATCGAACTTGTAACGCCCAACGTGGTGCAAACCTTGACTGAAGAAGAACTGATGGACATCCTGCCTACGGTGGATGGTTGGATAATTGGCGACGACCCGGCTACTGAACAAGTTTTTCAGGCTGGTAAAAACGGTAATCTGAAAGCTGCGGTTAAATGGGGCGTGGGGGTGGACAACGTAGACTTCGAAGCGTGCAAAAAGTTGGGCATCCCAGTCACCAACACTCCGCTGATGTTCGGTGAAGAAGTGGGAAGTTTGGCCGCCCACTACGTCATCGGCTTAGCTAGGCAAACTTTCCTGATTGACAGGGGCGTTCGGGCAGGCCAGTGGCCTAAACCTGCGGGCATTTCACTAATGGGCAGAACCGTTGCGCTAATTGGATTTGGTGACATCGGCAAATCAACGGCCAGGATGCTAACCGCCTTTGGACTTGAGGTCAATGTGTACGACCCCTTTGCTAGTCGCACGGACGAAGACGAGATGAAATTCCGGTTTTACACCTTTCCCACCAAACTTGAGCTTGCTGACTTCGTGGTTGTTACCTGCTCCCTGACCCCTCAGACCAAGCACTTGATCAATGCCGAATCAATCGCCTTGATGAAGGGTAATGTTCGAATTGTCAACGTCTCAAGGGGTGGCATTATAGTTGAAACGGCCCTAGTTGAAGGGTTGAAATCTGGAAAGGTGCATTCAGCCGCTTTGGATGTTTTTGAAAATGAACCATTACCGCTCGATTCGCCCTTGCGTGAGCATGAACGCTGTATTTTTGGAACGCACAACGGGTCCAACACAGTGGACGCCGTCCGCAGGGCCAGCCAGCAAGCCATGAAATACTTGTATGGTTTTTTGGACTTGGATTGAAATTGATTTTTATGGCAAAAAATGTATTTATTACGGGTGTGCTCGGAGGTATTGGTTCAGCTTTAGCCAAGGCTTTCCGAGAGAGTGGGTTCTACGTCTTCGGTGTGGACATGCGTGAAGACTTCAACGGGCATTGCGACCGCTTCCTTCATTTCGATATCCATCAATTTGTTCGGGATGCAAGCTATCGCATCAGGTTCACCCAGATTTTTGACGAGGTCATGCCGCATTTGGATGTTTTGGTGAACAATGCCGCTGTCCAAAAAATTGACAAATTAGAGAATATCAAGCTTGAAGATTGGCAGGAAACTCTCAACGTAAACCTAACGGGGCCGATGCTATTGAGCAAGATTTTTTTGAACCGATTGGAAGCTTCTAATGGCAGCATTATCAATATCGCAAGCATCCACCAGCAGTTGACCAAGCCAGGGTTCATCAGCTACGCAACTTCAAAAAGCGCCCTTGTCGGTCTCACCAAGGCAATGGCCGTAGACTTAGCGGGTCGAGTGCGAGTCAACTCCATCAGCCCTGCTGCCATCGAAACAGATATGCTCCGAGCTGGTTTCAACGATGATGAGACAGCGATAGACGAGCTTCGCAAAATCCACCCGGTGCAACGGATTGGCTATCCAAACGATGTGGCGAAACTGGCGCTCTTCCTGGCTTCACAGAATACGGGCTTCATTCACGGCGCTAATTTTTTACTGGATGGCGGCATCAGTTCTGTTTTGAAGGACTTATGATTAAGTAATTGATAATCAGTCGTTTATTTTTATAAAGCATAAAATTTTCAACATGGCAAGACCACAGGGAGCCCTTTTTGGATTGAATCTTTTAGAAAAAAATGGGCTTGGGAAAAAATTGGAAGAAGCGAAGGACTATTTCAGGTGGCGACGGAAATTTGCCAAACAGCTGCTCCAATTCAAGGATATTCATCGTGGACAAGATTGCTTTATTATTGGAAATGGCCCTTCGCTCAAGCACATGGACCTTGCTCCGCTGCGTGATTATTACAGTTTTGGGCAAAACAAGATTTTTTTGCTTTTTGACAAGGTTAACCTCAACCTCAGCTACCTAGTTTCGGTCAATAAACTCGTCATCGAGCAAAGTGCCAGGGAGTTTGAAGCCATGAAATGCCCAGTCTTTCTGTCGTACAGTGCCTCAAAAGGGGTGGTTGCCGAGCAGCCAAACATCCAGCGATTGCACACAATGAACCTTTGGAGCTTCTACGAAGATATTTCGCAGCCCATCTGCGAGGGCAATACTGTAACCTTTGTTTCTTTGCAAATAGCCTACTACATGGGATTTAGTCGAGTTTTTTTGATTGGAGTTGACCACAGTTTTAAGCAATCTGGACTATCTCACGAAACCCAGATTTACAAGGGTGACGACGAGAACCATTTCCATCCTGACTACTTCAAGGGACAACAATGGCAATTGGCGGACGTTTACGGTTCAGAGGTTTCTTACCACCTTGCCAACTATTTTTACAGGAAAGATGGACGTGAAATTTTTGATGCGACCGTTGGTGGTAAATTGGAAGTATTCCCGAAGATATCCTTTGAGGAGGCGCTAAAAATGGCTAAAAAGAAGTAGCGCCAAAAAATAATTTTCATTTTTATTCCATTCATTTTAAAAAAAATATTCTGTAAATCCCTCGGAATAGCTCGTTTGAAAAGGTGGATTTCTGTAAAGCGTAAGCTAATTATTTGCAGGTAATATTTAATGTGATTGGGTTTTACATTCTAAAGAAGGAGATGTATTTTTGCATCAAACTCATCACTTACACACAGCATGGTCCTGAAAATGCCAGTAACTGCCTTAGAAATTAACAAACCGATTCCCGTGATCAAAGCGCTAATCGTTGAAGACGAAATTAAGAGCATGAACAACCTTAAGAACCTTCTGGCCAAACATTGCCCAGAGGTTGAGGTTATTGCTGATGCATTGAGTGTCGAAGAGGCTTTGAAAAAGTTTGACGTAGCGGAATTCAAGCCAGACGTTGCATTTCTGGACATCAATCTGCCAGATGGTTTGATTTTTCAGCTACTGGATGAGTTGCACCCGGTTGATTTTGAAGTAATATTTATCACGGCCTTCAACGAGCATGCAATTCGTGCCTGCCAGTACAGTTCGATAGGCTACATCATGAAGCCAATTAATCCAGATGAATTGATACAGGCTGTAAGCCGTATTCGGGTGCATCGGGCTGAAAAAATAGAAGAGCGTCTTGACTTATTCAATAAATCATTGTCAAACCCCAACTCGTTTGAAAAAATGAGTATTTCGGCAATTGATGGAATTTATTTCGTAAATATCAAAGATATTGTCAGATTTGAGGCTGAAGACAATTACACGCACATTTTTTTTATAAACGGAGACCGCATCACTGCCTCGAAGACCATCAAGGCTTACGAGGACATGCTCCAGATGCTGAACTTTTACAGGGTTCACAAACGCCACGTTATCAATTTGAACTTCATGCGGAAATTCATTAAAGGCGAAGGAGGTTATTTGGTGATGGAAGATGGTAAAAAAATTGAAGTGTCGAGGAGAAGGCGTCCGGCATTCATGGAGCAGATGAGAAGGTTGGAAGAAGCAATTTAGTTGGAAACTTACACATACAAACACGACAAGTTTTAGTGTTGGTGGGAGGAATTTTGGAATAAGGAAGATGATTTTTGAGAAAAACTACACCACTGGCTGGATTTCAGCTTTTATTTTAGGGGAAAGTTTTGTGAAAACTCAGAAGTCGCTATCTTTGGAACCAGAGAACGCACACACTTTTACTGTCAGCAAAAGCGAGAGACACTATGAACTTTGCATTTTTCACACAAAACCTTGATGCTATGGGAAAGACTACAAAAAAGAAGAACTTGTTTGAATTAGACGATCTTAACCAAATTAAGAAAGTCGAAATGGGCGAGTTTATTGGGGGCAACGAGAAAATAAGCGAAAACAAGAAAAAAGGCTTTTTTGCGGGGTTTTTTGGCCCAAGCCCTTGCTTAGGTGACTTGCCGCAATAATCTCCGGTCGAAAATATCTATTTCTAACGGAAGCTACAAAAGAGGCTGCACTGCAGATGTGATGCCTCTTTTGTCGTATTTGTAACGGGCGGTTATTACAATTTACATTCTGGAACACTCACTGGAAACACCATAGCGATGATTCACACCTATCCTGATACAAATGAGGATAAAGTTAAATTGGAATCCACTTTGCACCTAATAGACGAACGCCTTCAAAGGCTCACCACCTTGGACAAATTGGCTTCTCAGTTGGTTTTTACAGATATTTCAAAGGCGCAGAAATACCTCGCTGAGATACTTCAAATACTTCAAGACTACGACCAGCCTGATTTTGTCCTGAACTACAACCTCAACATGGCCCTTGTTGAGAACCAGCTCTACAATTTCAATCTTTCAGAAATACACTTCCGTCTAGCGCTTGAAATCCTTGGCGAACGAGGCGATGTAAATCAGTTGGCCGAGACCTATATAGACTATGCTGGTACGTTGTTGAACCTAGATCAACCTGACCGTGCTAGGTTTTATCTCAACCAAGCCACCAAATACCTTGAGGCTTTCCCTGACAACCGCCTCAAAGTTCGTTTGATATGCAGGGAGGGCTTTTTCCACCTAAAATTCTCCAATTACCCAAAGGCACTCAAGGCTTTTCTTGATTGTGAACTCGAAATCCAAAACATTGCTGAAACGGCAGACCTAAAGGACTATCATTTTTTTACTTTGATTCAAAGTGGACTTGGTACTATTTACGGCTTGCTTAATGAATCAGAGCGCAGCGTCCAGGCCTATTTGAATGTTGTCGAACTTTGCGAGCAGAAAGGAATGAGGTCGAGGCTTTCTTGGCACTACTTGAATGTTGGCAATGGCTACATGGCCATGCAGGACTATGAAAACGCAAGCTTGTTTTTCAAAAAAGCTATAAAGGTTGTGGACGACCTTAACCAGCAGACGAGGGCGCTTGCCTATGCCAACCTTGGTTATTGTTACCTCAACAAGCGGCAGTTTCATGAAGCACTTGAGCTTTTCACCACTGCTTACCCATTGTTTAAGGATAGAAAAGAGAAAAACTTAGCCAATATCGAATGGTGGCGAGGAAAAATCTACGAAGAGCAAAAGGCAAAGAAAGCATTAAAGCACTATTTTAAGGCGTTGGAGTTTGCTAAAAAAGGCCAAGAATACCGGCAAGCAACCGGAATTTTGAAAGATATAGCTGATTTGTATGCCAAGGAAATGGACTTTAAAAACGCCTTTGACTATCAGGTTTTGTACAATCAAGCCGTTGAGCGCTTTATGTTTGATGAGAGGGACAATCAGATAAGAGAGATGGAAATCCGCCATGCTGCCGAACAAAAAGAGAAGGAAGCAGAGATGTTCAAGTTGCAAGCTGCTGGGCTTCAGTTGAAAGCACTTCGAGCACAAATGAACCCACATTTTGTATTCAACGCCCTAAATTCGGTACAAAATTACATCACATCCAACGATACAACACAGGCAGCAAAGTATTTGGCGCAGTTTGCTCATCTAATGAGACAGAGTCTTGAATATTCAGAATTGGAGGTAATTTCTCTAGAAAAAGAAATTGAGTTTTTGAGGAACTACATTGAAATAAACATGAACCTTCGATTTGAGGACCAGCTAAAATACGAAATCAATATTGATGAAGACATTGAAGAAGATATTTACGGAGTTCCAACAATGATAATTCAACCCTATGTTGAAAATGCCATAGAGCACGGCATACGATCAAAACGGAAAGGAAGCATCAAGATTGACTTCCGGCTCTTCGATGAAAACACCATTCTTTGCGTGGTAGAGGATGATGGTATTGGTCGCAAAAAAGCTAGGGAACTCCAAATGAAAAACCCAAGTTTTAAAGATCACAAATCGATGGGAACCCGGATTACCCAAGAACGGCTACAAATCCTTCTCCGAACTAGAAATATGGATCAAAATGCGGTGGAAATCTACGATTTAGAAGAAGAAAATTCCGGCAAGGCACTCGGCACTAAGGTAGAAATCCTGATACCGATAATGGAAATCCAGATGAAATAGTAAGAATTCAAGAGAATTCTGAGGCAGCTTCTTTTACATTAAAAAATTAAAAGATATATTTGCCACAGTTTTCTCATAGTATGTTTGTTTAATCTTCCTGCACCTTATGTCCCTCCTGGGGTGCGGGAATTTTTTTTTGTGCCTTGCCGGTCGTTGTGTGTATTTTCTCAAATATTGCCTAGTGCTTTCTCAGCCTTAATTTCTTTCTAAGTTCTTTGTGCAAAGATAGAGGTAAAAAGAATATTTTTTCCGGTAATCGAAAAAAAACTACCGTTCCCTCAAAGAATCCTACCGTTTCCTCGTAGAAACTGCCAGTGCGTAAATGTACCTTTTTTTCAAAAGATGTAGGGTGTAACTTTGTTTCAAGTTTTCTCATAGTATGTTTAATTCTCCTACACCTTTTTTACCTTCTGGGGTGTAGGACTTTTTTTTATAAATTTGGCAACCCTACCTTGTAATAAAGTTGCAATCAATAATAATATTGTTTAGGAAATGCACCCCTTGCTAGAAGGGCTAGTGTGAAGTTTGTAGGAATACCGAATTGAAGTGTTGGAAACCAGATTTTTTGCTTGAAGATTCGTTCCTCCCTTTTCCATTTCCATGCCAGATGATTAAAAATGAAGAAAAAAAATATCTTTTTTCTACCGAAAATGAGTGGACTTGGGTGCGATTCTTGTTTCCAAACTCCAAAATTGCAGCTTTTAGAACATTACAATTAACCATTTTCTAAATCAAACCGACCGTTCCCTTGTAAAACCGACCGTTCCCTAAACGGTGCTTTTTTTATGAATACAATACCTGTTCCTTTGCACTGTGTAGTTTTCTCATAGTATGTTTAGTGCTCCTACATCAGCCTTAAGCCTCCCTTGATGTAGGAGTTTTTTTTTCCCTAGTTCTTGGCAAAAACCTCAAACTCAAGTTCCAGCCTGTTTCCTTTTTCATCAACCAAAGTGATTTTGTGTTTTCCTGCCGGTGGGTTCAGTTCCAGTTCATGAAAGGTTTTGGTCAGGCCAATGTACTCATTGTCCAAATGCCAGTAAACTACTGTGGATGGATTACGATGTGCCATTTTGAAGACGGTTCGGCTAAGATTCCCATCAAGGTCCAACGGTATGTAGATTTTAGCTCCTTTCCGAGGGTAAATCATTTGCATCAATCCTGATGACTTCTCATCATTTATCTCGCAATGCTTCCTAAAAGCTGGCAATGATAAGTAACCTGGGTTCTTCATCTTGAAGTAATACTCTTCAACAGGTGGCAGCACAAACCAAGGCACATTCTGCATGGCAGAAGGAGTCTCGCAACTGCTGTTAACTTGCCATTGCTTGGCCTTGTCCAAATGCACTATTTGATGGTAAGGGCATGGTGGGGCGTTTATTCCCTTTTCATTCACGTACACCGTTTCTTTATCACAGTAATCCAGTGCGGGGAACCCACTTTGCTTGCATACCGCCATTTTTTTCATTGCATCGAAGGGTGGGTCAAACCACTTGGAAGCGGGCAGCATATTGAAAATATCAAATAAGATAGGAGCCGCGGCATACACCCCCACAAGTCCTGGTCTGCCTTCTCCATCAGCATTGCCAGCCCAAACACCTACGACATAATTGGGTGATACGCCGACGGCCCAAGCATCCCGAAACCCGAAACTGGTGCCAGTTTTCCAAGCAATGCGTCGGCTGGACTCAAACCGCTCCCATTCACCTTGGGTTGTTGGACGTTGAACCTCCTCCATTGCCTCGAAACTAAACCATATTGCATCAGCTGATAATAGTGGGGCATCCTTTGCCAGCTTATCAAGTTCTTTATCAGAAGTCTCTACCAAATAGTTTGGCTTGTGGAATTCATTGGACCGATACTGTCCGGCGTTTTTATAAAAATTTCCAAGCGTACGTGCCATTCCACTGTAGGCACTGGTTAAATCCCAAAGCGAAGCCTCAGCACCACCAAGCCCCAGCGTTAGGCCATAGTGATTGGGTGGCTTTGTAAGCGTTGTGAGGCCGAGCTTTTTAAGGTTAAAATGAAATTTTTCCACGGTAAAGTCTTGCAGCATTCGGATAAATGGAACATTCAACGAATGGGACAGAGCCTTGTCGGCAGGGACCACGCCATCATAGGTTTCCATGAAATTCTCAGGTTTATAGCCGCTAATTTGTGTGGGGATATCGGTGATGAGGCTTTTGGGCAAAATTTTACCCTCATTCAACATCATTGCATATAAGAACGGTTTGAGGATACTTCCCGAACTCCGAGGTGCTTTGATGATGTCCACGTCCTCTCCATTTTCTGGGCCGGTACTTGGTGCGTTGCCGATATAGGCCAGCACGTTTCCAGTCTCCACCTCAAGCACGATAATGGCCAAATTGTGGATTTCATTACCTTTCAGGTTGATGCTTTTTCGCTGGGCAAGCTCAGTAAGTCGAACTTGGAGCGCAGGGTCAATCGTCGTTTTCAGCTTTGTGAACTGCTTGCCATCTTTCTTGAAATTTTCGGTAAAAGCTCTGTTCAACAAATGTGGGGCAAGCCTTGGCAATGGGTGAGGCTTGTCAGGTAATATTTCATCAACTGCCAATTGATAGGTCATCTGTTCAATTTCACCGTCTTGCAGCAGGCGATTTAACAGGCGGTTTCTTTTATTGAAAAGTGCATTTCGGTTTCGTCCCGGGTGGATCAAGCCAGGACTGTTTGGTAGCACGGCCAGTGTAGCTGCCTCTCCCCACGACAAGTTTTCTGGCTTCTTGCCGTAATAACGCCAAGCGGCGGCGTCCAGTCCCACCACATTGCCACCGAAGGGGGCATTTGAAGTATAGAAAGCCAATATCTCTTGCTTCGTGTACTTGATTTCAAGGCGGGTGGCAAGGACAATCTCAATCAACTTTTCAAAAATCGTCCTCGATTTGCCCTTGCGTGCCATTCGGATTACTTGCATTGACAAAGTACTTGCACCACTGACCACTCGCTTATTTCGAAGATTTTGTCGCATGGCCCGTGCGAAAGCCAGCGGATCGAATCCAGGGTGGGAGAAAAAACGCCGGTCTTCAAACGCTACAATTGTCTTTTGAAACTTTTCTGGTACGGATTTCATGTGGGGAAACCGCCACTGGCCATCTGCCGAAATTCTTGCACCCAACAGGCTGCCGTCTTTTGCTTCAAGCACCATACAGGTTGGGTCATTGAAAAGTGGTTCAGGCAAGCAAAACCAATAAAAAGCCAACAATACGACGAGCAAAGCCCAAAGCTTGAGCCGGTGCTTTTTGAAGAAAATAGCAAGCTTCTGTGTGATTTTCCGAAGCTTCATTGGTAATGAAATTGGCTCATTTTCAATTTTCGGTCATCAATCGCCAAAACAAACGCTCAACGACCTAGCCGTTCGAACAAGGTAATGGTCCTTTGACAAAATGTTGTAGCTGCTGATGGCTTCTTCGATGTTTACACTTGAAATCGTGTTGTTTTTATAGGTGACCATTTTCCCAAAGTCACCGTTTACTATCAGTTCAAATGCCTTCACACCCATGGTTGTGGCCAAAATCCGGTCAAAGGCGATGGGTATGCCACCACGCTGGACATGGCCGAGGATGGTCGTTCGGACCTGCGCTGGACAACCACTTTCCTCAATTTGTTGCTTCAAGTAATTGGCGATGCCACCCAATTTAATGTGCTCATCACCGATGTCTTTCGATTTTTCGCCCACTACGTTCCCTTGCGCTGGTTTTGCGCCTTCGGCAATGACTATGTTCACAAAGCCCTTGCCTTTGGCGTACCGCTTGTTGATTTTTTGCAACACCTTTTTGATGTCGTAGGGTATTTCAGGAATGATACAAATTTCAGCGCCACCAGCCAATGCCGTGTGCAATGCTATCCATCCTGCGTCCCTGCCCATCACTTCCATGACCATCACCCGGTGGTGGCTCTCCGCTGTGGTTACCAACCGGTCAAGGCTTTCTGTTGCAATTTGTACAGCGGTACTGAACCCGAATGTGAGGTCAGTAGCCGAGAGGTCATTGTCAATGGTTTTGGGTACACCTATTATATTAAGTCCACGTTCAAAAAGCACCTGTGAGATTTTTTGGCTACCGTCACCGCCAATGTTAACCACCGCATCGAAGCCAAGGTCTTGAATTCGTTTCACCAATCTAGCGCTGATATCGGTGGTTGTCCAAGTTCCGTCAGGTAGTTGGACAGGGTAGGCGATGGGATTTCCCTTGTTCGTCGTTTTTATGATAGTTCCACCACGCACATGTATGCCCGCCACTTTGTTTGGCGTTAATTTCATGATTTGAGTCGGCTCGTTGAGCACCCCGTTAAACGCTTCGATGCTTCCATAAACATCGTAGCCGCCGTGTTTTTTGGCTGATTTTACAATGGCACGGATGACCGCATTCAGTCCGGGACAATCGCCACCGCCGGTGGCAAGAAGGATTTTTTTCATAAAATTGGAAAGTCTGTTTAATTTTCGCTGCCAAACTATCAAAAAAACTGCGTTCGATACATGGACGCTAACCATCTCACATGAAAATAGCTGTTTTCCCCGGGTCATTCGACCCCATCACCGTTGGCCATGTCAGTTTGGTCAAACGGGCCTTGCCGCTTTTCGACAAAATCATCGTCGCTGTGGGCGTCAACTCACAAAAACAAAATCTTTTTGATTTGGAAAAAAGATTGGATTGGCTAAAAGACGTTTTCCAGCATGAGCCCAAGGTAGAAATCGCTCAATTTGAGGGGCTGACCGCACATTTTTGTACCCAAATAGGAGCACGGTACCTGCTGCGGGGCTTGCGCAATGCTTCTGATTTTGACTACGAAAAAACCATTTCACAGCTCAACCACATCGTTGGCAATGACCTGGAGACGGTTTTTCTCATCAGCTTGCCCGAATTCTCGCATATCAGCTCGACCATCGTGCGTGAATTGATAAAAGGGAATGGAGATGTAAAGCAATTTGTGCCAAAGGAGGTAGTTTTGTGATTTTTAAGCATAAAAACATACCATGCGCTACCCCTGGATTCTCTTCGATGCCGATGACACCCTCTTCGATTTCAAGCGCAGTGCTCGACATGCGCTTGCTCAAACGCTGGAAGATCATAAAATTGAAGCAAGTGAGACCCATTTTCAAATCTACGAAACCATCAACCACGAGGTTTGGCTGGCATTTGAAAGACTCGAAATCACAGCAACTGAGCTTCGCAAAATCAGGTTTGAGCGTTTTTTAGAGGTCATCGGTGAGTACCGAGACCCACTAGAGCTAAACAGGTATTACCTTAATCTGTTGTCTAAGACCCGCTTCATGCTTGACGGAGCAATAGAACTTGTGGAGTCGTTGCACCAAAAAAAATACCGTATGGGGCTGATAACCAATGGGTTGAAAGAAGTACAGCGCCCCCGAATTGCGCAAGCCAAGATGGATAAATATTTTGAAGTGATCGTCGTTTCGGACGAAATCGGTGTTTCAAAACCACACAAAGGTTTTTTTGAGTACACATACATTGAGATGGGGCGCCCAGATAAAACTGAGGTCATCGTCGTCGGTGATAGCCTAAACTCAGACATCCAGGGCGGCATTAATTTTGGCGTGGACACTTGCTGGTTCAATCCTCGTGGCGCTACCAACCTCACTGACCACCAGCCTACCTATCAAATTCAAAAGTTGGACGAACTTTGGGAAATTCTTTGACAATTGGTGAGCACAAGCACCTTTGTGCGGCTTCTAAATTCCTACTTTTGCGCTCCGAATTTTCAAATCCGACACCAAATCAAATAAAATCATGTCAAACGCATTCTTCAAAGTACCCGTCGTTAAGAATGAACCGGTACTTTCCTACGCACCCGGCTCTTATGAAAAAGCCACCCTCAAAGCAATGCTGAAAACCCTCAAGTCAAAGGCCATTGAGGTGCCGATGACCATTGGGGGCAAGAAAATAATGGGAGATGGCAATATCGCCATCCATCCACCGCACGAACTGAAGCATACCCTTGGCTACCACGGCAAGGCCGATGGGAAATTGGTGAAGCTGGCCATTGACGCAGCCCTTGAAGCAAAAAAATCATGGGAAAACATGCCTTGGCAAGACCGGGCAGCCATTTTTCTCAAGGCTGCCGACCTGTTGGCGGGCCCTTACCGGGCAAAAATGAATGCTGCCACCATGCTCGCCCAATCGAAAAATGCCTACCAAGCTGAGATTGATGCTGTTGCTGAACTTTGCGATTTTTGGCGCTTCAACGTGCAGTTCATGATTGACATTTACAATCAGCAGCCCGAAAGTCCAGCTGGTGTTTGGAACCGGATGGAGTACCGGGCACTGGAAGGGTTCATTTTTGCACTCACGCCGTTCAACTTCACCTCCATCGCTGGCAACCTGCCAGGTGCCCCTGCGCTAATGGGCAACACGGTGGTTTGGAAACCTGCCGACACCCAGATTTACAGTGCCGCAGTTATCATGGAAATTCTGGAAGAGGCTGGCCTACCTTCTGGCGTCATTAACCTGGTTTTTGTGGATGGGAAAACGGCCGGCGAGGTCATTTTCTCACACCCGGATTTCGCAGGCCTCCATTTCACTGGAAGCACGGGCGTTTTCCAGACGCTTTGGAAAACCATTGGCAACAATATTTCCAACTACAAATCTTACCCCCGGATTGTTGGGGAAACGGGGGGCAAGGACTTCGTCATTGCGCATTCATCTGCCGATGCTAAACAGGTGGCCGTGGCACTTGGCCGTGGGGCCTTCGAGTTTCAGGGACAAAAATGCTCGGCGGCCTCTCGTGCCTACGTGCCCAAAAACATTTGGAAGGACGTGAAAAAATACTTGTTGGAAGACCTGGAGAACATGAAAATAGGTTCGCCGGAGGATTTTACCAACTTCATCAATGCAGTGATTGACGAGAAGGCGTTTGACAAGATTTCCTCCTACATCGCCACGGCGAAAAAGGATGACAAAGTGGAAGTAATTGCCGGTGGTAAATACGACAAGTCGGAGGGCTACTTTATCGAACCAACGGTCATCGTGACAGAAGACCCACGTTACGTTACGATGTGTGAGGAAATTTTTGGCCCCGTCCTTACTATATATGTGTACGAGCCGGAGGCGTTTGAAAAAACGTTGGAACTTCTGGATGCATCCTCGCCCTATGCGCTGACTGGAGCGATTTTGTCGAAAGACCGTTCTGCTACCAAGCTTGCAGAGGAAAAACTGCGGCACTCGGCGGGCAATTTTTACATCAACGACAAGCCTACTGGGGCAGTGGTGGGCCAACAGCCATTTGGAGGAGCACGTGCGTCTGGCACCAACGACAAGGCTGGTTCAGTTTGGAACCTGCTCCGTTGGGTATCACCACGGGCCATCAAGGAGAACTTCTTGACCCCTACGGATTTCAGGTATCCGTTTTTGAACGAAGCTTAGGATTTTTACAACCAAACCTGATTGCGAAGCAAAAATTATAAGCTCTTGATAACAAGGGTATTATGATTTTTGCTTCGCTTTTTTTTTTGCCAAAGCATAAGCTGGTGAAACCTTTCCTCAGAAGATTAGAAGGGAAATATTAAATTTACCCCGCTATTAACTTTGAGCGTTACACTAAAATTCCTGACTATGAGCAAACTACTCCCATCCATTTCTGGGGTAGCCTGTTTTCTTTGGGTGTCAGGTTGGACATGGATTTTTTCAGAAGGGAAACAAGTGACAACAGTAGGTTCCAACCATACTCCCATCAACATTTTCATTGATAGTTTGCAGTACCAAGTACAGCATCCATTTGCATTCGAGTATTCGGAAGCGACACCGATCATCTCTGAAAGTCTCCATCCTGCGCTCAAAACTGTTGCCAAGAAAATCGAAAACCAACCAACTTGCAAGCTGAAAATAGTGGGAGTTTACAGTCATTTTGAAGACAACCTGACCTCGTTCCCGAATCTTGGCGTGGCTCGTGCGGAAGCAATTAAATCACTACTGGTTGCCAGTGGCGCACTATCAGAACTCATTGAAACTGTTGGTCTTGAGGCGGACAATTTGTTTCTGGTGGATGAAAAGTTGACGGGGGTGATTTATTTGAGTTTTTCAAAGCAAAATGTTGAATATCAGGCAGTTGCAGCGGAGGATGCACGTGATGTGAGTAAAGAAACCGCAAGTACCGTAAGTTCATTTTATTATAATTATGGTGATTACAAGGTTGAAAACCACCACCGCACATTCTTGAAAGCGCTGCAAAATGAGCTTCAAAGAGACGCTGAAAAAACCGTTATCCTGACCGGCTACTCAACGCCTGAAGAAGAGGCGGAGTCTTCGAGGATAAACCTGGCAGAAATGCGGGCGCTTTCTATTCGAAGGTACTTGGTTGACCATGGAGTGAGAAGGGCACAAGTGGAGGTAAAGGCTAAGCCCTCCATGGCCAAAAGCAGCAGTGAGATGACGGTTTCGATTCAGGTTGTAAAAAAATGAGAAAACGACCGTTTGGCTTCTATTGAGATAAATTTTGGCCCCAGAATGCCTTTTGTTGCCTTAAACATACTTACGAAAAAACTACACAAACATGGGCGAGCCACTATTCGTGTTCATCGCATTGGCAGGTTCTGCTGTACTCGGATACCTGTTTTCCACATCGCTAGCTCGCTGGCGAACCATTAAGCTTGCAGCCGAAAATGCTAAAATTCAAACAGACCTAACGGAAAAAGAATCGGCGGTGATTCGGCTTCAAACGGAGTGCGAAACCAGGATGATGGCAATCGAAAATCTTCAAAAAATTGCACAAGACATTGAAAATCAATCACATGAGAAGGACAATGAACTGAAGGCGCTTCGGCTGGAAAATGCTAGGTTGCAGGAAGAAATCCAATACCTTACTGAAAACCCCATCGAAAAAATTAAGGAGATTGATGTGATACGTGAAGTTCCAGTGCTTGTTTTCCGAGAGTTGAACCTGCCTGAATCCAGAAAGGAGAAGGCCAAAAAATTGATGAAAGCGTTCACCAAGGGTTATCTTGATGAAAACGGGCTACTTCAATCGGCTTCCAATGCGGACATTGTTGATGAGGAGCTTTAGGTTTAAAAAACTGGTTATCAATCAACAATCAGCACAAATTGCTTTTCCAATGGGTCGAGATTTTCCATTAAAATCCGCTTAAACTCAGGTCCATGTTTTAAATATAGCGGAATGAAATTTTCATAGCGCTCCTGTAAACCGCCTCCTGGGAACAGTTTCTCCTTTAAATTTTGAATTTGTTGTATGGCAGTCTCGTGCTTTTGCTTCTCCGCTTTTACTAACCTTGCCTCCAATTGTTCGATGCTTTTTTCAGCTTTACTGTGCTCGGCCCAAACCGTTTTTACCAGCGACTGGTCAACTTTGTCTGTTTTCTCCGCAATTTTTTCAAAAACTGCCTTGTTGGCCGCCTTCTCCGCTTGCAAGCTGAATTCAGATTCGGCGTTTTCATTCAAATATTTGCGCACCAATTCATTAGTGTCTGACCAGAGGTCGTCAACCGACATGTTCAATTTTTCCATGCGTTTGGCACTCCCCGCATCAATCCACATAGCTGAATTTCTACGAACAAGCACCGGGAAGTTCAATCCAAAGTGCTCGAACTGCGCCTTGCGTTCTAGCCAGTAGGCCAGTTCTCCGCCGCCGCCGATATAAGCGAGGTTAGGCAATATTGTTTCCTGATATATTGGGCGCATGACCACGTTGGGGCTGAACCGTTCTGGGTGGGCGTCAATTTCAGTCTCCATTTCTTCCCTCGAAAAAACGAGTTTAGTGTTTAGTACCCGAAACATCCCGCTTTCCTCCACAATCCGCTCCCGAAACTGGTCGCCCATGTAGAAAAAATTGATTTCACGGGGTGTAGCTTGGGAGGGAAACCCAACAGCTTCTAATTTTGCAATTGTTTGATTCACAAGCTGTTGTGATGGTTGGGTCAGGATTTCTTCCTTGATTATTGGAGCAAATAATCGTTTTAACCTAGCCTCGTTGGTATTCAATACAACCAATCCTTCATCTTTGAAAAGTTCATGCGCCAGCTCAAATGCGGCATCAGCGTAGGTAGCATTTTTAACGTGAATTCTTTCTATCAACTCATAGAGCGCTTTAGCTGCTTCTGATTCACCCATGATTGCTTTCAAATCTTGCAAAATTGGACCCAAGCTCGCTGTTTTCATGTTCCCAACGGAGCCAGTCTCGCCACTTTCCCAGGTTAGTTTTTTACCAAAAAGATGGAGGTGGTTTACCTCTGCAAAGTCATGGTCTTCGCCGCTTGAAATGAACACCGGAACAAAGTTGGAATTAGGGTAGGCAGCAGCAAGCTGGCGGGCCAGCTTTATGGCTGAAACGATTTTGAAAATATAAAACAATGGCCCAGTGAACAAAGAAGGCTGGTGGGCTGTCACGACCGTGAAGGTATTGTCCAACGATAGCTTTTCGATATTGTCTGCTACCAATTTGCCAATATTCAAACGACTGTGCTGCGCTTTCAACACCTCAACCAACGTACTGCGGTCGGTAAGCTCTTTACTTTTATCATCAATAGCATTTTGAAATGCTGCCAGGGTTACTGGGTATTTGTAAAAAGGTCGCAACGCAGGGTCTTCCACGATATACTTGATGTCCCTGTTGGCAAACAATGGAATCTTGGGATAGGGTATCTTGAAAATTTTCATGTTATGAAGGTGGGTTAGAAGCTTAAACTTTTTGGCCTTTCATGGCCTGGCGGATAACGATGTCCATGACTTTATGAGCGATGGGTGCTGAGTACTTGTTCAGATTTTCTATTGCATTGTTAATCAAGTCCTTATCGCTTCCATCCACTGCAATTTTTAAGGCTGTTTGCAATGAAAGAATGCTCGAAAGTTCGGCTTCGGAAAGTATTTCCTTGTGCTGTGAAACAAATTTGTCCGTAGAAAGCAGGATGTGATTTGCCTCATTTTTTGCTTCAAGAATTGCCCTCACTTGCATGTCCGTCTCGGCATTTTGGATGGAGTCCAAGAGCATTTTCCCCATGTCCTCCTCGCTTATTCCATAGGTTGGTTTGATGTCAATGGCTTGTTCCGTGCCGGAGCGCAGCTCTTTTGCCTTTACTTTTAGTATCCCATCGGCGTTGACGACGAAATGAACTTCAATCTTGGGCAATCCGGCTGGCATGGGCGGGATATTTCGGAGGATAAATTCGCCAAGTTTTCGGTTGTGTTCCACTAGGTCTCTTTCACCTTGAAACACTGCAATTTTTAGGTTCTTTTGCCCATCAACCGAGGTCGTGTATTGGCGGCCCGCTTTACAAGGAACCTTAGTATTTCTTGGAATAATGGTGTCCATCAAGCCACCCATCGTTTCAATGCCAAGCGAAAGCGGTGTAATGTCGAGCAGCAGCACGTCTTTTTGGTTGCCAGCGAGCACATCCGCCTGAATGGCTGCGCCAAGCGCAACTACCTCGTCGGGGTCGAGGTTATCGTAAACAGGCTTTTGAAAAAATGCTCCTACTTTTTCCTTTACCAAAGGAACCCGAGTCGAACCACCAACCATAACCACATGCTGAATGTCGTTTACTGTCAACTTGGCATCTTTTAAGGCCAGGCCACAGCAAGCAATCGTCCTATCAACGAGTGGTTTAATCAAATCTTCAAATTGATGTTTTGTCAAATGAAAATCTATTCCTTTCTCTGTCGTGCGGAATTCATCATTTGATGATAGGTGTTTTTTTGCCTTTTCAGCGAGAAGCCGCAGCGACTGAACGCCAGATTTCGACGAAAATTCGGGGTTTATGTCGAGCTTGTATTTTTGGGTCCAGTGGTCTACGATTGACCTATCAATGTCGTCACCTCCGAGAAAGGTGTCGCCGTTTGTTGCAAGCACCTCGAAAACCCCGTCTTGGATTTGGAGGATGGAAATGTCGAAAGTGCCACCGCCAAGGTCATAAACTGCAATGGTTTGAGCTTCTGTTTTGCCTAGTCCGTAGGCTAGACTTGCTGCTGTTGGTTCGTTGATGATTCGGAGGACATCGAGGCCAGCTAACTTTCCAGCGTCCCTGGTGGCTTGCCGTTGCGCATCATTGAAATAGGCAGGCACGGTGATTACGGCTTTTGAGACCGTGCGACCAAGCTCCTCCTCAACCCTGATTTTCAAAGATTTCAGTATTTCCGCGGACAATTCGATAGGGGTGTAAAACCTATTCCTAACTTTAATCTTAACAAGATTGTCCGTTCCATCATCAATCACTTGGTAACCAAAATACGCTTCGACAGCTTGAACATCGGCGAATGATTTGCCCATAAGTCGTTTAACGGAATAAATTGTGTTCTGTGGGTCGCGTATCAACATTTGGTGGGCAGCATCACCTACAAGTATCCCACCTGAATCTTCAAAATGGACAATGGAGGGGACTAAGGTTCTTTCATTTTTTCTATCCTTCACGGTAATAGCAGCCCCATTGTTGACGTAAGCAACGAGCGAGTTTGTAGTGCCGAGGTCTATACCAAGAATGATTTCGCTTACTTGGTCTGCCAGGTTACCGCTTTTTAAATCTATGGAAAAACGAGCCATCTAACAAAGAATTTGTGAAGATTTTCAGTTCTAAAAGTGACGAAGTTGATACTTAGCGTTCCTAAGACGATAAGGCAAAACTAGATATTTTAACAGTTTACCTTAGGAATCGTTTTAAAGTCAATAAAATGTGGTAAAATTATCATTCAATTTTGCAGGGTAGTTTTAGGTTTATAAAAAAATGCTACATTTGCAGCTACTGCCATGAATATATTCACTATTTGGATTTTGCCCAAGACCTAAGTCCCTGTCAACTTACTTTAATCATTAATTCTCAATACCACTAGGTCTATATTCTGTTTACAGTTGAAATAAAAATTCTTCTTTAACAGGATAGACTTATTAAGCAAAAAAACCTTTATCATGAAACATGTTAAATTACTCCTCCTTGTTTTATCGCTTCCACTTCTGGCAACAGCTCAAGAGAAATGGGGTGGTGGCCTTTTCCTTGGCATGTCCAACTACTGGGGCGATTTGGTTGAACCAAACGCTCCATTGTTTGACCAAGCCAGCCCAGCATTTGGTATCATGGTCCGCAATCAGATGTCACCAAATTTTGCGTTGCGGGGCAGCTTGTACTACGGTAAATTGAAGGGCGATGACAAAAACTACGACCAAAATTTTGATAGGGGTGCCAGTTTCTCAAGTTCGTTAATCGAGTTGGGGTTGATTGGCGAGTACGACCTCCTTGGAAAGCGTCGTTACAATGGAACTACTTTCAAACGTACGTTTTCTCCTTACTTGCTTGGGGGCATCGCCGTTAACTTTGGAGACCCAAAGCCGAAAAATGGCGATGTTGATTACTCAACAACACGTCTTGCCGTCCCATTCGGAGTAGGTATCCGTTATGACCTTTCAAGTAAGATGTTTTTGGGCTTGGAGTATGCAACTAGGGCAACTTTCAGCGATGATATTGATGGAATTTCAGAAACTACCGGCAATCCAGACGACAACGACTGGTACAACTTCGCCGGCCTCGTCTTGGGCTTTACCTTTGGTGATAAAGATTCCGATGACGATGGAGTTGCTGACGAAGATGATGCTTGTCCAACCCTTGCAGGCCCAGTAGCATTGAGTGGTTGTCCCGATACGGATGGGGATGGCATAGCCGACCGTGAAGATGCCTGCCCGAACGATGCTGGTGAGCAAAGAATGAACGGCTGCCCAGACCGTGACGGTGACGGCGTTGCTGACAACGCTGACGATTGCCCAGATGATGCGGGTCTGCGTCGCTTCTCTGGCTGCCCAGATACGGATGGTGACAACATCATTGACAAAGAAGATAATTGCCCAACGGTTGCCGGTATCCCTGCCATGAACGGCTGCCCTGACTCTGACCGGGACGGTATCACAGATGCAGAGGACGCTTGCCCGAACGACCCAGGTACTGCGGAACACAATGGCTGTCCGGATACTGACAATGATGGTATCCCTGACCACCTAGATGCATGTCCGAACGACCCTGGCATCAAGAAATTTAATGGTTGTGCGGACACCGACAACGACGGTGTGGAAGACCCTAAAGACAAATGTCCTACCCTCGCTGGACTCGCTAACAACCAAGGCTGTCCTGAGTTGAAGGCAGAAGACAAGGCAGTGCTTGACTTCGCTATGCGGAATATCCAGTTTGCAACCAACAGTTCGGAACTATTGCCATCTGCCGTTAAGATACTTGACCAAATTGCTGAAATCGTGAATCGATATGCTGGTTATAAACTCAAGATTGACGGTTATACTGACGACCAAGGCAATGATTTTGCGAATCAACAGTTGTCTGATTCAAGGGCAAAATCTTGCTATGATTACTTGGCAAGCAAAGGCGTTGACAAGTCAATCATGAGCTACAAAGGACATGGCGAGAGTGACCCTATTGGCAACAATAATTCAGCAGAGGGTCGCAGGCTCAACCGGAGAACCGTTTTTACTTTGGTTACAGAATAAAATAGGAATTCCAGATATAAAACAAACGGCTGCATCAGAAGTGAAATTCTGGTACAGCCGTTTGTTTTTTCGGCTGGGTCGGTCGGATCAGCATTCAGGAACTAAAACCGAAACATTCAAAGCCAAACCTCCATCGGACGTTTCTTTGTACTTGTCGTTCATGTCTTGGGCGGTCTCCCACATGGTTTTGATTACGCTGTCCAAGGTTACTTTAGCCATGTTCGGATTGCTGGAAAGCGCAATTTGCGAAGCTGTGATTGCCTTCATTGCCCCCATGGTATTTCGTTCAATGCATGGGATTTGCACAAGCCCGATAACAGGGTCACAAGTTAGGCCAAGATGATGTTCCATCGCAATTTCAGCGGCCATAAGTGCTTGCGCAGGTGTGCCACCCATGCACTCAGTCAGCGCTGCCGCTGCCATGGCCGATGAAACTCCAATCTCCGCTTGGCACCCACCCATGGCTGCCGAGATGGTGGAGCCTTTTTTGAACAAACTGCCTATTTCGCCTGAAGTTAAAAGGAACTTCACGATGTCTTCATTCCCCTTGTTTTCGCAAAAACACAAATAATACATCAAAACTGCGGGTATGACACCTGCAGCGCCATTTGTTGGCGCAGTTACTATTCGGCCAAAGGAGGCATTCTCTTCATTAACGGCCAAAGCAAAACAACTGACCCACTTGGTGACATTGTCGAACGATGCACCACTGATTTTGATGGTGCTCATCCATCCACGAACGGTCGTGTACTCAACGCCTTCCAACAATTTACTGTTGATGGGATGTGCTCGTCGTTGCACATGAAGTCCTCCTGGCAACTCTCCATCCGAATGGCAGCCCTTGTAAATACACTGCAACATCGTGTCCCAAATACCTAGGAGACCAGACTGGATTTCGTCCTCTTTACGCCAGCAAAACTCATTTCTCCAAACTATTTCTGAAATGCTCATGCCAGTTTCCTTCACGTACCGGAGGATGTCAGACTCACGATCAATGGGGTAGGGGAGTGCAACCATCTGATTTTCAGATAGTTGAGAATCTTCTTGAATAACAAATCCGCCGCCAATAGAATAATAGGTTTCTGCAAGCCCTGCGCCGTTTTTGAATTGGGCTACAAAAGTCAAAGCATTCGGATGAAATGGCAGTTTTTCAAAAATGAATGCAATGTTTTCAATTGGGTTGAACGGAAGGTGCTTTATGCCTCGCAAGCTTAATGCCTTGCTTACGTATATTGCTGAGATGTAGGTGTCAATTTTTTCTACTTCGATGGTGGTTGGGTGAAATCCGCACAAGCCCAGCATCACTGCAATGTCGGTACCGTGGCCTCGGCCAGTTTTTGCCAATGATCCGTACAATTTTACATGGATTGACACCACGTTTTGTTGGTCTAGCTTATCCAAAAATTTGAGCGCCGCCATCCACGGCCCCATCGTGTGAGAACTGGACGGACCAACACCAATCTTGAAAATATCAAAAACACTAATCCGCTCCATGACATCATTTTGAAAAAAACCAAAGATAAGTTCGCCCGACAAATACAAGGGATGAATCTACTTCAGCAAAAATAAGACGCTACGTTTGCAACCATTTTACCAAAAAATCAACCTGCACAGCATTCAATTTCATACTTAAAAACGTATTTGATGAAGCTCACACTCGCGACAATCTTCCTACTGCCTGCGGCAATTTTTGTACTTTTTTCATCCAATAATATAAACCCAAGCAACCCGCCCGCAGGACGCACTGGTGCCCCGGGCGAAACTACTTGCCAAGCTTCTGGGTGCCATTCAGGCGGCAATTTTGTGGGCACTATCGAGTTAACAGGCTTGCCAGACACCGTTGTTGCCGAGCAATCCTACACGCTGACACTTACCAACGAAAGCGATGCAGTCAAGTCGGGCTTTCAATTGACAGTGCTGGACGGGAACAACACCAAAGCTGGTACACTGACGGCTGGCACTGGCTGCTCAATTGCAAATGCCGGAGGTCGTCAGTACGTGCGCCAGTCCAACCCGCATACCCTGATGAATGGCAACACTTCTTGGATATTCACTTGGAAAGCCCCAGTGCAAGTCCAAAACGATTCCATCCATTTCTACTTTGCCTCGCTGTGCGCAAATGGAAATGGGCAAAAAACAGGCGACAATGCGCTCCAAAATTCTAAGTCAGTGTTGCTGCCAACTATTGTTTCTTCAGTTGGAGACGAGGTGGAAGATTTGAAGCTTAATTTATATCCAAACCCCTCCAATGATTACCTCGTCATCGAAATGCCGGGCACAGGGTCGGTAAAGTTGATAGATGCTGGCGGGAAAATGGTGCTGGAGTCTGAAGTAAGAAACAGTGCCAAATTGGACATCTCCATGCTTTCAAGTGGGCTGTATTTTTCAAAAATTGATTTTAATGGCAAGACTAAAACGAGAATTTTTGTAAAAAAATAGTTGCGTTCCTTCTTGAAACCATACACATTTTCTTTTTGGAAAAAAGTGGTCTTTAACAGGTGCAGCGCACCGGAATAATTGTAGCCAATAAGTAGTACAAGTGCTTGAGAGGTGCAGCGCACCGGAAGATTTCGGTGCGCTGCACCTCCAGCTTTTCTGGTTCATTGTGCTACAAATATTCTTGGGGCGCTGCCCCTGTCAAAGACCACTTTTTTCCAAAAAGAAAATGTGTATGGTTTCAAAGCGTTTCTTCAAACAAATAGCTGAGTGGTTCACCACTCAGCTATTTGTTTTTGCATTTTATGTTGACTTTCCAGCATTTTGTGAAGAAGATTTGTGGGCAGTTTTGAAATTCGCCAACCCTCAAACTCTCACTATCTCACTCTCTCAAACCCTCCCTCAATGCGTCTCAAACTCCTTGGAAATCAACGGCTCGTCAATCTCCCGGTTCCAGTCCAGTTCTGGTTCTTCTTTTTTCATGCCCAATGCCTTTCTAGCCTTGCCAAGCAAATCCCGCAAGCCCTCAATGAACTGGAAAACTACTGGCACGATGAACAGCGTCAAAATCATGGAACTCGTCAATCCACCAATCAGCGCCCAGGCGAGGCCATTCTTCCATTCCGAGCCTGCGCCTTTTGCCAAAGCAATCGGCAGGAAGCCGATGGACATGGACAGCGTGGTCATCAGGATGGGGCGGAGTCGCGTGCGGCCTGCGGCCACCAGCGCTTCGATGGTGGTCATGCCCTGGTCTTTTTTAGCTGTCGAAGCAAAGTCAACGAGCAGGATACCGTTTTTGGCCACGAGGCCAAGCATCATGATTAAGCCGAGCATGGTGAAAATGTCCAACACGCTCAGGGTCAGGGCCATGGCCAGGAACGCACCTGAAATCGCCGGAAGGATGGAGAACCCGACCACCAGCGGGTACGACCAACTGTCGTAAAGCGCCACCAATATCAAATAAACAAAGGCCAAAGCAGCGAAAAGCGCCAAAAGGAGGCTGGTAAAACCCTCCGCTTGGTTCTTCAAGTCCCCTTCGTACATGATGCTCACCCCGGTGGGCGGCTTCATGGTTTCCTCTATCAGCTTCGTAATGTCGGCGCCAATGGCACCACTTGGGCGGCCAAGTACCTTCGATTTAAGTACCACGGACGGTTGTCGGTTGAGGCGTTCCAACTGGTTTGGGCCAGTGGTCTGTTCGACGGTGGAGAACTGGTTGAGCTGGATGAGTTGGCCCCGGTTGTTCAGCAGCGTCAGGTTGGCGATGTCGTTGACGCTTTTGCGGTTGAAGTCGTCCATTTTGATGCTGATGTCGTATTCCTTTGAGCCGTAGCGGAACTGCGCATCGTTGTTGCCGTTGAATGCGGTCTGCATTGTGCCACCTACCATGTCCATTGTCAGCCCAAGCTGCGCCATTCTTTCCCGGTCTACCGAAACTTTAATTTCAGGACTGCCCTCCTCGATGGAAAGCTTGGCCTCCAGCGTTCCTTCTATTTTTTTAATCTCCGCCAACAGCTTATTGGCGTATTCCATCACCTGTTTATTGTCGGAGCCACTGACATAAATCTGGAGTGGGTCTTCATCGGCTCCCCCGAAAAAGCTCACCGGGGATGTGGTCACTTTCACGCCAGGCAGTTTCCGTTCGAGTTCGTTGCGCACCCGTTGGGCGTAGATGTCGGTGGTGACTTTGTTCCGCTCCTTCGCTGGCACGAGCTTCATGGTCATTTCCGAGGTGTAGGCTGTGTTCTGACCTCCGAACTGGCCTGATGTCCTGCCAATCGTGGAGAAGACCTTCGTGACTTCTTTTTTCTTTTCAAAAAACGCTTCCGCCTTTTGCGTAGCCAAATTGGTTTCCCGAAGGGTGGCGTCCTTGGGCAGTTCGAGTTTCATGATGAACTCTCCTCGGTCGCCCGGCTGTATGAACGCCGTGCCAATGTACCCGTTCTTAATCAGCCCGAACGAGCTGACAAACAAGATGATGATGCCCACAAAAACCAAGAACGAAGCTAGAAAAATGTTGTAATGCTTCCGCCTTGGGATGCCGTCAACGGCTTCCTTTGCTTCGATGGCACGAATGCGGGCAGGAGAATAGGAGATTTTCATAGGGTTAAGCACCCGCTCCAGTTGCCGGGCATACCAATTGTTCACCCGGTGGATAATGCCCTCGAAGCCATTCAGAATCATGCCCCAGATGGTCTTTTTGTTGAAGGCTTCCACCTTGGAAAAACGGCTGGCCAGCATGGGCGTCAGCGTAAAAGATACGAAAAGCGACATCAGCGTGGCAAAGGTAACGACCAGTGCAAACGACCGCATGATGCTGCCCACGATGCCTGAAGTGAGGGCAATGGGCACGAAAACCACCACGTCAACTAAGGTAATGGAGAGGGCGGTAAAGGCGATTTCGTTCCGCCCAATGAGGGAAGCCCGTTTTCGCCAGACCCCGTGTTCCATGTACCGGTAGATGTTTTCCAAGACCACAATACTGTCGTCCACGAGGATTCCAATTACCAGCGACATGGCGAGCAGTGTCATCAGGTTGAGCGTGAACCCGGCAGCGTACATCATGATAAAGGTGGCGACGAGCGAAGTCGGGATGGCCACCATTACTATCAAGGCGTTGCGGATGGAGTGCAGGAAGAAGAGCATCACCACCGCCACCAAAAAGATGGCCAACAGCAGGTCGTGCGTTACGGCGTCCACGGCTTCGATGGTGAAGTCGGTTTGGTTGTTGGCGATGTCATAGTGGAAGTCCTTGTCCCTGTACTGGGTTTTGAGTTTTTCGAGCTGCGCAATGACGCCCTCTGCCACGGCCACGGCATTGGCGTCGCTGGTTTTAAGCACCTGAATGCCGATGGCACTTTTGCTGTCCACCCGGCTTAGGCTGGTGACATCCTTAAGGCCGTCGCTCACCTCGGCTACTTCGCCCAGCTTCACGGGCAGGCCGCTCATGGGGGAGTTGGCAACCACCAGTCCCTTTAGGTCTTCCACCGTTTGGAACTTGCCGGCTAGCCTGATGATGATTTGCTCGTCCTGGTTTTCGATTTTTCCCGTTGGGAAATCCAGGTTGGCTTGCTTCACTGCCTGCAATACTTGCAGGATGGTCATGTTCCGGGCTTCGAGCGCTTGGCGGTTTACATGAACTTGTATCTCCCGCTCCTGCCCCCCGATGATACGCACATCACCCACGCCTTGCACGCTGGAAATGGCAGGCTTGATTTGGTCTGCCACCAAGTCGAAGAACTCGGCGGGGGCTGCGTTGGTCGTCACACCAAGGCTCAAAATCGGGAACTCGTCCGAGGCAAATTTGGTGAGCGAAGGCGGCTCCGATGTTTCTGGAAATTGGCTGCTGTTCGCATTGAGTTTGCGCTGCGCATCTTGCAGGGCAAGGTCAATGTTCGTCCCATCCTTCAGTTCGATGAACACGAACGAGAGGCTTTCAAACGAGGTGCTCCGCAAAGAGACGACATTCTCCATGCTCGATACGGCGTCCTCAATCTTCCTCGTGAGGGAGTTTTCCACTTCCGAGGGGTTGGCGCCAGGGTACAGCGTCTGGATGATGACGAACGGTGCGCTGAACTTTGGGATAAGTTCGTACGACAGTTTTTGATAGCTGAATACCCCCAAAATTGTCAACACGATAAAGATGACGATGATGAATGAGGGCCTTTTTATGGAAAGTTCGGTGATAGACATAGGTTGATTGTTACATTGTTGGTATTGTTGGATTGCTGATGTTATTGGCAGTTTGTCGCAAAGTGGACATCAATCCAACAATATCAGTCATCAAACAATCACTTAATTCCCAGCCACATTGATTTCCATCCCATCCTCCAAGTTGATTTGCCCGGAGACGACGATGGTTTCGCCTTCTTTCAAACCATCCTTCACTTGAACGAGGCTATTAAAAACAGCACCAGTGACAACGGAGCGGAGTACGGCCTTACCATCTTCCACGACATAAACCTTGGCGTCCTGCAAGCTGCCAACGATGGCCTCCCGTGGTACAGAAAGCACCTGGCGAGCGCTTCCACCTTTGAAGAAAACAGTGCCGGTCATGCCCGCCTTGAGCGTGTCTCCTAGGTTCACAATTTCAATTTCCACCAAATACCGGCGGGAGTTGTCAGCGTTCACGTCAATGAAAGTTACCGTACCTTCAAAGTTTCTGTCAGGGAACAGGTCGGCCTTCATGGAAATCCGCTGCCCCTTTTTCACTGTTACAACCTGCTCCTCGGTCAGGTAAACCTGCATTTTCAGGCGGCTGATGTTGGTAATAGTGGCCAACTGCATGGCTGGCGCAATGAGCGAGCCTTTTTCCACCATTTTATTGGTGACAACACCCGAAATCGGAGCCTTCACGTAGCTCATGGAAATCTGCTTCTCCGTTGCCTTGATTTGTTGCTTCAGGTTTTGGATGCCCAGCTTTGCATCATCAATTTGTTGCTGCGTGACGCCACCTTCCCCCAACAGTTTTTGCAAGCGGGAAAGGTCGTTTTCAGCTTTGGCGAGGTTGGTCTTCGTCGTTTCCAACTGGATTCTCAGCAATTCGTTGTCAACGGAAGCCAAGTTGGCACCTGCCTGCACGACTGATCCATTGTTGAAATTCAAGGCGATAATTTTGCCAGCGGTCTCGCTCATGACCGCCACTTGCTGGAATGGAGCAAAATTGCCCACCACGATGAATTCACCGGACATGGCAGCCATTTCTACCTTGCCCGTCGTCACCGGTATCACGGTGTTTCTTTCTTGCGTGAGCTTGGCATCGGATTCCAATTTGGCTTTGTTCTGGCCGAGTTTGGTGTAGGCAAAATAGCCCAAGCCGCCCAAAACTACTACCCAGATTACTGCTTTTATGATTCGTTTCATTTTATAAAATGTTGATTGTGAGAAGTTTAATTGATGATTTCGAAATGCCCATCACTGCTCAATCATGCGCAGCAACAGCCCATTGGCACTGAGGATTTCGATTTCGGCCAGCTTGATTTGTGCCAGCGTGGTGATATAATTGGATTGCGTTTGCCGAAGTGAAGTCTCGGCATCGAGCAGTTCTGTGATGGGGGCAAGGCCCTCTTTGTAGCGGCTTTGCGCCACTCGATAAACGTCTTCGGCCACTTTTCGGATTTCGACGATGCTTCTCAGCGTATTTTGATTGGATTTAAGCGAGGTGACGGCTGCCTCGTGGTTGAGTTGCAACCCGAGCTTTGCAAGGTTATAATTCTGCCCCGTCTGTAAGATGTTCAGTTGTGCCGTTTGCACTTGGCTCTTTTTAAAAAAACCATCGAAAACCGGGATGTTTAGCCGAATTCCAACCTGCGAATAATCCGTCCAAAAATTACCGTTGGTGATTTCGTTCAACTTGTTGGCCTGCCATTCGTAATTGTAGGAGGCAAAAAAGGAAAGGGTAGGGTAGTAACTCGCCTTCCAGCGCTCCACGTCAAGTTGGTAAAGTTCCTGCTGTTTTTTCAAAACCAGCAAATCTGGCTTAAGTGAGTAGCCTGGTTGGGCCATTGCTGTATTTACCGCATCAAACATCGTCTCCGAAATGGTGTCGGTCAGCACGATTTCCGTTTCCAGTGGCATGTTCATCGCAAACTTGAGCGCTTGTTCGGCTTGTTTGATTTGAAGGTCGAGGTTGACGATTTGGGTCTCCAGGTTCGACTGCTGCACCCGAAGGCGGTCCACGTCTATTTTTTTTCCAAAACCATTCTCAAATTGCTTTTGCGTCACGGTGAGCAGGCCTTTAATTTGGCCGATGTTGGCGTCTAGAATGCCTCGTTGGGTTCGGCTGAGTTGGATTTGGTAGTAGAGCTTTGCAACGTCGGCCACCACTTGGTCCTTGTTTTGTTCAAGCACCAATTTGTAAAAATCGGTGACTTCCCTGCTAGCCCGCACAGCGAGCAGCCATTGCTGATTGAAGAGCATCTGGTCTAGCTGTGCACCAGCGGAGGCGTTCCAGTTGGTGCCGAATTGCACCTTTGCAAATTCGCCGGGCTGTCCGCCGAAGAACTCTGCTGGCACGAAGCTTGTCCGAACCGATGGGTTGTTGACGATGCTAGAGTTGATGTTCATTTGGGGTAGGCCGCTGCTCAACGACTGTCGCACCAACGCTTCGCCTTTGCTAATTTCGATTTTGGCTTTTTGAACACTGGCGTGATGTTCGACCGTGTATTTCATTGCCGTCTTCAGGTCAAGCGGCTGCTGCGCTTGCAGCGAATAGGTGAGGAATGGCAATGCAAGTGCCAGTAAATTCAGTTGATTTCTTACATTTTTCATTTAAGTCAAAAGTTTAAGGTACAAAAGAAAGCCGCTGCATCCCGTTGATTCTAAGCGGATGCTGCGCTAGTATTTTATTTCGGTGTTGTATTTTTTCCAGAGTTTCATGCCTTTTGGCGTAGCAATGGCGTGGATATGGTAGTTGTGCAGTTCCCAAATCATCTCCTTTCTTGAAAAAATGGAGTTGAGGTTGGCGATTTCATCCACAATCATGTAAGTGGCCTTGGCGTATATCTTGGCGATGACTTCCGCATTGACGTCCTCCCTGTAATTCCCCTCGGCGATGCCCTTTTTGATGTTCTTGACGACACTGTTGATGATATGCTCGTCCTGCTTTTTCATCAAGACTTCCCAAGTCTTGAAATAGTATTTTTGGAGGTCAAACAAGGTGCTGGGCGATACGTCTTCAATGGTTGATGCCAAGAAAACACCGATTCTGATCATTTCTTCCAGTGCGTCTTTTGCACCTTGAACAATCTCTTCCGTGCATGCTTGCTCACGTTCAACATGTGTGTCAATTACTGCTTCGACTAAGCTGTCCTTGTTTTCAAAGTGCTGGTACAATGTCTTTTTGGAGATGCCTAGCTCCCTTGACACATCATCCATCGTGACGCTTTTGATGCCTACCCGCATGAAAAGTTGCTCCGAGCGCATGACAATTTCTTCTTTAATGCTCATTAAAATTGTTGCTGTTATTTAAGTTCATACTCAATGATGCACGGAAACATGGGAAACTTTGAATGGTTCAAAAGTTTCCAAAGTTTTTTTAAAAAAAATAAAAAAAGCTGGTTGAACGACTCCAACCAGCTTCATTTTATCCTTTATTTCATTACAATTGCCAACTACTTGGGCGGTTCCCACAGTTCAATCTTTCGACCTTCTGGGTCTAGAATCCAACCGAATTTGCCAAATTCAGATTCCTCGATTTCGTCCATTACCGTGACGCCTTCCTCCCTAAGTTTTGTGAGCAGTTCCAGTAAATCCTTCACTTGGTAGTTCACCATGAAGTCATGCTGGCTTGGTTCAAAATATTTAGTGTCGCCCTTGAATGGACTCCAAGCTGTGTAGGTTTCTGTGCCAGGGTCGTCATGCCGCCGCCACGGGAAAGCGGCGCCCCAATCCTCGACTAGGATGCCGAGATGCTGTGCGTACCAGTTTTTGACCGTTTCACGGTCATTGCATTTGAAGAAAATGCCGCCAAGGCCAATTACTCGTTTCATGCGATGCTAATTTTCTGAACAAAATAATTGTCAAAACCGCTTCACCGACTCGATGATGTACATCGGACGGTGCTTGATTTCTTCGTAGATATTGGACAGATAGATGGACATAATAAGTAAGACCAGACAGGTGATGGCAAAAAATATGGACGTTAAAACTACCAGGAACGTCCAGCCGGGAACAGCATCATGGTAGTCGCCAAAAATGTCCATGTTCGTCAATTTGACCTTCAACGCATTAGCTATTACCAGCATCATAAAGCCTATGGAGCCAATGAAAATCCAAAGCAGCAGCGCCCTCAGAAAAGTGGTAAATGAGGTAATCGCCACCAGTGACGTACTGAATTTTTCACCGAACCCAGTGCCATCATGCTGGAGCGGTACGTCCACTTCCAAGCTAGTTGTCCGGTAGCCTACGATCGAGTAGATGGCCTTCATGTACCGCAGGTTCTCCCGCAGCCTGAGCAGAGAATTGAGCGCCCTTCGGGAAATGATGCGGGTATCGTGGGCCCTATCGTCCACTTGTAGCGTGGAGTAGTTTCGTAAAATCCAATAAAAAAGCTTGTAAAAAAGTCGAAATCGCAGATTGGATTGGCGGGTCTTAGCTTTTAGGTAAACAATGTCGTTTCCCTTGTTGCTCTCCTCAAACAAATCCAAAACCAATGCGGGTTTTTGGTAAAAATCGAACTCAAAAATCACCGTATAATCGCCATTTGAACGATCCAATCCCGCCACGATGGCGTGGTTCTTATTTACAGGCGAAGACAGGTTGAGCAAGAAAATGTTCTGCTTCAAGGACGGGTCAAGCGGGCCGATTTTGTCATCAAGGGATTGGCCACCGGTGTTGTTCACCAAAATTATTTCAAAATCGGAAAAGTTGCCTTGTAGGACTTGATGAAGGTTGGCCAAGTATTCCGGTAAGCGGAGCATGTCCTCCCGATTGTCAATCACGCCGACTATTGAAATGAAGCAGTTGTGCATTTATTTTTGAAATTGTTGCCACAAATATTGGAAAAAATGAGCTTCCGCCTGCCGGTGTTTTCAATTGCCAAGTCCAAATCCTTGCTTTTATGAAATTAATTGTTTTGAATTAGGTTGCTTTTGATAAATTTGTTAGATTTGCGACACAAAATGTGTTTAAAATGAATCCATTTGAACAACTGGGTGAGAATTACCAAAAGGGTAGGGGTGCACAAATTAACCCTGCCAATCGCTTCGACAAATTGTCCTACGAAAGCGAGCTTGACATAACTCCACTGGAAACAGAAACCCGGCGGACCGAGTATATCGAGGTGTATCCAAAAACCATGATAAACAATGTGGCCAGCCCTGATTTGCCAATGGATTGGTCGGTGAATCCTTACCAAGGATGTGAGCATGGCTGCGTATACTGTTATGCCCGGAATACGCACAATTACTGGGGCTACAGCGCTGGAACCGATTTTGAAACAACGATTCTGGTTAAAAAGAACGCTGCAAAATTGGTAGAGGAAAAAATAAAATCCAAGAGCTGGAAAGTCTCACCAATCATGTTATCAGGTAATACAGATTGCTACCAGCCAATTGAGAGAAAGTTGGAAATTACCCGTGGAATCCTTGAAGTAATGTGGCGTCACAGGCATCCATTAAGCATCATCACCAAGAACAGCCTCGTGCTTCGTGACCTTGATTTGCTAAAAAAAATGGCAGACAATGGGCTTGTTCGAGTTGCCATTTCCGTTACCACGCTTGACGAACACTTGCGTCGTCGGCTGGAACCTCGAACGGCAAGTGTTCACAGTCGGCTTTTTACAATTGAAAAGTTGGCTTCCAATGGAATTCCAGTCTCCGTCATGTTTGCGCCAATCATCCCAGGATTGAATGACAACGAAATTTTCAAGCTTGCTGAGTACACTTCGGGGCTTGGTGCGTTGAGTTTCGGCTATACGGTTGTTCGCTTGAACGGAGACATTGGCGCTATCTTCGAGGACTGGGTTCGCAAAAATCTCCCTAGCCGAGCTGACAAAGTGTTGAACAGAATCAAAGACTTGCACGGTGGCCAGCTACTAGGTGACAGCCGTTTTGGTGACCGGATGCGGGGACAAGGCAATTTTGCGGAAATAATTCGGAGTCAAGTGCAGCTTGCAAGACGCAAGTTTTTTACGGGCCGTGAAGTTCCTCCGTTCAACCTTGATATGTTCGAGGAGCTTAGGCATCCACAAATGAGTTTGTTTTGAGCAGTGAAAGGTATAGCCCTCATTTTGACTGCTGTAGCCGCATATTCATGTGTTATTTTGTTATTATAATCTATATTATGTTAATTATGATTTCCCATTTTATAACATGGTCACAACCTAAATGCTACCCTTTTGTTACCTTTGCCAAATAAAAAAAATGGCATTGACACAAGAAGTAAAACCGTATAGCGAACAAGGCAGCAAGAAGTCTCAGGTCTCTACCATGTTTGACAACATTGCGCCTTGGTACGATTTCCTAAACCATTTTCTTTCGCTAGGCATTGATATCAGTTGGCGAAAAAAGACAATCCATTCGCTCAAAGACTTAAATCCACAAAACATCCTTGATGTAGCCACAGGAACTGGAGACCTTGCCATTGAAGCTGTCCGGCAGCTAAACCCTTTGAAAGTTATCGGGATTGACATTTCCAATGAAATGCTGGAGGTAGGAAGGGTCAAACTTGCCAAAAAGCACCTCTCCCCTACCATAGAGCTTATGAGCGGCGATAGTGAAAATATTGCGTTCCCAGACAATAGCTTCGACGCTGTGACCGTTGCTTTTGGGGTTAGAAATTTTGAAAACCTTGAAAAAGGACTGGCGGAAATGATTAGGGTACTTCGTCCAGGAGGCAAAGCGGCGATTTTGGAGTTTTCTCGACCTACGCTATTCCCTTTCAAGCAGTTATACAATTTTTATTTTAAAAATTTTCTGCCAGTTATTGGCCGAATTACTTCCAAAGACCCAAAAGCGTACAGCTATCTGTATGAGTCAGTGCAAGCCTTTCCAGACGGCGAGAATTTTGTCAGCCTCCTCGGGAAATTAGGGTTTCACTCAGTACAACACAGGCAATTTACGCTGGGCATTTGTACTTTATATGTTGCAACAAAGTAAAACATCCCATTTATGAATTTTAAATCATCTGCCAGGCTATTTGGAGCAATGGTCACATCTTGCTTTTTTGTGGTCAGTGCAAGTGCGCAGTCAGCGAGAGGGAATTACAATTTCCTCGATTTTAACCAGAAACCATATTATTTCGGCATCACATTGGCCTATAATTCATCAAATTTCAAGGTCTATCAATCCAAAGATTTTATCCTGAACGACAGCATCAACGTCGTTGAGTCGGTAACAGGACCAGGCTTTAACCTTGGAATTGTGACGAATTTGAAAATTGGTGAAAATTTTGATGTGCGCTTTCTTCCTACGCTTTCATTCGGTGAACGGAACATCAATTATGCCCCAACGAGGCTCGACCGGAAGCCATTTGCCCGACGGGTGGAATCAGTTTTCGTCGAAATGCCCTTCCAAGCACGGTATAAATCAGCACCCTTTCATGATAAAAGGCTTTTCGTTATTGCTGGAGTGAAATATTCTTTTGACGTAGCGAGCGACTCCCGTTCGAGGCAAGCGGAGACGCTGGTTAAAATAGCTCCTAATGACTTCGCATTTGAATTAGGAGCGGGAGTGCAAATGTTCTTGCCCTACTTTATTTTTTCACCAGAGATTAAATTCTCTCATGGCTTCAACAACATCCTTATTTTCGATAAGAATTTAGAGGAGTCCAGTATTATTGACAAGGTTTTGTCGAGAACATTCACTTTGTCTTTCCATTTTGAAGGGTAGCCCTCCCCTACTTTCTATGCATTATTTGAAACAAAAAAAGGTCGGTTGTTTGGCAACCGACCTTTTTTATTCAACGAAACAGGATACTATTCTGAAAGCATAATCTCCTTTTCTATCACACCTGTATAGGAACGAAGCTCAATTTTGTAGTTACCGGGCTTCAAATCGTCGATACTCAACTCATAAATTGTATTTACCGGCAAATCCCAAAGTTTGTCAGATTTCACAAGTTCACCAGCTTGATTATAAACTTTGATGTCGCTTAAGTTGACACTAATTGATTCAAAATCAATGTAATACACCTTGTTTTTTTTGTCAAGGTAAAACGTCCATTCGTCCGAGCCAAGCGAAAATTGGGAAGGGTCAAATTTGGAGGCTTTTTTTGAATCAAGCGAAACTGAACTCTGACCAGAAATCATGCCTGTGGTTAAAACGGCAAAAAACACACTCAGAAAATAAAATTTAGGCTGCATTGTAATTTTGAGTTGAATAGACTAACAGAATTTGTGTTTGTTCGTCAAAATGATTGGCAAATTTATGCCAAGTTTTGATTTTTCGGCCTCCTGAAAATATAAGCACGTTCTAAAAATATTCTCAATTGGCATTATGCCAATTTTTACAACCTAATAATAACACTGAAACTCAAGAAAGTAACGGAATATAGCTAAATAAATTGCATTTATTCGGAATTCTCAAAATGTTAAAAATTTCGTAACGGATGGTATTGTCCACCAGCTTGCTATTCTTCCCAGGCCATGCACCTTTTCACCGCTTTATGCCAGCCAGCATATTTGCGCTTGCGGATGCCTTCATCCATGTTTGGGTGAAATGAGCTGTCCAATTGCCATCCATTTTCAATGTCCGACATTTTCCAAAAACCGACACCCAGCCCGGCAAGGTAGGCTGCGCCCAGCGCTGTGGTTTCAATGATTTTTGGGCGATCAACATTTGTAGCCAGCATATCCGCTTGAAACTGCATAAGCAAATTGTTGGCACACGCCCCACCATCCACTCGAAGTGCTTTTAGTTTTATTTTTGAGTCCTTTTCCATGGCCGTAAGTACATCCTTGGTTTGGTAAGCCATGGATTCCAAGGTTGCCCTGATGAGATGGGAATTGGTGGTGCCCCTAGTCAATCCGAAAATCGCCCCACGGGCATACATGTCCCAGTAAGGTGCGCCAAGCCCAGCGAAAGCTGGCACGACGTAAACACCTTCGGTATCTGCAACTTTGGAAGCAAAATACTCTGAATCCGTTGCTTCGTGTAACATTTTTAATCCATCCCGAAGCCATTGAATGGCCGCTCCTGCGATGAAAACGCTGCCCTCTAGCGCATAATGCACTTCGCCATTAATACCCCAGGCGATAGTGGTCAGCAAACCTGATTTCGATGCCACGGGCTTCGTTCCTGTGTTCATCAACATGAAGCAGCCAGTTCCGTAAGTGTTCTTTGCCATACCGCTTGAGTGACAAGCCTGACCGAACAAAGCAGCCTGCTGGTCGCCTGCTACACCTGAGATTGGAATGGCTGCGCCAAAAAATGCTGGCTGGGTGTGCCCATAAACCTCGCTAGATGGCCGAACATCCGGTAATACCGATTTTGGAACATCGAGCGCTGTCATCATTTTTTCGTCCCATTCTAGCTTCTGGATATTGAAGAGCATCGTTCTCGAAGCATTAGAGTAGTCAGTGACGTGAGTTTGACCGCCAGTCAATTTCCAAATCAACCAAGAATCAATGGTGCCAAAGAGCAAATTGCCTCGATCGGCTTCCTTTCTAGCGCCTTTCACGTTGTCGAGCAGCCACTTGATTTTCGTACCTGAAAAATAAGCGTCCACTACGAGGCCAGTCGCTTTCCGAACGTGCGGTTCCAGTCCGTCGCTTTTAAGCTTGTCGCAGATGGAAGCCGTACGTCGGTCTTGCCATACGATAGCGTTGTGGATGGGTTCGCCCGTGATTTTGTTCCAAATGACGGTCGTTTCCCGTTGGTTGGTGATGCCTATGGCGGCAATGTCCGCAACATGTATCATGTTGTTTATAAGCAAGTTCTGTGCAACTTTTAGCTGCGAATGCCAGATTTCATTGGCATCGTGTTCGACCCATCCCGGTTTTGGATAGTACTGGGTAAATTCTTGCTGTTCGGCAGCAACAATATTGGCTTTTTTGTCAAAAAGAATAGCTCGTGAACTCGTCGTTCCTTGGTCAAGTGAAAGGATATATTTCGACATAAATCATTGATATTTAAGAAATTAGGTTAATGCAGGGTGAAGATAAGTCATTGGGGCAATCTCTCCAAAAGCTGCACTATATCAATTTTTGAGCAGTTGAAATGCCCCTCTGGACACGCATTTTTGCCATGTAGGCCACAGGGACGGCAAGCCAACTCTTCCATAGTTTCGACAATCACCGAATTGGTGGACAATGGCCCAAATCCGAAGGAAGGAACAGTTGAGCAAAAAACTGCCGTAACAGGCGCATCTACAGCAGATGCAAAGTGAAGTGGGGCGGAATCGTTGACGAAGTTCATCGAAGCATTTTTCATCAATGCCGCTGATTCAAGGAAAGAAAACTCCCCTGCTTTGACTATGGTTTTTGGGTGTCGAGTTTGGTTTTTGAGCCAATTGCAGGCTTCTTTATCGGTTGGTCCACCTAGCAGAAAAATCGTAGTGTCCTCCCCCACCCTTTCCATCATTTCCAGCCATTTTTCCTTTGGGAATTGTTTGGTGAACCAAACCGAAGCTGGTGAAATTGTGATGTATTTTTCTTGGAAAGCGGAACGCTCAAAATCAATTTTTGAAGGGTATATTTTGGGTTTAATAGTTTGATTGTCAGTCCATTGCGCTATCAACGCCAAGTTTCTTTCCACTTCATGAATGTTGTTGCCAGCGGTTATAATACGGTACGGGACTCCATGACTTGTAAAGAAAGAAAGTGGGTTTTCATCAAAACAAATCGTTGTTTTTGCACCCGAAAAGGCAGTGAGAATGCCAGTAGAAAAAAAACGTTGTAGGTTTACAACTAGGTCATAATTGGCGTTTCTCACAGCCCCAACCAACTTCAGCAGATTGGTGTATTTCGACGTCTTTTTATTCCAAACCAACACCTTATTTATATGAGGATGGTTGTCGAGCAAGCCTTCATTTCCTTTGCGGAGCAAAAAATCAATCTTGGCGGCTGGAAAATGTTGGTACAACTTTTCCACCAATGCCGTTGCAAGCACCACATCGCCGATGAAGGCAGTTTGAATGACCAGTATTTTCTTAAACGAAGCCAAATTCCATGATACTTTTGCGAAAAATTGAACGCCATGTACCGTCTTGTCCTACCGCTAATATGCCTCGGCTGGCTAGGTTGCCAGCAAAATTATAAACTTAAGCAAGGCAAACAAATTGCCGAGGATCTTCGCCTCGAATTTGCGCCTGATAAACGGGTTGCGCTTTTCCGAATTGATACGATTGTCGGTGGAAAAATGCTTGAAATTCATGGCGAAACCAATTTACCGGAAGCTAAAAAATCTTTCTTGGAAAAACTCAAGTTGGCAGAGATTGCCTTTGTTGACAGTCTGGACTTGCTCCCTTCGTCCGAACTGGATGGCAAACATTTCGGAATAGTGAATGTCTCAGTCTGCAACATACGGTCAGAGCCAAGGCACTCGGCGGAACTGGCAACACAGGCACTGCTAGGCGCTACCCTCCGGGTCTGGAAAAAACAGGGCGACTTTTACCTCGTGCAGTCGCCTGATGACTATTTCGGATGGCTCGATGACGGTGGACTGCAATTAATGACGGCTTCTGAGTACGAAAATTGGACAAATTCAGAGCGGGCGATTATCACACAGGATTTCGTTTTTGCCTATGAAAATACGGATGAAAAATCACAAAAAATAACGGACTTGGTCGCAGGAAATATGGTGCAAGTGATTGAAAATAAAGGAGTTTTTACAAAAATTAGCTTACCCGATGGGCGATCCGGTTTTGTGAAAAGGGAAAATCTTAGTCCACTTGACACCTGGCTATCTAGTCGTCAGCCAACCGCTGAAAATGTCCTAGCCACTGCCCGTGAAATGATGGGCAGCCCCTACCTCTGGGGCGGCACATCGAGCAAGGGGATGGACTGTAGCGGCTTCACGAAAATGGCTTTTTTCTTGAATGGCATCCAACTGCCCCGAGATGCCAGCCAGCAAGTGCACACTGGCGAATTGGTTGAGACAGACACCGGCACCCTGCAAAACTTGCAGCCGGGTGACCTGCTGTTTTTTGGCCGCAAGGCAACCCTAGAGAAAAAAGAGCGCATCAGCCACGTGGCTATTTACTTGGGGGACGGGAAAATTATCCACGCCTCAGACCGAGTGAAAGTCGAGAGCCTCATGCGTGGCGACCCTAGTTTTGTGGAAGACAGGCTGGCTAGTTTTGTCAGGTGCAGGCGGATAATTGGGCAAGAAGGAAAAAATGGGGTGCTACGGGTCGCTGATTCGCCTTTTTACCGACTCGGGCCAAAACTGAAGAATTAAAATTCTAGTAAAACCACAAAGTATCTGTTTTTTCTTTGATTACCGAAAACTGCAAGCTATATTTGCGCTCCCTTCGGGGTTAAATTTTATCTAAAAAGAACCTGGCCGGGCTTAAGTGCGCGGCCAGGTTCTTTTCAAATATTGGCATTATGTTACCATTAGACAAAAATTATGTAGAGGAATTGGAGGCCATTGCCAACGAAATCCAGGAATCCGATGAACTTGCTTACTACCTCCAAGAGGAAGAAGAAACTTATTTTGAGCAGATGAAGGACAGGTTTGAGCCAAAGATTGAGGAGCTCTACAACCGGGTCGCTGCTGAAAATCCACTTCAACTCGTTTCACTGGACAAGATGCTGATGAGCGAGCAGTTTGAGGGACTGTTCCTGCCCCGCATACTCGGCTATGCAGTACTCCGAGGCGAAGTCAACCAACAGTTTAAGTACACCCGCCCTCAGGATCACTTCAAGGATGTGTTGATGGCCATTTGTAATTCGCCCAACTTTGAAATACTGAAAAAGCGCATCGGCCAAAGTATCCAGGTGGGCTTTGCCTTGAGCAGTGATATTTGGATCACGAACTTGATTACACCGATTGAGAACAAGCGCATCCGATATTTTCTGCAAAGTCAAAAACTGGACAAATACTACACCCCCGAAGGGCGGCAGCAGGGTTTACAGATTTACAAAAAGCAATTTGTCAACTTCAATTACATGACCGCCGATTTCCCCAAAACTTTGGGCGAACTGAAAGTGCTTTGGTCCTCGTTGAAAGACTTCTTGATTTACCGGGAAGAAAAAGGGCTGAACAACAAAAGCCTCATGCCCTTCCTCAAGGCGCTGATTGGCAACGAAGAGTTCCAGAGCCACGACGAACACCTCCAAATCTTAGGGATTTATGCCAACTTTTTTGACCTGGAGGGCGAAGATTTAAAACACCTCACCAAACACTTCAACGCCACCCGCAAAAAACATCCAGCGTTCAGCAGCCATTGGTTGGCATTTGTGCTAGAAATGCACGAGAGCAAACGGGTTGACCTCAATGCTCAGGCCGACGCCAGGATTTCGGCCATTCTCGACAAGTCCGTCAAGGACGAACTGACCGAGTATTATGAACTGATGGACACCATTCACGGTATTGGGTACATGCGGGAGGAGGCAATGGATGCTGTAAAATCCTTCTACATCCGCCATGAGGGTACCTCGCTTATCAATGAATGCGTGCGAATGGTCATTTACCATTATCTCGCCCGCCTCATCAATAACCTTGAAGCTGGTGACTACCACGAACTGTTCGAACTGTCGAAAATCTACACGGTTTACATCAATATTTTCGCCAACCAACAGTTCAACCAAGATGTTAAAGAGCTATCCATGCGCTACATCAAACGGACGCTTCGCAGCTACACCGACAAGCGTGGAAAGGATTACCAGGACATCAAGAAATTTGTCGCTACCACTTTTGTGGACCTGAATTTCATAAAGGAAAAAGAAGTGGTTGAAATGTTCAAAACCCGTCGGAAAAAGAAAACGGAGAAATGATTTCCAATTGAGCTGGACACGAATATTTAAAAAATCAGGCGGCTATTTTGGCCGCCTTTTTTATTCGGTCGAAATGGGGGACATTTCCGTAGAAAATGGCAAGTTAAAACGGTGTCCCAACTTATTTTTCGCCAAAAATTCATGCTATGTTGAATGACTTTTTTGAAGGATTTACAACCTACGGTGCAGCAATCAAGCATATTGAGAAACACGGTTTGTGGGGCTTTGTGTTTCTTCCTGGCCTGCTTTGCGTGTTGGTTGGTATTGGGGTTTTTGGCTTAGCCTGGAACCTTTCAGACAATGTCGGAAGCATGCTCGATAATCTTTGGGTTTGGGACTGGGGAAGCAATGTGGTGGCCAAAGTTGCGCAAGTGTTTGGAGGGTTGCTAGTCTTTTTGATTGGCTTGATTATTTTCAAGCAATTGGTGATGGTCGTATCGGCGCCTATCATGAGCATTTTGTCAGAAAAGGTTGAAAATCAGTTAGTTGGAAGAACAAATAGTGTTGGATTCTCGGCCAAACAGATTGTTTCAGATATTTTGAGAGGACTAAGAATTGCGCTTCGAAATATTTTCAGAGAGCTAGGCGCAACCCTATTTTTGCTCATTTTAGGACTAATTCCTGTATTTACACCTTTCACAACAGTGCTCATTTTCATTTTACAGGCGTACTACGCCGGTTTTAGCAACTTGGACTTCGTCTTGGAGCGACACTATCGGTTCCGTGAAAGTGTTCAATTTGTTCAAAGTAACAAGATGCTCGCCATAGGGAACGGCGCAGTTTTTATGCTACTGCTCTTTACTTTTATTGGATTTCTGTTTGCCCTGCCGCTCGGAACGGTGGCTGCCACGATGGCAGCCACCAAACGAATAAACGGTAAGTTTTATCAGGATTCGACCCAATGAGTATCTTTTACAAAAATATCATCTGGATATTCCTTTCTGAATTCATACTTCAACAGGTCATGAGTTGTAATGATACCTACCAACGTACCATCATCCTGAATGATAGGAAGGCCATGGAACAAGTGTTTTAGAAAAACCATTGCGGCAGCCCCAATCAGCTCGTTCGGCCCAAGTGTTGCAACTTTGGTGGTCATCAGATCCTGCACCTTAAAATCACCATATTCTTCGAATCGCTTGTTGGACTTGATCAAGTCCCAAGAAGTAATAATTCCAACCAACTTTCCTTCGGCATCCACTACTGGCAAGTGGTGGAAATGCCTCTCAAAAAGCAAGTGTTTCACTTCTTCAAGCGAGTCTTCAGGTCGGACGCTGACAACCTTTGTTGTCATGATCGTAGAAATTCGTTCGTTCATCATAGGCCAATAGTTTTGATTTGAAGGCTTCAATTTACGACCGTTTGGGATGTCTGCCCAAAACTCATTGATTTATTTTCATAAAAATATAAAAAACACGGTTTGTTTTGTTTGATTTCTGTTTTTATAAAAATAATTGTTTTAAACAATTTTGCTTCTTATTTTTACCCCCTAAAAATAAATGATGGGAATAAGAACTGCATTTCCAACAACGCCGGGCGAGTATTTTGGTGGCAACAGTGATGGGTATTGTCTCCGAAGCAGTTTTTCGGGCGCTAAACTTGAGCACAGCCTTGAGATGATTCGCCAATTTTTGAAGGAGGAAGGATACGAAGACTTACCGCTACCAAAGGATGCGGAGGAATTGAAAATGTTCAGGCTTCCAGTTCGAAACCGACAAATTTTGATGTTCGAGGACAATGGGTACGTCCACAACCCCATCAAGATTCTTTTCCCAAATGATCCACGGAAATCCAAGTTGCTGCTATTGGAAATCTATGACGAGAATGCTCCCAATCATCTGCTCCGGTTCCATCGAAGGCTTTGGGACTAGAATCCAGAAACCGTTTTTTTCTTCGGCTTCAAATCCAATTGCAGGGAAACTACGTGTGAATAACGGTTTTGTGAATCGCCGAGGTTGGTGTAGGCATAATCCACACGAAGGCTGTAAAGCTGCAAGCCCACCCCAAGGGCAGGCCGGGAGGTCAAATAATCAGACCCGTCGAAATCTTTTTCCTTTTGAAATTGGCTAATGCCCGCTCGCAAGAAGAGGAAATCATTGTAGCTGACCTCCATCCCAGCGCTTGGGTCAAGGCTGACTGGGTCTGCAGAAACCAAGGTGTTGCGCTTGCCGTCGGTGGTGGCTACGAGGTTTATCTCTGGCATGAACTTGAATTTTTTGTGCTGAAACGAGTACGCTGCTCCGAGCAACAATTGTGGCTTTGTGATTTCGATGGAATTGATGTCGGGGAGTTCATTCCCGGTTGCCAACAGCACATCTTTTTCTTGCTCCGTAAAAGTTACGTGCCATGCGTTGAAAGTGGTGGTGATGTCCCTTGCCGTGGCACCTAGTTTTAGTTTTCCAATGTGATACTGGGCACCAAGGTCCACGCCAAAACCCCATGAATTGGCGAAAGAGCCAATGACCCGTCGCACGATTTTTACATTTCCCCCCACTTTCAACTCCTGATTTTCCTTGGCCTTGAGGCGCTGTGCATAGCTGGCCAAGAACGCGTAATCGGCAGCCGAGAAAGCCACAATATTATCGTAGTTAACGGTTCCGTCGTCCTCGAAAAGGCTAAGGGTGTTTGGGATGTCGTCTATGCCGAACCGGATGATGGAAAGGCCAAGCCGACGGTTGGCGCTGCCGAAAGGAAGGGTCAAGCCAAGGTAGTCGAACTTGCCTACCCCTGCGAACCACTCGGAGTGCATCGCTCCGATTTGCAGGCCCTTGTCGGTTTCGAGTGAGGCTAGCCCAGCCGGGTTCCAGTAGCCCGAAGTGACATCTGCCGTGCTAGCCACCACTGAATTGCCCATGCCCTGCGCCCTTGCACCGATACCAATGGAAAGGAATTCGTTGCTGTATTTTTGGGCTTGCAACTGGTTGAAAGCCAAGAGGTTGAGCGTAAGCAGTGCAAAATTTATTAAGGTCGAGTTGAATTTCATCCGATGATTTTTATTGAGATAACGCCATGTCGAGTTGTGTAGTGCCAGTTTAACGAAACTGGCCGTTGTAGGTTTTGGCAAAATTACGTAAGAATTTTGAGCCTAGAGGTCTTGTCCAGAAATCAAAAGTCCATTAAATCAACGCTTTGCACTAATTTCGCTCCAAATCAAATGGTTATGATGGACAAACCAACATTGCTGCAAAAAGCAAAAGAACAAATTGCCGAAGGCAATACCGAAAAAGCATTGGAACTGGTTGAGGGGTTTCTTGCCAATAAACCGGACTACAAGCTGCTCCACACTGAGTCGTTGCACCTTACTTCTTTGTTGAACAAAACGAGACAGGACCAGTCAAAGCGAACCATCAGCTTTGAAAATGCGGAATTGAATTTTGGCTTGGTGAGGCAAGGGCTATTCAATTTGCTGGATTTCATCGAAAACGACAATCTCAATCCCGCTGGCCTTCATAGTGCTAAAGCTGCTCCGGGCCAGCCTTGGCTTTCCAATAAATGGTTGCTCATCATTGGCCTTCCGTTGTTATTGCTTACGACTGCCGTATTGATTTTGGTGAACAAAATTGGTAGAGGCAAAGAAACCCCTGACAAACTTCCGCTTAATGATTGCATAGTTGATTTTGAGGACACTACTTCCAAAAATTTTCTAATTATCCCATTTTTCAAGCCGACTGGTGGCGATATTAAGCCAGAGGGCTTGGTGATTGACCGCCTTGTGGAGTTTTGCAGTGGCATTGAAACCTTAAAAAATTCGGATTTTGATATTTGCAATGGTTTTGAGCCGGAATGGACCTTGAGTTTTGAGGAAGCCGCAAAGAAGGGACTGGACAACAAGGCAACTATCGTCATTTGGGGCCGAGTGGATGGAAAAGGAACTACTACTGCCATAAAAACCCGTTTCAAGTATTTGGGGAACAAGGACATTGATGGCAAGGTGCCATTTATGCAAATGAAGCAGAACGGCAGCCTGAAAGACGAGGGCGAGCAGGATATTGTGACCGAAAACGTGCTTTCCATCATTGCATCTTCCGGTGAACTTACCCAAGACTTGGAAACCACTTTGAAATTGATGGTGGGGATGATTGCCCAGCTAGAAGGAGACCGAGAAGGAGCCGTTTCCGCTTTGCAAAAAGCTCAAGTAACGGATACTGCGGCCAATTTGATGAAGTACATGATTTTGGCCGACAATTTTATTGCCAGCAAAGAGACCGAAAAGGCACAGTTGGCGCTTGACACCTGTTTGGACCTCAACAAAAATTACTGGCTGGGACGCAACAACCGGGCAAACCTGCGAATAAAGACCGGTGACTATCTGGGCGCGGTTGAAGACCTGAGCGTGGCTTTGAACAAACGCCCTGAGGACACTGACATGCTGCTTGCAAGGGGCGTAGCGTACAAGAAATCGCAGCAATTGTATGCTGCAAAACAAGATTTTGAGAAGATAATCAAGATGAAGCCTGAAAAGGAGCCTGAACTTCGGGAAACCTTGAAAGCAACCGATGTTGAAATCAAAAGGCTGGAAAATATCGTTGAGCCAACAAAGGTGAAAATGAAAACAAGCCCGGTTTCCAAGCAGAGTTTTGTTGCCGCCGCCGACGCCAGTAACAAGTTGGGCAATAGCACGGATACAAAGCAATTTGTGAAAAAAGGGCTTGAATTGGATAGGAATAACCCCGAATTAATTGCCATTCAAGTTGACAACCTATTGAAAGAGAAAAACTTAGATAAAGCCAAACAAGTTTTAAATGATGCTGCAAGTCGCAATGTCAAGAAAGAAACCATTGCTCGATACAACAAAAACGTAGCGGCTTTTATCAAGAAAATGGATGCAGAAGAAGAATAAAAAGAGGGCCAATGCAAGCGGAATGCATGGGCCCTCTTTGAGAAATCTGTTTTTGGAACAGTTTATTTTATCAAAGTAACGTCTCCTCGATAAATCTCAACCCTACCATCCACAAACTCAATCTCGGCAAACCAGGTAAAAACAGAAGCCTGCAATGATTTGTCTCTGTGCGTTCCATCCCATCCAACAAGAGGGTCGTTTGGTGTAAAATTTAAGTACTGGTAAACGGTCTCGCCCCATCGGCTGAACACCACAAAAGAGTTGATTTCCTTGACGCCTTTTCCAGCGTAAATGGTAAACAAATCATTGAGGCCATCGTCGTTTGGCGAAAATGCGTTTGGAACATAAACCGGACGATTTTTTTCAACGAAAACGGTGATATCATCGCTTGCCATACATCCGTTTTCATCTACTTGCACGGTATAAATGGTCTGCTGCGTCGGGCTGACCAAGATTTCGGGACAGGAAGCGCAGCTGTCGAGACCCGCAGTTGACCAAACAATTGAATCCAACTGACCCGAAGGAGGAGTAGAAAGAATGGACAAAACCAACTCATCGCCTAAGTCAATTACAGGGTCGTTTCCTTGGAAATTTCCAACGATTTCAACGGTTACTTCTACAGGTTCGGCAACTGAAAAGCTGCTCTCCGTTTCACAACCACCCGCGTCCATCACTTGGATGAGGTATTGTCCTGGCCCCAGATTGTTGAATTGGGTGGCTGCGCCAAACGGGGAATTGTTCAGGGAGAAAAGATAGGGCGCTACCCCACCCCCAACAGAGTCAATCGTAACTGTTCCGTCTGAATCGCCAAAGCAGCTCACATCAGAAATGACGATGTATAAATTAGGTATTGATGTTGACTGCGTGACTTCCACACCGTCCTCCGCAATGCAACCCAGATTCGACACTGTCAGTGTGTACGTTCCCGGTTGACTGGTAACGGTTGTAGCTGTGGTTGTATTGGAAACATTTCCACCACTCCAAAGATAGGTTGCGCCAGCAGTCGTGCCGCTGCCACCAAGTGCTGCAACTGTTACTTCACAGGTCAACAATTGGTCAGGGCCAGCGTCAGCCGTGGGGGCGGCATTGATTGTCAGGCTAACTGTTTCGCTGTCGTCAGGGCAGTTGCCAATACCTTGAACGGTGTAGGTGAAATCATAATTACCCGGTGCAAAGTTGGCAGGGCTCACCTGACCGCCTGAAACTACGCCTGATGGGCCAGTCCATGCTCCTCCAGGGGTTGCGCCAGTAATTTGGTCGTCCAAGTCAAATGGTTGGGTAGCGCCTTGGCAAAAAGTAAGGTTGCCAGTGGACGTGCCAGCCGTGACATTTGGGTTAACCGTGATGGTCGCAAATTGGTTGGAAGTGTTGCTACATCCAGTGCCGTTATCGGTTACACCAACCAAGGTTACGTTTGTGGTGGTCGTGATGGCGGGTAGCTGAAAAGTGCCCGGGGTCGGAACGGTTTGGCTTTGCGGCACGCTATTTACCAAAAAATCCACGACAAATGGGCCTACGCCAGTGAGTGTGATGGTGGGCTGTGCGGATTGGCCTTGGCAAATTGAAGTACTTCCAGCAATCGAAATGGTCGGCAACGCATTGAACACAACTGGAGTACCCACTGCAACATTGAGGCAGGGATCGTTCAAGTTTACCGTGCCGTTACCGATGTCATTTCCGGCTATCGCCGAAATGTAATAAACCGGGCCCGGCGTCATTGTGCTGGCATTGAAACTGAAATCAGGCGTGGAACTGGTAGTGATTATTGTTCCCAGCGCGTTGCTATTGCCAGTGTGGAGCACGTAAACCAAAGTATCGTTGCCGTCCAAAATACTTCCATTGGCATCGGTCGCAGAAGCCATATCGCCAACGCAAGCGCTTATTTGAACGGGCGACATCGTACCAGCATCGGTCGTGCAGTTGCAGTCGTAAGCTCCATCAACAATGGTAGGGCCGCACCCATAGGCATCATCCACTAGGAAGCTGTAAGTTGCTCCATTGGAAATAGGATTGCTGGTAAATGTGCTTCCCACCAAACTTCCGCTTGGTGAAACGGTGTAACTGGTTGGGTCGCCATCTTGAATGTCAAAGGTTACTGAATAGTTTTGGCCGGTTGGGTCGCAATTCCAATCAAAGTTGGCTGCGGTTGGCAGGTTGTTTACGCCAATGACCGCAGTTCCATTTACGGTGCCGGGGCAGAACGCATTTGACACACTGACGAGGCTGTAAGTGGTCGTAATGATTGGATTGACGGGTATGGTGAACGGGCTGTTGGTAGCGTTTGCAGTTACTGGTTGGCCACCGGCTGCTTGGTAAGTGATTGTCCAAGGGCCAAGTCCGGTAAGCTGCACGGACAGGTTTGTTAATGCGCCTTCACAAATTTGGGCAGTACCGGTCAGGGTTGCTGTTGGTATTTCATAAAAAACAATGGGCGTTCCCGATGAAACATCAAGGCAAGCATCAGCCAGGTCAACATTGGCCGTGCCATCGTCATTTCCAGCGATTGCTGAAATATAGTAGGTTGTACCATAACTCATCGTGCCTGGAATGAAACTGAAAGTTGGAGCAGTGTTGGTCGCCAAAATGGTTGAGATGATACCGAAGTTGTCTGGTCTCAGCACGTACTGCAAAATGTCGTCAGCATCCAAGTTGAAACCAGTGGATATTCCAACTGTTTCCGGCCCATCGCCACAAACGGTAACTGGAGTGGCGTCCATGCTGCCAGCATCCGTAGCGCAGTTGCAGTTTACGGTGGTTTGAGCCAGGGTTTGTGGGTCGCAGCCATTCATGTCATTTACCACCAAAGAATAACCCTGACCGCTCGGGATCGGGTTGCTGGTGAAAACGCCATTGTTGATATTTCCTGGCACGCCGGTCACAAAATAGGATGCAGCGTTTCCGCCTGAAATCGTAAATGTGATAGTGTACGCAGTAGCTGTTGGATTGCAAGCAACGCTGAGGTTGGTTACAGTTACCCCGGTATTGACAATGAAAGTGGCACACCCATTCGCAGTGCCAGGACAGTTTGAGTCCTCCATGTCAGTAAGACAATACATCGTTGTCGCCGATGGCGAAACCACCAGCGGATACGGGTTCTGCGTGATACCGTTCAATGTTTGAATGTTTCCAGTCCCATCATCGTAGCTGAGGCTCCACGGCCCCACCCCACTAAAATCAACCATAACTTGGCCATTGTCGCCTTGGCAAATTGCGTCACTTCCACTCAAAGTAGCCGTAGGGATTTGGTTGAAAACAATCGGTGTTCCCTGCGCCACTTTCAGGCATGGGTCGTTTAGGTCTACTCCTCCAGAGCCATCGTTGTCCCCCACAACTGCTGAAAAATAATAAGTCGTTCCATAAGTCATGGTACTGCCGTCAAATCCAACATTTGCAGTTGATGAAACACTCAAAATAGGTGGCACGATGGAAAGGCCATTACCATTGTGAAGGATAAATGACAATGCATCGTTGCCATCAAAGTTTTGATTTGTAGCATCATAAGGCACTGGAACTGGCCCATCGCCACAAACTGCAAGCGGAGTAACATCCATTTCGCCAACTGCTGTGGCGCAATTGCAAACAACGGCATTGTCGGAAATCGTGACAGGGGCACAGTTGTTTACATCGTCCACGACAAATGAATAACCATTGCCCGTTGGAATCGGATTGCTAGAAAAAATACCGCCAGCGAGCGTTCCATTTGACGGTGTGACGCTGTAGGAGCTGGGTTCGCCGCCGCTTATGGTAAACATCACCACGAAAAATTGATTGTTGGCGTCGCAATCTGCGGTGAGGTTGCTAACGGTTGGAGCAGTGTTCACTGTCACCAAAGCTGAACCAGCAGTTGTCCCATCGCAACCATTTCCATCCACCACATTGGTCAGAACAATAGTTCCAGCTTGGCCTTGGCCAATGTTCCAAGTGTATGGATTGGTGTTGGCCATAAATGGCGCTTGAGCATTACCGTTGCGTGTCCAGTCCACTGTCCAGGGTGCTGTACCTGTAAAGTTAATAGTCAATGGCACTGTCTGGCCGCTTCCTGCACAAATTGACCCTCCACCCGAAAGCGTCGCTACTGGAGCCGGGTTCTGAGTCACAGTGGCCGAACCGTTCGTTGTGCCAGCACATGTGCTGTTTGCCAAGCTAACCGAGGTTAAAGTATAGATGCCTGGTTGGCCGACAGTTAACGTGTACGGGCTTGAGGCAATGTTTAGACTATTATCAGGGCCATTATTCAACGAATAGGTAACGCTCCAAGGACCAGTTCCGGAAAGTATAATTGTCAGGTCAACACTGTCTCCGCTGCCTTGGCAAATAGTTCCAGCACCACTGATAGTGCCAGTTGGTGCGTTGGTAACTTGAACGGCTTGGCAGGCTTGGGGGCTACTGCCACAAGCATTTTGGGCAGTAACACAAACCTGTCCGCTTGATGCTCCATTGAAATTGATGTTTACCGAAGCTCCTGAACCAGTGATGGTCGCACCAGTGGGTGCTGTCCAGTTGTAGGTTAGTCCCGGTGGAGGATTGCTCACGATATAGGTATAGTTTCCGCCATTGTTGCAAACCGAAGCTGGTCCAGTCATGATTGGCATTGCCGGTATTGGCGTGATTGTTATGTTCGTACACGAAGGAGGCAATGTGGTTCCGCAGGCGTTTTGTGCTGTGACACAAACCTGCCCTGCGCCAGTAGCTGCATTGCTGAAGTTAACAGTAATGCTTGACCCTGACCCTGTGAAGGTAGCCCCTGTCGGTACTGACCAATTGTATGTGACCCCATTCTGGACGTTGCTAACAGTATAAACCTGTGTCTGGCTGTTGGCGCAAACGTTTGCTGGACCAGTAATTTGTGGCGGAGTGGGCAAGGCAGAAACCGTGATAGGAATGCAAGCTGGAGGTGAGGAGCCGCAGTCATTGTCGGCAGTAACGCATAGTTGCCCACCTGTTGGTGAATTCCAGGTAACGGCCACTGTTGTTGCATTGATGGGGCTAACTGGTTCGTTGTTGGGTGTTATCCAAGTGTACCCAGTGGGTGGTGGGTTGCCTACTGCCGTAACGGTGTAATTCACAGTTGCACCTTGGCAGGGCGATTGGTTTCCACTTATCTGTGGAATTTGTGGTGTTTGAATATTCGCTATTACTGTAACGCAACCCTGGTCGGTACAGGTTACACCATTTCGGGAAGATGTAATTGTGAAACAGTATTGGCCTGCCTGGTTGATTGCTACAACAGGGCCATTGTCTGCGCCAATGATACCAGGGCCAGTCCAGAGCATGGTTACAGTTCCGCCGGGTACCTGCGAAAAATCAGAGTTCAGGGCATTCAATTGAATTTCAGAATTCACACCGCAGCCCAATACAGCAGGTGGTTCAATTACTACATTAGGAGTAAGAATTGCAAGGTCAACAATCACCGTGGAGTCGCAACCTTGCCAGCTTGCATTTGGGCAAACTTGAGTGATAAATTCACTACTGGTATATTGCGTGCCGCAAATTGTCAAGGTGGAAGGATCGCAAAGTGTGACCATTCCCAAGTTGGTAACGATGGCGGGTATTTGATTGATAATACAAAAAACTACACTATCACAACCTAGGTAATTTTGCAGTGTAACTGGTGTCCCGCCAGGCCCGGTTCCGTTACAGAAGTTTTGGCCAGCACAGGTGACACAATCTCCAATGCACAAATCATAGCTTTCACTGGTGGGTGGGATTGGGGCTGAAGTAATATCCAAACAAACTTGGTTGCCCGCAAAGCAAGGGTTGGAGGAAGTTACGCACAACTGTGCCTGCCCAGTATAGTTGCTAGCCCAATTGACGGAGATGTTGCCGCCCGGTGAGCCTGTCACAGTCCCAGCATTGGGAGGGGACAACACCCAGTTAAAGGTGGCGGCATTTTGGTTAAGCAGAAAGTAAGCGGTTGTTGCGCCCGGGCAAACCATCGTTGGGCCTTGAATGGCACTTGGGTCTTCGGGTGGAACCGGTAACGTAGACCCTTGGATTACATTGACTTGAAAGTCACAAATATCGCCTGCGCATCCATCAAATACTACATAATAAACCTGTCCAGGAATGAAATTGCCCGTCATTGTAAATGTAGTAGTCACGCAATTGCATTGAGTAGCCACTACGGGGCCATTGCAATCACCTTCATAAATAGCACCTTGCATACCAAACTGACCATTTGTTCCTTGACAGTTTGAAGGAACTACTTCCAAAGTAATATTTGTAGACCCTGCGATAAATGCAAACCATTCATCGTTGTTCAAGGCATTCGAAGGGCAGCCGGGGAAGTTTTGCTGAACGTTGTTGGTTCCCAAAGTCGCACAGTATCCGTTGAGGTCAACGCAAAGGGTTGGTGCAACTACACACATGTCTCCAGGAGGGGGGTAACCTGGTGGAGGGCATTGCGCATTGATAGCATGAGAAACTGCAAAGCATGCAATGCAAAGAAGTAAGGATTTTTTCATCTTCATAATGTGAGAAATAAGGTGCTTGTCAAGATTTTGGAAAGCTTTTCACAATTTCAATAAAATCAGTAGCCTTGAGGGAAGCGCCACCAATCAAACCTCCATCGACATCCGGTTTGCTAAATATTTCTTTGGCGTTGTCTGGTTTACAACTACCACCATAAAGAATGGTAGTGGCTGCTGAAAGTGATTTTCCATATTTTTCTGAAATGAGGCTGCGAATAAAATGGTGCATTTCTTGCGCTTGCTGCGGAGATGCAGTTTTTCCAGTTCCAATTGCCCAAACGGGTTCGTACGCAATAACGATTTTTGAGAAGGCTTCGCTGTCTAGATTAAAAAGGCTGTTCTCAATCTGACTTCTCACCAACGACTCGTGTGTGCCAGCTTCTCGCACTTCCAATTTCTCTCCGCAACAAAATATTGGGCGCATTCCATTTTCCAGCACAGTATTTATTTTTTTCGCCAATAATACATCATTTTCGTTAAAAAATTCCCTTCTTTCTGAATGGCCTACTATAACGAAACTTACTCCAACTGACTTCAACATCCCCGCCGAAACCTCACCTGTATAAGCCCCTGATCGTTCTGAATGGCAATTTTGGGCTCCTATTTCCAGGTTTGAAATTCCATTCGTCAACATTGAAAGGTGGTTGAGGTGAATGAAGGGGGGGCAAAGGACAGTTAGGACATCAGATGGCCCTATCGAGCTGATTATCTCGTTTGCCAAATCTCTTCCTTCCTGAAAATTCAGGTTCATTTTCCAGTTGCCCGCAACAATTTGCTGTCGCTTCATAATTAGGTAGATAAGAATTTTGCGAAAAAAATATTTGTCTGGCAAAAGTACTGAATTACTTCGCAAGAAATGTTTGGGGGTTCCGTAAATTGTCTGAAATGGTAAATAGCCGCCATTTTAGATTTCTTGGTGTTTGGCTATTGATTTTTTCAAATTACGGCTCTGCTAGAAAAGAAATATTTAGCCATTTCAAGGATTCGGAGATTTATTTGCCTCCCCCATTGACTTTCTAGTAAGAAGAAGCTTCTTTTGACCTTTTGTTTCAGGTATTTTCATTTTGGTATCTCGTCAGGCTTAATTTCTTGTTAAAAACGCCGAGTTTCGTTTTTTCTTCTATAAAAAGCTTAATTTGGCGCTCTAATTGCAATTAGCAAATTATTCTTCATCATCTTTTCCACTAAACAGATTTTCTATACGGCATAAACTTCTACACTAAATCGCAAACTGTTTTCTTAACTAACTTTTTTGCTTTAGTTATGCAAGTAATGCCAATCAACGACCACCAGCTGATCGCTCAGTACCTTGAAGGAGATGAAAGAGCCTTCAAAGAACTACTTGACCGCTATCAACAGAAAATCTACACGTCCATCTACCTCTTCGTAAAAGATGAGACGCTAGCCGAAGACATCTTCCAAGAAGTTTTCATCAAGATTATCAACACTTTGCGCAGTGGCAAATACAACCACGAAGGCAAGTTTGGTCAATGGGCATTGCGCATTTCCTACAATCTTTGCGTGGACTACCACCGACGGGGCAAGCGTAGGCCGCACGTCCACATGAACGACTCCTTCGACATTTTCGACGTGATTTCCTCACACGACCCAAATGCGGAGCAGCTTATCATGCGCAGCCAGACTCATGACCGCATCCGAAGTTTGGTGGACATGTTGCCAGCCGAACAGCGGGAAGTTGTCATCCTGCGGCACTATGCCGATATGAGCTTCAAAGAAATCGCTGCGCTGACAAGGGTTAGTATCAACACCGCTTTGGGTCGTATGCGCTATGCGCTCATCAACATCCGTAAATTGATGGCGGAAAAAGAAATTCAATTGCAGTAAAAATATGACCTCGTCAAAACAAAAGGCAGGTGCCGTGATTTAATTATCCAGCACCTGCCTTTGTATTTTGTTTGAACCTGTTATTTTTACACCATGAAAACAGCGAAAGATTTGATGGAACGCTCCGCCTTCGGAGTTTGTAGTTACCTGGGTGACAAGATGGGGCTTGCATCTGCAAGAGTTCGAATGTATTTCATCTACCTTTCCTTCGCCACGCTTGGTTCGCCCATTATTATCTATCTTTTCATTGCGTTTTGGCTTAATGTCAAGCGGTACATTAAAAATAGCCGCAACCTGCGTTGGGAGTAATCCTACACATCGTAGTTCAACACACTCGCCAGCCATTTCTCCGCCTGTTCCACTGTCATTCCCTTCCTTTCCGCATAATCCTCCACTTGGTCCTTGCCCAATTGCCCCGTTGTAATATACTTGCTCTCCGGATGTGAGAAATACCAA
>CAZDSU010000009.1:71558-119944 GCA_964508135.1 uncultured Saprospiraceae bacterium
ACCAACCACTTACCGCTGCCGCAGGCCACATCGCACAGCTTTCCGTCAGCTTGATGCCTGTGTTTTTTTCCACGTCCAGCAGTTCCCAAAGCGTCCGCTTCTCCGTATGCTCAGGGCATGCCGGATAGCCAGGTGCTGGTCGAATTCCATCGTATTTTTCTTCGATAAGTGCTTGACTGTCAAGGGTTTCTGTGGCGGCATAGCCCCAGAACTCCTTCCGAACCCGCTCGTGCATCCGCTCTGCAAACGCTTCCGCCAACCGGTCAGCGATGGCTTTCAACAAAATGGCGTTGTAGTCGTCGTGGTTTTCCTCGAATTGTTTCACCCATTTGTCAATGCCGAACCCGGTCGAAACAGCAAATACGCCGAAGTAGTCCTCGACGCCTGAATTTTTTGGGGCGATGAAATCGGAGAGGCAAATATTGGGCTGCCCCGCCGCTTTTTCCACTTGCTGGCGCAAAAAATGAAGTTTGGAAAACACTTCTCCCCTACCCTCGTCTGAGTAAAGTTCCACACTGTCGTCCTCGGTGGCGTTGGCTGGGAAGAAACCGATAACCGCCTTGGCTGTCAGCCATTTTTCATCAATGACCCTGCGGAGCAGACTCTGCGCATCGTTGAAAAGCTGTCTCGAAAGCTCGCCCACTGTTTCGTCCTTAAAGATTTCGGGGTACTTGCCCTTAAGTTCCCAACTGGCGAAAAATGGCGTCCAATCAATATAATTGCTCAGTTCCTCCAAGTCGTATTCTTTAAAAACCTTTACGCCGAGCAATGTCGGTTTGGGTGCTTTATAGCCCGCCCAATCAATTTTGTACTTGTTCGCACGGGCTTCCTTGATGCCCAAATATTTCTTGGAAGAAGTGCGGTTTAAGCGCTGCTCCCGAATGGCAGCGTAGTCTTTTTTCGTCTCCAAAATATAATTGGAGCGGGCGTTTTCATCCGAAGAAGCCAAGGTGGAAGCCACGGCCACACTACGGCTGGCATCCAACACATGCACCACTGGGCCGCTGTACTGCGGCTCGATTTTCACTGCAGTATGCGTCCGAGAAGTCGTTGCCCCGCCGATGAGCAGCGGCATGGTGAAGCCCCTGCGCTGCATTTCCTTGGCCACATGCACCATTTCATCCAGCGATGGTGTAATCAAACCACTCAAGCCAATCATGTCCACTTTTTCAGCAATAGCGGCGTCGAGGATTTTGTCGGCGGGTACCATCACGCCGAGGTCAACGATGTCGTAATTGTTGCAGCCGAGCACCACGCCCACGATGTTTTTGCCGATGTCGTGTACGTCGCCCTTCACGGTGGCCATCAGGATTTTGCCTTTGGCGCTGGAGTCGCCGGAGCGCAGTTTTTCGGCTTCAATAAATGGTGTCAAATGTGCCACCGCCCGCTTCATCACCCGTGCCGATTTCACTACCTGCGGAAGGAACATCTTGCCAGCCCCGAACAAATCACCCACGACATTCATCCCATCCATCAGTGGGCCTTCGATGACGTGCAACGGCATTGGGAATTTTTGGCGGGCCTCCTCGGTATCCACTTCAATGAAGTCGGTAATACCTTTCACCAGCGAATGTTCCAGTCTTTTTTCAACGGTATTGTCCCGCCAAGCGAGGTCGGGGCCAGTAGCCACCGAACCGCCACCTTTGAAGTTTTCGGCATAATTCGTAAGCCGCTCGGTGGCGTCGGGTCGGCGGTTGAAAATCACGTCTTCCACCATTACCAGCAGGTCCTTCGGGATTTGCTCGTAAATCTCCATCATCCCTGCGTTCACGATGCCCATGTCCATGCCCGCTTGGATGGCGTGGTACAAAAACGCCGAGTGCATCGCCTCCCGCACCCGGTCATTTCCCCTAAAACTAAAGGAAAGGTTGCTCACGCCGCCGCTGATTTTTACGCCGGGGCAACGCTGCTTTATTTGGCGGCACGCCTCGATATAGTATTTGGCGTACTCGTTGTGCTCCTCGATGCCCGTTGCGATTGCAAATATGTTTGGGTCAAAAATGATGTCCTCCGGCGGGAAGCCCACTTGTTCCGTGAGGATTTTATAGGCACGGGCGCAGATTTCAACCTTGCGTTTGATGGTGTCGGCTTGGCCTTGTTCGTCGAAGGCCATGACAACGGCGGCAGCGCCGTAGCGCCGCACGAGCTTCGCTTGGCGGATGAACTCGGCCTCACCTTCCTTCATCGAAATGGAGTTCACCACAGATTTGCCTTGCACACATTTCAAACCTGCCTCAATGACGCTGAACTTGGAGCTGTCAATCATGATGGGCAGCTTTGCAATTTCCGGCTCGGCCATCACAAGGTTGAGGAAAGTGACCATCGCCTTTTCGGAGTCAAGTAGGCCCTCGTCCATGTTCACGTCAAGGATTTGGGCGCCGCCCTCCACTTGTTGTTGCGCTACGGAGAGCGCTTCAGGGTAGTTGCCGGTTTTTATCAGCTTCGCAAACTTGCGGCTGCCGGTCACGTTGGTGCGCTCGCCAACGTTGATGAAATTCATATTTTCCCGCACAATCAACGGTTCAAGGCCACTGTACATCGTGTAGTGAGGCTTGGGCTCTATTTTTCTTGGCTGGAGGTTGGCGACATGCTGCGCCATGTGGCGGATATGGTCGGGCGTGGTGCCGCAGCAGCCGCCGACGATGTTCACGAAGCCGCTCTCGACAAAATCCTCAATGAAATGGCACATCTCGTGCGGCGTCTGGTCGTATTCTCCCATCTCGTTGGGCAGGCCAGCGTTTGGGTAGGCATGAACGTAGCAGTCGGCGATGTCGGCGAGGGCTTCGAGGTGTGGGCGCATTTCCTTGGCACCAAGGGCACAGTTCAGGCCGACGCAGAAGGGCTTGGCGTGTTTCACCGAAATCCAAAACGCCTCGACGGTCTGGCCGGAAAGCGTGCGCCCACTGGCATCGGTGATGGTGCCGGAAATCATGATGGGCAACTTGACGCCCCGCTCATCGAACAATTTGTCAATGGCAAACAGCGCTGCTTTGGCGTTCAGCGTATCGAAAATCGTTTCCACCAAGAAAATGTCCACGCCGCCATCCATCAGGCCACGGGCTTGGTCGTAGTAGGCGTTCACGCATTCGTCGAAAGTGACGGCCCGGAAGCCGGGGTCGTTCACATCGGGCGAGAGCGACAAGGTTTTGTTCAAGGGGCCAAATGCACCAGCTACAAATCGTTGTCTGTCAGGGTGTTGCGCAGCGAAACTATCAATGGCACGGCGGGCTATTTGACCAGCGGCGAGGTTGAGTTCGTAAGCCAGCCCCTGCATTTCGTAGTCGGCCATGGCAATGGCGGTGGAGCTGAACGTGTTGGTCTCGATGATGTCCGAGCCAGCTTCGAGGTATTCCCGGTGTATGGCTTCGATGATTTGTGGCTGGGTCAGGTTCAACAAATCGTTGTTGCCCTGAACGTCTGTGTGCCAATTTGCGAAGCGCTCGCCACGGTAGTCGGCTTCGCTGAGTTTGTAACGTTGAATCATCGTACCCATCGCCCCATCAAGGATGAGGATGCGGTTTTTTATTGCGTCTTGCAAGGATGCACTCATTTAGCTGTGTTTTGGTGTAGAAATGATATGTGGGCAGGATTTGTTTAAAATGGCTGGTTTTACTTGTAGGACGGTCAAAGGTAGCGGATTGCGCATGAAATTCGTTGATTTTGGAGAAGCTAATGATTTTTGGGATTTGGGTGGAAATGTGCTTGATTATCAAATTTCGAATTGATTTCGCAGAAAAAACTGGCCAGTTTTTCGGCAAAAAAGCCACCTTGCCCCCGATTTTTCACCTATCAAAACAATCTTAAAATGAAAATTATCTCGTTCGCTTTTTTGCTGTTGTTGTTTGCAGGTTGCCAAACCGACGAGTCCCGGAAAAGCAGTTTCGCCGGGCGCTACCAAGTGACGCTGCATTTGCCGGAGGCGAACCAAGAAATGGAAAAAGCCAAAAAAGAGGTTGAAGAAGACCTGACCAAGGCCAAGGAAGAAATCAAGGATGAAATTGCGAAAGCGAAGGAAGAAATCGAGGAGGAAATGGGCGAGTACAATCACTTCGGCGATGCCGTCGGCAACTTTGTGGAAGGCATGGGCGAATTGGCACAGGGCCTAACCAACCTTGGTAAAAACCTCGGCAAAATGGGCATTGACCTTGGTCAGGGCATCATCAAGGGGCTTCGTTTCAAGGCTGAATTCAAGGACGATGGCATGGTCTACTTTGGCAAAAAATCAAAGCTCCAAGTTGGCTCCGGGGACGGAAATTTCTGGGACATCAAGGACGGCAAGTTTTACCTCTGGGAAAACGAGGACGAAAAAAACGTCTTTGAAATGAAGGATTTTGGCAATGGCAACTGGGACTTGGTGGGTGAAGAAGTGATTTTTCATCTCGAAAAGTTGGACAAATAAGTCGCTACCAAACGTTCACTTCAGGCGTCAGTGCAATATCAAATTTCTCTTGCACTGACGCCTGAATTTTCTTCGCCAAAGCCAATATTTCCGCACCCTTCGCCTCGCCATAATTCACCAAAACCAGTGCCTGCCGTGCATGACAGCCCGCATCGCCGATTCGCTGCCCCTTCCAGCCAGCCTGTTCGATGAGCCAACCCGCTGGGATTTTCACCCGACCATCCGGCTGTGGGTAGTGTGGTGCTTCAGGGAATTTCTCACTAAAACGCTGGAAATCAGCGACTTCTATTGCTGGGTTTTTGAAAAAACTGCCTGCGTTTCCAATGACTGCGGGGTCAGGCAGTTTGCTTTGTCGGATTTGGATGACGGCATTGCTCACATCACGGATGGTCGGTGACTTGACCCCCATTTCTTGCAATGTCCGCTGGATGTCGCCGTAGGAAGTGTTCAGTGTTGGATTTTTTTGCAGCTTGAAATAAACGTCCACAATGCAGAGCCTGCCTTTCAGTTCCTGTTTGAAAATGCTGTCCCGGTAACCAAATTTGCAATGGCTGTTGTCGAAATGAAGTGATTCACCCGTAAGGAGGTCGTAGGCATCCAAGAAATGGAAGACGTCCTTCAACTCAACGCCATAAGCGCCGATGTTCTGGATAGGCGCTGCGCCGACCGTTCCGGGGATGAGCGAGAGGTTTTCGATGCCGCCCAGCCCCTGATCGACGGCCCAAAGAACGAGGTCGTGCCACACTACCCCACCCCCAACTTTTACCAAAACATCGTGCTCGTTTTCGAGGAATATTTCGATGCCGCCAATTTCGTTCTTGATGGTCAGGCCGGGCAAGTCGCCAGTGAGGAGGATATTGCTGCCACTGCCCAGCACCTGAATTTGGGGGCGGTTCAGTTGAGTGATTCCATGCAAAGCCGCTGCCGTTCTTACCACAACAAGCTCCTCTGCAATGGCCGCTATGCCGAACGTGTTCATTTTCTTTAACGGAAAATGACGGTGGATTTCTAAGCTAATCATGCCTTCTATTTTCGCAAAAGTACCTGTGAGATTAGAATTTGACGAAGAATCTTACCACCAAGCCGTTTTTCTAAACTACGCCAACTTACTTTTGCCGAAAATACCGCCCGAAATAAGGGCGAAACAGCTTAACAACTATGACTTTCAACCAGTTTGTTCAATTATTCCCGGAGGAAAAGCTGCCCATTTCCATCACAGAAGAAAGCGCTTCGGAATTCAGCCTGGAAAACGAACCGCTCCCGCAAAAAGCAATTGAAGAGTTCCTGCTGCCACTTGAACCGGATTCGGACGAATTGACAGAGTTCGTTCCGGGCTTTCGGATACCCAACTTGAAGGATATTCACGCCATTTTGTATTGGAAGGCGGGTCTGCTCAACTACCAATACGTGCTGGCCACGTTTGAAAAATCAGGCAAATTGATTGACAAACAGGTAATTGCAGGAACGATTTCTGACGGCAAAAGCATCGTGCGTTCGGTGGCTCGTATTGACGAGGACATGACAATTTACATGGTCAGCGGCATGTTTGAAGGATCGGAAGAGGATTACGACGCCAACCAAAGCATGGCCAAAGAATTGGAACTGCTGCCCGATGGTAGGATGATTGAATTGTGAACGGTGAATTGTGAACGGTGAACGGGAGCCAACAATTTAGCAATCAAACAATTCAACAATTCAACAATGATAAGTTTTGAACAAGAAATAAAGGCTTTTCTCCAGTCGAAAAAATTGGAGTACAAGGACAGTTCAAGCTCGTTCAAGCGACTTGATTTCAGCGTTCGGCTAGACGAAAACTGGACTTTCCACTTCGATGCCAAGGAAAAAAGACAGAAGCTGAACCTTTTCAATTGGAAGCTCACCGCCGACCAAGAGCCGCATACTTTCATTCTTGACGATCTGGCTGCCCGTAAAATACTTGCCTTTGGCCCCTACTCCGGTATGGTCGTTCGGGACAATCTGCTCGGAGGCTACTATTTTTACAGTGTACTGGACTTGTTTTTGATGCCGAAAATCAGGGCCAACCGCCCCATCGAAAAGAACGCCAAGGCCATGAAGGGCAAATGGGTCATTGATTTGCGCAGCGGAAAAAAATGCGCTTCGATGGACGAGGTGCTTCAACTTTTTAAGCTGTACATCTCCAAGCGGGAAGACCTTTTCCTCAACATCCTCGATTGCTACGGCAACTACCAAGGTGAAGACATCGGTGAACGGGGCGAAGTGCGGCGTCCAGAATATTGGGAGACGGACGTGAAGGAAACTCGTTGAAGTTCGAAAATTGGCAGTAGGCAGTCGGAACATGCTAATATTTGATTCCTACCTTTTTATAGATAAAGTGCAGCAGCCAAGCTGGGCCGATGAGCAGAAACTGCAAATCCTCCAAAAATGACGGCTTTTTTCCTTCGATTTTGTGGCCAACAAACTGAAAAATCCAAGCCACCACGAAAATCACCAGTGAAATCAGCGCCAGCATCTTGGCATCCCCAAACGTCATTTCATAGATGGCATTGACGCCATAAACCATGGCACCACCAATCAAGACGAACCCCAGAAACATCGGCTTGGACAGCCGCATGTAGTAAACCAATGCAAGAATCAGCGCCAAAGTAGCCCAATTGGCGTAGAGGGTCCTTTCCACAAAAAAGGGAATGGAAAACAGCAGGCCAAAAAGACTGAACATGATGGCTGGCACACAAACCCAGTGGATGAATTTGTTGACGGCGTTCTGATGGCTTTCGCCGTATTTGTCGAGGAGGAGGTCAATTGTTTTTGCCATGATTGTTGGATTGTTATATTGTTGGATTATTATCGTGACGGCACAAAATAACTCAATAACCCAATAACACAATAACAATTGTCAATGCGGAAACACCTTCAAGGCCATGCTCATCGCTTTTTCAAAAACTGCTTCGTCAATGCCCGTTTCAATATGTCGGTTCCTGAAAAAATGTACCATGTTTTCCGTGGGCATGTTGCCGGTGAGGCCGTCCTTGGCCATCGGGCAGCCACCAAAGCCCTTGATGGCACCGTCAAAACGGGTGCAGCCGCTTTCCCAGGCGGCCTCGATTTTTTCTTTCCAGTTGTGCGGCTCCGTGTGCAGGTGTGCGCCAATTTCAATGCCCTTGGGCTGGTAGTAGGGAATTAGGTTTGAAAACAAATACTTGATGCTGGCTGGGCCTGAAACACCGATGGTATCTGACAACTGCAAGATTCGGATGCCCATGTCCGAAAGGCGGTCCACCCATTTCACCACGATTTCGGCATTCCAGGGGTCGCCATAGGGGTTGCCAAATCCCATGCTGATGTACACGACGAGTTCCTTTTTGCTACGCAAACAAATGTCCTGAATCTCCTCCACCCGCACCAGCGACTCCTCGATGGTGGCGTTGGTGTTCCTGACTTGAAAGGTTTCGGAAATAGAAAACGGGTAGCCGAGATAGCTGATTTCGGGAAACTGGGCGGCATCTTCCGCGCCCCGTTGATTGGCCACGATGGCGAGCAGCTTACTTTTGGTGCTGGACAAGTTGAGTTGGGAAAGCACTTCCGCCGTGTCACGCATCTGCGGAATGGCTTTTGGCGACACAAAACTGCCAAAATCAATGGTGTCAAACCCCGCCATCAAAAGCTGGTTGATGTACGCCGACTTGGTTTCTGTGGGAATGAAATCCTTCAATCCCTGCATGGCGTCACGGGGACATTCGATGAGTTTGACCGATTGTGGCGTAGAATTAGGCATTGGGCAAAAGTAGGGAAATTTGAGCGATGAGAAACTTGCAATCACATGAGTTTTGGGGGCGTTGGCTCAATCAAATCCCACAAGTTTCCATACAAATCCTCAAACACAGCCACTGTTCCATAATTCTCCAATGATGGAGGACGTACGATTTTTATGCCTTGGTCGAGCAGGTTTTGATAGTCCCGCTGGAAGTTGTCGGTGTGCAGAAATAGGAAAACCCGACCGCCGGTCTGGTTTCCGATTTGTGATATTTGCTCCACTCCCACTGCCTTGGCCAGCAGTAGGCTGCAGGCGCCCAAGCCATGTGGAGCAACCATCACCCAACGCTTGGTCTCGCTGAGTTGGGTGTCTTCCACCAGTTTGAATTGAAGTTTCTTGGTGTAGAATTCAATGGACTCGTCATAATCTTTGACCAAGAGGGCGATGTGTGTGATGCGTTGGTTCATATTGCTTCGTTATTGAGTTATTGAGTTATTGGGGTACTGAGTTATTGGGGTATTGGGGTATTGGGGTATTGAGTTATTGGGGTAGTATCGCTCAATAACTCAATACCCCAATAACTCAATCGCCAAATTCCTATTTTTGCGGTTCAAATCTAATAATAATGAAAAAAGCAGCTTGGATAACCACGGGATTTTTACTGTTCATCTTTGGTTTCTCGGCCTTGGTGCTGAGTTTGGTTGGGGTGAAAATCAGCTTTCTGGCTTGGCTCGACTATCCCGGTGCCTTGTTCGGTTTTTTGATGAAAATATTAATGATTGTGGCTGGCATCGTGGTCGTGTATCTCACGACTTCTGACTGGAAAGCGGAAGACTAACTGGCATGTTAGGTGGTTGGCGTGTTGGCGTATTGGGCGGCCAACACGCCAACATGCCAACCACCCAACTTACAGTTGCAGCTCGTTCAGCGGCAATGAGATGCCGACTACGTAGCCAATACCTTGGTACTTTCCGTGCTGAAACGAAGTCACGGCATCAATTCGGAACAACCTGCCGATTCCAAGCCCATCGAAGCCCAGCGAAAATTCCACATAGTCCTTGGCTTCAGAGGTGTACAGCATATTTGCGCCAGCCACCAGGTTCCAGCCCAGTTTTTTTAAGCCCGGAATATTGTCCGTCAACAGTCCCTTGAAGTCGTGTTCCCAATGGCCTTCGAACCAACTGCCTTTCGTGCTGTAAGCGTAGTACGGCAGCATTTTGAAGACGTACATGTAATAATCCTTGTTGCTGAAATGGGTTTCGTTGCCCAGGTAATGGCGGTAATCCTGAAAATAAACCTGCTTGTTGTTGACAAAACTGCCCGCCTCCAACCTGAACCTCATCACCCCGCCGATGCCCATCACAATATCGCTTTTTGAAAGGGCCACCGACAGGCGGTCGTAGTTCACGTCACTGCCAAATGCGCTGATACCCTTGCGGTAGTTTAGCCAAAGGTCAGGAAAATCGCTGCCAAGTGAGATTTTCCGGTCGGGATAGTCCATGTATTTTTGGCCGGGTCGCAAACGTAGGCTGATGCCAACCACCACGGCCTGACTTTGCGCCAGCGCCTCTCCAGGCAGTTCGGCATTGATGGGCGTATTGGGTTGAAACTCCCGTTTTTTTTTGTAAAAAAGGCTGTAATCCGTCTGGTTTTCGAGCGGAGAGCGGTCACTCCACTGCACGACGGCGAAACCCAATATGCCGTTTGCCACCTCTTGTTGGTACTCCGCTTTTGCATATTTTTTATCGTAAAAACGGGCGTAGTTCCTGCGGCTCACCAAGGTAAAATAGGTGTTGTAGAGCGTCAGGATTGGCTCCAGTTCGTTGAATTGCAGCACTTCCTGCCCACCGGTCAGGCGGAGTTGCGAGTATTTTTTTGGGTTAAAACGCCAAGTGATATCTCCAGCAGCCCGAAGGTTTTCATCGGCTAGACCGTAGGCAATGCGCCCACCCGTCACCAAACTTTTGCCCTTGTTTTTGTCCAAATACATGGTGTAGCTCAGGCCGAGGCTGAGTTTTACGCCCTGTACCAGGTTGTACTGGAAGCTGTTGATGGGCGTTTCTAGCGTGATGGAGTTTCGCTTCCAGGAGTTGCGCCACGTGTAGCCAAACAGCAGGTCGCCCCATTCTGGCTTGTTTTCCTTGCGGTCGAGGGAGTCCATGTACGGCTTGGTCTCCCGCAGCACCCGGATGCTGTCCTTTTTGACGTAGTCAACGCTTTCTTCTACGGTCAGCGGGACGGGGCGGATTAGGTTCCAAAACGTGGTATCCTTTTCATTTGCGCCCGCTTCCACCTTCATGATTTCATTGGTGAAAAATTTATCAGGCAGGTTGGCCTCCAAGTCGTAGTTGCGGTAGATGGCGGTGAAGCTGCCCCCGAATTTGAACCCAAAAAAACCGCCCCTGATGGAAAACGCCTGGGAAAACATGCGCCAAACATCCGGTTGAGCCACCGGAATAAAGTTTTGGCGAACGCTGAGGGTGTCGAAAAGCGGTATTTGCGCAGAAAGGCCCGTGGTGAAAAGGTCGGCGCTTTGGATGTTCCAGCTATCGCTCACGATGTAGATGAAGCCCCGGTAAACTGGGTCGGCGAAGTTCTTCGGCAGCACTGCGATTTTGTTAACCAGCCTTCCGCCTTCGTCCACGAAAGCACCTTCGAGCCGGTACTTGTAATGGTTCATGGCGTTGTCGGCAATGGGCGAGATGACATTGCGACCAAACTCAGAGTAGTTTTTGTAGAGGTCAATGTTGAAGTCTTGGGCGCTGTTGTAGCTGAAGCCCTGGTTGTTGCCACTCACCTTGCTCGACTCCATGATTTCCTTGTACTTGTCGGGCTGCTTGAAGTACAGTTTCGAAACGGATTCGGAAAGGTAAATAATGCCCTGACCCGCGGTGTCGAGGCTGCCATCGAGGTCGCCGATGTCCTTGCCGAGCAATTGTTTCGGGGCCTCCAACACCTTGACGTTGCCCTTGATATACACCTCGCAGGTAAACGACTCGACCTGTTTGCGGTGGTAATCCCGTTTTTCTATCGCCTTGCGGATGATGGGGTACGCCGGGTCTTCGGCATTAGCTTTTATCTCCACGGATGCCAGTTCAATGGCTTCCTCCGCCAGTGCTACGTTGAGTTTGACTGGCCCAACCTCGACATTTACCGTTTCGATTCGCTGTTTGTAACCGATGTATTGGAACACCAATTGGTAGGTGCCTCGCTCCAGCGCCAGCGAATATTCCCCGTTGAGATTGGATGTGGTGCCGTTGGTAGTGCCCTGTACGTAGATGGAAACGAAGGGAAGTGGTTCGCCTTTGTTGTCCGTCACCGTGCCACGAACTTGCGAAGCCGCAAAAAAAGCATTGGCAACCAAGGCAAAAAACAACAGGATTTTTTTGGTCATAAAAACGTCTTAAACGGAGTCGGGCAATTACCTCAAACCCATCAAACCCCTACCCTCCTTCTTTCTTCTTCTTTTTGAATGGGTTGATTTCTTCCAGTTTCTTTTTGGCCTCTTCCTCTGCTTTTTTGGCAGCATCGGCTCCTACTTTTTTGGCGGCAGCCTCAGCCGCTTTTTTGGCTTCAGCTTCAACCTTCTTTTTTAGTTCGGCCTCCAATTTTTCCTTTTGGCGCCTGGCTTCTTCTTCCAGCTTTTTCTTTTCAGCTTCGATGCGGGCATTGGCCTCGTCCTTTGCCTTGTCGAGCTGCTTCTCCGCTTCTTCCTTGACCTTGCTCACCACGGCGTCCTTCACGGTTTCGGCAGTGCCTTCTGAACCAAGCACCTTGAAGCTGACCTTTGGCTTGTCCAGTGTGCCGCCGAGGTTGATTTGCACGTTGATGAATTCGCCAGCATTGACGTTCAGACCCAGTTTGGATGCCTCGCCGCTCAGGAAATCAAGTCCGCTGTTGGCGGCAGCGCCGAGTGGGTTTTTGCCGATTTTGGAACGAGGAATCTTGGCGATTATCTTGTAGTCCATGTCGCCAACCAGTTTGTGCGAACCGCCGATGCGCATGTCAATGCCGTCGTAGCTCTGCTTGAACTCCTCCAACTGCACGGCTCCGTCCTTCACGGTGAACCAGTTTTTGGAGTTCTTAATGTTAATTTTTTTGAAGGCATCCACGTTCAATTTGTTGCCGATTTCCTGCAAGGGCGCAGCCCCGGTGATGGTGCCGTTCAGGGTTTCCAACAGACCTGCTGCTGCAATTGTCGCAAGGTCCGGCATCAAGTCTTTCTTCAAATCGCTGCTCATCGTGAGGTCGGTGTTGAAATTGCCTTGCAAGTATTTGCCGATAGGCGCAATGATGGGAAACGTGTTGAAGGTTTTGAATGCCTTCTGAAAGTCAATATTGGTCAACTTCATGCCGAGGTCAAACTTGGGCTTTTCGTGGTTTTGGGTATTGTAGCCGCCGTCAATTTTCATGCTGCCGCCCAAGGAGTTCGCTGTCATTTTGTCAAAGCGTACCTCTTGGTTTTTGACCAACAGCGCACCCTTCACGTTTTTCAGTTCCATGTTGTCGTAGATGACGGTGGCCATGTTCGCATTAACTCGCAAGTCCATGTTTTCCGGTACCAAAATTGGCTCGCTGGCTTCAGTCGGTGCTGTGGTAGGGGCAGGTGCGCCTTCCGCCGTCATGAACTGGTTCAGGTTCATGTAGTTGGAGCGGAGGCTGAGGTCGCCACCGAGCATTTCATTGCTGAAAACATAATTCCAAACATTGGTCAAAGCGCCAGAAGCAGAGAAGTCGCTGTCCCCAATTTTACCGCTCAATTGGCTGAACGTCAACTTGTTGGGCGTGAAATTGCCCTTCGCCACAAGGTTTTCTATTTTGTAAATATCGTAGTCCACCTTGCCCACCGCAGCATCCACCGTAAAGTCGAATCGGTTGAAAACCTCCACGTTGGTGACTGGGGGCGGACTTACAACTGCCGATTGCGGACTCTCCTTCTCCGTCATCCATTCGTCCGCATTGAAGTAGTTGGAACGCAGCGTGAAGTTGCCCTTCATGGTTTTGTCTGGCGAAAAATAGGCGAGGATATTGTCAATCGTGCCGCTTCCTCTGAGGTCGCTCTTGCCGAGTTTCATGTCAAAATTTTGCACTTTCACGTTTTGCGGCGTGAAGTCCATTTGCATTGAATTGATTTTCACGGCGGGTATTCCGTCGCTGGCATAGTTCAGGTTATTGATGGATGCGTTGCCGCTCATGTCCACGTTGGCGTAGTCGCCCCGGTCAATGGTGGACATGCGGGTCTTCACCGCCACGTCTGTGTTGATGATTCCGTTGAGTGAAGTGACGCCTTCCATCGGGAACGCTTTGGACAGTTCTTCGAGGTTCAACACGCCCTTGATTTTGGTGTCAACGTCGGGGTCGGACATCGGGGTACGCAGCTTGAAGTAACCCTCCAGCGGGTTGCTCCCGATTTTCAGGCTGAACTTCGACACATCCACCAGCATCTGGTCGAGGTCGGTGCCGGGGCTGTTCACCTTCACGTTGGTGTTGATGTTGGAGATGCCGAGCGGCAGGTCGGGGTATTTTACGCTGCCGTTCGTCACGTCGAGATTGATGTTGAAGGCCGGGTAAGCTGCTGGGGTTGCGCTGTATTTGCCCTTCACCATGCCTTCTAATTTGAAAGTTCCGTCGGCCTTCACGTTGTCGTAGCCAGCGGTGTAGGCGTTTGGAATCATGGAGAGCAAGGACTTGAACTCACTTTGCGGAGCGCTAAACGTCAAATCCATGTCCACATCATTTTCGTTGGGCAACGCCACCCAGCCGTCCATTTTCAGTTTCAAGTCATTGATGGTCAGGTCGTTTTCCTTCAGCGTGTATTTTGAGTTGGGCAAGTCAATATTGAAACCAGCGTCGAGGTTCACCTTTGCTTTTTTCAGGTAGCTGATACCCCCGCTCTCTGCCGTCATTTCGCCGATGGCCGTTTTCGTGGTCAAGTCGAACACATCCTGCGTAAAATCGCCCTCGCCACTGTGGTCGAGGTTGGTCAATTTCACGAAAGTGCCGCCTTGACGGTCGTCGTAGGTGATGTTCCCGTCGTTGATGGCGTATTCCTGGAGCTTGATTTGGAAAGTTGTTGCTGTGGTGTCAGCGGTTGGCTTCGCAATGTCATAATTTGCCTTGCCGTTCGAAAGCACGATGACGTTGATTTCCGGTTTTTCGAGTGTGACTGAATGGATTTCGAGCGGCACTTTACCGAAGTTCCAAGCCGACCAAAAGTCAACGGTAACGAGTAATGCTTCGCCTGCCACCAATTTCACCCCATCAAATTCCTCAATGCCCGTGATGGAATAGTCGTTCAGCCCAATGCTGACGCTGGGGAAGCTGCGCAAAAGCGATATGTCCACCTCGGCGAAGTCCACCTTGGCATTGAGGTTTTCGTTGGCGACCTTTTTGACCGCCTCCACGATTTCATCCTTGAATAAAAACGGGATGGCTATCAAGGCGCCGATGAACAGCACGATGAAGATGCCGAGTCCGAGAAACAGGCGCTTGAACAATTTTTTCTTAGTCATATCTAAATTTTTGTGGTTGGGCACAGTGGCAAAAAAGATTGCTCACTCGTACCCAAAATGTAAGCGTATCAATTGGGTTTTTGTTGTGGTTGGCTGTGGTTTTCTTCCGCTGGATTCCGGTGATTTTGGGCAAAGATAGTATGTCAAATACTGTTTGGAATTAGTGAATTTTAGAATCGTGCGGGTTAACTCGAATACCGAATTACCTTTAGAAAATAATTGATTGTTTATTTCACTAGAACGAAAGCCATGAAGTATTTTAGAATCGTATTGCCGTTTGCCTTTTTGATGCTAATCAGCCTCAAAAGCTTTTCACAGGAAAAAAAGAATGCAGTGACACTCGAAGTTTTGGGGAAGTCCATCTTTTTTTTTGATGTCAACTATGCCCGATACCTGACTGAAAAGTTTCAGGTTGGTGTTGGCATAGGCTTGGCTGATGTAGCTAAACTTACCTACGTTGATGAGACTGTCACCAGATTTGATTTCAGGATTCCTATCTACGGCTCCTATGCCTTCAGTACGAAAAGGCGCCATTTAGTTTCGGAATTTGGCATCACCATGGGTGGTTATGCTGACTCTAAAATTGGAACCAATCTTGAGGGTGTTGTCCCATTTGTCTCGATTGGCTATGAGGTCAAGGGAGAAAACTACGTTTTTCGGGTTCCAATTTATTTGATGTACGCCGGAGAAAACGAATTTTTTTCAGCTGTAATACCCTGGGTTGGCGTGAGCTTGGGTCGTCTTTTTTAGGAGAATTGAGTCGCCCCGCTGAATTCCGGTGATTTTGGTCAAAGATAGTATGTCAAATACCGCTTGGAATCAGTGAATTGCAAGAATCTCAAACCGTCACCAATTGGGAATTGGGAACTGACAAAAAGTATTGTTTACCAAGTGGCGAAATACCTACATTTAAGGAAAATTATTACGATGAAAGACAGCTATTTCCCTAAAACGGTTGGTCTAATTTTCGGGGTTTTGTTTTTAGGCCAAGCATTTTGCCAAAATACCGAACCAGACAGCCTCGCAAAGATAAAAACGCCAAAATTAGACTTCTTCCCTGCCATAAGTTATTCGCCCGAAACCAAACTGACCTTGGGGGGCATCGGCATCAAGTATTTTGATTTCAGGAAAAACGACTTAGAAACGCCAATTTCACAATTGGAGTTTTTCGCCGTTTACACCACGGCGAAGCAGGTTTTGATTGAAGGGCGTTGGGAATTTTTCACCCATCAAAAAAAATGGCGCACCCGTGGTGAAGCCATTTACAACCATTACACCGACCGGGATTATGGCTTGGGGAATGACGCAGGAATGCTCATTGCGCAAGTTGACGACAACAACAATCCCGACACCCTGAACTACCTCCTTTTTAAGGCCGACCGCCTCAAATTCTCGCCAGTGGTGCTTCGCAAAATCGGACCGGACCTCTCCCTTGGGGTGCAAACGGACTTGGAGTATATGTGGAACTACGAACCATTGCCCAAGGCCCACCATTTCCTGAATAGCGATTCTGCCCGGCTGCTGGATTTGCCTGTGGCTGGTTTGCGGTCGGGGCTTGGTCTGCAGTTGTTGCACGATACCCGGGATTTTGTGGCCAATCCGCTTAGCGGAAGCTTGGTGGAAGTGAATGGGCTGTACTACCATAAGTTTATCGGGAGCCAATTCCAGTACGCCCGGCTAATGGTAGATGCCCGTAAGTACATCAACACTTTTTCCAACCAGACTTTGGCCCTTCGTGGTATGTTGAGCGTACAAGGTTCCGACGAGCCAATCCCAATGCGGGCACTTTCCAGGACGAATGGCCACAAGTTGGTTCGAGGCTATTTCCGGGGAACTTACCAGGACAACCATATCGCCACTTTTGAAGCTGAGTACAGATTGCCTTTTTTCAAGGAGGAATCCAGTTCAAAACTATGGCAGGTTTGGAAGCGGCTGGGTATGGTTGCGTTCATCAGCGGCGCTCAGACCATGCACCAAATGGAGGAGTTTGGATTCGACCGCTTCAACTTGGCAGCGGGTGGTGGCCTCCGTATTTTGATGAATAAATCATCGAGGGTAAATATCAGGATTGACTATGCTTTTGGCCTCACTAAGGACTCGGATGGGCCGGGCCAAAAACAAAAAGCACTCTATTTCTTTTTAGCCGAAGCTTTTTAGCATTTTTGGGCCGTGAGTTTAACGTCGGGGAGGTTAAAACCCTGTTGTTTACCCATAGAATAACCTGCTGGGTTTCAACATTTTATCGTCCAGTATGGACGACATCTTTGTAGGAATAGCCCTGACTGAGCCTCCGTTCCTCTATTTGTGCCAAATGGCGATACGCTACAAATAGGGTTTGTGCGAATGCGTAGCGTATTGACTTTTGGCACAAATGCAGATAGTGACTTTTGGAAATATGTTGCCAAACGGCACTATCGCTGGGACGATAAATCCAGCGTAATCCACAGGTTATTCTGTGGGTAATGGATAAGGGTTAAAAACCTCTCCCACGTTTACCTACCTATTAAAACACTCGAAACATGCAAGTCCAGCAAAACGGGAACATCGTCAAAAACAACCCAAAAATCATCAATGCTTGGGTGATGTATGATTGGGCCAATTCGGTCTATGTGCTATCCATTACCTCCGCCATTTTCCCTGCCTATTATAATACGGTGACGAGGGTCAACGGCTCCAGCATCGTCGAGATATTGGGCATGAAGTTCCAGAATACTGGCATTTATTCCATCAACCTCGGCATTGCCTTTGGCATCGTCGCATTGATTTCTCCAATCGTTTCCTCCGTGGCCGACTACTCTGGCAACCACCGGGCATTCATGCGGTTTTTCTGCTACATCGGGGCGCTTGGGTGCATGGCTTTGTTCTTTTTTGATTCCGCCAAAATGATTCACCTGGGGCTGGCGGCCACGCTGTTGGCTACAGTCGGATATGCTGGCAGCATCGTTTTTTACAACTCCTATTTGCCAGCCATTGTCACGGAAGACCGGATGGACAAAACCAGTGCCAAGGGGTTTTCCTTTGGCTACCTCGGGTCCACTTTGCTGTTGATAGCGAGCTTGGCCTTGATAATGAACAAAGAGGCTTTTGGTGTGACGGACGGGACCCTCATGCCCAGAATCTCGTTCTTGATGGTGGGGATTTGGTGGATTGGGTTTTCGCAAATCACTTTCAGCCGCTTGCCAAAAGGTATTTACACAAAAACACCGACTGGGCATTATCTTTTGAATGGATACCACGAACTCCTCAAGGTTTGGAGCTATCTCAAAAAGGCCAAGCAATTACGGAACTTCCTCCTAAGCTTCTTTTTCTACATCATGGGGGTACAGACCGTGATGTTCATGGCGGCCTCCTTCGGTGAAAAAGAGGTTGGGCTGAAAATGACTCAACTGATAATCACCATTCTGCTCCTCCAATTTATCGGGATTTTTGGTGCCTACTTATTTGCATGGATTTCCAAGAAAATCGGCAATTTCAGGGCATTGACCATCGCCATCACGATTTGGATTTTCATTTGCCTTGGGGCATTTTATATCGAAAAGCCGTTTCATTTTTATATCGCCGCATTTTTTATCGGGTTGGTTATGGGGGGCGTCCAGGCACTTTCCCGTTCCACTTATTCAAAATTGATTCCGCAGACTGAGAACAACGCTGGCTACTTCAGTTTTTATGATGTGTGTGAAAAATTGGCGATGATGTTCGGCCTAGTGATGTGGGGATTTCTGGACGACCTGACCGGGAGCATGAAAAATTCCATCTTCGCCCTTTTTGTTTGGTTTTCGATTGGGCTGGTCTTGATGATTAGGATTCAGCGCATGAAGCCAGCAATTACAGTGCAACCTGAGGTTGAACGATGAAAAGAATTCATTCCACACTGATACCCGAAAAAGGGAGACCCACCTCCGAAATTCTCTCTGCCATGCAGGAGGCAAAAGCCACTGACACCCCATGGTTGGAGGGCAAGACTTGGACCTTACAGTATTACGTGGACGCCCAGCACAACGAACTGCTCAAGGCGGCCTACAACCTTTATTTTTCCGAAAACTACATCAACCCCTTCCTCTTCAAAAGCCTGTTTCGGATGGAAAAAGAGGTGGTCAGTATGGCCGCCAACTTGCTCCACGGCGACGAAAACACGGTCGGAACGATGACCTCCGGCGGCACGGAAAGCATTTTGCTGGCCATGTATGCCTGCCGGGAGTGGGCAGGAAAGCACCGCCCGGGTATCAAATCCCTTGAAATCGTGGCACCCCGCACCATCCACCCGGCCTTCGACAAAGCAGCGCATTATTTTGGTTTGACGCTCCGCAAAGCCCAAGTTGACGACAACCAGGAAGCAGACGTGGCGGCGATGGAGCGGCTCATTTCGAGAAATACCATTCTGCTGGCGGCGTCTGCACCCTCGTTTGCGCACGGCGTCCTCGACCCGATTCCAGCCATCGGTCAGCTTGCTGAAAAACACAATTTGCTGTTCCATGTGGACGCCTGCGTCGGCGGCTTCATGCTCCCTTGGGTGGAAAAACTAGGAAAGAAATTGCCCGAATGGGACTTCCGAGTGAAGGCCGTAACCTCCATGTCCGGCGACCTCCACAAGTTTGGATTTGGGGCCAAAGGAGCCTCCGTCCTCCTGTACCGACACTCACAACTGTTTGAAAATCAAATCTTTATTAACACGGAATACAGTGGCGGCATCTTCGCCACGGCCACGATGCTGGGTACTCGCCCCGGTGGGGCAATTGCGGCGGCATGGGCGGGTCTGCAGCACCTCGGCCAGCAGGGCTACCTCGAAAATGCCCAAAAAATGTTGGCTGCCTTCGACCAACTTCGGGCGGGCCTGGAGGCTTTGCCAGACATCGAAATCGTCGGAAACCCGTGCATGAACATGCTCGCTTTTGCCACCCGCAAAAACAAACCGGACATCTACGCCGTTGCCGATTTTTTGGAGCAAAAAGGTTGGGTCGTTGACCGTCAGCAATTTCCGCCGAGCATCCACTTGACCGTTTTCCCTTACAACATTCCAGTGATTGCTGATTATCTAGCCGATGTGAAAGCTGCTATCGTCTGGGCGAAGGAGCACCCCGAAGCCAGCGGCGAAGGCAACGCCGCACTATACGGTTTGATGGCCAGAATCCCGCTGCGGGGAGTGGTGAAGGACAACGTGCGGAGGGTCTTTTTGGAAAATTACGGCGGCGGTTTGGAATCAGAGTCGCCCGTTGCAGAGCAAAAAAAGGAAAAAACTGGAAAGTGGATGGGCTGGGTGAACAGGTTTTTGGCTTGGTTGGGCAGGTAGTTATTTTATAGTTTTCTTATTGTACCAGCCAATCGCCAGCCTGATTTTTTCATACGCCACCTCCTCTTTCAATGTCACGAAAACCTCCTGCAATCGCCACGGAAGTTCCATGCTTGGCAGCACTTCGGCTACTTTCTGTGCCTCTTCCTTGGTTACAAAATTCCAGATATTGACGTTTTCCCCCTTTTCATAGAGATAGGCGAAATGCGAAAAAACCGTGAGGGGGCTAATGCCTCGTTGTGCGGCAATTTCCTCCACGCTTGAACCTTGATTGTAGAGCCGAAAAGTTTCCAAATAAGTCGAGCCAGTGATGCGAATGCCTTCGTCCTTTTTTGCCAAAATGAACTCTTGAATGGCGTCGAGGAACACCCTGCCAAACTCTCGCATCTTCTGCTCCCCCACCCCGCTGATTCTGCTCAGGTCGGCCTCGGTAGCCGGGCGTTCGGCAGCCATTTCCTCCAGCGTCGCATCTCCGAAAATGATGTACGGAGGTACGCCTTTTTTCCTTGCCAGGTCAATTCGGAGCTGGCGCAAATGCTCGAAAAGCTCGTCCCTGACTCGCTGGCGTTCGGTGGTGCGTTTGGTGCGAGTGGCAGTTTTGGCTTCCTCTTCTTCCTTGCGTTTTTGCAGGATTTCGGCCCTCACGAGTTGCACTTTTTGCCCTGCAAAAAGCACTGATTTGCTGCCTTCCGTCAATTTTACTTTGCTGTGGTCGTCGTATGCGATTTCGATAAGCCCTTGATTTACAAGCTGTTCGAGGTAAAAAAACCAATCCTCCTGCCGCAGGTCCTTGCCAGCACCGTAGGTCTTTATTTTGTCGTAACCACTGCTCACGAGGTTGTAGCTCTTGGAGCCTCGCAGCACGTCCACCAACATGCCAGTGCCCACCTGCTCGCCGAGCCGGCTCACTGCCGACAGTGCTTTTTGGGCGATGAGCGTACCGTCGAAATCCTTGGGCGGATTCTTGCACACATCGCAGTTGCCGCAATTTTCGAGCATGGTTTCGTTGAAATAATTCAGCAGGATTTTCCTTCGGCAAATCAACGCCGTGGCATACTGGTGCATCCGTTCCAGCTTGGCCAACTGGATGTCCCGGTTCTGTCCATCGCCTTCTGTAATGAACTCCCGAAGCATTGCCACATCCCCTGCCGAGTAGAAAAGCAGGGTGTCCGCATCGGAGCCATCCCGGCCTGAGCGGCCGATTTCTTGGTAGTAGCCCTCTATGTTTTTTGGCAAATTGTAGTGGATAACCCAACGCACATTTCCCTTGTCAATGCCCATTCCGAAGGCGATGGTGGCGCAGATGACCGTGGTTCTGTCGTTGATGAAATCTTCTTGCACTTTTGGTCGGGTCCGGTCGTTGAGGCCAGCATGATAGGCAGCAGCGTTGATGCCATTCTCCCGCAGCTTCTCGGCCAAGGATTCTGTGGTTTTGCGGGCGAGGCAGTAAATGATGCCCGGTTGGTTGGGCCTTTTCTCCACAAACTCAAGTATCTGTTCTATCTTTTTTCGTCCTGGTCGCACCTCCAGGCTGAGGTTTGGGCGGTCAAAGCTGGCGATGAAGATTTCGGGGTTTTGCAATTCTGCCTGCACGACGATATCCTTGCGGGTGAGCTTGTCAGCGGTAGCGGTAAGGGCGATGACCGGTACATCGGGAAAGGTCTTTTTCAAAAACTTCAACTGTCGGTACTCCGGCCTGAAATCGTGGCCCCATGCAGAGATGCAATGCGCCTCATCAATCGCAAACAGGCAGATTTTTGCGGAGCGAAGCAGCGGCATAAACTCCTGCGAAGCCATTTTTTCTGGGGAGGTGTAGAGCAGGTCAAGGCGACCATGGAACAGGTCGTTTTCTACCTGCTGCTGCTCTTGGTAGGCCAACGAGCTGTTGAGAAAAGCGGCCCGGATGCCGTTTGCCCGGAGGGCTTCCACTTGGTCTTTCATCAATGAAATCAGGGGGGAAACAACGATGCAAGTGCCTTCCATCGTCACGGCGGGTATTTGAAAACAGACCGACTTGCCCCCACCCGTTGGCATCAAAAGCAACACGTCCTTCTTGTTGTAAATAGCTTGAATGACCTCCGCTTGCAATGGCCGAAAGCTGTCGTAGCCGTAATACTTTTTGAGTGCAGTTCTAGCGTTTTCCAGGTTCATGTTTTCCCCGCTGTTTATTCGGCTAAGGTAAAAAAAATGGTCAAATTAAAGGACGGCTGCGACTGTCGGGAGCATTTGAACCACCCTCTTGGAAGTTAGTGTTAGAATAACAGCATTTTCCTTTGGATTTTTTTGAAAACAGCTATCTTCACCGCCGCACAATCTGACAGGACTTTATGAATGGTGAAAACAACTTTTTCAAGTCTGCTTTCTCGGTGGACAATGTGATTTTTGGCTTTGACGACGGCGACTTGAAAGTCCTTTTGATAAAAAGGGGCGCTGCGCCTTTTCAAGGGCTTTGGGCACTGCCAGGCGACCTTGTTTATCCCAATGAAGACCTAGACACCGCTGCTTACCGGGTGCTCGAAGAACTCACCGGCTTGAAAAAAGTTTACCTCGAACAAGTACATACGTTCGGTGCTGTTGACCGCCACCCATTGGGGCGGGTCATCACCATTGCGTATTTTTCTTTGGTTAAAATCAGTGACTTTACCCTCACGCCATCTTCTTTTGCTCAAAATGTAGAATGGCACAACGTGGACAAAGCCATGAAATCGGAACTGGCTTTTGACCACAACACGATTCTTGAAACCTGCTTCAATGCGCTTACCCACCGGGTGCGCATCCGGCCAGTCGGGTTCGAGCTTTTGCCCCCAAAATTTACCCTCACCGAACTACAGCACCTCTATGAAGCGCTGCTTCGGGCGGAATTGGACAAGCGGAATTTCCGCAAGAAAATACTGTCCATGAGCTTGCTTATTGATTTGGACGAGCTTCAGGAAGGTGTACCTCACCGCCCAGCCAAACTTTATCAGTTCAACAAAGATCGCTATCATCAACTGGAAGCGCACGGCTTCAGCTTTGAAGTGAAGGAAAGCAAAAAAAAGGAAAAGAAAAAAAGGCTGGCAGAGTTGATCGCCCAGTAAAATCAGAGCGTTTCGCCTTGCCAAGTATAAATTTTAAACTCCATTTGCCCGTCAGGGTATTGGCTACGAAAGCCCTCAAGCAGTGTCTCCAATTCAGCAACCTGCCCATTTGAGGTTCGGTAAAAAGTCTTGAAATTATTGTAGTCTGGTGCCTTGTTTAGACTTAACTTCTTATTGTCGCCAATCTTGAAATAGCCATACTCGCCTTTCGACAGTTCGAGGAGTTCCGTTTGATCGTTTAATTCACTTAAAAAGTTGTCCGCATCTGACGAATATTGGTTGTCCGAATAAGCGACATAACCCCAAACCGTAGAAGCCGGAACACGCATCAGCGTAGCTTGCATGGTTTGAAACCCAAAACCCTCCTCGATATCCAGCTCGTATTTTTCGTTTGAAACGGTAAGTATGCCGGTTGATGTGATGGTATTTTTCAACACCAATTCCAGGTTGTAAACGCCTATTGGAAGAAAATCGTAGGATGCATCTCCTGCTATCGGAGCCTGACCGTCAAGGCAATTCTCAGCTTCAACGATTTCATTTATATGGAGCGAGATATTTCTGCCGTTCCGGCTGGAGGTGAAACCAATTGAATTGTTTATGCAGGATTGGTCTTCAATGGTTTGAAAAGTAAGGTTAAAGTCACGAACTTGGCTCAACTCCTCAAACATCCCAAGCTGAAACTCTGGGTCTACTTGCACGACAATGTCTTTGTCTTTTTCGGCTATTTTGCAATTCTCAAAAAGTACAGGCGATATAAGTCCCAAAACAAGCAGGAACGTTGATTTTCTCATATTTTGTCAGGTTGCGAAGGAATATTTTCCATATAAAACGATGGCTCAAACCTTTTGCTGCCTTGGACTGAAGAAATAAAAATGGCTGTGCCTTGGGACAAGTCTGATAGTCCAAGCACAGCCATTTTTAGCGTAAACACGAAACCTTTTCAATTCTTTTTCCGGGAATCCTGCTGTGCAAAGACCTTTTTGAGCAGGTCAGAGTTGCGCAGGCTCACATCATTGCGTATGCCAGCTTCCTTTTTTTCTACTAAGCCAAAAAGCCCGTTGAGCGCTTTTCTGTTCACGTGGTCGTCCAACTCAGGGTTGGTTTTCTCGACCAACGGCAGCTTGTTGTATGCAGTGACCGCGGTGCGCCAGTACTCCCTCGCACCTACTTTGTCCAGCGACTCCTGGATGATGGGCATGAACTCTGCGTAGAGCTGCTTGAAGGTTGCGCTCTCCAAGTACCGGGTCGCTGAGTCGTCGTTGCCCATCAGGATGTTCATGGCATCCTTGAAAGTCATGGATTTAATGGCACTCACAAAAATCGGCTTGGCTTTAACGGCAGCATCCTCTGCGGCACGGTTCATTTTTTCGGTGAGGTTGGCCTCCACGTTTTCAAAGCCGGGAACCATCTTCAGTTTTTTTACCACCTTTTGAGCCTCCTCCGGTAAAAGGATTTTGTAGGGGCTTTTGTAGTAGCCGTCTGCTTTGGAAAGGAAGTCGGATGCTTCTCCAACGCCTTTGTTTAGCGCTTCTTTTAAGCCTTGCCCAACTTCATCCTGGTTGAGTGAGCCGCCACCTACTACCTCATTGGCTTTGGCCTTGGCCTTGTCAAGTGCGCCCTTGAGCTGTGCATTCGCAAAGGAGAACGTCAGCAGTAAAAGCGCCAACGGTAAGATTTTCTTTATCATTTTGATTGAGTTTAGTTTGCCTCGGATTCATGCAATTTCAAACATGGAACCAGGGCCAAATAAAATTTCTGTTGGGCAAAAAACGTGCAAAGACCAGTTTTGTGCTTGCATACAGTAAGGTTTTGGTTTTTATTAACCAAAACCAGTCACCCAATAACCATTATTTACCAAAATAGGCTTGCAAAGCGTCGTTGTTGTTGGCTATCAAAAACAGCTTCCGCCCATTTGCCAAGTTCAAAACTGCCATGTCCCTGGCTTCCTTGCAAGCCCAAAAGCCGCTTTGCCGATTGGCCAATTCCACGAAACCTCCCTTACTGTCGCCAAGCAAAACCGTGCCACTGGAAGCATCGTTTCGTCCCGATTCCACTTCTGATTGATAGCTATTGCCAACCAACAGCAAGTCAAGGTTGCCGTCGCCGTTGTAGTCGTCAGAGAGGATTTGATTGCAGTTGGAAAACTGTGCGGAACCAGGAAGTTCATGCGCAATGAACTTGCCGCCTTTGTTTTCAAAAAACGTGGTGGAAAACGTTTTGGCCTCCAGTTTTTGCGCAACGTCCAAGGCTTGTTTCTTGAAAACATCTTCCATCGTCGCCTGGCCGTAAGCCCGGTGGTAAACAAAATCCTTTTTAAGCCCCTGCATTTGCTTAATCATTACGTCCCGTTGCGGGAGTGGATATTGTTTGCCGCCATCGAACCACGCCATCACCGGGTCGAGGCTACCGTTTTTGTCGAAATCGGCAACAAACAAATCAATTGGCTGTGAAGTGGAAGCTTTAAGGCGAGAATTCAAGCCAAGATTGCCAGCCACCAGGTCGAGGTCGCCATCCTTGTCCATGTCTTCAATATGTACGCAGTTCCACCAGCCATTGCTGTTTTCCAATCCGAAGCTGGAGGTTGCGTCTTCTAGTTTACCCGCTTTATTTTTGAAAACGGTGACGGCCAGCCACTCGCCTACCACAATCAATTCCTCCATTTTGTCACCATCGAGGTCGGCCCAAACCAAGTCGTTTACCATACCGATATGTGCAAGCGCAGGTGCCAATGGTTGGCAAACATCAGTGAATTTGCCGCCATTGTTTTGTAGCAACAAGGTTTGGGGAGCAGTCGGATAGCGGCCCGGCGTCACCAATCCGCCCACCACCACATCCAAGTCACCATCTCGGTCAAAGTCGAAAGGGGCGACGCAGGAACCACTGGAGGTGATGGTTGGCAAAGTCCCGTCAGGCGATTTGGTAAATTTGCCCTTGCCGTCGTTGAGGTACAGGCGGTCTTGGTAATTGCTCGACCCTGCATCGTAGGTACTGCCACCGCTGGCCACGTAAAGGTCGGCGTCCTTGTCGCCATCTGCATCGAAAAAGGCGCAGCCCATGTCCTCGAAGGCATTGTCCGCATCAAATGCAGGCACCGATTGGCGCTTGAAACTGCTGTTTTTTTGCTGAATGAAAAGTGCCCCCGCTTGGTTTCTAGCACCACCAACATAGAAATCTTCCAGCCCATCACCGTTGACGTCGCCTTTGGCGATGTTGGGGCCAAGGTTGGAAAACGCATGTGGAATCAGCCATTCCCGGTTGAAGTCGTTGAATTCGTCATCGGCATGGATGAAGTCAATGCCTGTGCCTGTGGCAACCTGGAAAATTGGAGCAGGCGAATCCAACTTTTCCCACTTCCCTGTTTTTGCGTCAGCCAGATTCAATGTCAAGCGCTGATTGACCGGCAGGTTTTCGAGTGTTTGCACCTTTCCGTTTGGCCAGCGGATTTCAAGTTTCTCGACCGTCGTCGAACTGCCAAGCCCGAAATGAAACAATGGCTGGGAAGAAGAGTAGAAACCACGCACTGGCGTCATTTCTTGGTATTGCAACGCGCCGTTGGAGCGGATGCGCAGCTTTGCCCCAATGCCAGTAGGGTTTTCCGGGCTGCCTTTTAGGGTGACTTGCAGCCAATTGCCAGCCGTGCTACCTGCTGTTTTGTTGCGGTAAATGAGCGCATTCCCATCCAACTGGTTAACCAGCAGGTCGAGGTCGCCGTCGTTGTCAAGGTCGGCGTAGGCGCTGCCGTTGGAGTAGGAAGTTTCGTTCAGGCCCCAGCGCTGGCTAACTTCTTGAAATCGAATTCCATCCGTGTTTTGAAACATGTAATTGCGGAGCGGCTTGGTGGGAATCTTGTTCAAGTACTCGTCAATGGACTTGAAATTGGTATTGTTCAACCCGCCGATTTTCATCACAGAGTCCACGGTGTAGTTCAAATAATCGAGGTTGGTTACGTCCCGGCGGTAACCGTTGGTAATATAAAGGTCTTTCAGTCCGTCGTTGTCGAAGTCGGCGAGAAGAGGGCTCCAGCTCCAGTCCGTTGCCCAGGTGCCAGCCAACTGGCCAATGTCACTGAACGTGTCGCCTTCCCCTGGAGCCGCCCCGGTGTTTAATTGGAGCATGTTTCTCATTTGTTGGTTGCCATAACCGTATTGAACGAGGCTATGGAAGCGCTCTTGTTTCATGGTCGTCATCAGCTCCTTTTGCCGTTGGTTGGTGGCAGCGGTCATGTCCAGAGAGGCAAGGTCAATCAAGCCATCGTTGTTGATGTCTGCAATGTCAACGCCCATCGTGTGGTTGCTGGTGTGCCGGAAGTAGCGCCATATTTCATCCTTAAAACCCTTGCCTTGCTGGTTGATATAAAGAAAATCCGGCTCGACGTAATCGTTTCCAACATAAATATCCAAGTAGCCATCGCCATTGAAGTCAGAAACAGTGGCGCTGAGGCCCCATGCCCGATTGTTGATGCCCATTTGCAGTGAAACGTCCGTAAAATGCCCCTTGCCATCGTTGCGGAAAAGCTTGTCGGATTCCCACGGCTCGACAGGTGTGGTGATGCGGGTGATGGGGCCGCCCTGCGATTCCTGTTTCGCCCGGATGCGGTTCACCTCCGCCCAAACAACGGGGTGGTTCAGCACGTAAACATCGAGGTCGCCGTCATTGTCGAAGTCAAAAAAATTGGCATGGTTGCTAGCCGAGCGGTCGTCAAGGCCATATTCTGCGGCCTTTTCTGTGAAGGTTGGAACGCCCCCCTTCCCCCCCTCAATGGGGGATTTTATGCCGTTGTTGACGAAGAGCAAATTTGCCCGAAGGGCAGTCGGCTGCATACCGGAGCGGCAAACGTAGAGGTCCTGAAAACCATCACCGTTGATGTCCACCACGGTCACGCCAGTCTTGATGCCACCCAAGGCCCCTACCCCAGCCTTCTCTGTGATGTCTTCAAATTGGAAATTGCCCTTGTTCAAATACAACCGATTTGCCGTTTGGGTCGCCGAAAAATAGACGTCGGGCAAGCCGTCGTTGTTGACGTCAATGATGGCGACGCCCCCGCCGTTGTACAAGTAGGAGTTGGTGATGATGTTTTCCTCGAAAGTTTCCTTGATGTTGTTGGCAAAATCCACCCCAGTTGCTTCGGGTTTCATCAGTTCAAAATGAACATCCTCAGCCTTGGCTTCCGATTGGTTGGACGTGGCATTTTCCTTTTCGCCGTTGCAGGAAAGCAGCAGCGACATCGTGAGCAGACAGGTGGCAAGCAAGTGTTTCATGGTAAAAATGATTGGGTGATTGGGGAATTGGGATATTGGGATATTGGGGGAATTGGGGAATTGGGGAATTGGGGTTCTTTTTCACAAAACTAAAAATCTGTGCCGTGAAGAACCGCAATCTTTTTCAACATATTTCAATAATTTTAAATTTTTGGCTTTCTATTTGCTTTTGTTTTCATGTGTAAACTAGCCGATAGCTTTAGTCTACGGCTTTGAACCAAACGAGTTACGTCATGAAAAAGCAATTTATACTCCTTATCGTTTCCGTACTGAGCTTTCAAGCAATGGCCCAGTACACGGAAGTTGGTGCATTTATCGGCACGGCCAATTACATGGGCGACCTCAGTGGCCAACGCCTTTCCAACGAACATTACCACAGCGTACTGGGCGTTTTTGGGCGGTACAATGCCAATGAGCGCTTCTCTGTCAAGGCATCCCTGCTCAAGGGCATGATTAGCGGAAGCGATGCCAGTGCCCACTCCACTGAACTGCGTGAACGCAACCTAAGCTTCCGCTCCAACCTGACGGAACTTGCCGTCACGGGCGAAATGAACCTCTCGGAATACAATATCCGGGCGGGAAAGGGAAGCGTACCTTATGTGTTCATGGGCCTAGCCGTCACCAGGTTCAGTCCGCAGGCTGAATTGCGGGGAGTTTGGCACGACCTGCCATCCTTGCACACCGAGGGTCAAAAATACAGCTGCAACACCCTCGCCGTGCCATTTGGGTTGGGCATGCGTTTCAACATCAGTTACAAGCTCAACTTTGGGCTGGAGTTTGGTGCCCGCTTCACCTCCACCGACTATCTCGACGATGTGAGCACTTATTACCCCGACGTGTTCGACATGCGAAGCCATGCACCGCTTACGGCTGCGCTCAGCTACCGCACACCAGAAGTTACTGGTTCTTTTGGCGAAAACCCGATGGGGAAGCCCCGTGGCAATGCCAACAACAACGACTGGTACCTCTTCGCCGGTATCAATGTTTCGGTGAACCTTACGGACAAATACGGCCTTGATTTTGATGAAAAATACGACGTGTTCAAGGAGCACCTAAAGAAACCAAAAGAGGAGAAAGTAAAACGCAATAAAATGGAATCCTCCAAGTACAAACAGCAAAGGTTGCCATTTTGGAAGAAAAACAAAATGGAGCCAATCGTAAAGAAACGCACTGCAACCCCTCCCAAGAATTAGGCACGGACATAGATGTGCTTATCCAACGGGTGGCTCCGGGCTTCGGCTCGGGCCACTCTTTTTTTTTGTGCATGGCGAGCCTTGAAAGCCTGTCCATTACCCACAGAATCAGGGGCGTAGCCCGGCCCTGTTTGTAGTAGATGAGGCTCAACCTATTTGAAGGGGCATAGCCCAGGCACGGGTGATTTTCAGGGCTTTTCGTGCCGGGGCTACGCCCCTTTGGAGTCCTTCTCAATTGACTTCTACAAACGAGTTCGGGGCTACGCCCCTGTCTATTCGATGAATTATTCTGTGGGTAATGGACAGGCCTTAAAAGCAAGCCCAAATCGGTAGCCAGGATGGAATTGTTTCCTTTAGAATTGGCCATTGCCGATTGGGCATCAACAAATTTGCCAACATCCTTTATTTTTTTTCATAAGAGCAGATACAAGCTATTTCAGAAAGCTATACATTTGGCGCACTACTGAGAAAACTTCATTTTTAGAGCCGCCACGCACTTTCAGCCGAAATAACTACTACGACATAGAAGGGAGAACAACGATAAAAATCATTGGCTACTGCAAAGTGGCCTCGAAACCTTATTTAACTAAGCTGAACCGACATTGCGATTAACGCCAGTCTAAAAACCCGAACGAGTTTGTAACACTGGCCCTAAAAACAAAACAACAAGTACCCCCAATGAAAAAACTGCGTCTCCTCAGCGTATCGTTTGACACCAACATCAAGCCTTGGGAACTGAAAAAGTTCAGGGGCGCCGTGGCCCGAAAGGTCGGGATTGAGCACGAATGGTTCCACAACCATGATAACAGTGCGCAGTTCGACAGTGGGCAGTTGGCAGTCAGTGCCGAACAGGCCGACCAACTGTTAGCTAAGGGTCAAAGTTGTGCGGAGTTTGATGAAGCAGGCACTCAACTGCAAACTGCCAACTGCAAACTGCCAACTAAAAAATACCACCACCGCTACCCACTTATACAGTATAAGATAGATACCCACGGCGAACAGATGCGCCCGATGCTGCTCTGCCTCGACGACTGCATCGAGGAGGCGCACCATTTCTTTAGCCAATCGGACTGGAGCCTGCGCATCGGCGACCGGACGCACGACATGCGAATCGCCCGGCTGCACGTGGACCAAATCAACCTGAACGTATGGGAGCAGCCCCTACCCTACCGCCTGCACAAATGGCGAGCGCTCAACTCCGACAACTTCAAGGAATGGCAGCAGATGGACGGCATCGTGGAGCGCATCGCCTTCCTGGAAAACATCCTTGCCGCCAATATCCTCTCCTTCGCCCGTGGCGTGGGCTGGGAACTCGACAAACGCTTCGAAGTGAAAATCACCAAGATGCTGAACGAGGAATGGGTCAGCTTCAAGGATATCAAGGTGCTGGCCTTTACGGTGGAATTCAAGGCGAACTTGTCCATGCCGGATTTTATTGGGCTGGGGCAAGGTAGTGGGGAGGGGTTTGGGGTAGTAAGAAGGCAGACGACGGGACAGAAATCATTACAATCACTTAAAGCTAATCAGCCTTGATTACCAACAGATTCTTCTCCAAGCTTGATTTCGCTTTAAAGAAAAGGAGGAAATGGTTCTTCGTACCCATCCTCTTTCTATTACTGTATGGCTTGCGCTTGGTGGTCTTACCATTTAATGAACTTTGGGAAAACAACTTTGCGGTTGTTGCTAGTGCAGCTACTCTGATTGCAGCTGTAATCCTTGCCATCGGTGAATTGAATTCAGATTGGGAGGCCCAACTACCAAAACGTTTGACTGTCATTTTCACTTTCGACGCCCTAATAGTTATGCGGTGCGAAGAAGCCTATTTGGCAGGGGAAAGCGACATTAGGCAATGGAGTCAACAATTAGGCAAACAAATGAGCGATGGGGAATACCTTGAATTTGAACCCTACGTCGAACAATCAGATAAAATAGAGGAACGAGGAGAGGACATTCTTAAAATCTACACGACCAGTTTTAGGCTAACTAAAGTCCCTAAAAAGCATGAACCCAAATACAAAGAAGGGTTCTTGAACTGGAGGTGGGTTAAGACTGACAATAGAAAAGAAGAAACTTTTATCAAACATAACCAAGCATGAAGACCCTATCATTTACTTGCAAAACTGTTACTCCACTTGTTATGAATGGAGCCTATGGCGATTTTCCAGAATTGCGACCGCCAGGCATCAAAGCCTCCTTGCGCTTCTGGTGGCGAGCATTACAGGGACATTTAACACTTGACCAATTAAGAGAGCAGGAGAGTAAAATATTCGGCAGTACCAAAGGACGAAGTAAGGTGCTAGTTCGCTTAGAAGAATCAATAGAAGAAAAAATTGACCCCAAAACTTGTCTTTTGCCTCATAGAAATACCGACAGGGAAAAATCTCCTGTTCCTGCTTTCATTTCGGGTTTGTCTTTTACAATTAGGATTGATTTTGATGAAGTAGCCATTTCGGAAGAAGAAATGAAAAATCTCTTTATCCTCGGTTGTACGCTTGGTGGGTGGGGCAAAAGAAGTCGAAGGGGATTTGGAAGTATAGCCATAATGGGTGTCACAGTAAATGGTGAAATAGATAACAAGTTTGAAAAAATGCCAGAGAAATTAGAACACATCTACAATCTATTACCAAAAAAATACTTTGAAAAGGCAAATGATGTAATCTACTCAAATTTTGGGCGGGATGAATCATACCCTTATTTGAAGAGTATTCAAATTGGTAAGGAATACCAAACCAATCAAAATCTCTTGACCGATATTATCAGTGCTTCTCACGAAGTGAAAGAAGAAGAATACGAACGTGCAAAAAATGTAGCTATACAAAAGAATGATTTTAGAGAGCAGTATAATAGACAAACAAAAAGAAACGAAAGCGTACCCAATGCCAAGAGGTACAGTAATTTTGAAAAAGCAATTGGGGATGGTAATGACCGTTTTGCATCTCCAATTTATGTTTCGGAACTTGGAAGATGTACTATTATTACAACTCTGAAATCTGTACCCAAAGGACGATTTGATGAAAATGTACACGGGATACTTCAAACTCAATTTAAAGACAATTTACTCAACCCATGAAGCACCTTATCCTCTTTTCCATCGGCCCTGTCCAATCTTTCATAGCACAAGCCCGCAAGACACACGACTTGTATGCAGGAAGTATGCTGCTCTCAGATTTAGTGAAGAAAGCAATCGAAACAATTGGAGAAAACAACCTCATTTTTCCAAAATTAGGAGAAGCTATGCCCAACCGTTTTTTGGCGGAAGTACCCAAGGCGGAAACTAATTTGCAAGCCTTCGGCGAACGAGTAGAAAAAGCAGTGCGAACCGAATGGGAAATTAACATAGCAAATGATGCTCTTAAAGGCATTAATAAAAAACCAGACGGCTTCAATGAACAAATTAAGGGTCTGCTCGAAATTTTCTGGGTGATAGTGCCGCTTGAAAGTGATGATAAATATATCGAGAGCGTCTTTGCGCTTGAGAAAAACCTGGCTGCAATTAAAAACATCCGTTCATTCTCACAATATGGCTGGCAAAGTAGTATTGTTGGTGAACAAGGTCGTAAATGCAGCCTTGATGGTCAACGGAACGTGCAATTTTACCGACCCAAAAACGGGAAAGACCACTCGGAAACCGCAAGCCCGCTGTATTCCACTCCTAACGGCGTATGTATTTCTACTCATTTTCCAGATGCCGTTTTACAACCCGGCGAAGGATTGAGTGCCGTGAGTTTTGCAAAGCGGAGGTATCAGTATGCGCAAACCAGTACCTTTAAATCTACCGCTGAAATTGCGCTACTTGATGCATTAGATGATTTGGAAAAAAATACGGCTGGTAACATTTTACTCAAAGAGTACAGAAAGCAGATTTTCAGTGAATTCAATGCACAATTGTATTTAGAAGATGCTTTGACGTCAGATTTCCTGACAAAGCAAGGCATCAGTTTTAAGAACGGTTACAATTTGGAGGACGCGAGGCAAAAGCGAAAAACGCTACAGGACATAGCTGAATTCAAATTTCAAAAATACTATGCTGTCCTCACCTTTGACGGCGATGACATGGGCGAATGGCTTTCGGGAAAGAAACTTACAGACAAAAACAGTCTCAGAGGTTTTCAAGAGGAATTTGCAAAGTGCCTCGCAGATTTTGCCAAATTCGCAAAAACACGACTTAATACAGGAAGCGGGCAAACTGTCTATGCTGGAGGAGATGATTTCCTTGGTTTTGTGAATCTGAACCACCTTTTGGCTGTACTCAAATACTTGCGTAACCTTTTCCACGAAAAAGTAGATATACCACTCGCAGGGTTCAAAACAGATAAAATCTCCTTTTCAGCGGGCATTTGTGTGGCGCATTACAAAGAGCCTCTTTCTTTGGTTTTGCAGGAAGCAAGAAATGCTCAAAAAAAGGCAAAAGACCTTGACAAAGACAAGGATGCCCTTGCTATCTCCGTCATTAAGGGTTCAGGTGAGAACCATATTGCTGTACTGCCTTTTGGGGAAAATTCAAAGAATGTTGAAAGGCTGCAAACGCTCACACAAACACTTCTCTCCGAAGATTTTTCCAATACTTTTATCAAAACGATGCAATTGGAATTTGAGCGTGTCATGGATTTTAGAGACGACCGTGCAGCATTCGAAGAATTATTTCAAACTGAATTAAGAAGGTTGCTTCAACGTGCAGCCAGAAGTAGTTGGAGTAAAGAGCAAAAAAAGCAGGAGGCCCAAACAATGTCTCTTATGCTCATGGAAATGTTGGGCACTAATTCCACTGAGAATTTTTTTCAAATGCTGCATACTGCAGATTTTTTCCATCGTGAGTTAGATACGCCAAAAGAAGAACTTACTAAACAACCTCAAACTGTCTGAGTTATGCCAACTATATCCATTCAAGCTACTGATACATTGTTTTTTCGTGATGGTCGTCCATTCTCAATGGGTGATGATTCATTTGCACAAGGGCATTTTCTGCCGCCGCCGAGTGTTATTTATGGGGCATGGCGCTCTGCTTGTATTGCTAATGGCTTAGAAAATAATTTGCATTTGGATGATTTGGTTAAAGCTTCGGAGACTTTGTATTTCCGATTTATGGCTTTGCAGGTTGGGAGCAGTCAGTATTTTCCTTTGCCAATGGATATGATAGTTCCCAAACAGAAGGGTAAATCTGCTTTCAAAACTCTTGCGCTTAACTTAGTGAGTGCACCTGTCCATTCGAATGCAAAAACTCCCAAAATATTAAAAAGTGAGCACGAGGGCAAAACTGAAGATGAACCTTTTTTACTTGACTTGCTGGCTTTGGAAAACTATCTGAAATGCACGGTTGAAAACCTGAATGTCAAAAAACGTTCTGACTTCTCAACTGCCGAACCCAAAATTGGCATTGGTCGTGACCGTGATAGCAATATTACTGATGGTGGAAAATTGTTCCGCACTCAAGCCAATCGTCCTGCAAAAGTGGATGCAAAAGGTTATATACAACGGCTTCGTTTTTTGCTTGACTTCGACGGATTGGATATGCCTGATACAGGATGGCTTGCACTTGGTGGAGAGCGACGGGCAGCTATTTTTGAAAAAGCGGCTACTGTTGAAATTTCTCGCCCGGAAATAGATAAGCCCATCTTCAAAATTTATCTGGCAACGCCTGCTGTTTTTGCAGCGGGCTGGAAGCCGGAAAACCTATTGGAAGCACACGGATTGACTTTGCTGGCTGCTGCTCTCGACCGTCCGGTACATGTCGGTGGTTGGGATTTGGATAAAAACAAGCCCAAACCCATGTTGCAATGCGTTCCAGCGGGGTCAGTTTATTATGTGCAGGCAGAGAATGTGGACGCAGCTAAAAAGGCGGCTATAGCAATTCATGGTTTTTCGATTTCTGATAATTTAAATGGCATCAATTACCAAGCGCAAGGGTTTGGCATTGCATACATTGGTAAAACCCTTTAAAAATCATGAAAATAATTACAACGGTGGGGATTTCGTTAGTTTCAAATTCGAGTGAGGATTGTGAAAGTTTGAGTAAACAGACTTTTTTGGCATCACTATTTGAACCAGCAAATGAGTATTTCAAGAAATATATTGCTCCAAAGGAGGAAGCACTTTTGAAGTCAATTAAAGATAGAAATGCCTCTGCCGAAATTTCAAGTTTGTATAAGATTGACCCTAATGAGCAAGCAGAAATATACTTGATTTGTACTGAAACTGTTCTTTCAAAATTGTGTGGCAATGTTTTAAAGAAACATTATGGTGAAAGAGTAAAGGAAGTAAAAGTAATTTCAGGTTTACAAATACAGGACAAGAAAAAATTTGAAACTGAGGGGCTTGTGTATCTATTTGATGAGATTGAAAGAATTAGTCAGGGTTATTGGCAAGATGTAGCTATCAATATGACCGGAGGCTACAAAGCAATCATTCCCTTTCTTACAGTTATTTCGCAAATTTACAAAGTGCCTGCTTACTATATGTTTGACGATAAAGAGCAATCCGGCTATGAGCTTTTGAAAATGCCCCAAATCCCAATTGATATTAACTGGTCGGAATTTGAAAAATATAAAGGTGTATGGGAAGATTTGCGCAAGGGGATATCAAATTGGACTGAGTATCAGGCAAAAAACCAATTAATGGATGACTTTCATGCTTGTGTTTGGATGGATGAGAGTTCTCCTGATTTTGCGCTTATCAGTGGTTTGGGAGAAGCATTTTATCGCCGATACCAACAATGGACATTTATTTATGTGTTACAAAATGGGCCATTTTCTACAATCCAAATCAGGCGTAGGGCATTGAACGATGCTATTAATGGATTACAGGAAAAAGTTAATCATTTTATTCTTTCAAACAACTTAAAAAATAAGCCTCTGGACGAAATTACGATAGCTATTCGTCAGCAAGGAGGGGAATTAGACCATACAGAGGCTATGAAGGGAACAAACGGCTTTATCTCAAAATACCCAAGTGCAAATCCTGAAATCAGACTTTTATATTCCTTTGAAATGGACTTTGGAAAAGTGTCAAAATTGAAAATCTGGGATTTTAGAATTGAAAGCTTTAACCATAGTACTTATCCAAAGGAATTCAGGGAATTCTACGAAGCTAATAAAGAGGGAAAATGGATTCCCTATTTGCAAACTCAAAATTTCTAAAAATCATGTTCCAACTTGCACGACCATTATTCTTAACCTGCGAAACGCCGCTCCATGCTGGCAGCGGTGATGCGTTGGGTATCGTGGACCTCCCTATCCAAAGGGAACGTCACACCTCCTTTCCCAAAATCGAAGCTTCCTCGTTAAAAGGTTGTCTTCGGGAATCTTTTGAGGAAAAGTATCTACCTACTTATCCAAATCGAAAACAACCTGATGTGTTAAAAACATTCGGGCCCGAAGATGGCGACCTTAATGCTGGAGCGCTCGGTTTTACCGATGCTCGACTACTGCTTTTTCCAGTCAAAAGTATGAAGGGCGTTTTTGCATGGATTACCTGTCCAAAGGTTTTACAGCAATTTTCGGAAGACCTGAAGCTTTCCGTGAAGTTAGAAGTAGTGGGAAGTAAAAATGTTGCTGAAAACTCAGCAGTTCCTCTAAGTGACTCCACAAACCTTGCTTTTGGAGGTCACTTTGTTTTAGAGGAATATACTTTTGAAAAAGCGGAAGAAAAAGCCAACTTGAAGATTGGTGAAAAGCCATTAGCCGACTGGTTGGCTGACAATCTTTTTGCCAAAGGTTCTTTCTGGCATGAAAAGGCTAAAAAAGACATCTTGATACTTTCGGACAATGATTTCAAAGATTTCGTAAACCTCTCGACGGAAGTCATTACCCGAATCAAGATTGATAATGAAACTGGTACTGTCCAAAGCGGCGCACTATTCACAGAAGAATATCTGCCAGCCGAAACAGTGCTTTACTCTCTGGTACTTTTCAGCCCGGAGTTTTTAAACTCAACAGAAATCAAAGCAAGAAATGAAGCTGGAGAGCGGACGCATCGTCGTCCGGAGAAAGCGGACAGCATTCTTAAATTCTTTACCGATAACCTGCAATCTGTTGTTCAATTGGGTGGAAACGCCACACTTGGAAAAGGACTCTTACGTATTAAAATTGTTTCACCTTCTAAAAGCGATAATACCAATGGCTGAAACTACTATCAAAGGAATTGAGCAAAACAGAGCAAGTTTTGCTTATCAATGTGCCAAATCGGCATCGGAAAAACAAGGGAAGAAGCCCAAGGAGTATAAATCATACGCTAAAAAATTGCCTATGATGATAAAAACTAACGGACTTGGGGCAGCATTGGCTTTTGCTTTTTCTAAGGGAAAAGATGGCAATGCTTGGGAATTGCTATACAATGACATTCAAGCTTGGCTAAGGCAAGATCACAAGAAGTTTCTTTTGGGCAATGATGTGCAAACAGAATTGACAAATGCGGTTATTCAACTTGAATCTTTTCAATACCGAGCTGTCGCAGTTGAAGTCCTCGCATTTCTTAACTGGCTGCGCCGATTTGCCGAAGGGTTGATCGAAGGCGAAGCCGAAGAATAAAGCAAATGAAAAAAGGAATATTTATCATCATTGAAAAAGATGGACGATTTGTAGCAGCTATACAGCGGGCAGATGGCGTAGTAATTGAGCTTGAAATTGTGGTCACAGCGGACCTTCAAAAATTGAATGGACAACCCTGTGACTACTTGCTTAAAGGCGACAAAATAGTCTTGGTAGGCGGGCGCAACATTTTTCAACAGCTAAAACAGGAAGCTCCAAAGCCCACACAAGCTCAAAAAGTGGTTCAAACTGATTGGAGGCGAGAAATGCGAGCACCTGTTCAGGAAGAACCTGAAATTATTGGAGATATGCCAAAACCTGCTTGGAGTAAAACTGATAGTTTTCAACTTCAAAAAGCAAGAGTACCTAATGATACAAGAAAAGTATCGATTGCTTCAAAACAAATTGATAATTTTTCATTGAAACTGAACCAGTTTGCAAGGTTTGAAGAAGCATTTAATGATAGGAAAAATGAATGGGATAGAAAGTTTACCTTTCTAAAAGGTAAAGATTTCCAAATCCAGCAAAACTTTGGAACTCTTTTCGATTCTGCCTCTCAACTTGCCGACCGTCAAACTGATGCTGCCAAAGTGTTATTTCCAAAAGCTGGGCAATTGCTTACACCTACATTCAAACCTCAATGGCGTTTTGTCACTGGGCTTGGCGGGCATTCAGTATATGAAACAGGCATCACATTACATCATATTTACGGCATACCTTACATTCCGGCATCGTCAATTAAGGGTGTGTTGCGGTCTTGGGTGATATTTTCAAAATTTGAAAACAATGAAGGCAAGGCAATTTCTGAAAATGAAGAGTTTTGTCAAATCTTTGGCTGCCCTGCTGAGGTGACAATTGAAAGGGAGGGTAAGAAAACAAAATACAAATCATTTTACAAAGAATCAAGACAAGGCAAAGTAACCTTTTTTGATGCCCTGCCTATCAAATCACCTACTATTGAGCCTGACATAATGAACCCGCATTATCCAGAATGGTATGGTGGGAAACCAGAGAAAGCACCAGTTGATACTGACAAGCCAAACCCTGTTTTTTTCCTGACAGTTAAAGAAACGCCCTTCCAGTTTTTAATTGGCTCTAAAGAATGGGATTTGACTACTAAAGAATTTTGGGATAATAAAACACTTGGTTGGTGGCTTGAAAATGCCCTCTCCGAACACGGTATCGGTGCAAAAACCGCCGTCGGATACGGTTATATGCAATAACCTATTTCTCCCCAAATTCCCACCCCCGTTCCTTGACATCACGGGCTTCTAAACCATTCTCCCGTTTATACGGGGACAAAAAAAAATAGCGTCGGCAGGGACTATCCCCTGCCGACGCATATTCATTCAGTAGCTTTCAAGTCATCTTTTCATGCCTCGAACGGCACGGGTTCCTGCCTTACGACCACGCCAGCGTCGGGGCACCAATCGCTTTTCAAGGTGGTACCTTCCACGTAGATGGCACGGAAGGTCCAGGCGGCGGTGAGCTGCTGGGGTGGCAACGTGATGATTTCGGAGTAGCTGCGGCTGGTGGTGTTCACCAAGGTGACAAATTCGCCCTTGCCTTCCCGGTCCACTTGCAGCAGCATGGCCTTGCCTCGCCAGCGGTTGCCACGGGTGACGGTTACCGTGAACATGTTGTTGCCCACCGACACTTTTATCAACGGATAGTTGTACTCGTCGGCCTTCACTCGGTTGGCGGCTTCGGGCGGCGTGGGCAGCCCCTCTGCCCGGACCAGTTGCAGCAGTTCCCGGTCGGCATCGGTGGTGTCGGGGTTGGCCAGTATGATGTTGACGGCCTGTATATGCGGGGCGAGCACATAGGCCGGTGCGGGGTCGGGCAAAGTGGGCAGCGTGACCGCACCGGGGAACGGGACGGGCAAGGTGGGGTCGTCGGGATAGCCGTTGTAGAGGTTGCGCTTGGTGGTGCGCCACTGGTCCAGCCATTTTTGCAGCGCACTCATGGTGTTCTTGGTGGCCTGCAAGGCCGCATTGTTGTCTGTTACCTTGGTGACCAGCGCAGCCGGGACGCCGAGGCGCACGGCCACGGTGGGCAGGTTGGTGGCCAGGTTTTGCGACCAGAGCGCATTTACTTCTTCCGAATCGCTGATGTAGAAGGGGCGAATCGGCTTGTTGCCATTAATTGTAGCCATAAGTATAAAAGGATTAGTACAGCCCTGCTCCGGGCCGGGTGCGCTGCCCCCTTTGACGGCGGGATTTGACGCACTTTTGCCCCGGCTACATGACCGGTGGTTATTGTTTTGGGTAATTGCATCCTACTTTTAACGGTACTTTAAAAAAATGGTGAACCTCTTGCTTTCCCATTGCTGTTCGATGTTCCTGATTGAAACCCTGGTCGGACTTCGGACTATTTGAGTGTGCAGAACAGCAGATAAATTGATATGTTACTGATGTCACATTCAACAAACACCATGCCTATTTGATGGGCAAATGCCAAATTTTCATCGTTATTGTGCTTATTTTTAAACGATTACCCACTTTTTGTTCTTACATTATCACGAATTTTATTTTGACGGTGGCGAACCACGGCGTAGTCCACGAGTAGCCCAACATGGTTCGCTCAAACCTCGGCGTGGTTCGGGCGAAACACGGAATGGTCCTGGACCACCGATGCAAATAGGCATCCCCCACGATGGGGCCAATGGCCATCCCGGCAGGTTTTATAGGAAACCCGCCGGGATATAGGCGAAACCGGTTGTACTTGGGACAGCCCAAGCGCCTGGCACCTGAACCACGGCGTGGTTCGGGCGAAACCTTGCGTGGTTTTGGGGAAAAAACTGGGGCTGAAAAGGATTATTTGCTAATCACTTTTTTCGGCTAGGGCAGCATTGCGACAAGATTGCGACAAGATTTCCGAAGTCTTTAAGACTTCGGAAATCTGCATCTAAACCATCCTTCGGCTAAGGCAGAATTGCCCGCACCACTTATGCCCCTGACCCCTAAAGGGGAACCATTGCGGCCATTACCAGTACTACCTTTTAGGTTAGGGTTGACGAGGAGTTTTTGGATTAGGTTCCCCTTCAGGGATCAGGGGTGTACTCGCCTCGTTTTGCGCCGCCTTTGTCATTGCCGTAGGCAACCTGCGGCGCCACGCATGGCAACGCACCTGATGTTGCAGTTTGCCTTCGGCAATGACAAACCCAAAGGGCGACAACCGTTGCGACAACACCCCTTCTCGATAGATATCGGGACTGACTTCGACAGTACTGGTTACGCCAGTGCTGCCAACTCCCGATAAGTCACGTCATTCTTCCCACGGATAAAGGCCAAGAAGTTCAACTGTCCGGTGATGCTTTGGCGCAGCTTGTCGAGCATGTTGGCGTGGAAGATGCCACGTTCCATCATGTGGGGCGAGGTGAGGCGTCGCAGGAGCTTGATGTCCTTCCGGAGGTTTTTCAGGAAGGAGTCGCTGATGTCGGGATTGGGCTGCTTGAGCAGCAGGCCAGTGACCTCGGGGTGCTTGTTGCGGTGGGTGGTTCTGGTCTTGGTTTCGTTGATTCGGAAACCCTGTTTTTCTACTTTGAGGGTTATTTCCTCGATGAGAAGGGCCGTTGGCTGGAGTTCCAGGCTGAAAGTCATATCGTCCACATAGCGGGAATAGTTGGCGTCAATCATGTTGGCCAGGCCTTGCAGGTCGTGGTCGAGCGGCAGTGCGGCTAGGTTGGACAGCACGGGGCTGGTGCTGGCGCCCATGGGAAGTATGCCCCGGCAGGTGGTGAGACCGACCAACTGGTTGGACAATGGCTCCGGGAACTCGAACAGCTCCCGAAACACCCAGGTGAGGTGGCGGCTGTTGACGGTGTGGAAATAATCCTTCATATCCAAGTTGAGCACCCAATCGGCGCCGTGGTGCTGCATGGCGTTGGTGTAGATGTTGCGGGGCTGCGCCTCGTCGGTGGGCCTGGGGATGAAGCCGTATGCGGCGGGCGGCTTGAGCTGGTAGTAGGCGCATTGGAGGTACAGGTTGAGGGCCACCTGCAGGTTTTTGAGGTCGGGGTTGGGGTTGTGGATGATGCGCCTGGCCCCACCGGGCTTGGGTATGCTGAACTGGTGGTAAAAGGGCTTTTCGGCAAATTTCTTTACCTGTGCCGCATCGGCTTTGAGCAGGGCGGCGAGGTCGCCGGGGTGGCGCATGGCCTTGAACTGGGCGGCTTTTTTGTCCAATTGCGCCAGCGTAAGGTCGAAGGAAGGTTGGTAGTGGTTGTACATGAGTGAGAGATTGAGGGTTTGAGAGATTGAGAGATTGAGAGATTGAGGGTTTGAGGGGGTGAGGGGGTGAGAGATTGAGAGGTTGAGGGTTTGAGAGGGTTTGAGGGTTAGATGAACACTACTTTTTGTTCACGGGCGATAGCGGTTTTGTCGGTCAGGTTGCCGTGCAGTTGCAGGCGGGCGTAGGTTTGGCGGTCGAGGGGCTGTAGGTGCAGGCTGTCACGCTTGGGGTCCAATAGTGGCAGGAGTTCCGTCCTGATGGCGTGTATGAGCGATGGCAACGAGGCGCCGATGAAAACGGAACGCTGTACCCGCACCAGCCCGGCTTTTTTGCAGAGCTTGACGGCGAGGCGCCGGGTCTTGTTGCTGGAGATGTCGTAACTGATGTTGTAGTACATTTTTTTTAATTGAAAATGGAGAATTGAAAATTGAAAATGGCCCCCGACAAATTGGGGGGCGTACTCGCCACGTTTGTCATGCTGCAAGCACCTGTCCTCGTTATGCGAGTCATCATAGCGTGGACGGGTCGTTGCACGATGACAAACCCAAAGGACTTGAAGGATTCGCTCCTTGGCACTTTCTGCTACGAGTGGACGGGTCGTTGCACGATGACAAACCCAAAGGACGACAACCGTGGCGACAACACCCCTGACCCCTGAAGGGGAACCTATTGACACAATGGTGCGGGAACTTCACACCACAAACTTCCCTTTTTAGGTTCCCCTTCAGGGGTCAGGGGCCAGGGGTCAAATAGCACGGTCAGTCAAACAAGTTTGACGGTTGGAGCATACAGGTTACGTGTGTCTTAAAAATTAAGGTGAAATATCCTTCCGGTGTTGTTGCTAACAGGCTTTGCTGTTCATTTGGGAAGAGGGGGAGGGCAAAATACTGGGCCCTGCTCAGATGGCGACTAGCGCAAGTGCTGGCTCCAGTGGCAGCCGCCACTCTTGGCGGATGGTGGAGGCGATGCTGCGGACTTCCTGCCGGAGCATTTGCGCCAGCGTAAGGTTTTGTTCTTCTTCTTCGGGCTGCAGCTTGCGGTCGAAGACCTCGAAGAAGGTTTCGAGCATGAGGGCCTTGCCCGTTTGCGTGAGCCAGAGGCCGCCCATGTGCGCCCGTATATGCCGCAGGGTGGCATGTTTGCGGGAGCACAGGACGAACACTAGGTGGTCAACCCAGGCACGGTACGGCTCCACGATGTCGAACAGGAACGCCTTTTGGTTGCGCTCCATGGTGTGCAGGAAGCCGCCGTAGGCACTTAGCCCGGCCTTGGCCAGCGCCTTGTCCACTTGGCGGTAGAGGATGCCATAGCCGTAGTTGAGGAATGCGTTGAAAATATCCTGTGCGGGCTGGCGGCTGCGCCCGTCGAACTGGTACTCGGTGGGCAACAGGTCGGAAAGGGTCTTGAAATATGCCTTGGAAGCATGTGCCTCGATGATTCGGATGGCGTTGGCGGCCTCGGGCACGGGCGAGGTCGGTACTTTGTGGAGCTGGGCCGTGTAGTCGGCCAGTTTTTGGCGGGTGGTTTTGAGGAGTAGGGCCTTTTCACCGTCCCGGTAGCGTTGGAGCCGCCCCAGGACGGCCATCTTTCGGCGGAGCTTGAGGCCGATCCATTCCTTGACCATCTCCATGCTCCTGGGCGTGCCGATGAGCCGGAACTGTGCGGCCTGTATCAGCACTGGGGCGGCGGGCTCTTCCGGCTGGAATCGCCCGGTGATGTTGCCCAGCCCGTCGCAGAGCAATATGTCAACTTGGTGGCGCAGTGCCAGTTCGATGGCGTCGGCGCTGATGGAGCCAGCTTGGCCGTACAGCAGTATGCACTCGACTTGATGGGGCGCATACTCGTGCTCGGCGTCCTTGCCCGCCCCTGTTAGGTCGGGTATGGTGAGCACGAAGATGTCGCCCCTCATCCGGAGCCTTGAACCAAAAGATTGTACATGAACTTCCATGATCTTGAAAATTTATAGTGTTTAGAAAAAATAGCCAACTTGCTCATGGGTGTTCCAATTGGTGTGCGGTGTTGATGATGGTGCTTGTTCATTTTTTGTTCAGTTTGGTTATGTTGTTCCTTTCGGGTTCAAATATCAGAACTGCGCAAGTTCCGTGCTGGAAAAACCGCAAAACCTGCGGATGCCCATATATTCTTTATGCTAAACTGTAAGGCATTCAATGCATTGACTTTCAATGGCTTAGGTGTGCGGGAACCGGTGTTTTTTGACGATTATTGACCGCTGCAAAAGGCTTTTTTTATGAGTATCTTAACAAAATCCATGTTGAAATTGCGGGAGGTTTTTTACCTTTGGGCCATTGTGGTTGCTGTCATATTAAATATGACTGAGCATCTAAACCATCCTTCGGCTAAGGCAGAATTGCGACTCAAATAGTTTTGAGCAATATTATGTTCATCTTCATCATCTAAACCATCCTTCGGCTAAGGCAGAATTGCGACTGGTAAGCCGAGTGACGACCTTATTTCTGAATCACCATCTAAACCATCCTTCGGCTAAGGCAGAATTGCGACTCACATTCCGTGACAGAATCATTTGGACTCAAGAACATCTAAACCATCCTTCGGCTAAGGCAGAATTGCGACACATTCTGGCTTTACTTTTGCTGAAAGAAATTCTCCAACATCTAAACCATCCTTCGGCTAAGGCAGAATTGCGACTGAAATGCGTACCACGCACCCCACAAGATTCCTTCTCATCTAAACCATCCTTCGGCTAAGGCAGAAGGCTAAGGCAGAATTGCGACGAAAAGTGGACTATCTTTCCGCCTGGCCTTGTTCCCATCTAAACCATCCTTCGGCTAAGGCAGAATTGCGACTTCCATTCGTCAAAAGTAAATTCGACAGTCGCTTCGCATCTAAACCATCCTTCGGCTAAGGCAGAATTGCGACGCGAAGGAATGCTCAAACTGGGCATTAACTCGACCACATCTAAACCATCCTTCGGCTAAGGCAGAATTGCGACTTTAAGCGGCCAGGTTTTCTACCAACTTGGAAATTTCATCTAAACCATCCTTCGGCTAAGGCAGAATTGCGACACGTTGTCCTGGTCTGCGTTCACGCTCATCAACTGCATCTAAACCATCCTTCGGCTAAGGCAGAATTGCGACAACGAACGAAGCAACAATATGCAGTGCGATCATGGCATCTAAACCATCCTTCGGCTAAGGCAGAATTGCGACCACGGCGATAGTCGTATATGAACTCGGTGCCGTCACATCTAAACCATCCTTCGGCTAAGGCAGAATTGCGACTAGCGTTTCAGTGCAGCATCAGTCCCTGTTCCTTCATCTAAACCATCCTTCGGCTAAGGCAGAATTGCGACGAGTAGGTAGAGGAAAATTGCCAAAAAGGGATAGACATCTAAACCATCCTTCGGCTAAGGCAGAATTGCGACTCTTCAAACCCTCAAGCTCGGCTTGGGCTTGATTGTCATCTAAACCATCCTTCGGCTAAGGCAGAATTGCGACTATAACAATACCTGCAGTGCAGAACTCTTACTGTCATCTAAACCATCCTTCGGCTAAGGCAGAATTGCGACAAATTATCCCTGAGATCCAGAACAGACCTCTTTTGTCATCTAAACCATCCTTCGGCTAAGGCAGAATTGCGACCTCCCAATGTTGGTAAATTGTCTGAGTGCAGTTCACATCTAAACCATCCTTCGGCTAAGGCAGAATTGCGACTGGGCCTGTGTCAAACTGTTGATGATCGAAATCAGCATCTAAACCATCCTTCGGCTAAGGCAGAATTGCGACAGCCCATACCTGAAAGTACTCACTTTCAGAAGCTCATCTAAACCATCCTTCGGCTAAGGCAGAATTGCGACCAGTATTTTCATTAACCAATAAAAAATTTCTCTTACATCTAAACCATCCTTCGGCTAAGGCAGAATTGCGACTTATCGAAATACATTGTGCATTCCTCGTCATCTTCATCTAAACCATCCTTCGGCTAAGGCAGAATTGCGACGTGGGTGTCTATAACGTTGAAAAACACAGTAATTGTCATCTAAACCATCCTTCGGCTAAGGCAGAATTGCGACTTCCACAGTCGGAACGATTGGAGTGTCTGGGTTGTCATCTAAACCATCCTTCGGCTAAGGCAGAATTGCGACCTGTAACCTTTTTTGTCGTATTAACAGGCTTGGTAGTCATCTAAACCATCCTTCGGCTAAGGCAGAATTGCGACCATGATGCTCAGCACCATACCTATTGCCACGCCTTTCATCTAAACCATCCTTCGGCTAAGGCAGAATTGCGACTCTTTAGGAGTTGGTTTAGTTATAGCCCAACACAAACATCTAAACCATCCTTCGGCTAAGGCAGAATTGCGACTCTTGAAATAGTTTTCGACCTGACGGTCGATTTTCATCTAAACCATCCTTCGGCTAAGGCAGAATTGCGACCAGAATATCTGCACTGGTGCGTGCAGATTCATCTCATCTAAACCATCCTTCGGCTAAGGCAGAATTGCGACAGAAACACCCAAAGGTACTTCATCGGCATTTTTTATCATCTAAACCATCCTTCGGCTAAGGCAGAATTGCGACACCAACCCATGTGATAAGAATTTAATTGTGAACCGCATCTAAACCATCCTTCGGCTAAGGCAGAATTGCGACAATAGAAGAATCGGCAAACTTTTCATTGAATTAACATCTAAACCATCCTTCGGCTAAGGCAGAATTGCGACAATTGGATGAAATTTTGAATGAAACTCATGGCAGTCATCTAAACCATCCTTCGGCTAAGGCAGAATTGCGACCCGCCCTAGGGGGCAGAGGCACTACATCATTTTTTCATCTAAACCATCCTTCGGCTAAGGCAGAATTGCGACATTTTTAACTTCTTTTCTTCGGCCAGTCGCTCTTTCATCTAAACCATCCTTCGGCTAAGGCAGAATTGCGACACGGCAGTCCCAGCCCTCAGACGAAACTTCGATGACATCTAAACCATCCTTCGGCTAAGGCAGAATTGCGACGGTTAAGTTCAGAGTCGACTTTACTACCCTTCGACAACATCTAAACCATCCTTCGGCTAAGGCAGAATTGCGACCCAGAATCAATTTTGCCATGTTTGGCTACTACTGCATCTAAACCATCCTTCGGCTAAGGCAGAATTGCGACTCGTTAAGGCTGAAGCGGCAGAGCTGGTGAACGTCATCTAAACCATCCTTCGGCTAAGGCAGAATTGCGACTCATTTCTGATTCTTTCGTAGTTGTCATGTTGTTGTGCATCTAAACCATCCTTCGGCTAAGGCAGAATTGCGACCCGACGGCTTCTTTGGGGCCACTAAGCTTCTCTACCATCTAAACCATCCTTCGGCTAAGGCAGAATTGCGACTGATAAATACGACACATACGATTAACCCCACAAAAGCATCTAAACCATCCTTCGGCTAAGGCAGAATTGCGACCCAAGCCCATAGCCCTAAAAGAAACCATAGCTTAACATCTAAACCATCCTTCGGCTAAGGCAGAATTGCGACAAGGTTGGCGACGGAAATTTGATTTTCTCCAACAAGACATCTAAACCATCCTTCGGCTAAGGCAGAATTGCGACCGGACAAAGAAGAACGGCTTGTCGCCGGTGACTGTCATCTAAACCATCCTTCGGCTAAGGCAGAATTGCGACTTGTCGCAGCTAGGTTTAAAATCGCTCTTTTCATAAAACATCTAAACCATCCTTCGGCTAAGGCAGAATTGCGACTTTGAAATAAAAAGCCCATAAAACCCGTCAACACAGCATCTAAACCATCCTTCGGCTAAGGCAGAATTGCGACCTAATGCTGCATATTGATCCCCAACTGGGTGGCGGCATCTAAACCATCCTTCGGCTAAGGCAGAATTGCGACAATAGTGCCCGTGCTACTGAAGCTACCATCAAATGTCATCTAAACCATCCTTCGGCTAAGGCAGAATTGCGACCAACAACGTACCGAGCCAGTATCACGGTAGACTATCATCTAAACCATCCTTCGGCTAAGGCAGAATTGCGACTCTTTCGTTTGCGCTGTCATGAGTTTTTTGTAGACATCTAAACCATCCTTCGGCTAAGGCAGAATTGCGACCAGGTTGTTACTTGAGGAATGTGTGTGCCTTACCGTTGACATCTAAACCATCCTTCGGCTAAGGCAGAATTGCGACCTGTGTACTCAATAAGAG
>CAZDSU010000010.1:0-58762 GCA_964508135.1 uncultured Saprospiraceae bacterium
AGGCTTACCTTTATTTTTCACATTTCGACAAATCCTAACGGCTTACAGTATAATACTGGTGATGACAAGATTTCGTCTATCAGGAATATAGAAGAGTTTGAAAAAAACATCTTTTTCAAATACTTCTTGTCAAATAAAATTTATTGGAATTATTACGACAAGCAAAATAAAACCTTGAAATCTTTTTATGTTGACAGGGCGGAATTGGAAAAACCAAACAATTTTGATGGTGGCCCAATACCTATCTACCATTATGGTGGGTACAATGGCTACATGATATTAGGAGCAAAACCAGATGCAGTTTACCGCCTCGGCCAAACTGCCCCAAACGGTGGCAAGTTCAAGCAGTTCGCCCAAACCGTGCCGGAGGAGGGCAATCCTGTCATCATCTTGGCAAAGCTCAAGAAAAAGTACCAATGACGGACTTTCTATGGCCTATGGACAAATTTCACAAGATTGCATCTATATTTGCCTGATGCCAGAGTTATTACCACGGCAGCCAACAGATGTATCAATACTCTTCCAAGTTGCAAGGTCTGACTGTTCTTGTGCTCGTATTTTCGTTGCACAGCGCCTGTAGCCCTAGTTCTGATAGGGCCTCCCATATTTCGGAGGAAATGGAAGCGAAGGTGCTCACAAATACCAAAGTAACACCCGCTGCTATCCAATACACCCCTGCCACCACCGCTCCCTTCCCCCTCCGCACTTTCTCCACTGGCACCCTCCAGGCCACCCTACAAACCGAGCTAAAAGTGAAAACCTCAGGCCTCCTCCTCCGCCTCGAAGCCAGCGAGAACCGCCGCTTCCAAAAAGGCGACCTCGTGGCGCAACTCGACCCCTCGGCGCTGCAACTGCAGCTCGAACAGGCCAAACTCCAACTCGAAGAAGCCGCCTTCAACAAGAACGACCTCATTGCCCTCGGCGGCGGCACCTTCGGCGATGATGGTTCCGTTAGCGCCGAGGTGCTCAACAATTTCGAGATACAAAGCGGCTACAAAAAGGCTCGCCACGCCATCAAGCAGATAGAACACGACATGGAGCAGGGCCGCCTGCTCGCCCCGTTCAGCGGCACCGTAGCCGACGTGAAGGCCAAGCCGCACCAGCAGGTGGGCGCAGGGGAAACCCTCTGCCGCCTCATTGACCCCATGAGCTACGAAGCGGTGTTTTTCATGCTCGAAAAGGAAGCCGTCCAGGCCAGCATCGGCCAGCCCGTGCGGGTGCAGCCCATCGCCGACCCCACCACTGAGCTTCGGGCCACCGTCAGCGCCATCAACCCCGTGGTGGACGAGCGGGGCCTCGTGCGCATCCATGCCCGCATCCAGCCCGACGGCCTACGCCGCCACGCCGCTCGCCTGCTCGAAGGCATGAACATCCGGGTGGTACTCGAAAAGCGCATACCCAACCAACTCGTGGTGCCAAAGAGCGCCGTCGTGCTGCGCTCAGGCAAGCCAGTCGTTTTCACCTACGACGAGGCCTCGGGCCTCGCCACGTGGAATTACGTCACCCTGTTGTACGAGAACGACACCCACGCCGCCATTAGTGAGGGACTGAAACCCGGCGACCTCGTTATCTTTGAGGGCAATCTCAACCTCGACCATGATGCCAAAGTAACGGTGGACGGTGGGCGGCAGACGGTGGGCGGCAAGCAATAGCCGCTGTCACATCCGTCCACCGTCCACCGTCAATCGTCCACCGAAAAAATATGCTCAACTTCCTCATAGACCGCCCCATTGCCGTGGGCATGAGCTTTTTGGCCTTGCTCCTGATAGGGTTGGCAGCTGCCATGCGCATCCCCGTGGGCCTGCTGCCGGAGGTGGACATTCCCCGTGCGCTGGTGCAGGTGCGGCAGCCGGGGGCCAGCGCCCGTGAGCTGGAGGATGCCGTAGTGCGCCCACTCCGCAACCAACTCCAGCAGTTGCGACACCTCAAGGACATCCAAAGTCGTACCCGCAATAGTGCTGCCGTCATCGAACTCGACTTCGACTTCGGCACCGATGCCGACCTCGCCTTCATCGAGGCCAACGAGAAGATAGACCAACTGCTGCCCCTGCTGCCCCGTGACCTGGAACGACCCCGAATCCTCAAGGCCACGCAGACCGACCTTCCTGTTTTCTACCTCAGCGTCGTGACGAAAAAAGCGGGCACAGTGGACCCGCTCGAACTCAGCGAACTGGCCCTCACGGCCATCAAGCGGCGTATCGAGCAACTGCCACAGGTGGCCTTTGCCGACGCCAGCGGCTACGCCGAGCCGTCCATTGCCGTATGGCCAAAAACAGATGTCATGCAAAGCCTCGGCCTCGACGAGGGCAAGCTGGCGCAAGTCTTCCGGGAAAACAACCAGCAGCTTGGCAACTTCCTGCTCCGGGACGGTGCCTATGAGTACAACCTCCGCATGGCTAGTCAATTGCGTTCCCCTTCGGAAATAGCCGCCGTGTCCATCCGAGTGGGCAGGCGCAGCCTCACAGTCGGTGACCTCGCCGACGTGTCACTGGAAGCACAGCCGATCCGGGGGCATTACCTCTTCAACGGGCAGGAGGCCATCATTTTCAGCATCCGCAAACAGGCCGATGCCAGCCTGTTCGACCTCCGCACCGATTTTGCGAAGCTGATGAAGGAATTGGGAAATGACTACTCACTGCTCGACTTCCATCTCTCGCTCGACCAGACGGAACTGCTCGACGTGTCCATCTCCAACCTCCAGGACAACCTTTGGTACGGGCTGCTGGCCGTACTGCTGGTCACCTGGCTTTTCTACCGCAGTTGGCGGGCCACGCTTTGGGTTGGCCTCACAGTGCCGCTGGCGCTGACCACCTCGCTGGCTGCCCTATCCATGCTGGGCCTCACCATCAACATCATCTCGCTGGCAGGCCTCATACTGGGGCTGGGCATGATGATAGACAACGACATCGTAGTAATGGAAAACATCGGCCTGAAACGGCGGCAGGGCATGCCCCGGCGGGAAGCCTGTGTGCAGGGCGCCAACGAGATACTGCCGCCGATGGTCAGCTCCACGCTCACCACCTGCGCCGTTTTCGTGCCGATGGTGTTCATGAGCGGCCTGTCTGGGGCACTGTTTTTCGACCAAGCCGTGAGCATCACTGTAGCGCTCGGATGTTCGGTCTTCATCGCTTGGCTGTTGCTTCCTGTGCTGATGAACACGGGGACAGAACGGCCTTCGGCTATCAACAAAGCAGCCAGCAAATGGACTTTGTTGTTCACCCGCTCCGTGGATTGGTGCCTTCGGCGAAAAGGGCTTGTGGCAATGTTGGCCATCATGCTGATGGCGGGCAGTTTTTGGTGGCTGTCCAATGCGCCTAAGTCGCTGTTCCCGCCCATCACCCGCGACACACTGACAGTTAAAATTGACTGGAACGAACCCTTGGCATTGGAGGAAAGTCATGGACGCATCGCCGCATTCTTGCTTTTTTTCAAAAACGATTTTTCTGAAACAATTGCCCTGCTCGGTGAGTGGCAGTTCCTACTGGAAACCGAAGAGCAGTCCTCCAACGAGGCCACCGTTTTTATCCGAACAAAAATACCTTTGGAGGAGACCAGTAAAAAGTTGCTGGTATATTTTAAGGACAAACATCCTAATGCTGTCATTGCAGCCGAACCAGCCAAGACCCTGTTCGACCAGGTGTTTGGGGGCAACCAACCACCCCTGTCGCTGCACCTGCAAAGCGCCGACCAGCATGCAGCCCCCACCATGGAAGCGGCAAAGCCCGTGTTGGATTACCTGACGCAACAGGGCTTCACTTACAATGCCCCGCCACAGCAACAGCAGGTAGTGCTGGAACTGGACAAGGAGGCCGCCCTTCGGTACAACGTGCAGCCAACACAACTGTACGAGCGTTTGCGGACGCTCCTCAACCGCAACAATATCGGACATGTACAAAGTGGGGGCAAGTTCATCCCCGTGGGCATTGGGGCCGGGGCTGGGCAGTTTGCCACAATGCTCGAAACTGCACAAGTGCGCAGCGAGAGCGGGCAGCTATTGCCGCTTTCTACCTTCGTGAAGCAAAGAATGGAAGTTGCCCCGAAAACGATACTGGCCGGGCGGGGCGGCGAGGCGCTGGTGGTTGACCTGTACGGCAGGGCAGGACAAACCCGCGGTAAGGACTGGCAGGCAGTGCAGCAAAATATCCGTGCTGCTGCTCCGCAATGGCCCGGCTTGACGGTGGGTTTTTCGGGGCAATATTTCGAGGATATGTCGGCAGTGAAGGAGCTTTGGTTCGTGTTCAGCGTGTCGCTTGCCCTGTTGTTCCTGATACTGGCGGCGCAGTTCGAGTCCTTGTCCCTGCCGCTGCTGGTGCTGGTGGCGGTACCGGTTTCCATGTCGGGAGCGGTGGCACTGCTTTGGCTCGGCGGCCAGTCGGTCAATGCCATGACGGTCATCGGCTTGATTGTGATGAGCGGCGTGGTGGTCAACGATGCCATCCTGAAGGTGGACATCATCAACAACCTGTCGAAAGAGATGCCGCTACTGGATGCTATCCACGAAGGAGGCAGGATGAGGTTGCGTTCTATTTTGATTACTTCTTTGCCGACAGTAGTTACTTTAGCACCGGTTTTTTTCACCGAAGGCTTAGGTGCCGAACTGCAAAGACCACTGGCGTTGGCGGTCATTGGCGGCTTGGCAGTAGGTACATTGGCCAGTTTATACTTGACCCCAGTACTTTACATATTGTTTTCACGAAAGAAAAAAATGGCCTAAAGATTCCCAATTTCCAATGCTCCCCGCCCATTTCTACACCCGTCCCGACGTCGTGCAAGTCGCAAAAGACCTGCTTGGAAAGTACCTTGTCACCAGCTTTGACGGGCAATTGACCGCTGGTAAAATCGTGGAAACGGAAGCCTACCGTGCGCCCGACGACCGTGCTTGCCACGCCTTCGGCAACCGCCGTACCGCCCGTACCGAGGTCATGTTCCAGGAAGGAGGGCGGGCTTATGTCTATCTGTGTTACGGCATCCACCACCTTTTCAATGTAGTGACGGGGCCGGAGGATATGGCCCATGCCGTGCTGGTACGTGCCGTGCAACCCATTGACAACGTGGATATTATGCTTGAACGACGGGCCATGTCCCGCTTGGAGCGCAAACTGACGGCAGGTCCCGGCGCACTTTCGCAGGCACTCGGCATCAGTATCGGGCACAGCGGCCTCAGCCTGTTCGACCCCGCCAGCAATATTTGGATTGAAGACCGTGGCGAAGTTGTTATTGAGGAAAATATCGTGGCCAGCCCAAGGGTTGGTGTCGGCTTCGCCGGAGCGTGTGCAGTGTGGCCGTGGCGCTTTCGCATCGCAGGGTCGTCTTGGACAAGTCCGGCGAGGTGAAGTTCGACAGTTGGCAGTTGAAGGCACTGGAGCAGCCCCTGCCTGCCAACTGCACACTGTCGAACTGCCAACTCCATCACTCCCCATCCTTGTGCCGCCACAGGTACAGGCAAGCGTAGGAGCGGTAGGGTTGCCAAATCGTGGCAATTTCGTTTATTTTTTGGTGCATGGCCTTGCCAGTTTCCGTGACGTCGTACAGCCCGGCAATGGCCATACGGATGCCGAGGTCATCTAGCGGGAGCACGTCGGGGCGACTAAGGGAGAACATGAGAATCATCTCCACTGTCCATTTCCCCACGCCTTTTATTTGGGTCAAATATTGGATGATTTCGTCGTTGCCCATGTCGCTCCAGTCTTTTTCGAGGAGGTTTTCCTGCTGGAAAAAATCAGCGACGTTTTGGAGGTACGCAGCTTTTTGCCTAGAAAGCCCGGCGGTTCGCAGTGTCTCGATATTCTTGGCAAGCAGCAGTTCGGGGTGTGGCTGACCATCGGGGAACAATGCGATGAAACGCCCTGCGATGACGTTGGCCACCTTGGTGGAAAGCTGCTGGCTGATGATGGACCCGAGCAAGTCGAGGTAAACGCCCTTCGAGTTGACGGACAGCTCCCGGAAGGGGATTTTTTCCACCAGGTTTTTCATGGCAGGGTCTTGCGATAGGTGTCGGATGATGGTGGTTTGCATAGGTTTTAACGAATTTTGGACAGCGCAGAGCGGTTCTGCGACGGCACAAGTTAAATGGCGAAAATGGTCTTGCCGAAAGTTTTTTCACAAAAAAATCAAGCTAAATTCCTTTTGGCTTGAGATATTTTATTGAACTTGGCCGCCACAATTGATGTCCACCAGGACAGTCCATCGTGGCGAAACCAAATATTTGTTAAAAAGGGGTTATTTTTGCAGGCAAAAATTGTGGAACTGTCTTGCGCTAGGAATCTTGTAGCGAAGAAAAATTGAACAAGAACAAAAAACAAACGGAACTATGTTGATTATTTACATTGCGCTTGGCGCATTTATCCTTGGAGGGGTTATTTTTCTTGCCCTTGGTTTTAATCCACAGCGGAGTAGCCGTAAATGGTATTGAATCAATGCTTGTGACCAAACAAGCAATTATCAGTTGATTTTCAACACATTTCAAGCACTTCATTTTATGGTGCAGGGCGTGTTGTTGCCCAATTTGCAACGCCGTTTTGAGGCTCCAGGCCATGAACCCTCTTCCATATATCACGTTTGCTATTTGGCTCATGCAAGCACAAATTTTATGCTTACCTTTTCCGGCATGAGCAACTATTTTCCGAGATGTCAACAAAAAAAATCCTGATAACGGGCGCCACTGGCTTCATCGGCTCCTACCTCGTGCGGTATTTGCTGCAGCAGGGCCACTCCAACCTGCGCTGCACACGCCTGCAGAACAGCTCCTTGGCCCTGTTGAAAGACGCCGCCGACAAGGTGGAATGGGCGAAGGCCGACCTGTTGGACATTCCGGCTCTTGAGGAGGCGATGCAGGGCGTTGAGCAGGTCTATCATTGCGCAGCGATTGTCTCATTTCACGAAAAGGACAACCGCAACATGCTGAAAATCAACAGAGAAGGCACGGCCAACGTCGTCAACCTCGCCCTTGATTTCGGCATTGAAAAACTGGTGCATGTCAGCTCCGTCGCTGCCATTGGCCGTAAGCCCAAAGAACAGACCATTGACGAACAGACCATCTGGCAAGACGCTGAATACAACAGCCCATATGGCGTCAGTAAACACTGGGCGGAGATGGAGGTGTGGCGGGGCATCGCCGAGGGGCTTAACGCCGTCATCGTTAACCCGGCCAACGTGCTGGGCAGCGGCTTTTGGAAAGGACGAACGAGTACCGGGCAGATTTTTCACAATATATGGAAGGGACTGCGGTTCCACCCGCTCGGCACCAGTGGCTTTGTGGACGTGCGGGATGTGGTGCGGTTCATGGTGCTGCTGATGGAGAGCGAAGTCAGTGGAGAGCGTTACATCCTCAGTGCCGAGTGCCTGCCGTTCAAGCGGTTGTTTGATGAAATAGCGGCCTCGGTGGATGTGGTACCGCCGACGATTCCCGTCACCCCGCTCATCCGGGAGGTGGCTTGGCGGGTGGCTTGGTTATCCTCCAAAATCACGGGGCAGCCCCCCTTCATCACCAAGCAAACGGCCCGCTCCAGTGCCCGAACGTTTTTTTACGACAACCGAAAGTCGCTGACTGTTTTCCCGTTTCAGTACACCCCCGTTTCGCAGACGGTGCAGGAGACCGGGGCGCAATTTTTGCGGAACGCAAAGAAGGATTTTGAGCCGGACGTGCTGCCGTTTGGGGTTGGAAATTAGGAATTAATTCTGCTTTGTTACTTTAAAAAAAAATCTATCCAAGTGGGGCGATGCGCCGCCAAAACTTTATCAAAACTGCCATTTCCCCTCCTCGCCGCCTTCGGCGGCTCGTCGGGGGAGGGAGCCTTTGGGGGCGTTCCGCCCCCAAACCCCCTACTTTCCAAAGTGATATGTTCAATATTCTAAAGTAACAAAGTAGAATTAAGAACTGGGCAGTTTGTCAGGGAGGGTTCCGTTAGGATTCGATTTACTGGCATGAGGCTTCAATTTCCCAATTTCCATTAATTCCCCAATTTCCATTTTTTGGCGACCACATTATTTTTTCATCGGCCTTTTCTTGTGTACGTTTGTTTCCTTTTTGAAAAACAGCGACTCCCGCAATTGCCACGGAGCATAGTTTTTTTTAACGTAACTGAATGATTTCAAACCTGTTATACCATATTGGCCGCTATATTTTGCTGCTTCGACAGACCTTTTCCAGGCCCGAAAACCTCGGCATGTACTGGAAGGAAACAATGCGGCAGATGGAGGACATCGGAATCGGGTCGCTCATCATCGTGGCACTGATTTCAGTGTTCATGGGAGCGGTGGCGGCGGTGCAGTTTTCCTACCAGCTGGATGGCACGCTGGTGCCCCAATGGTACATCGGGTACATCGTGCGTGACCTGGCCATTATCGAGTCGGCGCCAACCATCACCTGCCTGGTACTGGCAGGCAAGGTGGGCTCCAACATGGCCGCCGAACTTGGTACCATGCGCCAAAAGGAGCATATTGACGCCATGGAACTGATGGGCGTGAACACGGCAGCGTACCTGATTTTGCCAAAAATAATTGCGGCGCTTTTCATGATTCCGTTGTTGGTCACACTGTCGGCCTACGTGGCCATTGGCGGTGGCTACTTGGCCACGGTGCCAGTTGGCACACTCTCTTCCGACGATTATGAGCGGGGCCTACGGGCTTTCTTTCTGCCACACAATGTGACCATGATGTACGTGAAAGCAGTGGTTTTTGCCTTCATTCTTACTACTGTGCCGTGTTTTCAGGGCTACTTCGTGAAGGGCGGCAATATCGAGCTTGGCAAGGCCAGCACTAACGCCGTGGTGTTCAGTAATATCTTGATTCTCCTATCTGACTACATGATTGCCGTGTTGCTTACGGGGTGAGACGATTTACGATTTTTTGATTTACAACTTACGATTGGCGGGCTGCGAAATTGCAGGATTTTAATTTTTTAAACGATGATTAGAGCGGAAAACATAATCAAGCAGTTTGACGACCACGAGGTGCTGAAGGGGGTCTCCATGGAGTTCAACCCAGGTAAGACCAACTTGATTATTGGGCGTAGCGGTGCGGGCAAGACGGTTTTCCTGAAAATATTGGTGGGACTGTTGGAGCCAAGCTCCGGCAAGGTTTGGTATGATAATGTGGACTTTTTCTCCCTGAACAAAAAGCAAGTACGGGCAATCAGGCTGGAGGTGGGCATGCTCTTTCAAGGGTCTGCGCTTTTTGACTCGATGAAGGTACAAGAGAATGTGCGGTTCCCGCTCGACATGTTCACCAACGATACTTTGGCCGAGAAAAACAAGCAGGTTGACCTGTGCTTAGAGCGGGTCGGCCTTTCCGGTGCCCACCAAAAATACCCTTCCGAACTATCGGGCGGCATGCAAAAACGGGTTGGCATTGCTCGCGCAATCGTCATGGAACCCAAGTACCTATTTTGCGACGAGCCCAACTCCGGCCTCGACCCCCGTACCGCGCTGGTCATTGACGAACTCATCCAGGACATTACTTACGAGCACAATATGACGACCATCATCAATACCCACGACATGAACTCGGTGATGGAAATCGGTGACAACATTGCCTACTTGCACGAGGGCTTTTTGGCTTGGCAAGGAAGCAAAGACGAGGTGCTAACCAGCGACAATGAATTGTTGCAGGGGTTCATTTTTGCCTCACCTTTCCTTCAGCGACTGAGGAGCGCTGCGCTGAAACAGGGATGATTTTTTACCAAAAAAGAAAATAGAAACGAACTGCCAGTTCTCACGGCAGACTTTCGGATTTAACAAGGTATTGATTTTCAACAAATTAAGGCCAGAATTGCCGCTTAGTCAGCAGACCTTACCGCCCCTGGGTTGAGGGTGGTTTCATCGTCCGTTTTTTCGCCGCCTTCAATCAGCACCTGGTCGGCCTGTGAGCTGAAAAAGCTGCGGAAGAAAATGAGCAGGCTGAGCACGCCAACTGTGATGGCGGCATCGGCCACGTTGAATACAGGCCTAAAAAACTGGAAATGCTCGCCTCCCCACAGCGGTAACCAATCTGGGAAAAAGCCCTCGAACATCGGGAAGTAGAACATGTCCACCACTTTGCCGTGCAAAAATCCGGCATAGCCGCCATCTTCAGGAAACATGGTGGCCACACCTCCGTGGTAAGGAGTTTGGGAAAAAATGAGGCCGTAAAAAGCACTGTCAATGATATTGCCAATGGCACCTGCGAGGATAAGGGAAAAGCTGGCAATGAGGCCAAAGGACACGTTTGAGCGCAACAACATGCGGAGGTAATACATCAGAAAGCAGACGGCTGCGATGCGAAAAAGGCTGAGGGCAAGCTTGCCGTAATCGCCACCGAGCGTGATGCCAAAGGCCATGCCTTCGTTTTCTACAAAGTGGATAAGTGCCCAAGATTGACCAAGCAACGGTATTTCTTCGCCATAGGCGAGGTTGGTTTTTATCCAAATTTTCAGCCACTGGTCAATGACCAAAACGCCGAGGATGATAAGTGCTATTTTGAGTGATTTATTCAAAACGGTGCTATTTTTTTGACTTTTACCTAATGATGTAACGCTAAAACAAAGCGGATACGAAAAGGCAAAGTTCAAAATTGTTTGTGCATTGAGAAAATAAAAATAGTGATTGTGCCTACTGCACAATCACTATTCGGTTTTGGTCTGTGAGAAAAATGGGCTATGACAAACCCTTTCGCTTGGCATCTACGCTCAAAGTAGCATGTGGCACGGCCAGCAGGCGTTCCTTTGAAATGAGCTTCCCCGTGGCTCGACAAACACCGTACACTTTGTTTTCGATACGGAGCAGTGCGCTTTCCAGGTGCTGGATGTGGTTGCGCTGGCGCACGGCAAGGGAGTTGAGGTACTCCCGCTCAACTGAGCCAACGGCATCATCCAAGTTCTTGATTTTGCCGTCTTCATTGTCGGCCATTTCAGTCATTTGACGTAGGTAAAACTTGAGCTGCTGGTTGGCTTTGTCCAATTTTTCGACAATAATGGCCCTAAATTCCGCCAGATCGTTATCCGAGTAGCGGGTTCTAACTGGTGTAGTAACTAGCATAGTATCAGTAAGTTTTTAAAAGAAATTGTACTGTCGTTGTGTTTCAGCGTAAGAAAATTTCGTGTTTGACAGTGATTTCATAGTGTAGTCGGGCAAAAGTAGTATTCTGACAATAATAAACAAAATCAAAATATCAATTCCCCCATTGTTGACATGCCTCATTTGTTGATGATGAATGAGCGAAGTAGAATTAAAGCATTGGCTTTCAGCCTATTATTTCCCGAATCCTATCAAATCATCTTCTCAGCTAAAGGTTGGCTTATGTCAAAAAAAAGCCGGGCCACAACGCTGCGGCCCGGCATGATTCGGGAATGAGGAATATTGATGCTGAAAATTTAATCTCACATAGTTTCTAAACTGGCCTTACAAATCTTCAGTGGTTGTTCTCCGACAGCGACTGGCCTAGTACGTCGGCGTCAATATGGCGGTAAGCGGTCTGGAGCAGCAGCCTGGCATCTGGGTTGTACGGCTCTAGGTCCAAGGCCCGATAAAGGTCACTTACGGCGTCATAGTACATCTTGCCTTTGATGTTGGCTTCGGCCCTGCACAGGTAGTAGTTGGCATGGCCGGGCTTCAGGTCAATGGCTATGCCGAAGCTTTCGATGGCATCATTGATGGCACCTTTTTCCACCTCGACATCGCCGATGAAGGCGTACACTTCCGCATTTTCACCGTCGAGCAGCATGGCCTCCCTGGCATCGGCAATGGCATCGCTGTAATTGTGGTCGAGCAAGTAGCATTTTGCCCTGGCCAGAAAGATGTCGCTCTGCCGGGAAGACTGGAGCGCTTCCCGGAAGGCTTCCATTGCTTCCGCTTTTTCGCCCATTTGATACTTGATGACGCCGAGGTTGGTCAGCGCCGTTGCATCACCTTGGCGGATGGACAGCGCTTGGTCAAGCCATGCAGCGGCAAGTTTTGGTTGACCCAACTCCATCAGTGCGATGCCCTTGCCCAAGCTGGCGTCGAAGTTTTGGGGGTTGAGCCGAAGCGCCTCGTCGAAGTCGTTCAATGCATCATTGGTGTGGTGGGTACTGATTTTTGCCAGTGCCCGGTGCACGTAGCGGGCATCGGTTGGTTCGGCGTATAGCACCATGTTAAAGCAATCTATGGCACGGTCGGGTTGCCCCTTTTGAAGTAGGGTGTGGCCGTACAGCTCATAAGCTGTCGTGTCCGCAGGGTTCAGTTGAAAAAGCTTTTCCAGCGCAATTTCGGCTTTCCCGTAGTTCTTAAGTTGAAAATTGGTGAGCGCAAGGTTATAGAGTGCCTTGGTGTGCTGAGGGTCGGCCTCAAAGGCGGCAGCATAGTATTCGGCGGCAGGCTCCATTGCGCCTGCGTCGTAAAATGCGTCGGCCTGTTCATAAAAATGCTGTGCTTCAAGTTCAAAACCAGCTTTCTCTTGAAAGCCCTGGCCTTGGGCATAAAATAGTGCGGTGGCAAAAACGAGAATCAGTGCGGTGATTGGTAACCTTCTCATATCGCTCTCGGCTTTTGTAGCGCTGTTGAGTTGGTAAAAGAGGTACGGGTATTTAAAATATTCGCACCTTCTTGAAACAACACACGGTGCTGTCGGTAAAAAAGAATGTTCCAGGTGTGCGCTGAATTTGGCGACACATTATTAAAACAAGCAACTAATTTGCCAAAAAGCACTACAAAGCGTTAAAATTCAGAATTTTATAAATTTATTCATTTTGCATGTTGTATTTTTTCGAATAAAAATGCAAACTCCAAGTATTTGATTTAGTGTTGAATAAATATTTTATAAAAATTAAATTTAAAACCTGTTTTTTCAAAAGCTGGTATTCTTCTTGCTCTTGGCATTAAAGATTACACAAATATCAAACAGGAGATTAAACCAACTAGAGAAGACCGAATTCCTCCTATGTTCCTTGGGTTAGAGAAAAGAAATTACACTACACATTAAAGTTTAAAAAAAGGCTAGGGCGGCTGATTGATGCGGATGGTGGGCTTAAGGCCATCCTTCATGGAGTAGGCAGCTACCGTTTTTCGATGGACGACCAGCCACTAAATTTTCTGGAACATGAGATTGCTACACATCCTATCCGTAGGCTTCATTTTCTTATTGCCGAAACCGGCGTCCGCCAACTACATTCCTGATTTCAAACAACAACTTTTTATCGAGACCTGGGCCAATTTGGCAGTGGACCAAATGAGGCAGTACGGCATTCCAGCCAGTATCACCCTTGCACAGGCCATTGTCGAGTCGGGCTGGGGAGATGGCTATGTTGCCAAGCTCGCCAACAACTATTTTTGCATCAAGGGCAACAACGGCTGGACAGGCCCCGTGGTCAAGGCCAAGGACGACGACCCGGATTCGTCCAGCTTCCGCCAATACCCCAACATCGAGGAATCGTTCGCTGACCACTCCAAGTTTCTGCTGGAAAACAGGCGCTACCAACCGCTTCTTAAACTCAACGCTTACGATTACAAGGGATGGGCATACGGCCTCAAGGCCGCAGGCTATGCCACGAAGCCCGATTATGCAGAGTACCTGATTGCCACCATTGAGAAATACGGGCTATATCTGTACGACTATGCCATGCCAGCCAACCAGATAAAATCACTGAACCTCCAGTTCGAGCAGCAGGAACAGGAAGATGTGATGACCTCGCCAACTCACGACCCGGTAATCCATTTGCCAAAGCTTGATAACCGGGCAGATAGCAAGGCGTCCAGCAGTGAAGAAGGGCAGCCGATGTCTGCGCCCGGCTACCATTTTGACAGGGAGTCGGCAACTGTGGCAACAACCAAACCTGAAGTGGAAATGCCAGCAGATAAGAAACACGTGAAAATACCTTTGATTTTGCCGAAGGCAGTGCCGACATTTGAAAGGCGATAGCTGACGGACAATTGGCGCTATGCGCTTGCTTGCGAAAGGGCGATGCAGCGGGCTTTTTTTATCAACCAGCCCGATGAGCAAAGCCCTTTTGCCAGTCCTCCAAATGTTAAAGTTTTGTCCCATGTTGATTAGGTGCCAAAACTATTGCTACCTTCCCCGCATATTTTGTTGACGCTTACCTACCTTGATAAATCCCGTATGGCCGCCCTTCGGCCAGCATAAATCCTATTGATTGCATGTTGATGAACCGATTACTCACTTTTTCAAACCAATATTCGAATGAAAAACACAATTTTCTACGAACGGGCAAGGAGCCTTGCCAAAACCTTTTCTTTTCTTTTCTTTTCTTTTCTTTTCTTTTCTTAGGGAGGGTTGAGGCACAGCCACCAACCAACTGTAACTACTACAATGGGCTTCACTTTAGCAACAACGATGACCCAAGTTACCAAAACTGCCTTATCCAGAAGAAACGTTTTTATTTTATCTTCCCAAATGGCGGGCCGTCACCTTTCTTAGCAACTGACCTTGCGATTACGGTTACCTTAACGGGAAACGGCGTTTTTGACCCTGTACTAAACGCACAAGTCCCAAATGTACCCGGTGGCCCAGCGGTGTTGGTTACACCGACAATTCTATTTTGGACGGTGCAGTGCCAACCCAATGTAACCTATTCAATTCCAACAGGCGATATAAACACGCCATTTTTTGATGCTTATGTACTTGTTGATGAAGGGGCTACAGTGAATATCACCGCAACGGTTGTAGCGAAGATAAATCAACCACTGAGCAGTGGGTGTAACACAACCTGCAACAACATTCAAGGTTCTTTTGCCAACCTAACGCAAACCAATACCTGTAATAACGGGCTTCCCAACCTTTCCGCAAAATTTACAAGCGACCCCCTGGCTCCCCCGCCAATTAACGGTATTTTCACTTCCACCGACCACGCCGAGGTGCCGATTTACCTCGACCTTACAAACACTGGCACTTCAACAATCACCTTGTCCGACCTTGATTTGAAGATAAAATTGACCGATTTCTACAATACCCTGCCCGACGTGACCGATTGGGAAAACTACTTTGCGGAAAGTACTGTTCCCTTGAATAACCCTGCTTCCGAGTCGCATACCGGTGATTTCCACTACTTCCATTTTGGCACCATCACGGGCAACGGTGTTATTCTTCCAGGCGCAACGCTCAGCATACTTGCCTTCTCCATAAAACCCCCGGAAGGCTTGGACAATATCCTGGGGCGGGCCGATATTAACGTCGAGTACCTGCGTGTTTCAGATAATGCAGGTAGCTGCTGTACACTTACTCCACCTGCTTGCGCTGTCCTTTTCCCGGGCATTTTACCGTGCAGTGGTTATCCAGCGGTCAGTTTTTCGTTTAAGCCGGTCACTTCAGGGCTTGGCAACTGCCAATCGGCCTTTGACATCGTGGCCAGGGTGCTGGATGTGGGTGATATCCCCACTTCCGTTCAACTGAGCAAACTCGACATGAGCTTAACCACAACCCAAACGGGCAACCTAAGCATTTTTTCAATTGTACCTCCTGCGGGCATCAACTCAAGCTATGATTGCCCACCCGGCATGGGCAGTTGTGAAATTACTTTCATGAAGCCAAACCCACAGACCCCTTTTGTCCTAACGGATGGCATGTATTTTAGGGTAATTTACCAAGGCGACAATGGCACCAAGCTGCTTACCATTGATGCCAAAACCGCTTCAATCAAGGTTTTCAACACTAACGACGAATGTGTGCCTGGATTTGATGAAGCAAGCGGCAGTCAATTTTTGCCACAGCTTAATAACTGCACCTACTGCCAGGACGCAAAAATCAGCTTGACCAGTTCAACTTTCCCGGTTTCAGGATGTCAAAAGGCTTTTGCGGTACAGGCCATCAAATCAATCTCAAACCTGGCAACCTGGAAAAGCCTTACCGCCAGGGTGTCCATGCAGAACCCAAACAACCTGATTATTTCGGTCATTCCGAGTTCAACGTTTTCACTGCCCGGCAATGCCAATCAATGCCCCCCGACTGTTCCATTGGGCGCCGCCCCGATTGGCAATGTTGGCTACCTGTTGGGCAATACCATTGTTTTCGAGTATTGCGCCCCTTTGTTGAACAACTTGCCCTCCACGTTATTGCTTTTCGACGTGGTTGTTAACGGTACAGGTTGCGTAAACGATGTACAGTTCGAGATGCAAACCATATTTGAATTGAACAACAACCAGGGGCCTTGCCACCCTGAAGACGTTACCGTAGGGTCCCACAGCTTTTGTACGCCCTGCATGAACTTTGCGGTGGGTGGCTCGATAGACAATGAGGAGGATGAAGGTATTGACGTACCGGTCGAGTTGGTTGGAAGCACGTACAACTCAGGTATCTTTATCAGAGGTTCGGAAGCGGGCAGCAGTTGCGGCACCACATTGTCAGGGCCTTGCGACCATGTTGTGCCGACCGTGGTGAGTTGCACAGGGGACTACAACCTTAATTTTTCGAATGTCGATTGCTCGAACATCAATACCTTCTCAATTAAGCCATTCAAAGACATCAATCCCCTGAATGGGGTCACTACCTTTGACTTGGTAATCATTCGCAAGCATATTTTGGGCATAGAGCTGCTTGGCTCTCCGTACAAAATCATTGCTGCGGATGTAAATAAGTCGAAAAGCGTGACCACTCTTGATATGGTTGAAATCAGAAAATTGATATTACTTATCAACCCTGAATTTCCGGACAACACTTCATGGCGCTTTGTGGACAAGAGTTTCGTCTTTCCAAACCCACTAAATCCTTTCGAACCGGAATTTCCAGAGTGCGTCACGCTCAATTTTTCTGCGGGAAACCCGTCGCAAACTGCGGATTTCGTGGCCATCAAAGTAGGTGACGTCAACAACAGCCATTATTGTGATTTTTTTACTGGCAACCAATCCGAGGAAAGGAGCCGAGTCAATACTGACCTGGTTTATGTGCCCAACAAAACAAGCATGGGCAAAGGGGAAGATATGGTCGTTGATTTTTATCTGAACAGCCCGACCGACCTTGTTGCCTGGCAGGCAGGCCTTCGTTTCGACCCAGCACAACTTGAATTCCTGGAAGTGTTGCCATCCGATTTGGAAGGCATGAACATTGGCAATTTCGGTCTCACGGGTGCGAAAGACGGCAAGCTGCGGGTACTTTGGTACGAACGCAATGCGGAAACCGTGCCTTTCAGAGGCTATGCGCCCGTTTTCAGCCTTCGCTTCAAGGCAAACCGGGACATCAGGGACATGGCCGGACTTTTCAGCCTGGACGATGATGTCCTGTTTGGGGCAGCTTACGAATCGAACGGCAGTGCCAACAGCTTGAAACTGGAATACGAGACCGAACCATCCAGGCTGCCTCTCGCAGATATACTGTCCGTGACAACCGCCCCCAACCCGTTCAGGGACGAACTGCGGTTGAGCGTGGCCCTAAAGGAAGCGGCCTACGTAGATGTCACCATCTATGATGCGCTGGGCAGGGTAGTCGCCACCTGGAACGAATACACCGAACCGGGCGAACGGGAAATCGTCTTTGACAAGACCTCCCGCTGGGGCACGGGCGTCTTCACCTGGCAGGTGAAGACCAACAAGCAATCCCAGTCCGGTAAGGTGGTCAGGGAATAATTGCCTTGTTTTTCTTGTTTTGTCATTGCCGAAGGCAATCCCTGCGTCAGATATGCGGTCAAACTTGACGCAGGGATTGCCTTCGGCAATGACAAAATTACTCAAACTAAATCTTAAATAATTCTTCCCATGAAGCGATACCTACTCGTACTCAGCTTTATTACTTATATCTCCGCTCATCTTTCCGCAACCATCCTTTACGTCAATGCCAATGTACCAGGCGGCAACAACGACGGCAGTTCCTGGCCCAATGCCTATCTCGATATGCAGGATGCCTTGACCGCTGCCGATTATGGCGACACGCTTTGGGTAGCGACTGGCACATATCTTCCAACCCCCACTGCAAACCGGAATTTTTCCTTTAACCTGAAAAACGGGATGCGCATGTTCGGCGGCTTTTCCGGTAGTGAGACACAGCTAAACCAACGGGACTGGAACGCAAACCCCACCATATTGAGCGGCGATATTGGCGTACCGGGCGACAGTACCGACAACTCGTTTACGGTCGTTTTTGCCAGTTTTGTGGACTCGACGACCATATTGGATGGATTTGTCATTACAGGAGGCAATGCGAACAGTACGGTACAAGCCGAACCTTCCACAGGAAGGACAAAAAGCGGGGGTGGCATGTACCTCATCAGTGCTTCTATGACCGAAGATTCCCGCCCTTCCATCCTGAACTGCAAGTTCATGGCCAACCATGCCAACAACTATGGTGGCGCTATTTATATGAGGAGCAATGCATCAGGCAGCGTTACTCCCCTTATTGCATATTGTGCCTTCACGAACAACACAGCCCAAGATGGCGGTGGGATATTCAAACAAGGAAGCAGCATCAGATTGGAAATGAAGATAGATTCTTGTATATTTTCGGGCAATTTTGCCCACTCTGGTGGGGCATTCAATCACAACAATAACTATGGTTCATTGGGGCTGTCATTTTCCCATTGCAATTTTGAACATAACAGTAATTTAGACCTTGGTGGTGGAATTTACCAGGAAAACAATGGACAAACTATTGATTTAAAAATTAGCAAATGTTCATTTATTGAAAATTTTGATTTAGGAAGTGGCTCAGGTAGTGCTATCTCAATTTTAACCAATGTAGGTTTAAGTATAGTTAACATAGACTCCTGTTCCTTCTTGTTAAACACTACAATTGGCGATGCTCCAGTTGACATTTATTACTCCGATTTAAATTTATTTAGATGCCGTTTTATAGCAAATGTAGGTACTAGCAGTAATGGATGCTTATATCTTCAATCCGGAAAAATTAATGTAGTAAGTTGTGAATTTCTTCATAACTCTGCTTATTTTGCTGCAGTAGCATTGGTTAGTTCAAATGCTGACATATTGTGTTCGAATTCTACTGCAAGCAATAATGAGAGTATTGGAATGGGTTCAGATAACGGGGGTGTGTTTGTAAAATATGGCAGCACATTAAAGTTTTCATTAAATAACTCCATAATATTCAATAATGCTATAGGAAATTCAAAAATAATATCTGGCAAAGCAACTATTTCCTATTCGCTTACCGACGCTCCCGACTGCGCCTCCATCTCCTCCTCCCCCGTCACCTGCGGCCCCGGCATGGTGTACCTCGAAGACCCGATGTTCCTCGATACTGCCGCAGGTGACTACCGCCTCCACCCCTGCTCCCCCGCCCGCAACGCAGGCAGCAACGCCATCGTGGACTCCCTCGGCATCCTGACGGACATAGAAGGCTCGCCCCGCATCCAGGGCGGCACCGTGGACATGGGCGCATACGAGTCGCCCAGTTTTGGCATCGCATCGGCAAGCGTAGAGCAGCCGCCCTGCACTGGTATCCAGGGTACGCTGACGCTGGACCTGGCGCACGGCTGCCCGCCGTTCTTCATTGCCTGGCCGGGCGGCTCGGCCATCGCCGACACAGCTATTGTCATACTGCAAGTACCGCTCGGCACCTACTCCGTCACCGTGACGGACGGCAAGATGGAGGGCGACACCATCGCCGTGCAAATCGTCGGGCCACAGCCACTTGCGGCATCGCTCACGGCCACGCCCGTCCTTTGCCCGCAGGGCGCAGGGGAGACCGTGGGCGGCACGGCCACCATTGCCGCCGCTGGCGGCACGGGGGCGTTCGGCTACCTGTGGTCAAATTCGGACATCACCGCCACGGCCACCAACCTGCCCGCAGGCACGGCCACCGTCACCCTCACCGACGCCAACGGCTGCAGCCTGACAGGCTCCGTGGCCATCGGCACCGATGGCAGCCTGCAGCTCGGCCTCGACATCGGCATCATCTCCTGCCACGACTCCGATGACGGCACCGCCACCGTGCAGCCCATCGGCGGCACGGCACCCTTCACTTACCAATGGCAGTTCGGCCCCAATGCGATAAGCGATACGACGGCCATGATTGACAGCATCGGCGGCGGCCCCACTGGGGCAAGCAGCTACTCGGCCACCGTCACCGATGCGTTCGGCTGTGTGGGCGACCTGAGCTTTATGATGGAAGCACCCACGGAAGTAATGGCCAGCATCGAGGCCGTGCAGCCCCCCTGCTTCGGCGGACTTGGCACGGCCACGGCCAACGCCACGGGCGGCACACCCGATTACCACTATCTCTGGGACAACGGGGCTGCAACTGCCATGACCACGCTTTCACCAGGCTGGCACACCGTCACCGTCACCGACGAGCACGGCTGCCCGGACACCGTTGGGGTGGGCATCACCGCACCGCCCGCACTGCTGGCGGGCATTTCGGCGCAGCCGCCAACGCTCTGCTTTGGGGATTCCAATGGCATGTTGACCGCACTGCCCACGGGCGGCACGCCGCCCTACGGCCTTTTGTGGGGCGATGGCTTTGAAAACCTCCCGGCTGGCAGCTACGGCCTCACCGTCACGGACGCCAACGGCTGCACCGCCACGGCCAGCGCCGACATTGCGGAGTACCTCGAAATCACCGCCGCGGACACCATCGCCAACGCCAGTAGCCCCACCGCAGCGGACGGTGGCGTTACGCTCACCGACGTGGCGGGCGGCACGGGTAGCGGATATCAATTTGCTTGGAGCAATGCAGCCATGACCCAGAACCTAATGAATGTACCGACCGGCAACTATTCGCTCACCGTCACGGACTCGCAGGGCTGCACGGCCACGTTCAGCTTCTTCGTGGGCTTCGCAAATGCGGCTGGGGAGGTCTCGGCCAACCCGTTCGGGGCGGCCATCGTGCCGAACCCGTCGGGCAAGGCAGGTGCGAGGTTGGTGCTGGATGCGGCCAATCCTGGCATGATGCTACGGGTCTTCGATGCGCAGGGGCGGCTGGTGTTTGCGGAGCAGATGGCCGCCACGGAGTACTTGCTGCCGAGGGGACTGGCGGCGGGTGCGTACCAGTTGGTGCTGGAAGACGGAGAAAAGCGGACGGCCCTGACGTGGATGGTGGGTGAGTGAACTTTAGGAGGCCACCCTACCCAGCAAAAAATTCAGTTGTAGCCAACGGGTGCAAGCGCCTGACCCTCAACCTGCAAAAAAAAATGCAGGCCGAAGGCAGCGCCTTGCACCCGTTTTTAGTTTGAAGCGGGCAAATTTTTTGCTCATTTTAAGCTGTTTACAAATTTTAAAAAAAAAATTTGTCGGCGGAAATTGCAAAAGTTCCTACCTTGGCAGCCGATTTAAAACGGAGCGAAAACTTCACTCAGACTTTTATCATCCCATGAACATTTTTTTCCTATGAAGCCGATTGTAGTCCTTTTACAACCCTATCTCCTATTTTTTTCTTTTTCCCGGCAAGTAGCTTTTTGCCACCGGGTCTTGTTCTCCATGAATAAAAAACGAAGCTGATACTATGATTTGCCAGAGATACTGGTGAACAGTTCATCTTGTTTTTCGTAAAGGAAACTGCATCGCTTCTCAGGTCAAGAAATCCTGAAAACCCATCTTTTTTTAAATTTAAACCGGTAAAAAAAACGAGGTATGACGAACCGATTACTCCTCAAGTGGCAGTTGCGACTATTGTTCGCAATGAGCCTAATCCCATGTACATTACAGCTTGTCGCCCAGTGCGAGTGTGGCACACCAATCCAGGTGCCTGACCCGCTTTGCCCAGGCGGCTTCAAGCAATCCTGCACAGGTGATGTATTTACATTAGCCTATTGTGGGCCCGACACAGTTTACGTGAACGCATCTTGCGAAGGAGTGCTGAGCAGTCCAAGCACTTTCATCCAGATTTCTGGAAACCCCGTTTCCTCCTTTGTAGAGTTCGTGCCGCCGGGCGGGTATCCCATTGGCAGTATGGTTCCTGCCGGAACCACCGTCACTGTACACTACATCATCACCTCCCCGAGCAGTGTGAAAGACACGCTGTGCTTCAACATTTCTTTCGTTGACACAATACCTCCGGTGATTGACATCAACCTCGTAAGCGACACGGTCGCCTGTGAGGTGGACGACTACGCTGGCTGGCGGCAAACCCAAATGGACTCGCTTATTGCCCATCAAGCAGATTTTGACAACTGCGGCATTGACACCATTTATAATAACGGCCCAGCCACATTCACCAATAACTGCGGTACCGTGACCGTCACGTTTTACGTGGAGGACATTTCGGGGAATGTGGACAGCGCCACTGCCACCTACACCATCACGGACACGACGCTGCCCGTTTTGGCCGGGGCGCCCGCCGATGCGATTATTGATTGCGATGACCCCATCCCTTCCGTCGCCAATGTGACGGCAACGGACAACTGTGCTGTGGGTTTGATGGTCGCTTTTAACCAAACCAATTCTCAATCGGCCAACACCTCGACTTGCAACCATTACGACTACACCATCATTCGGAGCTGGTCGGTAAACGATGGTTGTGGCAACATAGTGACTGCTTCGCAAACCATCAACGTCGAGGACACTGGTCTGCCAAGCTTCGACATCCCAGCCGACACGATGGTGAACTGCGGGACACCCATTGACACCCTCACCCTTGGCTCTTACAGCAACGTGGCGGACAACTGCTCGTCAGTCTTAAACATCACGTTGTCCAACATAGTCAACAATGGCATTTGCCCACAAGCAAAAACCATCCTGCGCACTTGGACGGTGACCGACCCCTGTCTCAACGCCGTTTCCAAAACACAAACCATCACGATTGTGGACACTATACCACCGACGGCAGTGTTCCCCGCCGATCTCACGGTTGATTGTGCCAACGTGGGCAACATCAACATCACTGGGGTGCCGACCATGGTCAGCGACAATTGCGATACCCTTGCTTTCTACACCCAACTGCCCGATACGCTCGTGGCCGGGTCTTGCGACCACAGCTACGTGCTCAAGCGCCCTTGGCTGATAACGGATGCTTGCAACAACTCCATTCAGGGCCTGCAAATCATCACCGTCACCGACAACAAGAACCCGGTTGTGGGCACACAAGCCCAAAACCAAGCTATCACCTGCGACGATGCAGTGAATGCGGACAACGTCTTCAGCGCCTGGGTGGCAAACCACGGCAACGCCGTCGCCTCGGACAACTGCACAGGCAGCACCGACCTGAGCTGGTTCGCCTACAACGCTGGGACAAACACGAATGCGACCTTGGCTGCGCCAAATTGCGCAAGCCCAACCCTTGGCATCTACCGCACCAGGACGGTAAACTTTATTGTGGAGGACAAATGCGGCAACCGTGACACGACCACGGCAACTTTCACGGTGACTGACAACACAGCCCCCGTGCTGACCAACTGCCCCACCGACATCCTCACCGACACCGACCCCGGCCAGTGCGATGCACTACTGACACTGGCTCTCCCAGAAATTATTGAGGAGTGCGGCAACGTGGCTGCAGCGCAGAACTTTTCGCTTACGCAAATTCTGACTATACCAGGCGGGATGGATCCCGTCGAGACACCAGTGAACGACCTGGTTTTCAACTTTGGCGTACCCGGTCCGCCATTCATCGCTACCTCGAACGCTACGCTTGACATCATTTTGAACAACGTGGACGCTGAGGAGCCGACCGAATTTTTCATGGTTTATGGCGAAGATGGCTCGGTACTCGGTGCCGTGGCGCACACCCCGACCCAGTGCTCCGACACGATTACCTCATTTACCCTGACCACGGCACAAGTCAACGCTTGGGCGTTCGATGGCGTACTGACGTTGACTGTGAAGCCAAACATTCCAGTAGCACAACCAGGCCGTTTTTCCATCAACCCCATTTGCCCCAACGGCTCAGTCACTGCCGACCTGAGCTACACGACGGAGTTCCCGGCCAACCTCAAATTCGAGTACAGCTTGAACGGTGGTGCTCGCACACTGGTGTCCCCGATAGCACCCGTGTCGGAGTCTTTCGGGCAAGGCACGACGAGCGTGACCTACTTTTTCACCGATTGCGCAGCAAACGAAACCACGTGCAGCTTTGAAGTAACGGTGGATGACAACGAAGCACCAGCGATCGCCTGCCCCCCGAGCGTGAGCATCAACCTCAACTACGGCGAGTGTACGCAGGATGTGCTGATTCCGCTTTTCTCGTCCATCACCGACAATTGCGCCGTGACGACGCCAACCACACAGGACCAGCCGGTTGACTCGCTCGGCCGACTCATCACCTTCAACTACAACCCGAACCTGAACGACTACGTGGCCAACGACAAGACGTTCACTTTCAGTGGATTGCAAGGCAATGCGACGCCGGGCGGGGTGCAGCTCATCATCACCATCCAGGGCGACGTGGACTCGGTGGGCGCCTATTTTCAAATTTATGACAACGACGGCAACTTCCTCGGCACCACCTCCAACGGCCAGCCGAACGTGACGCCGGGCGACTGCAACACGCCCAGCACGGCGGTGTTCACCATTCCCGCCGCCACCTTCAACGCCTGGGCTTCCGCCGGGAGCATTGAAATAACCGCTGTGTCGTACATGAGCTACCCGATACCGCCAGCCGGACCGGGCTGGGGCATCAACCCCTGCGACCCCTTGGCAGTAAACTCAAACGGCGACACGGACGGCAGCTTTATTTACGCTACTTTCAGCTACCAAAGTGTTGCGCCTACCTTCTCCGCTTCGGGCGCTACGACAATCAGCCAAGTGACACTGACGCCACCGCTGGCAGCCGAAACCTACACGCTCAACCAGGGCACGACCACTTTCACATATGGTGCAACCGACTTGGCAGGCAACCCCGGCAGCTGTTCGTTCAATGTAACGCTGAACGATGTGGAACCGCCAGTGGCGCTCTGCGGCCCCACTTTCGTGGAAATCAATCCTTCGGGCATTGTTTCACAAACGATTTTCCCATCTGAAATTGACCTGGGCAGCTCCGACAACTGCAGCATCGTCTCCATGACGGTAACGCCCAACTCGGTGACTTGCAACGACGCAGACTTTAACCCAAACCCGGTGACGCTGACGGTGACAGACGCCTCCGGCAATGTTTCCACCTGCAACACCTTCGTCAACGTGTCGGTACTGGGGCCATCCCCTACCATTATCAGCACCTGTGGCAGCGATGATTTGTCGCTATTCGCCAACCCACCAGCAGCGCCTGGTGGCGGCAACAATCCCTACCAGTACGTCTGGTACAACCCGCAGGGCCTTCCATTTGCCTACGTGCAAAATCCGGTTATTATGGATGCAAACCAGGGCAACCTCGGTTTCTACAACGTTGTGATTCAAGGACTTACGGGCTGCGATGCTGTGGGTGTGGTGCAAGTTACCTGCGACATGCTCCCGCTTCAAAAACCTACGCTGCAAGCAGCGGACGCAATTATTTGTTCTTCTGAAAATGTGCAGTTGAACACCCCATCGGTTTGCGGCAGCACCGTGATTTATAAATGGTACAGTGGCAATGCGCCCGGTGTGCTCATCGGCACGACGACAGTGCCGAATTATTCGATGGCTCCGCCCGCTTCGGGCATGTTCACGTTTTATGTAGTGGTGGAGCGCAACGGCTGCCAGTCCACACCATCAGACCCAATCACGGTTGCGGTGGAAGCTTCGCCAACGGCCATGCCCTCGCCAACGAGCATCATCCTTTGCGAGGGCGAGGACATTCTGCTCAACTCCATCAACAATGCCGCCGGTACAACATGCCATTGGACTGGTCCCTGCGGCTACGAATCTTTCAGTTGCAGCCCAGCACCGATTGTAGGCGCAACGCTTTGCAACAGCGGCATCTACACATTGGTAGTTTCCAAGAACGGTTGCCCCTCCGTTCCGGCCACGGTTGCAGTGACGGTGGTCAGCCAGCCAGCGCAACCTTTCATCTCCAATTCAACGAGCCAAGGCACGCCAGCTTGTCAAGGCACAACGCTCACACTTACCTCCACCAACGTGGCTGGTGCAGTGTCATACCTTTGGACGACACCAACGTTTTCCACTATCAACACCTCCACCAACGTGCTCACGATACCGAGCGCCAACATCGCCCAACATGCTGGGCAATGGACGGTGCAAGCCATTGGCAACCCTTGCGTTTCTGTGGTTTCGCCGCCAGTGACGGTTTACATCGTGCTTCCGCCGGAGGCGGTTTCGGCAGCAGCCAACCCAACGCAGGTTTGCGAAGGACAATCGGTACAACTTTCGGCTTCTTCTGCTTCGCAAAACGTGAGCTTCTTCTGGATATACCCGAATGGACAGACCACAGCGCTCCAGAACCCGGTCATCACGAACGTCAACACCAACAACAGCGGCAATTACACCCTGATAGTGACAAACCAGTACGGTTGTTCCGTTACGAGTTCTGTGGAAGTTAGCGTCATTGACAGGGTGGACATCACCAGCGTCAGCAGCAACGCCCCAGCCTGCCCTAGCGGCCCGGTGAACGTGGAGCTGGTGTCAACGGTCTTCCCGATTGACAACGGCACTTACCAGTACCTCTGGACAGGCCCGAACGGCTACACTTCCGTGAACGCCATCGCCACCATCCCGAACGCCACATTTGGCAACAGCGGGACCTACACGCTGGTGGTCACCAATGCGCAGGGTTGCAGCTCGCTGCCAGCTACACTAAACGTAGCCGTTCCTCAGGTCATTGGTACACCGACACCACCTACGGGCATCATCAACCCGTACTGCGTGGGCGACGCTGTGACCATCGCCACAAGCCCATACCCTGGGCCTAACGTGACGTACATTTGGCACACGCCGTCCGGTGATTACACGACCAGCACACCATCGCTGACGCTCAGCAACCTTACGGTTACGGACTCAGGGCCATACACCGTGAATTACAGCGTAAACGACTGCCAATCAGGTACATCTGGTACGGTGAACTTGATAGTAAACCCGGCACCTTCGGTGCAAGTGACGAGCAACAGCCCAGTTTGCGAAGGGCAAACATTGACACTCAGCGTGAACTGCACGACGGGCGCCATCTACGAATGGACTGGGCCGAGCGGCTTTAGTTCTTCGGTTTGCAACCCAGTGGTTTCCAACGCGAACCCGGCGCTGAATGCAGGCACCTACACCGTCCGCAAAAAAGTGAATGGCTGTTGGTCTGATATCGTATCGGTGAACGTAACGGTGAATGACAAACCGGACGTGCCCACGGCCATCAACGCTGGACCATATTGTGCCAACAACGACAACGTGATGTTGAGCGTGACCGCCAACTCGGCAACACCTGGAGCAACCTACATTTGGTACGATGTAAACGGCCAACCGCTCGGAGCGGCCACGCCTTCCATCAACTTCCAAGTGCCCAACCCCACACAGTACGGCAACGGCACGGAGGAATTCTACGTCATCGCCACCTTGAACGGATGCAACTCCACACCTTCCGTACCGACGGTGGTGACACTGAACACCATCCCAGGCAACCAAGCGGAAGCGGGTGCCGACATCATTGGCTGCGAGGGCGACATCATTCAACTCTCGGCCACCGTGCCGACGGCAGGCACCGGGCTTTGGGCTTTGGTAAATGGAAATCCCTCAGGCGTGGTCATTGCCAACCCGGACGAGGCCAGCACCACGGTTTCGGGTATCGTGCCGGGGCAGAACTACGTGTTCCAATGGTCGTTGTCCAACGGCGCATGTGTTGACTATTCCAGCGATGAGATGAGCGTTTACGTTGACTTCCTGGAAGATGCGGATGCTGGAGACCCGATTACGATTTGCTATACCAACATTGCCAGCTTGAATGCGGTACTGCCATCTTCGAACATCGGATTCTGGACACAACCAGCTTCGCAAGCCAGCCTTGGCGTCAACATCGTTGACCCAGCCGACAATACTTCACAGGTCACTGGCCTTGTGCCCGGCAACAGTTATGTGTTCACTTGGACGATTGATGGCGGATGTGGCATGTCGTCCGATGCAGTGTTGGTGACCGTGACCAACGAGAGCGCTTTTGCAGGTGGTGATTTCATCGCCTGTGGCGAAGCGGTTCAGCGTTGTACGCAGGTTTCGGCCATTGCAGCCCTCAGCGGTGTGGGTACTTGGAGCAGCCCGAACTCGGCGATAACCTTTGCGGCGCCAACTCAATCCACCACGACGGCCTGCAACCTTCAGGTTGGGGAGAACATCCTCGTCTGGACAATAAATGGCGGTGCTTGCGGCGAAAACTCCTTTGATTCCATCATTGTGGACTATGTAGTGCTAACAGCAACGAACGACGAAACCAGCATTCCGTTTGCTGGAACTGGCTTCGTAAATGTCCTTTTCAACGACAACATCCTTGGTGCCGCAACGGCGAGCATTGTGACACCACCCGCCCATGGTACGATAGAGTTGGGGTCGAGTGGGATATTAACTTACGAAGCCGACATCAATTTCGTTGGCTTGGACAGCGCCACCTACAAGGTTTGCCAAGAGGGATGTGCCTGTGCAACGGCAGTCGTTTTCTTTTACGTGGGCGAGGACGCCACTTGCACCGTGCCGACCATCATCACACCGAACAAGGACGGGATGAACGACGCCTTCATCATTCCTTGTCTTGCCGACGGCGGCAGGCATCCGAACAACGTGGTCAGCATTTTCAACCAGTGGGGCGACGAAGTATTCCACGCCGCACCGTACAACAATGACTGGGAAGGCACTTTCGATGGCGAAGACCTGCCCCCATCCACGTATTTCTTTATCATTGATTTGGGCAATGGCGAAAAACCAATGTCCGGCTATTTAATCATCCAACGATAAATAGAAATTGGGAATTGGGAATTGGGAAATTGTCCACGACAACCCCCCAATTTCTCAATTTCCAATTTCCCAATTTCCAATTTCAACATGAAAAACTTCATCACCACCATCATATTCTGCACTTTCGGCGCAGCCATGCTGTATGCCCAGCAGCAGCCCGCCAACACGCAGTTCATGTACTACAAGCTAGGGTATAATCCCGGTTTTGCGGGCAGCCAAGAGTCGCCCTGCGTGACCTGTATCTACCGCCAACAGTGGCTCGGCCTCGACGGTGCGCCTTCCATGGCCATTGCCACCTTTAACATGCCGCTGAACAACCAGCGGGTAGGCATCGGCGCCAACCTGTACCGGCACACCATCGGCATCACCACCATGTACAACGTGGACCTCGCCTACTCCTACCGGGTGCGCTTGGGCAAGGGGATGCTCGGCCTCGGCATACAAGGTTCATTGCGCTCAATGGAGCAAGATTTTCAAAAAACAACAGCCACGCAGCCAAAAGAAGAGGATGGAAGCATCCCCGGCGGCACCCGTGACAAGTTTTTGTTCAACTTCGGAACTGGGCTTTACTACAACACCGACAAGTTTTACATTGGCCTGTCCGCTCCCCGGCTTTTGGAAAACAATATTGACTACGCCGACTCGGACATCATTATTTCGAGAGAGGTGCAGCACACTTACGTGATGGGCGGCGTGACGTTGCCCATTAACGCATCCTTGGAACTGAAACCGCAGGCCCTGCTGAAATACGCAACCGGAGCACCGATAGATTTTGATGCAAACTTGAGTTTGGTCATTGAGAACAGTTACGTGGTCGGCCTTACCTACCGCCTCGGCGGCAACAAAGAGAGTGGCACCGGCGAGTCGTTGGACATTCTGCTGGCCGCACAGCTTACGAAAAACATCACGTTTGGACTGTCATACGATATGACAATTTCCGACATCAAGGACTACTCCAACGGCAGCATCGAAGCCTCCATCCGCTACTGTATCGGCAAGACAGAAGGGGACAAAGAGTACGTAAACCCACGGTTTTTCTAAGAAAAATGAAGTAGAAAGGCTGGTTTCAAATGGCCAGCCTTTCTATTTATGTCGGCCACTTGAATACTAAATGGCCCCCAACCAATGTTATAAAACACAGTCTTTGAGACCCTAAAACCCAAACAACCCCTTTCCATATCATACATTCAATCATTGGTTCATCCATGAAAAAATTGATGTTCAGCTTGGCAGTTTTGATAGTACCGTTTTGCATGTCGGCGCAGCAGCAAAGCTCCAAGTCCAAAAGCTCCGACAAACTCTACGAAAAAGGAACAGGAAAGCGCAGCATCGCTTTGCAAAACGCCAAGGGCGTCAACGGTCCCGGCTATGAGTTTTCCCCGTCATTTTACCAAAATGGCATCGTGTACGTCTCGTTCCACAAAAACGGACCGATAGATTCCAACACGGGTAAGCCATTTTTCGAGCTTTTTTATGCGGAGATGGACAACCAGTACTTGCCGCAGTCGGGGCGCTCATTTTCCGTCACCATCAATTCGCAGGTACACGAAGGCCCCGTCTCGTTCAGCCGTGACAACAACCTGATGTACTTCACCCGCAACAACCTCGAAAGTGGTATCGCAAAGGCCAACTCCAAGGGCAAGGTGACCTTGAAGATTTATGAGGCTCGGCGTGGGCAATTGGATTGGGAAGGCATCAAGGCACTCCCGTTCAACAACGACGACTACTCCTGCCAGCACCCCACGCTCTCCGCTGATGGCAAGCGGCTGTTTTTCTCCTCCGACATGCCCGGTGGCTACGGCGGTTACGACCTCTACTTCGTGGAGAAAAAAGGCGAAGATTGGTCGAAGCCCATCAACCTTGGCCCTGACGTCAACACCAATGGCAACGAGGTATTCCCGTTCCTCCACGAGTTCGGTACGCTGTTCTTTTCGACCAACGGCCGGGGCGGCGAAGGTGGCCTGGACATCTTCATGATTGACATCAGCAGCAACGAATGGGGCCCGCTGACCAACCTGGGCACCCCACTCAACTCCGCCACCGACGACCTCGGCTTCATCATCAATTCGGCGGCGACAAGGGGCTACTTCGCCAGCGACCGCCCCGGCGGCAGCGGCGGCGACGACATCTACATGTTCGAGGCCGACGGCTCCATCCTCAACGACGAAACACCCGTACTCAACGCCGCCATCATCGCATACGACGAGGCCACCAACGAGCGCATCTCCGATGCGGGCGTACGGTTGTTCCAGCAGTCGGAGGATGGCTACATGGAGGGCAACGACCTGTACGACGTGGAACTTTTGCCTTCGGAAAATGGCGAGCTGCGCATGAAGCTCGTGCGCAAAAACGCCAGCGACCTCGGCAAGCCTTCCCTTTTCACCGACATCAACGGCACGGTCAGCAGCACCCTGCGCCAAGGTAAACACTACTTGATACTCGTCACCAAAGATGGCTACGCCGACGGCGAGATACAATACTCCACGGAAGAAGCGACCGGTACGCAGACCATCTGGGTGCCGCTCAAGACCCGCACCTGCAAAGCCCTTGACGGCCTCGTGACCGTGCAGGGCTACGGCACCCCCGTGCCAAATGCCCTGGTGCGCATCATTGACCAAAGCACTGGCAAAGAAGAACTCATGCGCACCAATGCCAGTGGTGGCTTTGACTACTGCCTGCCCGCCAACGGCGACTACCTCGTGACCGCCGAAAAATCGGGCTACAACAGCAACTCCGCCAATGTTTCCACCAAAAACCTGCAAGGCACGCAGCCGCTCGACGTCAACCTGCGACTAACTCCCTCCGATGGCGACAAGGTCGTCAAAGAGCCCATCCGCTCCGGCAGCGTGATTTTGTTGGAAAACATCTACTACGACTTCAACCAGTACATCATCCGCCGGGGCGCAGGCGAAGAACTCGACGCCCTCGCCCAACTGATGAAGCAATACCCCAGCATGGAGGTCGAACTGACGGCCCACACTGACAGCCGGGGCAACGACCAATACAACCTCGAACTCTCGCTCAAACGGGCCGAATCGGCCAAGCGCTACCTCATCCAGAAGGGCATTCGTGGCAGCCGCATCAAGGCGCTCGGCCTTGGCGAAACCCAAATCCGCAACCGCTGCGCCGACGGCGTGGACTGCTCCGACGACGAACAACAGTACAACCGCCGCACCGAAGTAAAAGTCATCCGCATTGACGAGCCGGTGAAGGTGCAGTATGGGGAGGGGGATCCGGGGGGTGGGAAGTGAGTTGGCAGTTCCGACAGTTCGCAGTGGGCAGTCGGAGACGGGAAACGGCGGTGGGATGGAGTCTTGTCGTCGGTTTTTTTGTCAAATTGTGATTTAGGAACGAGTTTTAAATAAAGTATCAAATCTACTCAACGAGTTATTCTCTCATCCTGAAAGAAACCGTGAACATCAAGAAGGTTTTGTTCAGCCAAGATGGATTCTTGTAGAATGACAAAAAATCCGTCAAACGAAAATTGATACTTTATTTAAAATCCGTTCCTTAGTGATGCAGCAAGGTTTAAATAATTTACTTCCCTCTACTAAATTGCATGAAAACATGCCAAATAGTAAAGTTCCGGCTGTCCAAAGTATGGGATGAAAAATAGCAATTGGGCAATGGTATCCTGGTGTCTTTTTGAATCAAACCAATCCGTGGAAGTTGTCTACGAGTTTGAATTAGTTTGTTGACACCTGCAATAACCCTTTCTGTTTCGCCTTGAACAACATAACCCAAAAGGCAACCTTCGGGGTATCTCTCGGAGAGGAAGTTTTCAATACCTGTGTCAATATATCTGGCCCTGTAGTTTGAGGCATTCACACTCGAACCCTCTTTTTTTATCCAATCATTTTCAGAAAGGTTTTTGGCTTCGGCGTAGAAATCTAGTTCCATTTTGCGGTGCCATGTGGTGAACTTGAAATCTACTCTTGGTGCTTCTGATGGGTCATCCTCTCCATAAATAACTTCCTCAGAATAAATGGGCGGCTGGTGATTGACCGATATTTGATAGGAGCGCAAAAATCCGGTTAGTTTAACTTTCTCAACAAGGTGAGCCGTCAGTTTATCTTCTTTCCAATTCACATCATACTGACCATCTGATACCATTCGGCCATAGCCCCGTTGTAATGCTTCGAGACAGCGCATGACAAAGTTGAACTTTGCAGCTTGTATGATTTTATCATTGGCTCTCCCGCTCATGTTCGGTAGTTAGTATTTCGAGGGTAATTTCATCCGCATCATTCAATCCCATGGAGCGAGACCAGAAGCGTTTTTCGTTGGGTTTGACTAGGTAAACTATATCGTCATTGTAATAGCGAAGGAATTTGCGGTAGTAGATACTTTCAGAGTGCTCTTGGTATGTGTATCGTTCGAGTTCCTGCAAAACTTGGTTAATTTCATTGCTTTGATGTTCATGGATGGTGGCAGGCTTTTGTTCACTGTTAAAGTGCAGAATGACAACATTCAGTGGTGTAGATTCAGGGATGTCAAACACTGAGGCCCAAACAGAAACCTCTGGCGTGTAGCTCAAAAAATCATTAATTGTCTTGCATAAATATTGGGCATATGCCTTCGTGTCGTCAATTTCACAATGATTGAACGCCTTCGATTTTTGCCCCGATTGAAAAGCGTCAAGCTGGTAGTCAAGCAAATCTTCAATCAAGACTTTATCGGTTTCTGAGAGATTGAGAGCATCCCAAAGGGCAGATTCGATTTTTTGCTCCAACTCAGTTATTTGGTGGCTAATATTTACCTGCTCTTGTGCTGAATTATCGAACAGGCTTGGCTGATTTGTTTTTTTACGAACTACTTTTTCCGTGGGTTCTTTCTTGCGGATGGCAATGATTTTGTCTATAAAACTGACTATTTGTTTTTTGGTTTCGCTGGAAAGTGAGAAGCTGAGGTCGGGTAAATCCAAAATTTCCTCTGGGTACACAATCTCTCTTTCTATTCCCCAACTTGAGGAGGACAAAAAAGTTAAATAAGTCGCCAAGTCCGAATTCAGGTAAGCAGAAAGTAGTTTCAAATTATCCTCTTCACCAAAGGCATGAATTCCAAAAACAATACTTTTGAACGAGGCAGCATAATCAATAAATGAGGCGCAAAGCCTATTATTTTCTTGACCTCTCTTGATTATTAGGTGCGGTGAATTATACGCATCTATACAGCCCAATCTCCTGAACTCATGTCGAATGATTGAAGTAGTCTTTTCAATTTTCGTGTAGTACCTTTCCAGTTTATCAGGAGGCAAATGCTGCAACTTTTGAATTTCATAGTTAATATACTTGAGGGGTTTTGATACTTGAAAACCAACTCCGGAATTCCATTTATTCTGAGAAATTGTTTCTTTTATTAAATCCTTGCTACAATGCAGCTTGAATAAACTAAAATCCCGCTCCGTCCCCCACATGGCCGCCTTCCAAATCTTTGTGTCAGGCTTTTGGCATTCCTCCCTCGGCAGATACTTCACATCGGTTGGGTCAATAGCGATGCCGTCAATGATGCGGTTCTTAATAGCTGTGGTCGGGGCACAGTACATCAACCTATCGGATTGCTGTTCGGGTTTTTCAGCAGAATAGAAAAATACACTTATTGGTCGCACCGTGGAGGCGAACAAATTCCTGCCCCGGCTTTGCGGCACACGGCGAAGGATGGAAAAGTTATAGACCTTGTCCACGTAGCAGTCGTTAAAAAGGAAACGCCGGAAGTTCTGGTGATTGTCGCCCGTATTGAATAGTACCTTGCTAGTGGAAATCAAGGCAATTTTTCCTTCAGGACAAAGCTCGGTGGCACGGTGAAAGAAAGCCTCAACGGTTTCGTTGCCAAAACCATGCTTTTCTAAATAAGCCCTAACATCTGGTTTCACTTTTCGCCCGCCAAAAGGTGGATTCCCTACAATCAGGTCGTACTCAATGCCTTCAAATGGCATTTCGACTTTTTTAAAATACTTCTTCTTTCGTCCTTGTTTGCTTTTGTCCTCTTCATAACCAAGGCTGCTCATCCTAAAAAGGTTATGCCCTTGTTTGTCGGCATCCTGCTCGTCGGGTTCGTAAATTAGATAAGGGAAGCGTTTGTTCTGCCAAAGAATCTTAGGCTCCAGTCGGTCAAGCATGGCGAGGTAAATACTGAATGCCGCTACTTTGATGGCTTCCTTCTCCTTTTCAATGCCAAAAACATTGTCCTTGACGATTTGGCAGATAGTTTCAAAATTTAGATTTTTACCCTTGTTAGCAAACTGCCATCGGTCGAGGAGACGGTTGAGACTTTCGACCAAAAATATCCCCGATCCGCAGGTAATGTCCAATATCTTGATGTCGTACTTGGAGTTATCGATTGAGGCATGTGGCAAAACCTCGTTCAAAACAAATTCAGACAAGGGGTGCGGGGTATAAAAAGTACCCGAAGCATTTTTTTCTTCCGTACCAATTTCATCAGACAGGAAATGTTCGTAAATCTCGCTAATGAGTTGGATGGGAATGACCTTGAAATCGAAATAACGCCAGCCAAAGAATAACGTCCTACCAGAATAGAAGCAGTTTCGTATTTCGGCAAGATGGTCATTTGTTACCAGTGCTTTTTCTGTCTTAGTCACCGGGCACAAGTTGCCATTGAAGCGGTCGTCAAGTTTCTCATACACCGAATATGCCGCTTCTTTGTCTTCAAGCACTTTGAAGTAGTTTTCCCTGCCTTCGTAAAGTCTGGTGTCAGTAGCACCCCTATCCTCCAGGTAGAGCAGAAACAGTGAGCGAAGCAGCAAGTCATGGATAACTTCGTTAGTAAGCCCTTTGCCTTTAAGTATTTCACGGGTATTTTTAAGGCTTTCTATCAAAGCTTTGTCAACACGGGTGTCGTTCTTGACGAGCTTAGCGTAATCGTCTTTTTTCCAAAAATTGCCCGTTTCGATAGAAACCTTGTTGAAGACCTCTTTCAGTAAATTAAGGTCTTCTACGGCTTTTTTGGATGCCCGATAGAGTTCGATTTCGTCAGCGTCCTTTACCTCTTTCCGAGGTTTTTCGTAGCAATTGTAAACCCTAATCTCAAAGGGGCTTTCAGCATACAAAAAGGGTACTTTGCCTTGATTCCAGATTTTTCGCTGAATCGCGAGAAGTTTTTTTAATGCTGGCTCCTGAAAATCTGGTACAGCCTTGAAATAAACAGATGGGTACTCTCCCGAAAAATAAATCGCATCAACCCCAAAGTCGTTGGCTTTGACTTGGTTCACAAAATGCAGCTTCAATGCTGGCAAGCCGCCTACATCTGCCTTCATGTCAACGACACCTAGCGTAAAATCTAGCAAATCAATGATATCCAATCCGGCAGTCATTTGCAGTACCTCATTTAGCGATTGTTAGCGGTCAGTAAGTTTAGCTTCTGTTCGATGGCTAGTAATTTGTCGAAAATAGCTTCGCTTGCATTTGTTGGGTCGTCAGGGAAACCGACATAAGCGACCATCTCCCATGCTTCCAGAACATCGACAACGGAGACCGTAAAAGGCAAAAACTTGGGATTATCGGAACACAAAACAAGTTTCTTATTTTGCCCTACTTCGTTGACGATTCTTTTGAAAACTACACCTTCATTCCTCAACACCAGCACGTAACGCTTTCCATCTTTCAAATCCTTCCAGTGTTCTACGTAACTTCCTACAACAATAAACCCCTCGTGAATCGGTGGCATTGACTTTCCTTCAACTTCAAAGGCTCGGTAAGTTCCTTCGGGCAATCCTGGCAAGTTGAAGCGAGGCAAGTCCTGAATGAACTCGGGACTACTGAACCCAGTGGTGTAGCCTGCCACTGCATTTACAGGAACTAACTCAATATTGCCTTGTTGTTTTTCGGAAACTGTTACGGCAACTACCCTCAATCCGTCTGCATAAATACTGGGAGGCTCAGAAATTTTTTGCCGAAAAAGCGGAATGTCCAAATCGGATTTGAGTAGCTCGTCAACCTTGACGTTGAAATAATCAGAAATTTTTATAGCTAAACTGGAGATTGGTTCACTCTTCCCCTGTTCGTACCCGGAATAGGTTGACCTGTTGATGCCAAGCGTATCCGCCACATGTTCTTGTGTCTCCTTACGCTGCTTTCGCAAGTATTTCAGGTTGTTCGCAAGCATTTGACGGATTTTTCGTCAAATGTCGGATTTTTCGGAATTTCTTACAAATAAATCGAGGTATTTATTAAAGGTTCAGGATAAACAACGGCCTCCTACACCAAAACGCCACTCGCTTCTTGAACAACTATTCATCAAGTATTACCGAAAAGTTGTTACCCGTAATAATTTGTACTAATTTTGCGGATAAACCGTAAAAATTAGTACAAATGATTTCGAGAGCCTTTCAACAACCCATCTTGGACTGCTTGCGCAACGAGCGGAAAATCGCCATCCTGTACGGCCCAAGGCAGGTAGGCAAAACGACGCTGGCGAGGCAGGTTCTGTCGCAGCTGCCGCTCAAAAGCTTGGAAATAAACGCCGATGAGAGCAAGTACATCGAGGTATTGTCCAGCCGTGACCTGACCAAGATGCGGCGGCTTGTGGATGACTTCGAGGTGCTGTTCGTGGACGAGGCACAACGGATTCCCGACATCGGCATCAACCTCAAAATCCTCCACGACTCCCTGCCTGACCTGAAAATCATCGCCACTGGCTCCTCCTCTTTCGACCTTGCCAACCGGGTGAAGGAACCGCTCACTGGCCGTACCCGCACTTTCGTGCTGCACCCCATCGGACTGACGGAACTGCGCCAGCAAATGACGCCATTCGAGATGGACGACCAATTGGAAAATTGGCTGATTTTCGGCACCTACCCTGAGGTATTGTCCCAAGGAAGCGGCCAAGGCAAATCCATCTATTTAAAGGAACTGACCTCCGCCTACCTCTACAAGGATATCCTCGAACTGAGCGGCATCCGCCATTCCGTCAAACTGAACAGTCTGCTGCGACTGCTTGCTTTTCAGGTCGGTTCGCTGGTTTCTTTGAAAGAGTTGGGGAACAGCCTCCAACTGAACCAGGAAACCGTTCTGCGCTATCTCGACCTCTTGGAAAAATCCTTCGTCATCTTCCGGCTTTCCGGCTTCAGCCGCAACATGCGCAAGGAAATTTCCAAAATGGAAAAGTTCTACTTCGTTGACCTCGGCGTCCGCAATGCCATCTTGGACAATTTCAACGACCTCTCCCAACGCAACGACGCCGGGCAACTCTGGGAAAATTTTTTGTTGACCGAGCGCCGGAAAAAACTTGCCTACCAGTTCAAGTTTGCCAGCGGTTATTTTTGGCGCACCTACAATGGAGCCGAATTGGATTACGTCGAAGAAGGCGGCGGTAAGCTCGATGGGTGTGAATTCAAGTTCGGCAATAAAAAAGCAAAGCCGCCCATTCCCTGGACGACTGATTACCCGGAGGCCACTTTCCAACTCATTAATCCAGAAAATTATCAACCGTTCGTCCTATAATGCCCCACTAAAAAACCCCGCCCATTCCCTACCTTTAGCCCGCCTTGACCAAACATACCAGTTCAATTCACTGAAAAATGAAGCTAACCTATCGCCTACTGCTCCTCGTAGCAGCCTTCGCCACTGTTTTTGCTTGTAAAAAAGAAGCCACCAGCTACGACCGCCCACAAGACCCCTGGGTATTCCGCTCCGTGCTCGACTCCATCCCCCGCATCGCCACGGTGGGGCTGCACGACGATATGTGGGTGGCCTACAACACCGCCACCTGCGCCGTGTACAAGTGCTGGAAAGGCTCGGTGAACTTCGACGGGGCGGTTTACACCACCGTGCATGGCCCACAGCCTTCGAGCCTGGGCAATAGCTGGTTCGTGAACAACCACGCCGAGCCTTGGCGGGTCGTCGTGGGCGGTAAAGAGGAGACGCCCAAGGTGCAGTACCGGGGCCACCGCTTCGACAAGGGGCAGGTGACTTTCAACTATGAACTATTGCTCGCCGATGGCAGCAAAATCAAGGTCAGCGAGCAGCCAGAGTACGCCGCCAAGGGCGAGCCCCAAGGGGGCGGGCAGGTTGGCCTCGAACGGTTATATACCACCAGCGACGTGCCCGATGGGGCAAAGGTCGTTTTGGTCACCAACCTCAGCTCCATCTCCCTCGAAAGCGCCGTGGAAACCGATGGCCAATGGCAAGTGACGGGCAAGACCGACCGGAAATTCAACGGATTGAGCGGTCTTGACCTCGACGGGCAACTTACGCTGAAATCCAACGGTAGCACCCGTTTTGCTGCGTTTTTCACCAAAAAACCGATGCTGGAGAACACCAACAAAATCGAAGGGGCAGAGGACGAAGAAGAAGTGCCGCTTGGCCTGCGCATCATCGCCAAGGCTGACTGCAAAAGCTGCCACAACACCTTCGTACAGACCGTCGGGCCGGCTTACGTGGACATTGCGAAGCGCTACAACAACACCGCCGACAACCTCGACATGCTGGCCGCTAAGGTGAAGAACGGCGGCGCTGGCAACTGGGGCCAAGCCGCCATGAGCACCCATGCCGACCTGCCCGACAACGACATCAACATCATGGTGAAATACATCATGGGCCTCGATAGCCTCGAAGAGGCTAAAATCGCAAGCATCCCGGAAAATAAGGCGAAGGCGAACACCCCGGTCTTGGAGGCCAAAACGGGCGTGAAGGAGGAAGACATCTATCCCGGTGCGGTGGTCAGGGTCTATCAGTTTTTGGACAAAAGGAAGCTGACGAAAGTGGCCGATATGCAGCCGCTGCCCAAGCCCGTTTTCGAGGGCATCGTGCCGCAACTCCACGCCACGGCTGCCGATTTTGGCGAGCTGACGGACAACTTCGGCCTCGTTGCCGAAGGCTACCTGAAAATCCCGAAGGATAACAACTACGTCTTCCGCACCATCAGCGACGACGGCAGCGTACTCTACATTGATGGGCAAAAAGTGGTAGACAACGACGGACTCCACGGCGACGAACCCAAGGACGGCGAGGTGCAGCTCAAGGCGGGCCTGCACCCCTTCAGCTTGGAATATTTTGAAGGCGGCGGCGGCAATATGGTCTCGTTCCAATGGAAATCCTTCGATGATGGTGGCGGCAAGTTCGAAATCGTGCCGGGGGCAATTCTCGCACACGAAAAAAGTATGCAGCCCACGGGCATCGGCAGCGTGGCTTTGGGCGCTGGCTCCAAAATCCCCGGCGACAAGGGTTACGTGTCGGGCGTTCACCCCAGCTATGATTTGGCGCAAGCTCGCCCTGCGGACTTTTTGCCAAAAGTTGGCGGCATGGATTTCTTGTCCGATGGCCGTCTCGTCGTCAGCACCTGGGATGCCGAAGGCGGAGTTTACATCGTGGAAAATGCCCAGAGCGGCGACCCCTCGAAGATGAAGGTCAAGAAAATCGCCAATGGTCTCGCAGAGCCGCTCGGCCTCAAGGTGGTCGGCGATGCGATTTATGTTTTGCAAAAACAGGAACTCACCAAGCTCGTGGACAACGACAAGGACGGCCTGATTGACGAATACTACACGGTTTGCAACAGTTGGGGCGTGAGCAGCAATTTCCACGAGTTCGCCTTCGGCCTTGTTTACAAAGACGGCTACTTTTATGGCAGCCTCGCCACGGACATCCTGCCCGGCGGCGCTGGCGCTCCCACGCAGCCGCACGACCGGGGTCGCACTTTTAAAATCAGCGAAAAAGACGGCAGCATCGAGTTCATCGCCAGCGGCCTGCGCACACCCAACGGCATCGGCATCGGGGTGGACGGCGAGATTTTCAACGCCGACAATCAGGGCGATTGGCTGCCAAGCAGCAAAATCCTGCACATCACGCCCGGTGCGTTCTTCGGCAGCCGTGCCGTGGACTTCGCTGGCACGGCCAATTTGACCATGAAACCGCCCGTCGTCTGGCTGCCGCAGGACGAAATCGGCAACTCGCCCAGCACCCCGCTCGCCTTCACCGACGACAGCCCGTACAAGGGCCAGATGATGCACGGCGAGGTGACGCACGGCGGCGTAAAGCGGGTTTTCGTGGAAAAAATCAACGGCGAGTACCAAGGTTGCGTGTTCCGTTTCACGCAGGGTTTGGAGGCGGGAGTCAACCGCATGGTGTGGGGGCCGGATGGGGCGCTCTACGTCGGCGGCATCGGCAACCCCGGCAATTGGAAGGACATGAACGGCGACAAGCTCAACTACGGCCTCCAGCGCCTGAAGTACAACGGCAAGCCGACCTTCGAGATGCTGGCCGTGCGGGCGAAGAGCAACGGCGTGGAAATCGAGTTCACCGAGCCGCTGGAAGAAGGCGACGGCTGGGCCGCTGCCGAGTACCAAGTGGAGCAGTGGCGCTATGTGCCGACGAAGGATTACGGCGGGCCGAAAGTTGACCAAACCCGCATGAAAGTCCTCTCCGCCAACGTGAGCGCCGACCGCAAAAAGGTCTTCCTTGTACTGGCGGGCATGAAGCCGGGGCATGTCATCTACGTGCGGCTGCCGTACCAGTGGGCAAGCGCCAACGGCCACGAGCTTTGGGCGACCGAAGGGTGGTACACGATGAACGCTATCCCCACCGAACCCCTAACCCCTAAAGGGGAACTGACGACGGCCCCTGTTTTTGCCCAAAATACCTTGACAGAAGCTGAAAAAACCGCTGGATGGAAGCTGCTGTTCGATGGCAAGACGACCGCTGGCTGGCACGGCTTCAACAAGAAAACTACCAGCAAAAAATGGGTGGTGCAGTATGGCGCACTCCATTTTGACCCAAAAGCCGCGGTGGACGACCAGAACGGCGACATCGTGACGGACGCCGAGTACGCCAACTACGAGCTGCGCTTGGAGTGGAAGATTGCGCCTTGCGGCAACAGCGGCGTGATTTACAACGTGGTGGAAGACCCCAAATACGACTGGGGCTGGCAGACCGGCCCCGAAATGCAGGTGCTCGACAATGCCTGCCACCCCGATGCCATGTTCGACAAGCACAAGGCGGGCGACCTATACGACCTCGTCGCCAGCAAGCTGATGACCGTGAAGCCCGGCGGACAATGGAACCGTGCCCGCCTCGTGAACCGTAACGGCAAGGTGGAGCACTGGCTGAATGGCCGCAAGGTGGTGGAGGTGGACATGACGGGCGATGCGTGGAAGCAACTCATCGCTGGCAGCAAGTTCAAGGACATGCCCGACTTCGGGAAAAAGACCAGCGGGCGCTTGCTGTTGCAAGACCACGGGGACAGGGTGTGGTTTAGGAATATGAAGATTCGGGTGTTTAAATGATTGGATTTCCTTCGGGAATGAATGACAAGGATTTCGGAGAAGCCTGGGGTTGAGCAAGTCTCAGGCTTTTTCGATTACATTGAGGCTAACAAACTGAGCGGTCGGTCAATGCTTTTGAAGATATCGCCTTTGATGAAAGGTAGAATGGCTCGGCGCAGGAGGTATTGTAGAGATGTCGGAGGGTATAATGGTCGAGGTACTCGACGTTGAGGCGGTGGAGGTAGTCACCTCATGCCTTCTTTACTTCTGGCATTTTGCAGGCTTCGTCAGTTGTCTTTCCGCAGACGGAACAGGAGCCGAACTTGTCGGCCAGCATGGGGTTGTTCGAAGCACAGGAACCCCTGAATTCCCGCTTTTTAAAGATGTAGCCAACGTTCATCAACAGGAAGGCGATGCCCACCAGGACAAATATCGGGAGCAGGGTTTGGAGAAATTGCATGGCTGTATTTTTGATGAAAATATTACAGCATGAAAACAGCGCAGCAGGTCAATTGGTTGGCTCAAGGCCAACCAATCAGCCGCCGTATTTTTGTTTAACCACCGTGATTTCGTAGCCTTCGATGATGTCACCGACCCTGATGTCGTTGAAGTTCTTGATGGTAATACCGCACTCCACACCGGATTTCACCTCTTTGACGTCATCCTTGACACGCTTCAGCGAGGAAATTTCGCCATTGGCGCCTTCCTTGGTCGGGAAAATCACGATACCATCCCTGACGACACGAATATGCGTGTTGCGGCTGATTTTGCCGTCCAGCACGTAGCAACCCGCAACGGTGCCGACTTTGCTGATTTTGTAAACTTCCCGTATCTCCACGTTGGTGACGATTTTCTCTTCCTTCGTAGGTTCGAGCAGACCCTCGATGGCCAGCTTGATTTCCTCAATGGCCTCGTAGATGATGGAGTACATCTTGATTTCGACGCCTTCCCTTTCCGCCAACTTTCGGGCTGCCACCGAAGGCCGCACCTGAAAGCCGATGATGATGGCGTCGGATGCGGAGGCGAGCAGTACGTCAGACTCCACGATTTGACCAACGGCCTTGTGGATGACGTTGACCTGAACAGTCTCCAGCGCCAGCTTGATGAGCGAGTCGGAAAGTGCCTCGACCGAGCCGTCCACGTCGCCCTTGACGATGAGGTTAAGCTCCTTGAAGGTGCCGAGCGCCAAGCGGCGTCCGATTTCGTCGAGGCTGATGCGCTTGGTGGCACGGGTAGCCTGCTCCCGGTTGATTTGCGCCCGTTTGGAGGCCAGTTGCCGCGACTCCGATTCGTCGTCCATGATTTTGAAACGCTCGCCTGCCGTTGGGGCGCCACTGAGGCCAAGCACCAACACTGGTGCTGATGGTCCAGCTTCCGTCACCCGTTGGCCCCGTTCGTTGAACATCGCCTTTACCTTGCCAGCGTATTCGCCAGCAACCATTGCGCCGCCAATTTTGAGGGTTCCGTTCTGGACGAGCATCTTGGACACATAGCCTTTGCCTTTGTCGAGTGAGGCTTCGAGCACCGTGCCAATGGCGTTCCTATTCGGATTGGCCTTTAGTTCGGCGAGGTCGGCCACGAGTATCACTTTTTCAAGCAGTTCGTTCACGCCTTCGCCAGTTTTTGCGGAGATATCCATGGACTGGTAGTTGCCGCCCCATTCCTCAATAAGCAGGTTCATGGAGGCCAACTCTTGTTTTATGCGGCCAGGGTCAGCGCCTTGTTTGTCAATTTTATTGATGGCAAAAACCATCGGCACGTTCGCTGCCTGGGCATGGCTGATGGCTTCCTTTGTTTGGGGCATCACGTTGTCGTCAGCCGCAATCACGATGATGGCAATGTCCGTCACCTTGGTACCCCTTGCACGCATGGCGGTGAACGCCTCGTGGCCGGGTGTATCCAGGAAGGTGATGGAGCGGTCTTTGACGGTCACTTCGTATGCACCTATGTGCTGGGTGATGCCACCTGCTTCGCCAGAAACCACCGTGGCCTCACGAATATAATCGAGCAAGGAGGTTTTGCCGTGGTCAACGTGACCCATAACGGTGACGATGGGCGAACGTGGCAGGAGGTCTGCTGGTGCGTCTTCCTCTTCTTCTTCAAAATCTGTTTGGTCTTCAACGCTGATGAACTGTACTTCGTGGCCAAACTCACTGGCCACCAATTCTATCAGCTCTGCATCGAGGCGCTGGTTGATGGACACGAATACGCCGAGGCTCATACAAGTGGTGATGACCTCCGTCGCCGATACGTCCATCATATTGGCCAACTCCTGAACGGTCACGAATTCCGTTACCTCCAGTTTGTCCGTTATGCCCTCCATGTCACGGAGTTCCTGCCGTTCACGGTGACGCTCCCTTGTTTCACGGCGAAGCTTTTGGCGCTTTTTCTTGCCAGCACCAGAAAGCGTGGCCATGGTTTTGCGGATTTGTTCCTCCGCTTCCTTTCCAGAAACCTCCCGTGCGGGTTCTCCCCGGCGCCGCCTGTCCCCTCCACCAGTGCCAGTGCCTTGCGATGGGCCGGGTGCGCCCGGCTGGGGCGTTTGCGGCAGAACTTTTTTGCGCTTGCGCTTGCGCTTTTGGCTGTCGTCGGAAGTGTCGGAAGGGGATGCTGGTCTTGGGCCGCCTGCAACTTGCCCTTGCCTTTCAGTTGGCCTAGGAGGAGCACCCCGCTCTGGTGGGCCCTTTTTCTTGACGGGTTTGGCAGCGGGCTCTTTTCGTCTTACGATATCTATTTTGCCCAAGATTTTCAGTCCCCTGAGTTCTGGGGTATTCATCCTGACAAGGGCATCAACATCCTCCACTTCTATAACATCCTCTGGCGGCGTTGTGATTGCCACGTTGGGCACAGCTGGGGTACTTGGTTCGGCTTTGTTATCGGCAACTGCGGCAGGCTGTTCGACGATTTTTGCTGCTGGTTCGATGGCTTTTTCTTCCTTCTGCTTTTCCGCAACTTTACTGGGCCGGACGGGCATGCCTTTTCTGTCCAACTCTATTTTGCCCTTGATCACAAGCCCGCCAACCTGAGGCCTTGCAACTGCCTCAATTATTTCTTCCGGTTTTTCCTTGACTTCGACAGATGGTGGAGGTGGTGCAACAGGAGTTGGTTCTTCAACCTTGGGGGTCTCAACCGTTTTTGGGGGAAGTTCCTCTTTTTTGGGTGGGCTTGGAGGGGCAGGAGGCGGTGCATGCTCTTCTCGCCTTACAAGGGGAGGAAGTGGTTCCTTTTTGATAAGGGCAGGCCTAACGCCGATGGTCATGGCGTCAGCCTTCACCTTTTCGGCCATGTCCCCCTGGTACTCCTTGAGCAATACGGTTTCCATCTCCTCCGTGACCTTGGAGGTAGGCTTGTTCTCAATATGAAAACCTTTGCTGCCCAGAAACTCTACAATAGTTGCTGTACCAACGTTTAATTCCTGCGCTATTTTGACTAAGCGTTTATCCATTCAGAAAAAAATAAATGATGAATGACAAGGTGACAAACATTGAACGACAAAGGTAGCACCCCCATCACTCATCATCCATCATCCCGGTCATTCCAGGCTATTCATCGAATTCGGCTGTAAGGATGTTGATCACCTCCTCGACAGTTTCCTCTTCGAGTTCGGTGCGCCTTACAAGCTCTTCTTTACTCAATTCCAGTACGCTGCGAGCAGTGTCGCAGCCGATGCGCTTGAGTTCCTCAATGACCCAAGCGTCAATCTCGTCCGTAAATTCATCAAGGTCAACATCGTCAATTTCTTGGCCGTCCGTGTTGCGGTACACGTCAATCTCGAAGCCCGTGAGCTTGCTGGCCAGTTTGATGTTCGTACCGCCCTTGCCGATGGCCAATGAGACTTGGTCGGGGTCGAGGTAAACGGAAGCCCGTTTGTTCTCAGAATCAAGCTCTATGCTGGTCACCTTGGCTGGCGTCAACGAACGCTGGATGAACAGGCTTTCGTTGTTGGTGAAGTTGATGATGTCAATATTTTCGTTGCGAAGCTCCCGAACTATGCCGTGGATACGGGAGCCTTTCATGCCGACGCAAGCGCCCACGGGGTCCACCCGGTCGTCGTAGGACTCAACGGCCACCTTGGCACGCTCGCCCGGTAGGCGAACGATTCGCTTGACGGCGATGATGCCGTCCTCGATTTCGGGCACCTCCTGCTCCAGAAGCTTCTCCAGGAAGGCATTATCTGTGCGGCTAACAATCACCACAGGGGTGTTGTTCTTCATTTCCACCCGCTTGATGATGCAGCGCACCATGTCGCCCTTGCGGAAAAAATCGCCCTTTATGGTCTCCTGCTTCGGCAGCAGCAACTCGTGTCCGGTGGCATCGTCAACAATGAGGAATTCTTTCTTGATAATTTGGCTTACCTCACCAACTATCATCTCGCCCACCCGCTCGACGTACTTGCGATAAACGTCGTCCTTCTCAAGCTCCATGATCCTGGAGATGAGCGTCTGACGGGCAGCTTGGATGGAGCGGCGACCAAAATCTTCGAGGAAGAGCTGCTCGTAGCACTCTTCGCCAACCTCGTAGCTGTCGTCAATGGACAACGCTTCGGAGATGGACACTTGGCTGCGGTCGTCGGTCACCTCGCCATCGGGCACTATCTGCCGCACCCGCCACAGCTCAAGGTCGCCCTGCTGCGCGTTCACGATGACATTGAAGTTGTCGTCGGAGCCAAATTTTTTCTTAATCAATGTGCGGAACACATCTTCCAGCACCCGCACCATCGTGGGGCGGTCAATGTTCTTGCTGGATTTGAACTCGGAGAAGGTATCTACTAAGTTTATCATCCTATTCTTAATGATGAATGATAAATGGTGAATGATGGATGGAAAGCTGTGTAGCCCACAGTTTACCAAACCTCATTGGCCATTGTTTTTAAAAGCTAATGACAATCATCGTTTTTTTTATCTCGTCGTAGGGAAGCTCCGTTTGAACCTCCATTTTCTTTTTCTTTTTGCCCTCCAGCACCACCACCGTTTCCTGAACTGTGCAACTGGTTTCGCCAGCGGCAGTGAGGGGGCCTGTCTTGATGGTACCGTCCTTGAGCGTCACCTCCACCTTGCGGCCAATGTTTTTGACGTACTGGCGCTGCAATTTGAGCGGCTTGCCAAGCCCGGGCGACGACACTTCCAGCACGTAACTCTCGCCAAGCCATCCGGCTTCGTCAAAATGGCGCTCCAGGTAGCGGCTGGTTTTCTGGCACTTTGCCAGTGTAATGCCGCTGTCGCTGTCAATGAAAACCTCCAGCTTGTTGGCTGCGCTGAGGTGAAAATCCACCAAGAAGCAATCCTCAAAGCCCTCCTCTGCAAACTTTGCAGCGAGCAGTTCGTGAATCTTTTCCTCGATAAAAAATGCGTCAACAGCCATAAAGTAAAAGAGGGAACTTTTGTTCCCTCTGTCGTTTGGTTTCGCAAAGCGGGGCAAATGTAAACAGTTTTGCGGAATTTGCCAATGTGCTTGAAAAATAAGGAAAATTTGGGCTAAAATTCGGGAGTCGAAAAGAAAAGCCCGGGAAAGTGCTTGAACAAGGAAAGAGCGATGCATTCCATCAGGGCAAAAATACAGAACCCAAACCTCACAGTGAATTTGATTGAAAAAAGCCTGTTGTGGCCTTCCTATTTTATAACCTGTTCAGATAGGCTGACCTTCACCCCTATTTCTATGCCGGCATGGAGGAAGCGACGTTTGAAACTGCCTTGCAACGTTTCGTTTTTGCCGTAGATGGAATAATTATTCCCATTCACAGGATAATTGTTCGAATACACCACATTGAAGGAAATAAATGGCATATACTGTTTAAAAAATAGATGGTAATACCTAATGGAAACTTCAGGAGATAGAAACGGCCTTCCTCTGGGATTCATATTCGCACTTGCTTCAAAAAATTTGTAACTGCCAGTATTCCAAATAGAAGTTGCACTATATCCATAAAAAGAAGGAATGAAGTACACGACATTTATACCTAAACGCAAGCTAATTAAATCATGCTTAGACAGTTTTTGAATGTAAGCTAAACTACTATATGCACCTAAATAAGTAGCAGAATACCTATCAAATGAATAATCGTCAAAGCTATGGCCGAAAATGGAAAATGTACTATCAAAGGCAATAACAAAGTCAGTTGGATATGCTCCAGTCAAAGCACCAACTGATACCTCGAGATGTTCGTTTAACAATCCATTGTATTCAATTTTAACTGCGTAACTAATTCTGGCAGCAGAGGAAATCTTGACATCTGAACGTTCTCCATAATTTGGATAAAACTGTTGCTTGTCTGATAAATAGGAGAACCAACTCATGCTGAATCCATCTTTTGCATTGGCCAAGTTTAATTTCTGGCCAAAATTGGGATGAATGATTATCAGCCAAAACAAAATCATTGCCAGTAATTTCTTCGACTCAAAAATAAAACCTACCATAGCACCTATTTTAAATTTGAAGAAGACTGCAAATTTGTTGCTTTTTTGTGCATCGCTATTTCAGGGCGGGGCAATATACATAATACATAACGAAAAAGCCCGCCGGGCTGCCCGGCGGGCTTTTTTCATGAAACAGTTTTGATGTCACGGCTCCCCCATCACAAACGTGCAGTGCGCCAGCACCCGCTCCGTCCGCTCCGATTCCAGCGTGGCAATATAAAAGCCGGGGCTTAGGCTCAGCCCAGATGGTAGGTTCATGGTCGGTTGGGCATCGGCTATCGTTTCTATCAGTTTGCCATTTGCGGCATAAATCTTCAGGTTGCAGGTCTCCGGCAGTTGCTTTTGGTTAATGGAAAAACGCAGCTCCGGGCCCGCGGGATTGGGTTGGGCGGTGAGCCTGATGGGTTCGTTTGCCACAACATCCTTCCCGGCGTTGACGATGCCGCACTCGGCTGGCAACTGTGGCAAGAAGCATTCGATGAAGGTCAAGTTGAGATATTCCTCCTCGTGCTGAAAACAGAGCAGGTCTGAACCATAATCAGCGCCAGGGTCGGAGGCTCGTCCGAGCAGCCCGTAGCTGCTGCCGATGCCCTCTATCCAGTACTCCACCGGGGCGCCTTGGTAGCCGGGTTCGAAGTAAATGACTTTGCGCATTTTGCCCGCAAGCAACTCCACTTTCACGCTGTCCACCTTACGACTGACGATGTTCCCAAAGAAGACTTCGGTCAAATCAATCACATCGTTCACCTCCAAGTTGAAGTCGTAGAGCAGGAGTTCGGGCGAGCCGTCGCTGGGGAGGAAGCGCACTACGCCACCGTTGGAGCGGAGGCCGCCGTGGAAGTTGGAACCCACAATGTTCATTGCAGAATCTACCTGTAAATCAAGCACTTGCGAGTAGTTCGTGCCATTGAGTATGGTGTCGCCACAGAGGGCGGTGTGTCCAAAAATTGGACCGGCGATGGTCGTTTGTGACACTTTCCAAACGGCATTGCTTTGGGGGAAGGGCACATTTTGAGCGCGCAGAGCGCCGGTCCAAATAAAAAGGAAAACTAAGGATGAAAAAACTATTTGCTGCATGATGTAGATGTTGGGTGATAGCTTTGGCTTTAAAATTTGATTCAATACGAGAGACGGCATAAAACGACTGCTCGTTGGGTTCACCCGACCATTTCAGTGCTAAGAAAATCTTAAAATTTGGCACTTTCCCTCACTCCCATTTCTCCCGGAACAACTCCTCGGAGTGCCCACCCTTGCGGTTCTGCTCGGCCAGCGGCCAATTGTCGGTGGCAGAGGTCTGTAGCCAGAGGTTGCCAGAGCGGCGAAAGACCTGTGCGTTTAGGCCAAATTTTTCCAAAAACATACGCTCCAATTCGCTCACCGACATCTCCGCCCGTATGTGCAGGTCGCCCGATGTGTGGATGCTGCGCACTTCGTCAATCAACCGCTCGTTGTCAAGCTGTTGCCGAGCCGGGGAAGGCTCTCCCGCCCGGTGGCTGCCTTCATAAAATTCGAGCTTTAGGGAGGGGAAAACCTTGTGGAATTCCGATTGCAAGTCCTTGATTTTCTTTTTGTTATCTATCAACATGAGGTTGAGATTTTATATGGTTGTCGGGCAAGTTAGCTCCAATGGAGCGGCAGCACAGGTGAGAAAGGTCAGGTGGTGAAATGATTTTGGTCAAACAAGGTCGAGCAGCACAATGCAAAACCGTAGTTTTGCGCCAGCTTTTTGACCAATATTTTATGAAAAAACAAAGCCTACGCCTTTGCTTGCTGGCCGCCGTGGCAACGCTTGCCGCCTGCACCGAGCCGCCTCCGCCCACCCTCGCCTACAAGGACCGGGAGCTGGTGGACAGCCTATTCCGCCTGCAAGTGGACTCGCTCAAACCGCTGTACGACAGCCTCTGCACCGCCCACTTCGACAGTGCCGTGCAGTTCAAGACCGACTCAATGCTCAAGGTACGCACCGCCGAAATCCAGAAGGCGCTGGAACGGCTGCGCCAAGAAACCAACCAATGATTTTTCAGATGAAGAGAATTGACAATCAAATACTTATGCTCGCCGTGGCCGCCATGCTGCTTGCAACCACGTTGCTGGCTGGATGCCACCGCCATCCCACCAAGACCAAGGAGCAGGTGATGCAGGAGCGCCTCACCGAGCGCATACACCGATGGAAGGCTGACGCAGTAAAAAAATGCCGGAAAACAGTGGAAGAAAAGGCCACTGCGCTCACCGATTCCATCGTGATTGCGAACGCAAAACTGAACCGGGACACCTCTATTCACAGCCTGATTCCCGGCAGGCCGACCCGCCCGGACTATAAGCCCCCGACGGATTCGGTGCCCGTCAAGCCGTTTTTGAAGAAGTTATAAATGGATGTGGCAGAAATCGAAAACTCATTGGCTGCCACCAAATTCGACCAGTTTTCGCTGGAATTTAATGACCAACTGGGTGTAGTGGTCTAGCTCGGTTGACTTGTTGAATACCTCCTCGAACATGCGCCGAACCGAGGTACGGCCCGTGAAAAACGGGAACGGATACTCCAATGGTTGCAGGTTTTGGTCAAGTACGTTGATGCCTTCGTTGTTGGTTTTTTGGCTGGAAGTGCTGGCTCCATTGTAGGCCACCAAAAAGCCGCTTTCGAGGGTAAGGGACGGGTCAATTTGCAGGTCTGGGCCGAAAAAAATCCCTTGCCTAACGCCCTGTTTCAACTTAGTGGTAGCCGTGTCCGGCATGAAAAGCAACTTGGAAAAACTATAATTTATCCGAAAAGCCTCCATCAGCCACAGGTTGTGGTTGCGTGTGTCCTGCTTCGTTTTTTCAAGCATTTTCTCGAAGCGTTGGCGGTCTTTCTCGCTGGCGGTGGTTGCTGCCATTTTCTCCAGCGCCTCAATTTTCCGGGCATTCGTGCTCAGGCGGACGACCAAGGTGCCATTTTTCAATACGCCGATGGCCTCATTGGCGGAAAGTGGTCGCGCTGCATCCGCTTCCTGTCCGAAGGCAGCCGTGCCAACGAACATGACCAAAAGACACAGCAGCAAAGTTCGAAATTTCATAGCCTTCATTTTCACAAATTATTGATTTTCAACCGATTGCAGGCAACCCGCCACCTCAAACGCATTCCACACCGCATCATCGGGCAGTACGGCAGTCAGCGCTACCTGCTCACCCGACACCGGGTGGCGGAAGGCCAGCTTCCAGGCGTGGAGGTTGATGGAGCGGTCACGGTTGCCACGGCGGGCGCCATACTTCACATCGCCCTTGATGGGACAGCCAATGGCGGCCAGTTGCGCACGAATCTGGTGGTGGCGGCCCGTGATGAGCTTCACCTCCAACAGGTGGTAGTTGTCGCTGCTGCCGAGCAGTCGGTAGCTCATCTCCGAAAGGTCGCCAGCGGCCTCGTCTTCGGTGACGCCAGAGCGGTTTGCTTTTTCATTTTTTTGTAAAAAATGGCGCAGCGTTCCCTCCTTCTCCGGCGGCAAATCCTTAACGATGGCGAGATAGGTTTTGCGCACCGAGCGCTCCTTGAATTGGTCGGACAGCGAACCAACCATCGTTTTCGTTTTCGCAAAAACCACGACGCCCGTGGCGGGGCGGTCGAGCCGGTGAACGAGGAAGAGCTTCGATTTGCAGTAGATTTCGGCCAATTGGAGGAGCGTTTTGTCGCCGGTCTTGTCGGCCTGCACGGGTAGGCCGGCTGGCTTGTTGAAGGCGATGAACTGGTTGTTCTTCAAGATGACCCAATCGCCAATGGAGGCATGAGGAATAGCCGCTTCGAGTGATGCGGGAGCTTGGTTTTCGGAGGGGTTCTCCTTACTTGAGTTCTTCATAATCAATGAATTCGCCTTCGTTTTTCATTTTTTCAGGAGCGGCATCCCGCTGCTGTTCCTGCTGATTTCCCCCTTGGGTTTGGTGCTGCGCAAAATCACGCCGCCGCCCTTCTTTGAGCTGCTCCTTCATCTTAAAATACCGATAGACGATATAACCAATGAAGCCCCAGAAAATTAATTTCAACATAGTGGACTGATTTTGTACAAAGGTAAGCCTACTCTACAAACCCTCGTAAACGAAGCACATAAAAAGTGAAAATGCCCGTTTTCTGACCGAATTTTGGCCGAAGGCCGAAAAAAGATTTTAAACAAAAGCATTTTGGCATTCGTTTCTCTCCTGAAATACCATTATTTTTAGGCGTTCAAAACTTCTCCACGTTCAAAAAAGATACAGTCTGCCATGAGATTAGAGAAATACAGCCTGCTATTATTGATTTTACTGTTTGCTTGCAAACTCGCAGCCCAGGAGACCATCCAGCCCAAGCAAATGGACGACCCCTCCAAGGGAATCATCTACAACCGGGAGTTTGCGATGAACTTTCGGCTGCATACGCACGGCTTTTCTTTTGGTGCAAACGTCGGCACCCTCCAGACCTACTACCGAACCAAGTACTGGCATTTTGAACTAGGGGAACTGAAGCACACCAAGGAGTACAAGCAAAGCTGGGATGCACCCAGCTCGCTCAACGGGCGGGTTTCCAAGGCATTTAAATACGGCAAACAAAACAACCTTTTTGTGATGCGGGGTGGCTTCGGCGCCAAGCGCTATTTTTCCGAGAAAGCCAAACATAAGGGCGTGGCCGTCGGCATCTCCTACGAGGCAGGCGCTACGCTCGGCATCCTGAAGCCCTACTACCTTGAGCTACAGCGGGGCGACGGCAACCTCACCTACTCGACCCGGTACTCCGAGGATACCGCCAACCGCTTCCTTGACATCAACAAGATTCACGGCGCATCCAATTGGACCAAAGGCTTTGGCCACCTCTCGCTGCTGCCCGGCGCCCATGCCCGGTTTGCCGTCCATTTCGACTGGGGCGCATTCGACGAGTACCTCAAATCCTTCGAGGGCGGCATCATGGTGGATGCCTTCGCCCGCAAGGCACCTATCATGGTGGAATTGGACAACGTGGAAAACAACCTTCTCTTCCTCAACCTTTTCCTAAATTTGCAGTTCGGAAAAAGATGGTGATTTGATTTCGGATTTTTTGTCACCCTGAAAGGGTCGGATTTCGGAATCGGGTACGCAATCCGCAATCCGCAATCCGCAATGATAGAACTTCCAATCGCAGAACCTGCCGAACCACGCCGCCGCAAGCCAGAATGGCTTCGGGTCAAGCTGCCCATCGGCGAAAAATACAAGCACGTCCGCAACCTCGTGGACACCTACGGCCTGCACACCATTTGCCAGAGCGGGAACTGCCCCAACATGGGCGAGTGCTGGGGCGAAGGCACAGCCACCTTCATGATTTTGGGCAATACCTGTACCCGCTCCTGCTCCTTCTGCGCCGTAAAAACGGGCCGCCCGCCTGAGTACGACACCGACGAGCCACGCCGGGTGGCCGAGGCCATCATGCTCATGCAGGTCAAACATGCCGTCATCACCTCCGTGAATCGTGACGAACTGGCCGACCGGGGCGCTGAAATCTGGTACCAGACCGTGCGCATGGTCAAGGAAATGTCGCCAACCACCACCATCGAAACGCTCATACCCGACACCAAGTCCAACTGGGAAGCGCTGGAGCGCATGATTTCTGGTGGGCAAGAAGTCGTGAGCCACAACATGGAGACCGTCGAGCGGCTCTACCGCAAGGTGCGACCCCAGGCCAAGTACAGCCGCAGCCTGGAGCAAATCAAGCGTACCAAGGCGTATGGCAAACGCACCAAATCCGGCGTGATGGTCGGCCTGGGCGAGACCCGTGAGGAAATCCTGAAAATCATGGACGACCTGCGGGCGCACGACTGTGATGTACTAACCATTGGGCAGTACCTCCAGCCCACCAAGATGCACCTCGAAGTGGCCGAGTTCGTGCACCCCGACCAGTTCGCCGAGTACAAGGAGGAGGGAATGAAACGTGGCTTCGCCTTCGTGGAGAGCGGGCCGCTGGTGCGGTCGAGCTACCATGCGGAACGGCATTTGTGATTTGCTTCCCGCGAGGAGGATGGGACACAGATTAAACTGATTCATTTCTAAAGTCTTAAAAAAATCTGTGAAAATCTGTATAATCTGTTCAAACTGTGTCCCATCCTCCTCGCGGGCTTAGGCATACCCAAAACCCAAATCCTGCGTTTACCCTTCCATGCGTTTTTTCCAAAAAATTGCGAAGCAAAAACTACCCAAGCTGGCCATTTGGCTAACCTTGGCTGTTTTGTTTTTTGGGGTAAAAACCAATGCCCAAACCGCCGTCCACCTCCGGCTTTTGCCACTTGATGTTGACAGTGTTTTTATCCAAAAAAGGATAAAACACGTCTCAGTTTTCGCTGATAACACGCTGGTTTTCAACGAGTTGAAAAACATCACCACCCAACTTCACGCCCAAGCCTTCCTCGAAGCTTCCATTGACAGCACCGCCCGCCAGGACAGTATCCTGACCGCTTGGCTGCACGTTGGGCCAGCCTACGAGTGGGCCAGTATCACCAATGGCAACGTGGACAAAGACTTCCTCGACCGCAGCGGCTTCCGCCCAAAACTTTATGCTGGCAAGCCCCTGTTTTTCACCGACATCCAAAAAATGCAGGAGCGCCTGCTCGAGCAAGCGGAGAACAACGGCTTCCCCTTTGCCCGTGTTTGGTTGGACAGTTTGCAGTTCGACAGTGGCCAGATGGCAGTCAATTCGGAAGTTGGCAATTTGGCAGGTCTGCAATCCGCAATCCGCAATCCGCAATCCGCAATTTCCGCCCGCATCTTCCTCGACAAAGGACCCCTTACCCTCTTCGACAGCCTGACGGTCGAGGGCGACGCCAAAATCTCGTCGAACTACCTGCGCCAGTACCTCGGCATCCACGAAGGCGAGCCGTACAGCCGTCAGCGGGTGCTTAAAATCCGACAGCGGGTGCAGGAACTGCCATTTTTGACGGAGAAAAAAAACGCGCTCGTCACGTTCCGGGACGGCAGCGCCAACCTGCGGCTTTTCCTCGAAAAAAAGAAGGCCAGCCGCTTCGACTTCCTGCTCGGCGTGCTGCCCAACAACGGCCAACCTGACCAGAAAATCTTGATTACCGGCACTTTCAACGCCGAGTTCCAGAACCAGTTTGGCCTCGGGGAGCGCATCTACGCCTCGTTCGAGCGGCTGAGGCCGCAGACGCAGCGGCTGGAGGTGGCCTTCACCTACCCGTACATCCTGCAACTGCCTTTTGGCGTGGACCTCAAGTTCAACCAATACCGCCGGGACAGCACCTACACCGACGTCATCGGCGAGTTCGGGGTGCAGTACCTTTTTGAGGGCGGCAACTACCTCAAGGCATTCTGGAACACGACGGCCTCCAACCTGATTTCGGTGGACACGGTGGCCATCAAGCAGGGACGCTTCCCCAGCCAGCTCGACGTGCGCAACCGTGCTTTCGGCTTGGAGGCCAACTGGCAGGCGCTCGACTACCGCTTCAACCCCCGGCGGGGCTGGGTGGCTGTGGCGAAGGGCAGCGCTGGCATCCGCCAAATCGAACGGAACCAGGCGATACTGAACGTGGCGGAGAGTTTTTACGACACCTTGCCGGGGCGCAGCTTTCGGTTCGTGCTGGATGGTCGGCTGGAGCGGTACTTCCCGCTGTTGGAGCGGAGCGCCGTGAAACTGGCAGCTCGCAGTGGCGTTATTATTTCGGAAGAAAAAATCTACCAAAACGAGCAGTTCCGCATCGGAGGCAACCGGCTGCTGCGGGGCTTCGACGAGGAGAGCGTTTTCGCCACTTTTTATGCTGTTTTTACGCTTGAATACCGCCTGCTGATTGGCCGGAATTCTTACTTCTACGCCTTTGGTGACTACGGCTACGTGGAAGACCGCCGCATCGGGCAGTCTGACCTGTTCGACCGACCGCTCGGCTTCGGCGGTGGCTTGACTTTCGAGACGACGGCAGGGGTGTTCGGCATCAGCTTGGCGGTGGGGAAAAACGAAGGCATTCCACTGGATTTTCGTAACCCGAAGGTGCATTTTGGGTATGTGAGCGTGTTTTAAGGTAGAAGAGATGGTGCAGTGATGAATGTATGGCTAGCTGGCTTCTCAAAATCTGGCTTGTTTCTTCGATTCACTAAAAAAACCGGTGCGGGAAATTTCAAAACCGCAAAAAATTTTTTTTAGTAATCCTTATTTGATAAGTTCACGGCTCAATTTTCAAAAACATCTTTTGTCGTTTGTTGCCAGTTGTTCATTTATCCAACCAAATCGAACCAAAATTGAACAACCAACAACGAGAAAGCCAACTAAAGCAGTGGGCGGTAGGCAGTGGGCAGTCTGTAGTTCTGGCAAGTGGTTGATTTTCAATAGTTTGCACAAAAATACTGCACGGTGGTTACTCCTAAAGCACTAACAAAAGCGTTATGACCTACGACACCAGTAACATCCGTAATGTCGTTATGCTGGGTCACCCCGGCAGCGGAAAAACGACTTTGGCAGAAACCATGCTCTTCGAGTCCGGCGGCATCAGCCGCCGGGGTACAGTGCAGGAGCAAAACACGGTTTCCGATTACACCGACATCGAGCACGAGCGGGGCAACTCCATCTTCTCCACGCTCATGCACGACGATTGGCGGGGCAACAAAATCAACGTGCTGGACACGCCCGGCTCCGACGACTTCGTCGGGGAGGTAGTTGCCTCGCTGAAGGTTTCGTCCACAGCCTTGATGGTTCTCAACGCCAAAAGCGGCGTGGAGGTTGGTACGGAGCTGCTTTGGGAGTATGTTGAAAAATTTGACACGCCTTGCCTGTTTGTCGTCAACCAACTAGACCACGAGAAGGCCGACTTCGACGCTACCGTGGAGCAGGCTAGGGCACGTTTTGGCAACAAGGTGCTGCCTTTCCAGTACCCACTGAACGCCGGCACAGGCTTCAACACCATTATTGATGCCCTTCGCATGGTGATGTACGTGTTCCCGCCCAACGGCGGCAAGCCGGAGAAAAAACCCATCCCAGATTCCGAAAAAAGCCTGGCTGTAGACATGCACCAGGCCATCGTGGAGGCTGCCGCCGAAAATGATGAGACCCTGATGGAACGCTACTTCGAGGAGGGCGAACTGTCGGAGGCCGACCTGACCGCTGGCCTTAGGATGGCCATCGCCAACCGCACCGTTTATCCACTCTTTTGCTGCTCCGCAGTAAAGAACATGGGCAGCGGGCGCATCATGGGGTTCATCAATGACGTGTGCCCTTCGCCAGCCGAGCGGGCTTCCGTAAAATTGGAGGACGGCACCGAGCTGAAGTGCGACTCCAAAAGCGATACCACTATTTTTATCTTCAAAACTCACAACGAGCCACGGGTTGGCGTCATTTCTTATTTCAAGGTTTTCTCCGGTGTGCTGCGCACTGGCGACGAGCTTATCAATGCCGAAAACCGCACGGTGGAACGCTTCGGCCAGCTTTTCCTTGCCAACGGCAAGAACCGGGAAGCTGCCAACGAGCTAAAGGCGGGCGACCTCGGCTGCACCGTGAAGCTCAAAAACTCGCATACCAATCAGACGCTGAACAAAAAAGGCCTTGACCGGAAGATAGATCCGATACACTTCCCCAACTCCCGGATAGACGTGGCCGTGCAGCCGCCCAATAAGAACGACATGGAGAAGCTGATGAAGGCGCTACACGCGATTTCGGAGGAAGACCCGACGCTGAAAATCATCCAGTCGTCCACGCTGAAGCAGACGCTCATCGAAGGCCAGGGCCAGCTCCACCTCGATCTCGTGAAGCAACGCATCGAGCAGGAATACGGCGTGACGATGGAGTTCATCAAGCCCAAAATCCCGTACCGGGAGACCATCACCAAAGAGTCGAACGAGATGTACCGCCACAAGAAGCAGACGGGCGGGGCGGGGCAGTTCGCCGAGGTACACATGCGCATCGAGCCGTACCACGACGGCATGGCCGACCCGCACGGCCTCACCACCCGCAACAAAGACGTGGAAACCTTGCCCTGGGGCGGCGAGCTTGCATTCTACTGGTGCATCGTCGGCGGCTCCATTGATTCCCGTTTTTCGGGCGCCATCAAGAAGGGCATTTTGCAAAAAATGGAGGAAGGCCCGCTCACCGGTTCCAACTGCCAGGACATCCGGGTGAGCATCTACGACGGCAAGATGCACCCCGTGGACTCCAACGACATGGCATTCATGACGGCAAGCATCCAGGCCTTCCGGGCCAACTTTGAAAAGGCCGCTGCGCAAATCATGGAGCCGATTTACGACGTGGAAATCCTCTGCGACGGCGATGTGATGGGCGATGTGATGGGCGACCTGCAAACCCGCCGGGCCATCATCATGGGCATGGACGCCGATGGGCACTACCAGAAAATCTTGGCCCGAATTCCGTTGGCCGAGATGTACCAGTATTCTTCCACGCTGCGAGCCATTTCGCAGGGCAAGGCCAAGTTCAGCAGGAAGTTTGCGGAATACGCACCTGTGCCGATTGACATCCAGCAGCGTTTGATTGCGGAGCACAAGGCAACGATGAACGAAGAAGATTAAAATAACTACGAACTATG
>CAZDSU010000010.1:58862-117589 GCA_964508135.1 uncultured Saprospiraceae bacterium
AGTTATTGCCCGTGCCGGGCGCACAAAAAAAAGAACCTCCGGCGGAGGGTGCCGGAGGTTCAGTGCTTGAAACCAGGGTTATTTCCTTATTTCGTATTGGCAACGATGATGCGCTTCGAGACGGGCGCTTTGCCTTTGAAAGCTATCCAGAGCAGGTATTGGCCGCTGCGCAAACCATCAAGTTGAAGCTCAACAGGGTCTGAGCTTGCTTCGATTTCCCATTCCTTCAATGCCTTTCCATTGATGTCGAAAAGGCTGATGACGGCTTCTTCGTTGTAGCCTTCGCCAAACTCCAGAAAGATTTTGTCCTCAGCCGGATTCGGGAAGACCTGCACGGAAGCGGCAGGTGTAACTGCTGCCAGGTCGGTCGCTGTCTCACTGTTGCGGTCCGCCACTGCTGTTCCGCCCACGTCGGCCAGGTTGCAACCCATTGCCCATTCGATGGCACCGTCGAACAATTGGATGCCCTTGGCGGTCAGCAAGGTTGGCGTGTCCTCATCCATGAAAAGGGCTACCCGACGTGCCGGTGCCGCAAAACCACCCTGCATGGCCGCTCCCTTCTCATAACCAAAGAGGCCGTACCAGGCTTCTTGCCCTGACACCTTGGCCACCTTGGCTGCCGATGCATTGGTCGTCCAGCCCCAACGCATATAACTGTTGGAGGAATAGACCTGCACGTTGCCGCTCAAACCTGCCGAAAGCGGGTGGCTTGGGTCGCTGATGTTCAGGGTTTTGTAGCCGTTGTTTTGGCCAAAATCGCTCTGTTCGGCGGAGCCAACCATTTTCAGGTTGTCCAACAGGTAGCTTTCCCAAGTGACTACGGGCACGGCGACATTGGTAAACTTCGAGCCCACATCCGAAGAGTTGACGGTGGAACTGATGATAACCACGCCCTTGCCGTTGGCATCTGTGGAAAGCGCACCGTTGGCACTTTTTACCGTGACGGTCAGGCCAAGTGACTCAAGGCGGTTTTTCACCCAAGCATCGCCGGAGTTGAGCGAGGTGCTACCCACCACGAACAGGGCATTGGCATTGCAGCTACTGCCTCCACCGGTTGAGGAAGCGCAGAAGTCATCTACATACAGACAACCGCCCTCCTCTTTCCAGAACCAGAAATCAACATATTTGGCGTTGATTGGCGCCACACCTTGGATGAGGTAAAGGCTCCAGTCGGTTGCCGTTATGCCACGGCTGATATCGTCTCCGATTTTGTTCCAGCTTGCATCGTAAAAAGCAATTCCAGCACCTGCCCAATCTGGCGAACCGGAGGTTTTGGCCCATAATTGGAGGCTGTAGGTAGCGCCCGGCATGGCAGTGATCCGGGTTCCTGCACCACCGTCAGAATATGAGGTGCAAACCTGTGCGGCTTTTGCACCACTGTGCACGTTGGACGTGGTTATTGAGGCATTATCTGTCCAATCCCAATTGTTGAAGTTGCTTTCAAAACCGGGGTTTTCGTTGGCCAACAAGTTGTTCGTGCAGGCAGGGAATCCCGTGCTGCTCGTCATGCAGAACTCGTCGGCGTAGAAGCAACCGTTTCTGTTTTTCCAAGCCCAGCTTTCCACGTAGGCGGCATTGACAGGTGCAGTGGCCGTTACCGTGTACAAGGTGTAGCTCGTGGCGGTCACCGGTACGGACGGCACGGTGATTTCTGCCCAGTTTTTATCATAAAAACGGAGGCCGACGGAAGCCGTTGCGCCCGATATTTTGGCATAAACTTTCATGGTATAGGTTGTGCCAGACAGCGCTGGCAGGTACTGTGAAATGCCGCCTGATCCGCTGCAAATTTTGAGTGATTTTGTTTCAGCAAAGGGCGAGGTCGTCGTGATACCTGCGTTTTGCATCCAGGTCCAGCCGGAAGTGCCGTTCTCGAAACCGGGGTTCACGAGGAGGTTGTCCTGGCAATTGGAACATACGTTCACGGTCACTTGGATGCTCTTGGTGGCCGTGCAGCCGCTGGCATCTGTCATGGTGACGGTGTAAGTGCCTGCTTGGGCGGCAGTGATGCTGCTGGACACCAAAGCGTCGCCACCAGAGTTGCCCGTGGCCGTGTAGCTGTTTGGCCCTGACCATTTGTAGGAGGGCAGCCCGTTCGGGTTCACAGACAAAACCACCTTTTCCCCGACACATACCGACACGGCGCAGTTGGCCAAATTCTGCCAGCCAGTATTGTTCACGTTAGCTTCGCAAACGGTGTTGCTGATGGTGCATGGTGGTGCCAAAACTGTTACAGTAGCAGTGCAAGTCGAAGACAAACCGAGCGAGTTGGTCACAGTTAATGTAGCCGTGTAAGTACCCGGCTGGCTGAAGCTGGTCGGCGACACGTTGTAGCTGGTGATGGTGGCTCCGCAACCAGGTGTCGAGCCGCCGTTAACCTGCTGTCCATTGATTTGAACAGATTGTCCGGGCGTTGTCAGTTGCAGCGTGATGTTTTGGCATACAGCAGTGGGCGTTACGATGTCGGAATACGGTGCCAACCTTGAACCCGGCACAATTGTCCAAGTGCTGCTCGATGGCGTTTTCCAGCTTACCCTGAAGTGGTCTTTGCCCCCGCCCTCTAAGTGGCGTAGCTCTATATAATAGGGCTGGCCAGCTTGCAAATTGATGATGGCCGAAGTCTGCGTAGCGTACTTGGTATATTGCGTCTGGTTGGTATAGCCATAATGCCAAGCGATTTTCTGCTTGCTGGCTGGGTTGCCGTTGGTGCTCAAAAACAACTCTACATAGTCATCCCCTGTCACGTTGAAGGTGTAGTTACCCGTTGCCGAAGGCACAATAAAGCCTCGTACACGATCGGTGTAGTTGCTGCCGTTTTCGGTTGCTGTCAGCGCAAATTGCGTGAGTGTCACTGTGCTGTTCGGATTGCCAAAACCGTCAATGCTGTTGAGGTTCCAAGTGTTCGTGTTCCAGATTTCCCGGACAATGCCGCCCAGTGTCACATTGCAATCGCCCCCGGCTGAACCGCCAGTCGTAGTGAAACTCGTCACACTCGAAGCACAACCCGTGGCACTTCCTGCTGCATTTTTCGGAACGACATACCAGTAGTAAACCGCGCCACCAGTCAGGTTGATGACCGTCGTGGAAGTGCCAGTCACGTTGGTGGCTGCCACAGTCGTGGGCGGGTTGGCTGTGCCGAGGTAAACGTCGTAGGAGCTGGCATTGGCCGCACTGTTCCAACTCAAGGCAACGGAGGCTGTGTTCACGCCAGTCGTGCCGTTGATGGGTACAGCGTTGGTGGTACAAGCGGGGCCTGTGACCACATTCACATTGAAGCTGCAATTGCTCGCATTTCCCTTCAGGTCAATGGCCGTGTAAACCACCGTCGTCGTGCCAGTCGGGAAGTTCGCACCCGGCAGGAAGGATGAGGTAAAGGAAGAAAGGCCGCAATTATCATTAGCGGTTGGCGCTGTCCAAGTGGCAGTGGCCCCACTTGCACCACCGGTAGCCACGGTGATATTGGCTGGGCAACCCGTGATAACGGGCGGCACGTTGTCCATCGAGCAGCTGTTTTGAACCGTCACGGTGAAGCTGCAAGTGCTTTTGTTGCCCTTCTTATCCGAAAACTGATAGTTCACCGGCGTCACGCCAAGCGGGAATGTAGCGCCCGGTGAGTAGTTATTGTTCACCGTCACCGGAGCGCAAGGGTCGGTGGCCGTTGGTGCAATCCAAGTAGCGGTGGCCGAGATGCCAGTGGTCAGCAAGCTGATATTGGCCGGGCAGCCGCTGATGGTGGGGGCCGCCACGTCGCCGGGGCATGGGTCAGCACCTACGGTAATGAGGAAGTTGCAGGTGGATGCATTATTGGCGGCATCGGTGGCCGTATAAGTCACGGTGGTCGTCCCAACTGGGAAAACTGCACCGAGAAAATGCGAGGCTGTGAAGTTGGTCACGCCACAGTTGTCGCCAGCGCCAGGTGAGTTCCAGATGGCCACTGCACCGCTGATGGCCGGGTTGGTAGGCAGCCAGATATTGGCCGGGCAACCGAAGATGTTGGGCTTCTGTGTATCTTCCAAGCAGGCGTCAACCGCCGTCACTGTAACCGTGAATGTGCAAGTGCTATTGTTGTTGTTGCCGTCCATGGCCGTGTAGGTCACGGTAGTTGTGCCAACGGGAAAGCCCTGGCCCGGCACGTGGGTGGCGGTCAAGGTGATGGGCTTGCAGTTGTCGTTGGGCGTCGGGGGCGTCCAAGTGGCTATCGTTATCGGGCCAAGGCGCTGGATGGTCTGGTTGCTTGGACAGCCCGTGAAGGTCGGTCCAGCGGTGTCGCCCGTGCAGTTGCTGCCCGGAGCTGTTTGGCGCACGTCAATGCGGAATTGGCATTGGTTCGTATTGTTGTAAACGTCCTTGGCCGTGTAGGTCACGCCCGTGATGCCCACGGGGAAGCTACTGCCGGACGTGTGGGTGGCGGTCAGCGTCACCGTGGAGCAATTGTCGGTGGCCGTTGGCGCGGCCCAGGTAGCAGGCACCGTGCTGTTCGGCGTAAAAATCACTTGATCCTTCGGGCATGCGTTAAACTGCGGTTCCAGCAAGTCAACGGGAGTTACCTGCGCCACGCAGGTAAGTTCGTCGCCGAGGCGGGTGCGCACCACGAGGTTTACGTTTTGCACGGTACCAATATCGGAACAGTGGAAAACTGGGCGGGCAACGTCGTTTGCGAAGTACACGATGTTTGCGCAGCTATCAAAATTGGAAAAAGCCACGAGTGCATTGGCGTAAACCTTGATGTCGCCGTTGATGTCGGCACCGAAAGTCCCGTTCTGGCAAACCGAAGGTGCGTCTGAGGTGGCCGCCGTGTGAATAATACCGCCCTGGTTGTTCAGTGCTGCGCCAGTGGTCGTACCTTTTTGGAACAAAATGCCGTGCAGCTCGAAATTGCCGCCCGTGTTGTTGATGCTGCCCGTGTTTTTCATCGAGGAGCATTCGTCCACTAATATCTTGTCGGTATTTACCAAGGTGCCTTCGTTGAGCAGGTTGCCTGCTTGCAGGTAGAAAAGCTCGTTGTTTGTCAATGTTGCGCCAGCGGCATTGGTGAAAGGCTCTCCCGTGCAAACCAGAAAGGCGTTGTTGGTGAAGCTGCCCTCGTTGCGGGTGCGCACCATATTACGGAAGGTACCGTTGTTGGTCAGCACCCCGGTTGCCTTGTTGTTGAAATCTTGCACCACGTTCACCGTGCCACCCATGCTGTTGATGAAGTTGGTGTTGTTCGACCAAACCGAGCCGCCGTTCACGTTCACCGTGCCGTTATTGGTAAATGTCCCGTCGTTGCTCACCAAGTCATTGGTGCTTAGGGAGTTGTTGTTCGTAAACGTGGAATTATTATCTACCAATGAGCCGCCGAAACTGAGCAGCGTGCCGTTGTTCAGGAACGTGCCATTGTTTTCAATCGTGCCAAAACTGTTAATGGCGTTTTTGTTGTCAACAGTGCCAGCATTGAGAATTTTCGAACCGTAGCCCATACCGAGCGTGCCACCTGGACGGTTGAAGAATGAAGCGCCTGTTCGGTTATCAATCAAGTTGTTATTGTTGAACGTGGCAAAGTTGTTTGCCTCGCCCTTGTTGATGAACTTCTGGCCGTTGGTGAACGTACCATAGTTCTGCACGAAGCCGCTGTTGTCCAGTGTGCCAGCATTGGTCAACTGAGCACTAGCATTGACGGTCAGCACCGTGGCCGCCGCCACGTTCAGGGTGACGTTGTTGTTGAAAATGCCGTTCACCGTCATCGTGCCGGAGGCGTTCACCGCACCGTTGTTGGTGAAGTTGCCGTTCACTAGCAGTGCGCCAGTAGCACCTGTGATGTTCAGTGTAGCGCCAAAGTTGTTGGTGAAGTTACTGCTGGCGTTGATGGTCAGCGACTTGGTGGTCAGCGTTTGGTTGTTGTTGAAAGTGCCGCCTGTTTGGAGTGTACCGTTGGTGGCATCAATGGTGCCGTTGTTGGTGATGGCACCTTGGTTGACCAGTGTCGTTTGGAGGGTAAAGCTGCTGCTGTTGGTGAAGGTGGCCCCGGTTCCGTTGGTGAAACCAGCGGCTCCGGCGAAGGTCATCGTGCCGAAGTTTTTCAACGTGCCATTGTTGGTCAAGCTGCCAGTGGACGAGATGGCAAATGTGCCGGAACTCTCCACCAAACTACCAGTGGCCACCGTCACCGCAGCAGTTGCGGAGATGTTGCCGTAGGCTTCGATGTTGAAATTGACGGCGAGCGGGCTGCCCACTACCACAGTGACGCCACCGCCGATAAAGGCGTTGTTGCCCAGACCGGGAAGAACCTTTGGTTCCCAGTTGTTTTTGTCAAACCAGTCGCCATTGTTCGGTCCGACATACTGGGATTGTGACTGGGCTTGCAGGTTGACTGCCCCAAGCAGGAGCAGACAGATGCAGGTCAGGTAATGCTGAATACGCATAATGTTTATTTTGGTAAAAATTTGAAAGTATTTGCCAGCAATAGACCATCCGAGCCATAAGGGCGCAGTGGTTTTGTTGCCTTTTGTTGCCAATTGTTCGATGTGAAAAAGACCGGTGTGAGACCTGAAGCCGTTGACAGCAAGCGGTGTGGAATTGGTGCAAGGCATTGAAAAATCAATGCGTTGAAAACCAAATCAGACTGAGGTTACTTGATGCCTAAAGCAGTGAAAAGCTGTGAGTGAAGTGACCAAGCAAATTGGCGCTCGTGCTGCCAACATGGATTTTTAGCTTAAAATGGAGACCGGAAGTGAGTTTTTACCGGATTGTGTGGAGGGAGAAAATGTGCTTAATTCTAATTTTCCGGTAACGTTTGGAATTGCAAATTTAACGAAGTTGCTACCTGACTACAAAGCATTGGAAAAGATAAATACAAGTGGCATGTTTAAAATCACTGATTTTCAATGGATTGTGATTGGATTTAATAAAAAAATCTTCGGAAAGGTGTTGGATACTCCAAGCTGGGATTTCCCCCAATTGCTAGCGGGCCATTGATACAAGTCGGAATATTTTGCAGGCTACTGCTACCGTGCAGCCAAAAGACTTCCTCATGAAAATCAGTGGTTTTACGATGGTCAAAAACGCCACGCTGCTGTACTACCCCATCCGGCAGGCCATCGAGTCCATTTTGCCACTGGTGGACGAGTTCGTGGTAGCGCTCGGTGACTGCGACCCCAACGACCGGACGGAGGAGGATATTCTAGCCATCGGCTCCGCAAAAATCCGAATCGTGCGCACTGTCTGGGACATAGAAAAATACCCGAACGGCACCGAGAACGCACACCAGACCGACATCGCCAAGTCGCACTGCACGGGCGATTGGCTGTTTTACCTCCAAGCTGACGAGGTGGTACACGACCAGTACCTGCCCACCATCCTCCATTCTTGCGAAGCGTACCTGACCGACCCCCGCCGTGGAGGGATTGCTGTTCGGCTATGTCCATTTCTGGGGCGATTACTGGCACCACCAAGTGGCGCACGGCTGGTACAAAAACGAGATCCGCATCATTCGGAACCTGCCGGACATCCACGCTTGGGAGTCGGCGCAGTCGTTCCGTCGCATTCCAGACTTCGATGGCCAGAACTATCGCCAACAAGCTGGCACCTTCAAACTGAAGGTGGTCAAAGTTCCAGCGTTCGTTTACCACTACGGCTGGGTGCGACCGCCACAGTTGATGCAGCGCAAGAAAAAGTCGCTCGATACCATCCACAAGGGCGAGGAACGGGTGGCCGAGCTGTACCACGGTCGCCACGAAGCCTACGACTACGGCCCGCTGGGTCGGGCCGCCAAGTTCACGGGAACGCACCCGGCGGTGATGAAGGATTGGATGGAGAAATTTGATTGGAAGGACCAACTGAACTACTCCAGCCAGGAACTGAACCCACCCCAAGAGCGGCACAAGCACGACAGCCTTCGGGTACGGATATTGACTTTTTTTGACCAAAAACTGCTGGGGGGTAGGGAGATTGGTGGGTTCAGGAATTATGAGTTGCTGAAGGGGAAGGGGTATCGGGAAATTCCTCCAAAAAAAAGCTAAATTTGCAAAAACAGAATTAATGACAGAAGCAGAAGTCATCGAAGTACTGGAGAAAATCGGCTGACCGTGACTGAAAGCAGTACAGGATTTGACTGCTTCTGGAAATCTGATTCAGGCACTGTTTTTTTGCGCACCTTGTCATTGAGAAACTACTCAAAGCCCATTGGGTGAAGGATAACGATACCACCCTGCCGCCCAGAACTCACAATCTTGAGTACCTGCTCTCACAAACAAAACTTTCCATGCCGATGGAAGATATTGACGAGCTTCGCATCATGAATGCGTGGAATATTGAGGACAGATATCAGGATTACAAGGACATGCTTTACAAAAAGACAACCCGAAGTTACACGGAACAAAAATTGGAAATTGTCAACAAAATAAGGGAATGGTTAACCGCACAATTGCCATAGAACAGATTTACCGTCTGCTCGGCGACTTGGTAGAGCAAGGCTACCAACCGACGCAGGCTTACCTTTTTGGCTCCGTTGCGACAGGTCAGCAACATGCCCATTCTGATATTGACTTGGCCGTGTGGGACAACCGTTTCACTGGATGCTTGACCATTGACTACGAACCCATCAAGCATATTCTTTCCCGGTATCCGCTCATCGAACTGCATACTTTTTCTCCCACCGATGACAAGGAAAACAACCCTTGGGTCGCCGAGATATTGGCGCATGGCATCCCATTTGACCTGCAAAATATTTATCGCAAAAAGGTGCTGGTTGCTTGAACCCCATCTCGCAGTTTCCTCAACTCAAATCCTCTTTATCTCCGCCCCCAGCGCATTTAGCCGCTCGTCAATGCGCTCGTAGCCCCGGTCAATTTGATGGATGTTGTTGATGATGCTCTTGCCCCGTGCCGATAGTGCGGCGATGAGCAGTGCCACCCCCGCCCGGATATCCGGGGAGGTCATTTCGATGCCCCGGAGTTGGAAGCGGCGATTGAGGCCGATGACGGTGGCCCTGTGCGGATCGCAAAGGATGATTTGGGCACCCATGTCAATCAGCTTGTCCACGAAGAACAGGCGGCTCTCGAACATTTTTTGGTGGATCAAAACGCTGCCCTTCGCTTGGGTGGCCATCACGAGGATGATGCTCATGAGGTCGGGGGTGAAGCCCGGCCAAGGCGAATCGTACACAGTCATGATGGAGCCGTCAATGAACGAATGGATTTCGATTTCTTCTTGCGCTGGCACGTGGATGTCGTCGCCGTGGATGTCCATTTTCACGCCCATCCGCTCGAAGACCGGCAGGATGTTGCCCAACTCGGCTACGCCCGCCCCGCTGATGGTCAGCTCGGACTGCGTCATTGCCGCCAGGCCAATAAAACTGCCCACCTCAATCATGTCGGGCAGGCACCTGTGCTCCGCACCGCCGAGCGACGTGACGCCCTCGATGGTGAGCAAGTTGGAGCCGATGCCGCTGATTTTTGCGCCCATGCGATTCAGTAGTTTGCAAAGTTGCTGCACGTAGGGTTCGCAGGCAGCGTTGTAAATCGTGGTGGTACCCTCGGCCATCACGGCGGCGAAAAGCACATTGGCCGTGCCGGTCACGGAGATTTCATCCATCAATAAATAGGTGCCCTGCAGTTGCGGCGCTTCGATGAAATACATGCGCTCCTCGGCGTCGTAGCGGAAGTCGGCACCAAGTTTTTGGAGGCCGAGGAAGTGCGTGTCGAGCCTGCGCCGCCCGATTTTGTCGCCGCCGGGCTGTGGCAAGAGCGCTTTGCGGAAGCGCCCCAACAAGGCCCCCATCAGCATCACAGACCCACGGATGCGGCGGGCATTGCCGAGGAAGTTTTTGTTTTCAAAAAGATTGGCGTCCACCTCGTCGGCCTGGAAGCTGTAGGTGTCGTGGGCGATGCGATCCACCTTCACGCCGAGACCCCGCATCAGCTCAATCTGGCTGCGCACGTCGGCAATGTCGGGGATATTGGAGATGGTGACTTTCTCGGCGGTCAGCAACGGAGCACAGATGACTTGCAGGGCTTCGTTTTTTGCGCCCTTGGGCACGATGCTGCCGCTCAACGGGCGGCCTCCGGTTACTTCAAAGGATGAGGTTTGCATGATAGTCAAGGAAAAAGTAAAAAGAATAAAGGCAAAAGTAGGCACATCCACGAGCATAGTCTAAGGTCTCTTGTCTAATGTCTGCCATCTTGAACCAGCGGTGAAGATGGGGAGGTGGGGCGTGAAAACCAAAAAAATCCCCCTCGTCCCTGATTCAACTTTTTAGATTTGCTTTTTCAACAGCCGTTCTCCCCAAAGGGGCAAGCAATTTTCAATTTTCAATTCATTTTCCATGCAACTCGCACTCGGTATTGATATCGGCGGCACTTCCACCAAACTGGCATTGGTGGATACATTGGGCAACATCACCGCCCGCAGTTCCTTCTCCACCGCCGACCGTGCGGATGAGCACGACTTTTTCCGACACTTGTTCATTGGCATTGACGAACTGGTGGGCGAAACGGTAGAACTGGTGGGCATCGGGGCCGGGGCACCCAGCGCCAACGAGCAGCAGGGCACCATCGAGAATGCCGCCAACCTGCCTTTTTCACCGAAGGTGGAATTCGTTAAAACAGTGCGGGAACGCTACAACGTACCTGTTTTATTGGTCAAGGACAGCAACGCCAGCACGCTCGGCGAATGGCATTTTGGCGCAGCCAAGGGCATGGAAAACTTCATGCTGCTCACGCTCGGCACGGGCCTCGGCTGCGGCATCGTGGCGGATGGGCGGCTGCTCGGCGGGGAGTTTGGGCATGGGGGCGAGGCAGGGCATGTCTGTGTGCAACCCAACGGACGTGCCTGTGGCTGCGGACGCTTCGGCTGCCTGGAAACCTACGTGAGCGCCACTGGCCTGAAGCGCACCGTCTTCGAAAACCTGGCGAACCAGATGCAGGACAGCCCATTGCGGAGCCTCAGCTACGACGACATGTCGGCACGGCACATCTTCGAGGCGGCCATTTCGGGCGATTTTTTGGCAAAAAAAACCTTCGAGCAAACAGGCGAGGTGTTGGGCCGGGCGCTGGCAGACATGGCGGCGTGGTTCGAGCCAGCGGCCATCGTGCTGTCCGGGGGGCTGGCGATGGCGGGCGACCTGCTTTTTACGCCGACCATCGGGAGTTTGGAACGTCATGCGCTGGCATTTCACAAGGGTCACAAAATCAAGGTGCTGCCCTCGGCGCTGGGGGAAAACGATGCGGCACTGTTGGGAACTGCGGCGCTGGTTTGGACATGAATGATGATTGATTCAATTTGCAAAACAGCTATTCAAACTTTGTAACTTCGCCCCACCTCCCCATCCACCAAAACAAAACGACAAATCAAAATCAGCAATTCCAATATGCTATCATCTGCAGCGACCCAGCCCACCCTCAAATTCCAGTTCAAGACCTTCGAAAAGCTCCCCGTCAAAATCTGGGACGACAGCCGGGAGGCGTCCATCCACGTGGCCCGCAGCATTGCGCTGGCCATCCGGCAAAAGCAGCAGGATGGCGAAAAAATCGTGCTGGGGCTGGCCACCGGCTCCTCGCCGATACAGGTGTACCGGGAGCTGGTACGGCTGCACAAGGAGGAAGGCCTCAGTTTTTACAACGTCGTTACCTTCAACCTTGACGAGTATTACCCCATGGAAAAAGATGCGCCGCAGAGCTACTGGCGCTTCATGCACGAGCACCTTTTCGACGACGTGGACGTGCCTGCCGAGAACATCCACATCCCCGACGGCACCGTGCCGATGGAGAAGGCGCAGGAGTACTGCAACTGGTACGAAAAGCAGATCAACCTCAACGGCGGCATTGACATCCAACTGCTCGGCATCGGGCGCACGGGCCACGTCGGATTCAACGAGCCGGGTTCCTGGGAAAGCTCCACCACCCGCATGGTGCGCCTCGACGGCCTCACCCGCCGGGACGCCATCAAGGACTTCGGGCAAGAGGAGGACGTGCCGACCCGAGCCATCACCATGGGCGTGGCCAGCATCATGAAGGCCCGCACGGTGTTCCTGTTGGCATGGGGGCAGCACAAGGCGCCCACCCTCGCCAAGGCGCTGGAAGGCGACATCTCGACCGCCATCCCCGCCACTTTTCTGCAAAAGCACCCCAACGTGAAGGTGGTTTTGGACAAAGCGGCTGCCGAGTGTTTGACCCAAATAAAAGCACCCTGGCTCTGCGGCGTCTGCAATTGGACGGAGGAACTGGCCTGCCAGGCCGTGACTTGGGTGAGCCAAGAAACGGGCAAGCCCATCCTGAAACTCACCAACGAGGACTACAACGAGCACGGCCTCAGCGAACTGATGCTCCTCGAAAACGGCGCTTACGAACTTAATATCAAGATATTCAACCGATTGCAGCGCACCATCACGGGCTGGCCGGGCGGCAAGCCGAACGCCAACGACAGCACCCGTCCCGAGCGGGCGACGCCTGCCCGCAAACGCTGCATCATCTTCTCGCCGCACCCCGACGACGACGTGATTTCGATGGGCGGCACCTTCATGCGGCTCGTTGACCAGGGCCACGACGTGCATGTGGCCTACCAGACCAGCGGCAATATCGCCGTACACGACCACGACGCCCGGCGCTATGCGGAGTTCCTGCTAGAGTTTGGCGATGCCCAGGGCCTCATGGACGACGACATCGAAAGGCGCTACAAGAAAATCCTCAAGTTCCTGAAAACGAAGAAGCAGGGTGAGCCGGACATCCCGGAAGTGCGGGCCATCAAGGGTCTCATCCGGCGTGGCGAGGCACGGGCGGGCGCCCGCTACTCCGGCCTCAGCGACGACAAAATCCACTTCCTCGACATGCCGTTCTACGAAACGGGCAAGGTGCGCAAGGGGGACATTACCCAAGCGGATATTGACATTGTGGCTGATTTGATTGATAAAGTGCAGCCCCATCAGGTTTACGCCGCTGGCGACCTCGCTGACCCGCACGGGACGCACCGGGTCTGCCTGAACGCCATTTTCGCCGCCTTTGATAAACTGAAGGACAAAAAATGGACGAAGGACTGCTGGCTCTGGCTCTACCGGGGCGCTTGGCACGAGTTCCCCATCCACGAGATTGACATGGCCGTGCCGATGTCGCCGGACCAGGTGGCCCGCAAACAGAAGGCCATCTTCATGCACCAATCGCAGAAGGACAGCGCCCCCTTCCCCGGCGAGGACGAACGAGAGTTCTGGCAGCGGGCCAAGGAACGGAATGCGGCGACGGCTGGGCTGTACCGCAGCCTTGGCTTGGCGGAGTACGAGGCGATGGAGGCGTTTGCGAGGTGGAAGTTTGAGTGGCAGTAATTTAGAGTTGGCAGTTCGGCAGTTGGTAGTTGACAGTCAGGACAGTGCTTCGAGTTGTTTGACTCCAGATGCTTCAAATGTCTCAAGTTCTGATATGTTTGCAACTGACCAGCGCAGACATGTCCCGCCCATATCAATCTCCTTTAGCCCGATGTATTGAATGGTTTTGTCCTTTGGAAAGCTGCTGAATCAAAAACGAAAAAAGGCTTGTCCGCAAACGCAGACAAGCCTTTTTTTATCACAAAAAACCAAACCTACGCACTCTCCAAAGCAGCCGCACCCCCAACGATTTCGAGGATTTCGCCAGTGATGGCCTCTTGGCGGGCTTTATTGTACATCAGTTTCAGGTCTTTCAACATCTCGTTGGCATTTTCTGTCGCCTTGTCCATGGCCGTCATGCGGGCACCGTGCTCAGAGGCGTGGGTATCGAGCAGGTACTTCTGGAAAGTAGTCTGCAAGATGCTCGGCACAAGGACTTTCAGCAGCCCTTCCATGTCCGGCTCGAAGACGTAGTCGGCTTTGGTAGTGCCAGTGGCCTCCATCTTGGGCACCGGGAGCCACTGCTCGGTTTCCGGGAACTGGGTCGCTGCATTCTTGAAGCGCCCGAAGGATACGGAAACGGAATCGTAGGTACCAGCCTCAAACGAATCCATCAACTGCTGGGAAACCTGCGCCACGTTGTCGAAGCTGAGGTCGTGGAAGATTTCAACATAATCCTTGATGATTGTGGCATTGGGGTATCGCTTGCGCATCGCATCGTTGCCTTTTTTGCCGATAGGCAAAATGGTAAGGTTGCCCTCCCGTAGCACGTCTGCGTATTTTTCTTCGATGGTCGTTATGGCCGACTTGATGACGTTGGTGTTGAAGGCGCCGCAAAGTCCACGGTTGGAAGTTACGACCACCACACAGGCTTTTTTCACCGGACGCTCCGTACCCAAAGAAGTGGTGGCCTGCCCACCGAGGTTGGAAAGGATGTTGCGCAGCATCTCGTTCTGCTTGTCGGCATACGGGCGTATCTTCTGCACAGCCTGTTGCGCCCTGCGCAATTTGGCTGCCGAAACCATTTTCATGGCCTTCGTAATCTGTTGCGTATTTTGGACGGAGGTGATACGCTCCCGGACTATTTTTAAGTTCGCCATTTAAAAGAGGTATGAGGTATGAGGTATGAGGTATGAGTGGATACCTCATACCTCATACCTCATACCCCGATTCATTACTTCTTGTACTGCTGGACAAGCTCTGCAGCGAGTTTTTCCACGATGGCCAACGACTCGTTGCTGAGGCCGCCCTTGCGGAAATCTTCGAGCGCTTCGGGATGGAACTGTTCCAACTTCAACAGGAAAATCTCTTCAAACTCTCTCATTTTCGCTACTGGAACTTCCTTCACCAAGCCTTTGGTGCCGAGGTAAATCATGGCTACCTGCTTCTCCACTGAAACCGGGGAGTACTGTGGTTGCTTCAGGATTTCCACGTTGCGCTTGCCCTTTTCGAGTACCGCCACGGTAGATGCGTCGAGGTCGGAACCGAACTTGGAGAAAGCCTCCAACTCACGGTACTGTGCCTGGTCAATCTTCAGCGTACCCGACACTTTTTTCATGGACTTGATTTGGGCGTTGCCACCTACCCGGCTTACTGAAATGCCCACGTTGATGGCGGGGCGGATGCCTGCGTTGAACAGGTTGGTTTCGAGGAATATCTGGCCGTCGGTGATGGAAATCACGTTGGTCGGGATATACGCCGACACGTCACCAGCCTGTGTTTCGATGATGGGCAGTGCCGTCAGCGAACCACCGCCCTTCACGATGCCAGCCTCCTTGAGGCTTGGCGGGAGGTCGTTCATGCTCTGGGCAATGCCGTCGTCGTTGATGATTTTTGCTGCACGCTCCAACAAGCGGGAGTGCAGGTAGAAGATGTCGCCGGGGTAAGCCTCACGTCCCGGTGGGCGGCGCAGCAGCAGCGATACCTCCCGGTAGGCCACAGCCTGTTTGGAAAGGTCATCGTAAATGATGAGCGCTGGGCGACCCGTATCGCGGAAATATTCGCCGATGCAAGCACCAGCGTAGGGTGCGTAGAATATCAGTGGCGCAGGGTCGGAAGCCGAAGCGGACACGATGACCGTGTAAGCCATTGCGCCAGCGTCTTCAAGCGTTTTGGCCACGTTGGCTACCGTCGAAGACTTCTGGCCGGAGGCAACGTAGATGCAGAAAACTGGCTCGCCCCTATCGAAAAATTCCTTCTGGTTGATGATGGTGTCAATGGCGATGGCCGTCTTGCCGGTCTGGCGGTCGCCGATGATCAACTCCCGCTGGCCACGGCCAATCGGTATCATCGAGTCAATGGCCTTGATGCCAGTTTGGAGCGGTTCGTTCACCGGTTGGCGGTAGATTACACCGGGCGCCTTTCGCTCCAGCGGCATCTCGTACTTTTTGCCACCGATGGGGCCTTTGCCGTCAATGGGCTGGCCAAGGGGGTTCACTACCCGACCTACGAACTCCTCGCCTACCTCGATGGAGGCGATGCGACCTGTGCGGCGCACGGTGGAGCCTTCCCGGATTTTGTCACTGGAACCCATGAGCACTACGCCCACATTGTCTTCTTCGAGGTTGAGCACCACGGCCTGTACGCCGGTTTCAAACTCGACCAGTTCACCGGCCTGTGCTTTGTTCAGGCCGTAAACACGGGCGATACCGTCGCCGACCTGGAGTACTGTACCTACTTCTTCGAGTTCGGTGGCGGAGCTGAAGCCGCTCAATTGCTGCTTGAGTATCGCCGATATTTCGTCAGGTTTTACGTCAATCATTTTTTTATGTGTTTGAGTGTTTGAGTGTTTGAGTGTTTGAGAATTGCCGGGGGTTAACCCCTCAAATTCTCAAGTTCTCAAGTCCCCAAACCCTTCGTTAAGCCATTATTTGCGAGATATAAAGATTGTCCTTAAAGTTCTTTTTCATCAGGTCGAGCTTGTGGGCTACACTGGCGTCGTAGAGCCTGTCGTCAAACTCGATGACGAAACCGCCGATGAGGTCGGGATCTACTTCGGTGACCAGTTCCACGTTATGGTCAGTGGTGTTGCTGGCAAGGAGCTTGGCATGGATGGCCTTCACCGCCTCTTCGCTCAGTTTTGCAGCCGTCACCAATTTGACCGTGGAAATATGTTTAATTACTTTGTACTGCTCAATGTATTCTTTGGCGATTTCGGCTAGGTGGGCCTCCCTTCCCTTGCGGAGCAAAATTTGGAGGAACGCCATGGTCATTTCATCGTACCTCCCGCTAAAAAGCTGGTTGAACACCTTTTCCTTGGTGTCGGCTTTGACCACCGGGCTTCTCAACATCAACAAAAAGTCACGGTTTTGGGCCACTTTCTGGAAGGACTGTACGTCCTCCAACACCCTGTCAAGCTTGCCTTGGTCTTTGGCAAGGTCAATCAGCGACTTGGCGTACCTCGATGCGATTCTTTGAACACTCATATTTAAGGTATGAGGTATGAGGTATGAGGTATGAGGCAGGCCCGAACCATACCTCATACCTCATACCTCATACCTAATTCAGTTTAATTTCTTTCACCAAATCGTTCACGAAAGCCTCCTGGGCGGTGTTGCCACTCAGCTCTTTGCGCAGGACTTTTTCGGCAATTTCGATGGAGATGGCACCCACCTGATTTTTCAGGTCGGTGATGGCGGCCATCTTCTGGTTTTCGATTTGCTCCTTGGCAGAGGCGACGATTTTCTGTGCTTCCTCCTTGGCCTTGCCCTTGGCTTCTTCGACTATCCTGGTGCCAGCGTCCTTGGCTTCCTTCAAAATCTGCGCACGCTCCTCACGGGCTTGCACGAGGAGTGCCTCGTTTTCAGATTTGAGGTTCTGCATTTCTTGGCGAACCCGCTTGGCTTCGTCGAGTGAGCCTTGGATGTCCGATTCCCGTTTTTTCAGGGCAGCGGCGATGGGGCGGAAGGCGAATTTGCCAATCATCAACCAGAAAATCAGGAAGATGATGGTCGTCCAGAAGATGAGGCCGAAGTCCGGCTTGATAGGTGTAAAGTCTATTAGAAAAATCATGACGATTTGTGATTTCGGTTGATAGTGAAAAGTAAAATTGGCAGCCCCGGTGACCAACCGTCACTGTAGGCTGCCTCTTTTTTTACAGGTCTCAGCAATTACTTGACAAGGTACGCCATCACGATTGCGATCAGTGCAGCACCTTCTACAAGGGCTGCCGTCAAAATCATGTTTGCGCGGATGTCACCTACTGCCTCCGGTTGGCGAGCAATGGCTTCCATTGCTTTTCCACCGATCATGCCGATGCCGATGCCGGCACCAATTACTGCGAGACCCATTCCGATAGCGGCTATTGAACCACCCATAAGTCGAAATATTTAAAGGTTATGAAAATGATTGCTGTATTGTTGAATTGCTGTATTGTTGTTTGTCCCGTTTAACAATTCAACAATACAGCAATTCAACAATCATTAATGGTGCGCCTCCTCCGTGGCCGCTCCGATATAGGAAGCGGTCAGGATGGTGAAAACGAACGCCTGGATAAAGGCCACCAACAACTCGATGGTCATCATGAACAAGGTAAGCACCGTAGAACCGATGGCCGTACCGTAACCCGCACCCACATTTATTCCATTGTTGCTGAACACGAAAATGAGGCTCACGAAAATGACCATTACCATGTGGCCCGCTGTGATGTTCGCAAAAAGACGAAGCATGAGGGTCATCGGCTTGATGAACACGCCCAGCAATTCAACGGGCGTGAGGATAACTTTGACCCAGGCAGGTACGCCAGGCATCCACAGGATGTGTTCCCAGTAGTGCTTGTTGCCGCTGAGGTTCACCACCAAGAAGGTGATGATGGCCAATACCATCGTGACCGCTAGATTGCCGGAAACGTTGGAACCGCCAAGGAAAGGGATTTGACCAAAAAGGTTAAGCCCCAAAATGAAGAAGAACAGCGACATCAAAAACGGCAGGTACTGCTCCCATTTGTGCCCGAGAAATGGCTTGGCCACTTCGTCTTGTATGAAAAGGAAAATCGGTTCAATGAAGCCTTGTATGCCCTTCGGCGCCATGCCGTCCCGGTTTTTGTAGGCTTTCGCAACGGACAGGAACATCCAAGACAGCAGCGCAAAAATCAGTATCATGGAAGTCACGTTCTTCGTGAGCGAGAAGTCGTAAAATGACGTGATGCCGCCGCCAAAAAGGCCGCCATCGGCTGTGCTGCGGTCTTCGGCAGGGTAAAGTTTGGATTCGTAGCAGATGGACGCAACTTCTTTCTCGCCACCATCTTCCCGCTTCACTTTCTGGAAATATGGGTGGTGTGCCACTTCTACTTCACCATCCGGGAATGTTGGGTCGGCAATGCGCTGCACCATGCCCTCTACTAGCACGTATTTGTCAACAGCTACATGGCCGTTGCCGTGCGAATCTGCATGAAATTTACCAGAGGAGAATACAGCCCAGCCATGTTCTGGGGCATAAAGAAAGCAGGGAAGTGGGAAATTCCAAGGCCCGATGCTGTAGATGTTCTGGTCGGCGATGTGGTGGAAAGCAGTCGCACCTGGGTCAAACTCATGCTCCTCGACAGGGCCACAACCAGCTTCGTGGGCGTCAGCGCTTTGGCCATGTTCCTCATTGGCAGGCTGCTCGCCACTTGGTGGCTCCTGGTGTTCTTGTGAAAATGCAAAAACGGATAGGCTGAGAAGGCAAATGAAACTGAGTATATAGCGACGCATCTGAATTATTTTTATTGGCATTTCGACCCTCTTTTTGAAAAGCGGTGCAAAGGTAGCCATTCCGGCCTGTTTTCAAAAAGTAGCTTTTACTTTTTTTTTGTTTAAAAACCTTTGTGGATATTGGAATCAACGACTTTTACGGCGATAGGCCACAGGTGGTTTTTTTAAGTTTTGCGAAGCAGCGAAATGCGGGTGGTATGTTTGGATAAAATTAGAGGCATTGCTTAATTTATTTTGTAATGCCAGCGATGTTCAGCACAGCTCCCTCCAATGCCCCCGCATGGTCTTTTCCGCCTCGTTTTTCTTCAAAATCTCCAAAAACGCACTGCGTTCAATGGCCCTAGCGCCCAAACGGCCCAAGTGGTGGGTCTGCTGCTGACAGTCAACCAACCAAAAACCAAACGATTCCAGCTTTTTCACCAATGAAATGAAGCCAAACTTGGACGCATTGCTCACCAAGGCAAACATGCTCTCCCCGTAAAAACACTTGCCAAGCGAAATGCCATACAGCCCGCCCACGAGTTCTTTGTCCTGCCATACTTCCACGGAGTGGGCAAACCCCAATTCGTGGAGGGTGCAGTAAGCCTCGAGCATGTCGTTGGTAATCCAGGTGCCGCCCCATTGCCTGTTCCGTGGGGCTTGGCAGTGTTGCATTACCGTTTCGAAGGCTTGGTCGAATGTGACCCGGAATTTTTGTTGGTTGAAATACGGCCTCATGCTCTTCGACACTTTCAGCTCGGAAGGGAACAGCACCATGCGGGGGTCGGGCGACCACCAAGCAATCGGTTCGCCCTCGTTGAACCAAGGGAATATCCCCATTCGGTAGGCCGTCAGCAGGCGTTCGGGCGAGAGGTCGCCGCCAACGGCGAGGATGCCCTCTTCGGTAGCCAATGTGGGTGAGGGAAAGTGGTTGTTCTTGTTTGAAAGCCAAAAGACTGGCATGCTTCGTTCGGTTTTGAGCTATCGCAAAAGGTGGTGGCAAAAATAAAAAAACGGGCAAGGATTCTATCTTTCCTTGCCCGTGAGAATGTAAATCTCTAATTCTCATGGATGGTTAACTTGTTGGTACCAACTCGCAGCCCCACAATAAACCATTATCATACTATCAGTTTAAGTCTTCAATGACCGCCGAAAGTCCTCGCTCCACGAGTGCGTCCTTCTTTGGGCGCAGATCTTTCAGCGGAGCTGTTTTCACGGTTGCCTTGCCTTTGGTGTGGATGATGACGGACAACTGTTCGGCCTGTTCGCTGTTGTGCCGCAGCACCTCCTCGAAGCACTTGATGACCCACTCAAAAGTGTTCACCTCGTCGTTGTAAACAATGAGCTGCGATAACTCCCCGGTACCGGTGTCGTCGGTTACCTCTGCTTCAACGAGTACGTCAATGTCTTCTTCAAAAAAAGGATTGTAAGGCATGGCTTGGAGAATGGAAAATTGAGAGTGGAAAATTGAAAATTAGGGCGAAGCCCCAATTTCTTTCAGTGTCGCTTTTACGGCGTCAAAGTTCGGAAAATCTCCCGCACTTTCCAAAACTTCGGCGTAGCGAATTATACCCTTTTTGTCCACAACGAAAGCTGAACGTTTGCTCACGCCTTTCATGTCCAATATCCAGTCGCTATAAATGGTGTCGTAAGTCTTCGACATTTTTTTGTTGAAATCGGACAACAGCGGGAAGTTCAGCCGCTGCTCTTCTTTGAACTTGGCGAGCGTAAAAACGGAATCCACCGACACAGCAACTACATCAGTCCCAAGGTTCTGGTAGAAGGCGATGTCGTCACGGGTGCTGCAAAGTTCCTTCGTGCATACGCCAGTGAAAGATTGTGGGAAAAAAAGGATGACGAGGTTCTTGCCCTTGAAATCTTTCAAGGAAACCTCGGCTTTTTCGGAGTTGCGAAGTTTGAAATTGGGCGCTTTGTCCCCTGCTTTGAGTGCCATAATTTTAAGTTTAGGTTTATTTCTGCTCGTTTTACCGATATGCAGGGTAAAATCAAACAGCCAGCACCCAACAAGCATCTCCGTTTTTTGTTCTTTTGCGCCTTCGCAATTTACCAACACCCCCCAATTCTCCAATCCACCCAATTCACCAGTTCAACCAGTTTCCCAATGTCCCAAGCCAGGGCCTACCTCGAACTTCATATCGCCGTTTTCCTCTGGGGGTTCACGGCCATCCTCGGCGACCTGATTCAATTGTCAGCATTGGCCTTGGTGTGGTGGCGGGTGCTCATCACTAGCATCAGCGTACTTTTTTTGCTTCGCAATGGGCTGAAAATCAAACACTTGTCCCGCCGAAACTTCGTCCAGTTTGGGTTCGTCGGTGTACTCACCGGGCTGCACTGGGTCACGTTTTACGGTGCCATCAAGCTCTCCAATGCTTCCATCACACTGGTCTGCATGGCCACTTGCGCCTTCTTCACCTCGCTCATCGAGCCGCTGTTGTTACGCAAAAAAATGAACTGGACCGAAATCTTCATCGGCTTCCTAATCGTCCCCGGCATGGTGCTCATCGTGCAGAACGTGGAGGTAAAAATGCACGTCGGCATCGTCGTGGGACTGCTCTCCAGTCTGCTGGCGGCACTTTTCAGCACCCTCAACAAAAAATGGATTGACAACGCCGAGCCGCTGCCCATCACCCTCATCGAAATGACCAGCGCCTGGCTATTCCTAAGCGCGGTGCTCCCGTTCTTTTTCCAGGCCGAGCCAAATGCAATTTTGCTGCCTTCGGCAAAAGATTTTGCCCTGCTGCTCCTACTGTCGCTGCTCTGCACCACCCTAACCTGGGTGCTCGCACTCCGTGCCATGAAGCACCTCACCGCATTCACCTCCAACCTCACCGTGAACCTCGAACCGGTGTACGGCATCTTCTTGGCCTGGCTGCTGCTCGGCGACCAAAAAGAACTTTCGCCTGGTTTTTACTGGGGCGTCTCCATGATATTGCTGGTCGTGTTCAGCTACCCGTTTTTGAAAAAACTATCGTCAAAAAAAACTGCGGAGGCAAAGCAAGAATAACCAAAAGGAGGGGCTTGGATTGTCAGGTCATCTTTTCCACTGAAAAAAATCATCGGCCATGGTGAAAAAAATCTTGCACAGCCCCTCACCTCATTGATACCTTTGCCCCCCGATAAAAACCTGTTTAGTAATTAAAAGCCGTCATGGAAAACAAAATCCAGTTGCTTACCAGCAAAATCTACGAAGAGGGAGTAGTCAAGGCCAACGAGGAAGGCTCCGCAATTTTGGCAACAGCAAAAGAAAAAGCGGAAGCCATGATAACCGAAGCCCAACAAAAAGCCCAGCACATTTTGGAGCAGGCGCAACGTGAATCCGATGATTTGAGGGAGAACGTCAACTCCGAAATTCGACTCTCCGCCCGCCAAGCCGTCAGCGCGCTGAGGCAAGAGATAGCCAACATTATCACATTCAGGACCAACGAGGCACCGTTGAGCGAAGCCATCCGTGACAAGGATTTTTTGAAATCAATCATTGAAATTGTCGTGAGCAACTGGAGCGAAAACGGCCACGCCAACCCCGACCTGACCTTGCTATTGCCAGAAAAAGCAAAGGACAACATTGACGACTACCTGAATACCGCCGTAAAAAAGCAACTGGACAACGGGCTGGAACTTCAGTTCAGCAAAGGCATTGGCAGCGGGTTCCGCATCGGCCCTGCCGATGGCAGCTATGTGGTTTCCTTTTCGGAAAAGGACTTTGAAAGCCTTTTTCGGGAGTACCTGCGACCCAAAACCGTTCGATTGCTATTCGGAGACAACTGATGCAAAAGCGAGAATACCACTACCTCGTCGCAGGCTTGCCGGACATCGTCATCGGGCAGGGCAAGGTCAACCTGAAGGTCGCAACCTTTAAGGAGGAGATGCGGGAATTCCTCCACCCCGACGATTTCCGGCTGGTGGAAATGCTCTTCCTCCGCTTCGACAACTACAACCTGCTAAACCTCCTCCAAAAAAAAGACGAACCGTGGGATGCGATGGGCAATTTTTCCCCAGAACAAATGGCCCAGTGCTTGGACGACCAAGATGTTGGACTGCCCAGCTATCTGCCCGAATTTGCGGCGGCCTACCGGGAAGGCTCGCCCATCGTCAGCAGCATGACCTGGGAAAACCAGTTGGCGAAGCTCTACTACGAATACGTGCTGTCGAAAACGGAGGGCTTCCTGCACGAGTGGTTCACCTTCGACCGGGATTTGAAGAACATACTCACGGCCATGAGCGTCCGAAGGCACGGCCTTTCGCTCAGTGGCCAATTGGTTGGACAAAACGAAGTGACGGCGGCCATCAACAAGAGCAATGCACGGGACTTTGGCCTCGCCAACGAGTACCCCTACATCGAAAAACTGTTGAAATTTGAGGAACAGCCCGACATCCTTGAACGGGAAGTTGACATTGCCCACCTCAAATGGGATTACCTGGAAGACCTCAACACCTTTAATTATTTCACCATTGACAAAATCCTGGGCTTCCTGCTGAAGCTCATCAGCTACGAACGATGGTCAACGCTGGAACCAGCGGAGGGCAAGGCTATTTTCAAGCAAAAAATCGAGTCAATGGAACACAGCCTTGATTTTTCAAAAGAATTTGAAATATGAGCAACGAGCAAGAAAACCGAACAACAGGGAAGGTCAGCGGCATCATCGCCAACCTCGTCATCGTGCAGGCGGACGGGCCTTTTGCTCAAAACGAGATTTGCTATATCATCCACAACGGTGTATGGCTGATGGCGGAGGTCATCAAAGCACAGGGTGGGCTTGCTTACGTGCAGGTTTTTGAAAGCACACGGGGGCTGAAACCTGGCTCGCCTGTCGAGTTCACAGGGCACATGCTGGAGGTGAGCCTCGGCCCCGGCCTCCTCTCCCGCAACTACGACGGCCTGTTGAACGACCTCGACACCATGACCGGCATCTTCCTGAAAAGGGGCGAGTACACTGCTACGCTCAACACAAAGAAGAAATGGGACTTCACGCCCATTGCCAATCCTGGCGATCGCGTCACCGCTGGCGACTGGCTCGGCGAGGTGGACGAAAACAGCATCGCCCACCGCATCATGGTGCCTTTTAAAATGGAAGGAAGTTACACCGTAGTATCCGTGAGCGAAGCAGGCCAGTATTTTCCAGACGAACCCATCGCCAGGCTTCGGGATGAAAACAACGAACAGTTTGTGGTGACAATGGTGCAGCGCTGGCCCGTGAAAAAGGCCATCAAAGCCTATCGAAACAAGCCCCGTCCCTTCAAGCTGCTCGAAACTGGTGTCCGCATCATTGACACGCTGAACCCCATCGTGGAAGGCGGCACAGGCTTCATCCCTGGCCCGTTCGGCAGCGGCAAGACGGTGATGCAACAGGCCATTTCCAAACAGGCCGAGGCCGACATCGTGGTCATGGCCGCCTGCGGCGAACGGGCGAACGAAGTGGTCGAGCTTTTCAAAGAGTTCCCCGAACTGGAAGACCCCTGGACGGGCCGCAAACTGATGGAGCGCACGACCATCATCGCCAACACTTCCAACATGCCCGTGGCAGCACGGGAAGCGTCCGTTTATTCGGCCATGACCATCGCCGAGTACTACCGCTCGATGGGCCACAAGGTGCTCATGCTCGCCGACTCGACCAGCCGCTGGGCGCAGGCCCTCCGGGAAATGTCGAATAGGATGGAGGAACTGCCCGGCCCCGACGCCTTCCCGATGGACTTGCCCGCCATTGTCTCCAATTTTTACGCCCGAGCGGGCTACGTCGTTTTAAATAATGGAAAAACTGGCTCCATCACCTTCATCGGCACAGTGTCGCCTGCGGGTGGCAACCTCAAGGAACCCGTGACCGAGGCGACCAAGAAGGCGACCCGTTGCTTTTACGCACTCTCTCAGCAGCGAGCCGACAGCAAGCGCTACCCCGCCATTGACCCCATTGACAGCTACTCGAAGTACCTCGAATACCCCGAACTTCAAAAAACGCTGGCCGAGACCATTTCACCAGAATGGATTGGCCATGTAAACCGCCTGAAAAACATCATGATACGGGGCAAGGAGGCCGCCGAGCAAATCAATATCCTCGGCGACGACAGTGTGTCGGTGGACTACCACCTCACCTTCTGGAAATCGGAAATCGTGGATGCCGTGCTGCTGCAACAAGATGCCTTCGATAGCATTGACGCCCGCACGCCGCTTCAGCGCCAGCGGTACATGGTGGATTTGCTATTAGAAATCATTGACGCTCCACTCAGCTTCGACGGCTTTGAGGAGGTGCAGCCATTTTATAAAAGAATTATTGACAAGCTCCGCCAGATGAACTACTCGGAGTTCGAGTCGGAGGAGTTTCTAGCCTTCCGTGCCGAATTGAAGAAAATGGTGGCGGAACGGACGGCGGTGGAAGCATAGTTTTTGCCTCCCGCAGATTTAGCAGATTCCCGCAGATTTTTTCAAAGCAACTGCGGGAATCTGCTAAACCTTCGGGAGAAAACAAGTTATCAATGGAAACGAAAGCCCTTCAACGCATTTACACTAAGATTGGTCAAATCACCAAGGCGACTTGCACCTTGAAGGCGACCGACGTGGGCTACGAAGAATTGGCCCTCGTGGATGGCCGCCCGGCGCAGGTGGTAAAGATTGTCGGCGACAACGTCACCTTGCAGGTGTTCTCCGGCACGGAGGGCATCCGCACGAACGCCGAGGTCGTCTTTGCGGGCAAGCCGCCAACGCTGAAAGTGGGCGACGAACTGGCCGGGCGTTTCTTTAACGCCTTTGGCGACCCGATTGACGGCGGCCCCAAAATCGAGGGGGAAGAGCGGGAAATCGGCGGCCCGTCGGTGAACCCCGTGCGTCGGCAGCAGCCGTCGGAACTGATTGCCACGGGCATAGCTGGCATTGACCTGAACAACACCCTTGTGACCGGGCAAAAAATCCCCTTTTTCGCCGACCCCGACCAGCCGTTCAATCAGGTGATGGCGATGGTGGCCCTACGGGCCGAGGCCGACAAAATCATCCTTGGCGGTATGGGACTGACGAACGACGACTATCTGTTTTTCAAGGATATTTTCGAAAACGCCGGGGCACTGCACCGCATCATCAGCTTCGTGAACACGACGGAAGACCCGCCCGTGGAGCGCCTGCTGGTACCGGACATGGCCCTCACCGCTGCCGAGTATTTCGCCGTTGACAAAAAGGAAAAAGTGCTCGTGCTGTTGACGGACATGACGCTCTACGCCGACGCCCTCAGCATCGTCTCGAACCGGATGGACCAAATCCCGTCGAAGGACAGTATGCCCGGCTCATTGTACAGCGACTTGGCGAGACTCTACGAAAAGGCCGTACAATTCGGCGACGGCGGTTCCATCACCATCATCGCCGTCACGACGCTTTCCGGCGGCGACATCACCCACGCCATCCCCGACAACACGGGTTACATCACAGAAGGGCAGCTCTTCCTGCGCCGGGACACGGAAATTGGGAAGGTCATCATTGACCCCTTCCGCAGCCTTTCCCGCTTGAAGCAGTTGGTCATCGGCAAAAAGACCCGTGCCGACCACCCGCAGGTGATGAACGCCGCCATCCGCCTCTACGCCGATGCCGCCAACGCCCGTACCAAGCTGGAAAACGGCTTCGACCTGACGGAATACGACAAACGGACACTCGATTTTGCAAAAGAATACTCCGACAAGCTCCTCGCCATTGACGTGAACATCGACACGGTGGAAATGCTCGACACAGCCTGGGCGCTGTTTTCTAGGTATTTTTCACCAGAAGAAGTAGCCGTCAAAAAGGAGTTTGTGGAGCAGTATTGGAGTTCGAGGGTTTGAGTGTTTGGGAGTTTGAGAGGGGGCACTGCTTGAAATCAAAGCTCCTACCGCTCACACCTTCGCACCCACTGTCTCAAACTCTCACCCTCTCAAACCCTCAAACCCTCAACAATGGCCCTTAAATTTCAGTACAACAAAACCTCGCTTCAGGAGCTGAACAAGCAACTGAAGACCCGCCAGCGGGCGCTGCCAGTGTTGAAAAACAAGGAGGCAGCGCTGCGGACGGAGGTGAAAAAGGCGAGGCTGGAAATCCGGCGGCTGGAGGAACAACTACACGGGTTCGTGCTGGAATACGAGGGCATGGCAAGGCTTTGGGCGGAGTTCGACCCATCGTTGGTGGCGGTTTGTGGGGTAAAAATGGGGGCAAAAAAAATAGCTGGGGTGAGTACGCCCGTGCTGTCGGAAGTGGATTTTGAGGTGAAGGAATTCAGCCTTTTCAACCAGCCGCACTGGTTCAACGATGGCATTGCCATTCTGAAAAAATTGGCCAGCATCGGCATCGAAAAGCAGGTGGCCATCCGAAAAATGCTGCTACTCGAACGGGCCAGAAAGAAGGCCACGCAAAAGGTAAACCTTTACGAAAAGAACCAAATCCCGGCTTACGAATCGGCCATTTTGAAGATAAAACGCTTTATGGAAGACGAAGAGAACTTGTCCAAGTCTGCCCAGAAAATCCTCAAGAACCGGCAACAGCAAACAGAAACGGCATCATGGTAGTACCGATGAAAAAATATTCCTTCCTCGTCCACCACTCGGACTACGAGAACTTCCTGAACGGGGTGCGGGCGGTGGGGGTATTGCACGTGCAGTTAAAAAATCTCGAACCGACGCAGGAGGCAGTTCGAAAAAAGCAGATGCACAAGGAGGTCAGCGACATCATCGGCCAACTCAAAAAGCGCAAGATGGAAGCAGCCGTCGGACAGCCGTCGAATGGCGTGGTCGGTGCGGCCATCGTCCGCTCAGTGCTCGACCTGAACGAGGAACTAGAGCGCACTCGCCGTGAATTGGCCACCCTGAACAAAGAAATCGAGCAAATGAAACCTTGGGGCGATTTCTCCCCGGAGATGGTAGCTCGTTTGGAAAAAGAAGGTGGCATTGACATTCATTTTTTTGTTTGCCCCGAAAAAAAATTCAACCCCGATTGGCAAGGACGATACGTGCTGGAAGTCATCAAAACAGTTCCACCAAACTGCTATTTCGTAGTGTTCAGCCGAAAGGGAGATGTGGTGGAAATAGCTGCCGAAACGCACCTGCCCGACCCCGAATTTTCACTACCGGAATTAGAGGAAAAAAGAGCCGCACTGGAAGCTGCCATTGAGGAAACGAACCGCCAACTTGACCGACATGCCGCACAGCATTTGCCCCCACTGGAAAGAACCCTGCTGGAAATAGAAGAGGAGCAGGAAATGGCCGACGTGCTCGTCAACACGTGTCTCGAAGCCGACGAAAAGGTGATGTTGCTCGAAGGTTTTGTGCCCGAGACCAAGGTGGTAGCCTTGCAGGATTTTTGCGAAAAAACGGCCACCGTTTACCTCGCCGAAAAGCCCAGCCCAAAGGACAACCCACCAATTTTGCTCAAAAATAGCCGGTACGCCCGCCTGTTCGAGCCAATCGGCAAACTGTTCGCCCTGCCCTCCTATGCAGAGCTGGACTTGACGCCGTTTTTTGCGCCGTTTTTCATGCTGTTTTTCGGGTTCTGTCTCGGCGATGCGGGCTACGGCATCGTGCTGTTGGTGGGCGCCAGCATTTACAAGCTGCGGGCAAAGCCAGAAGTGCGACCCATTGTCTCGCTGATACAGTGGCTGGGCTTGGCGACCATTATTTTAGGGACGCTGACGGGTACTTTTTTCGGCGTAAACTTGCTGGAAGACCAGTTCGCCTGGCTTGGCTCGCTGCGGAATTTTATGATAAACAGCGAGCAGGCTTTCAATTTTGCCCTAATGCTCGGCATGATACAGATACTTTTCGGCCTCGGCATTCAGGCAGCCAACCAGACCAAGCAGTTTGGTGCAAAATATGCGCTGAAGCCCATCGGCTGGATAATCCTGTTGCTGAGTTTGGTGGACATTGGTGTGATGAAAATGGCCAGCCCAGTGTCAATTTGGACGGCGTGGGCAGGGGTAGCCATCCTCATGTTGTTCAATGACCCCGATGCGGGACTGTTCGGGCGGCTGGGCAAAGGACTGTGGGAACTTTACGGCATCACGGGTTTTTTCGGCGACTTGTTGAGCTATATCCGGTTGTTTGCGTTGGGCATTTCGAGCGCCATCCTGGGGTTCGTCATCAATGATGTTTCCCTGCGGATGCTGCACGGCATCCCCTACGCTGGGCCTGTGCTGTTCGTGCTGTTGCTGGTGGTCGGCCATTCGGCCAATTTGCTCATCGCCTGCCTCGGATCGTTCGTACACCCGCTGCGCTTGACCTTCGTGGAGTTTTACAAAAACGCAGGTTTTGCCGGAGGTGGGAAGGCGTACAAGCCTTTTGAGAAAAAAGTACAAACCATAAAATAAAATGCAGTGCCGTATTGCGTGATTACAGGAAATCCGTTGCGGTCGTGCGTGAAAATCATCTTAAAAATCACAACAAAACATGGGAACAGCATTGATTCTCGCATACATTGGGTTGGGCCTCATGGTAGGCTTGTCTGGCGTTGGTAGTGCCATCGGCGTTTCGATTGGCGGCAACGCCACCATCGGCGCATTGAAGAAAAACGATGCGGCCTTCGGCAACTACATGCTCCTGAGCGCCTTGCCGGGCACCCAGGGCCTCTACGGCTTTGCCGGTTTTTTTATCATCAACAGCAGCGGCGTGGTTACTGAGAACATAACTATGTTGCAAGGCATGGCCATTCTTGCGGCGGGCTTCATCCTGGGGCTGGTCTGCTTGATTTCGGCCATTCAACAAGGCAAGGTTTGCGCCAATGGCATCGCTGGCATCGGCGCAGGCTACGACGTCTTTGGGCGGACGATGGTGCTGGCCGTGTTCCCGGAATTGTACGCCATTGTGGCATTTGCGACCACGTTCCTCATCAGTGGGGGGCTGTAAAACTAGAATGGCGGAGTGAACCTAAAATCACTCCGCCATCAATATTGCTTGCCAAAAATCACTTCACCATCAGCTTCTCCGTGAAGCTGCGCTGCCCGTTTTTTACCAAAAACAAATAAGCGCCGGGGTTCAAACCACTGATATTCAGCTTGGTATCACCCGTGGCAGTGCCCTGCAACACGGCACGTCCAGCAATATCGAGCATTTGATATTCCAGTGCCTCGCCCGTGGCTGGGGAGAACTGTACCCAGTCCGCAGCCGGGTTAGGCAGCAGGGAAAATGGCTTTCTGCTGGCTTCGTCCGTATTGGAAGCGCCCACCTGAACGGGGATGGTGTACGTGTCCGTGCAGCACCAGTTTTGGGTGGTGAGGATGACGGTGTAAGCACCATCCGCTGCATAGGTATGCGGCTGTGGGTAGCGCTCGTCGGAGGTGGTGCCATCGCCGAAATCCCAATGCCAAGCAGTGGCGTAGCGGCTGTTGTTCTGGAATGTGGCGGTATTACCCGTGACGGCGGCAATGGCCTCGGCTGGCGGCGTGAGCAGGCTGTCGCCGCAGAGGCTCTCGATGCCGATGAAGACGCCGGAGTCAAAGATGGCATCTGAAATATCGGTGACGCCAATCTTGACATGGTAAGTGTTGCCGCTGCTGGCGTTGAAGGTGGCCAGTAGGGGCGTCGTCATGCCGTCGAAGGTGATATCGGCATTGCCCGCTGTTTCGTTGTCAATGAAATACTGCGAGTTGTCCGTTCCGTTCACATTATTGATAGAAACTGGAATATTGGCCCCTGGCACAAGAGCGATGTTGCTGACTGCTCCCATGTCCGAAATCAGAAAGCCGAACACGTCATTGAAGCTGGTGCCAACCCATTCTGGGTACTCCTCCGACCCGAAAACGTACTGGAAGTTCATGTCGCCGCTATCCGCAACGGTAAGGTCGAACTCCAGCACAGCGGCATCATAGCTTGGAAAACCACCGGCATTCAGCACTTGCAAATCGAAGTCGCCCAATCCCGCCATTGATCCACTTGCAAAGTTGGAGACGTCAGCGGCTATCTGCGTCACGTCGCCCGTGGAAATTACGATGCCCGCATTCACGCCTAGATTCGTGTTTGCCCCCTCAAAAAACGCCATCGTGGGGGGCGCACCGTTGTAGGTCACGTTGGATGGGGTGGCGCAGGAGTTGGCGAAAAAGTCCATGATCATTTGCTCGGCGGTGTAGCTGGTGTCAATGAACAGCCCTGATTGGGCGTTTGCGCCAGCGAAGCAGAACACGCAAAATAGCAGTGTAAATAATTTTGATTTCATTACCCGTATGTTTTTATTTGTTGAAACGATTGATGAAAAGCCCTGCAATTTCAAGTTTTTTCATCGAAACCAAGAAATAAATACCGCCCAAGTGCGCACTATCCGTCAAAATCCCCACTGTCGGATGTTGGGCCGGGAGACTTTCTTCCGCTGGTACCTGTTGGCCACGTTGTTGCTGGGCCTGGTCATCCCTGTTTTGGACATTGACTTGACTGCCTCGCCCGGTTGGACACGTGTCCAACCGGGCGAGGCCAACCGCTGGCATCCAATCAATTGCCCATCCCTTACGCGATCATCCAAAAAAGTCATAGATTTGCGGCTAACTCCTAACAATTACGGGGCTTTTCCGTAGAAAAAGGATTCTCCAACAAGACGCAAGTCACCTACATGGTTGCTGACATATTAATCACTATTTTATTAGTTCTTCTGAACGGGTTCTTCGTTGCCGCCGAATTTGCCATCGTTAAAGTTCGGATGTCACAGCTCCAAGTTCGTTCCAGTTCCAGTTTTGCCGCCCGTATCGCAGAGAGCATGGTAGCCAACCTCGACGGATACCTCGCTGCCACGCAATTGGGCATCACCCTCGCCTCCCTCGGCCTTGGCTGGATTGGCGAGAGCGTGGTTTCCAAAATCATCATCCAGGCGATGGAAATGTTCAACATGCAGGTGGAAGAACAGTTGGCGCACAAAATTGCACTGCCCATCGCCTTTGCCACCATCACCGTGTTGCACATCGTGTTCGGGGAGCTGGCGCCTAAGTCATTGGCCATCCGCCACCCCATCAAAACGACCTTGGCCGTGGCGGCACCGCTGCGCATATTCCACCTCGTTTTCAGGCCGTTCATTTTTGTGCTGAACAACTTCGCAAATTTCATCCTGAAGCTCATTGGCATCAAGCCTATTCTCGAACATGAGGGCATACACTCGGAGGAGGAACTGAAGCTGATCATCGCCGAAAGTGCCGAAGGTGGTGCCATCGAAGACTCCGAGCGGGAACTGATTCAGAACGTGTTCGATTTCGACGACCGTTTTGTTTGGCAAATCCTGCGCCCCCGTACCCAGATTGCCGCCATTGAGGTGGACACTACGCTGGAAGAAGCCATCGAGTTTGCGATTCAGGAGGGCTATTCCCGCTATCCGCTGTACGACGACACCATTGACCACATCATTGGATTTGTACACTCGAAGGACCTGCTGCTGCTTTCCCGTAAGGAAAAAGACAAGAGCATCCGGGAAATCATGCGCCCGGTTCTCTATGTTTCCTCCAACAAAAAAGTGTTGCAACTGCTGCGCCTGATGCAAAAAGAGCGGTCGCAATTGGCCATCGCCGTCAACGAATTTGGCGGCACGGTGGGCCTCGTCACGCTGGAGGACATCATCGAAGAACTGGTCGGTGAGATACAGGACGAGTACGACACGGAGACGCCCATCGTGGAACAAGTGGACATCGCCACCTACAAAATTCAGGCACAAAACCCGCTGGACGAAATCAACGAGTTCCTGCCCGAACCTTTCCCGGAGAGCGAGGAATACCACACCATGTCCGGTCTGCTCCAGCAGGTAGCCGACGAGATACCGGAAGAGGGCGAGACGATAACAGTTGGCAACTACGAAATCACGGTGCTGAAAATGTTCCAGGCAAGCCCCGAATTGGTGCTGGCCAAGTACCTCGGCTCCATGCCTGTTGATGAATATCTACCCGGCGATGAAGGGTGATTTCAAGTATAAAGTAAAAAGACAAAAGTGAGTGGCCAACCTTCTCATATCCGTTTCACCACCATCGCTGGCGACGACGATATCCGCCAAGTGCTCACCTTGCAACAGGCCAACCTCTCCACACGAGTTTCAGCAGACATAGCCGCTTCGCAAGGATTCGTCACGGTACAGCACAATTTTGATTTGTTGAAAAAAATGAACGAGGCCATTCCGCAGGTCATCGCCAAGGACGGCGACCAAGTGGTGGGATATGCGCTGGTGATGCTGCCCTCTTTCCAGGACTTGATTCCGGTGCTCAAACCGATGTTCGTCCTGTTCGACAGCCTTGATTTTGATGGAAAAAAAGTCTCCGAGTACCAATACTATGTAATGGGACAAATCTGCGTAGCGGAAGGCTACCGAGGCGCTGGCATTTTCGATGGGATGTACCACAAGCACAGGGACTTGTTCAATGGCCAGTTTGATTTTGTGGCAACGGAAATCGCCACCCGCAACACCCGCTCCATCCGGGCGCACCAGCGGGTTGGGTTCCAAACCATCCACACTTTTCAGGATGAGACCGACATTTGGGAGATTGTGGTTTGGAATTGGGAAAGCAGCGGAGACAATAGACAGTAGACGATAGACTTTAGACACCCCAACTGGCCCCATCTAATATCTTTGGTCTAATGTCCATAGTCTTCCAAAAAAAAAAAAGCTCCGGTCAGACATGACTGCCTGCCGGAACACATTTTTCACCAACTAAAATCATAGCTTCTAGCCAAAAGGCTCCTATTCGGATGTCAATTAAAGACACAAAACAAACAAGCACCTCCGGCTTTGGTTTGTCAGATTCCTGTAAAATCAAATCGTATGCAACTTTGCCCACCCATTTTTCTTGAAAAAACAGCCGTTGGTCGAAGCTATGCCCGGAAAATTTGCCCGACCTGTCCACCTCATCGTAACTTGGCGGCCAAATCAAAACCTGACTGCCATGAAAAAAAGCTTGATTTCCGTTTTTACCCTCATCATCCTGGCCACCTCCATGTTCGCACAGCGTGACGAAACGCTGATTGGCAAAACCGGCCTCAAGCTGACTGGCCTTTGGGGCGGCACAAATATCGGTCTGGTGGGCTTCGATGGCGACAACTACGGCATGGCCGGCGGCTTCTTCGGGCTGGAGTTCAGCAAGTCGTTGCTGCTTGGATTTGGTGGCTCAAGCGGTTCAGAATCAACCACTTACAACGGAATATATCGAAAATACGAAATTGATTACGGTGGGTTTCTGGTGGGTTATGCCTACAAACCTCACAAGGTAATACACCCGAGGGTCAGCTTCCTGATGGGCAGCGGCAACCTGAAAATTAAGGACGAACCCGACGACAACGTTTTTGTGGTGCAGCCCTCGGCAGGCATTGAGGTCAACCTTTTCCAATGGTTTCGCATGGGCTTGGAGGGCGGCTACCGCTTCGTTTCCAACACAAGCCTACCCAAGCCAAGCGATGGGGAGGTTTCCGCACCGTTCGCCCAACTGTCGTTGCGCTTTGGCTGGTCGTGGGGGAGGGATTGATAGTTCGGCAGTTGGCAGTTGGGAACTGTTTTACGGCCATGAATGCCACAAACCACGCTGACAATTCATGTTTTAAACAAATTTTAACCCCAAACCCAAGCTGAGCAGTGAATAAACCACTGTCTCAAACGTTTGGAAGACTGAACTAAAAATTGAATATCCATGCAAAAATTAATTCTGGTGTTTCTATTGGCCATTGCTTCCACGGCAATGTTTGCCCAAAAACAGCCGATAGCTGTCAAAAAGGAAGTTTCCGACCCTGAGGCAAAGGCCGTCTTGGAGAAGATGCGCAAGAAATACGAGGCTTACAGTACCTTGGAAGCCGAGTTTTCTTTGGAAATAGAGGTGCCACAACAACCCAAGCAGACGCAGAAGGGCGTATTGACCCAGCAAGCTGAAAAATACCGCTTGAAGTTCAACGATCGTACCCTCGTGTCCGATGGCAAGTCGGTCTGGTTGCACATCCCCAAAAGCAAGGAAGTGCAAATAAACGATGTGGAAGAGGACACTGGCGAGGGTGGCATCTCCTCCCCGCAAGACCTCCTGAAAGCCTACGCCTGGAAGGATTATCTGTACGCCATCACCAACGAATTCACGGAAAACGGAAAGGTAGTCCAGCAGATTGAGTTCAAGCCAACGACCAAGGCCAACGACTACTCCAAGGTGCGCCTGACCCTCGACAAAAAGACGCTGGAAATCGTCAGCATTAAGTCGTTCGGCAAGGATGGTTCACGCTACACTTTGACAATCAACAAGTTAACGCCGAACAAGGCAGTGCCAGCCAGCACATTTACCTTCACAAAAAGTGAATGTGCAGACTGTAAGTTTGAAGACCTGCGGTTGGACTAATCCAGCAGCTTTTCTCAAAAACTTAAAATTGCGCACGGATGGCGGTTCGCCTCCGTGCGCAATTTTTTTGTCAAACCCCAAAGTGGGATTCAGGCTGAATCACTCGTGGGTAGTTGCTTTTCGGAAAACCGATTTGCCGTTGCTGCGAAACTGAACCCGCACCAGTGCCGAACCAGACCCCATTCACCTTGATTTTGTGACCCGAAACAAAGTCCCTACCCAAATAAATCCTCCAGCGTCATAACCTTCTCCACTACCCCCAAACTATGTTGGTTCACATTAATTCCAAAGGTAGTCATCAGGGTGAGCATCAGGTATTTTCTGGTATTTGTCGTTTCCTGGAAAACCCTCAATTTTTCCCGCAATACCTTGGCGTATTCGCCGTCAATTGTCATTTCTGTTTTATAAAATTTGATTTCAAAAATATTGATTACCTGGTCGTTGCGGTCAATCAACAGATCAATCTGTGCGCCTTTTTCAGTGGCAGTTCCTTGTTTGAAAAAAGTAGAAGCCTTCGAATATACCCCGGCAATGCCCAATGCCTTTTTGAGTTGGGGAACATGCTTGAGGCAACAATTTTCATACGCGTAGCCGCTCCAGGATTTATAGGTTTGGGTCTGGCTCAAATGCTGCCAGGTGCCACTGCCTTCATTGGCCTTATCCTCAACAAATTGAAGGTAAAAAAGGGAATATTCATCCGTCAGGCGATAGAGCGTGTCCTTCTTTTTTTTGTCAAAGGGAAGGTAGGAAGTAATAAAACCCGATTGTTCCAATTCCAGCAAAACCCTCGACGTATTGCCGCCTTCCGATAGTTTGCCTTTTTGCACGACCTGCTGCCGCGTCAATCCTTGGCGGGTGGCAGCCAAAGCCCTGATAACGGCCACATGTTTGTCGGCGTTGGAAAAAAGGGAAGGGTATAGCCTGGAAAACTCGTCCCGCAAAATCCCATTTTGGGAAAAACAGAGGTCATCAATATTCTGGACGGCACTTTTCCCTGCCTTTATTTCTTTCAAATAATGCGGGATGCCGCCAAGGGCCATATAAAGCTCGACAACCTGGTAGCGGGTAAAGCCTATGTTCCTGCTTTTGAGATAGGATTCCGTTTCGGCCAAATTGAAGGGTTGCAGGTAAATGCGTTTCGTAATCCGGTTGTGCAGCCCGCCCCTGTTGTTCACTACATTATCTATCATCCAGGAAGCCGCCGAGCCGCATATAACCACGACCACGTTATTGTTGACCGCCCAACTGTTCCAGAAAAAGCCCAGGCCCGTCAGGAAATCCGATTTGCGGGAAGCCAGCCAAGGCAATTCATCAAAAAAGACCACGCTTTTGCCTTCGTCATTTTTTTCGCCCAAATACATGACCAACATTTGAAAAGCCGCCAACCAATTGGCTGGTTGGTTATGGGGCATTTCGTGGCCAGTATATTGGCGGAGGGTGAAATTGAAATGTTGGAGTTGTTTTTCAAGGGAAGCATCCTGTAGCCCCGTTATTTCAAAAACGATTTGCGCTTTGTAAACCGCTTTTATCAAAAAGGTTTTCCCGACCCTGCGCCTGCCGATAACGGCCACCATCTCCGCCTCCTTGGACTGGAGGGCATCCAATAAAACCTGCTGTTCTTCTTGGCGGCCAATGAGTTCGTTTTCCATGTTGAAGCATTTTTACCGGGCGAAATCCCGGTAAAAATACATACATTTCGCCCGTTAAATACTATTGAACGGGCGAAATGTTGCTTTTCAAACCCATATTTCGCCCGAAAGCCACTCGTCAACGGGCGGAATCCGCTATTGTGCTTTGAACAAAATCATTTTGGGGGGGGAAGGGAGTTGCCATCTGCCGAAAAAAAATGCGCATGAATAGTGGTCGGCCTCCGTGCGCAATTTTTTTTTTGCGAAAACCAACCTAACTGTGACGACAGCCGTATTTTGTACCAAAATGACATGCAATTGAAAGAAGAAATCAAAAAACTGGCTACCAGCTTTCATGCTGAAATCGTTGAAATCCGGCGACACCAGCACAGCCACCCAGAGCTTTCTTTTCAGGAAGTGGAGACTGGGAAATTCATCGCCACTAAGCTGGCCAGCTATGGCATCCGACATGAGCATGGCTGGGGTGTGAACGGCGTAGTGGCCTATATCGAAGGCAAAAACCCGTCGAAAAAGACCATCGCACTAAGGGCTGATATAGACGCACTTCCCATCACCGAGATGAACGATGTGTCGTACAAGTCTCAAAACCAAGGGGTTATGCACGCCTGCGGCCATGATGTCCACTCGGCATCCCTGCTGGGGGCAGCCCGCATCCTCCACGAATTGAGGAGCGAATTTGAGGGCACGATAAAATTGATTTTCCAACCAGCGGAGGAGCGGCTGCCCGGCGGTGCCTCCATCCTCATTGCTGAAGGCGTACTGGAAAATCCCGTCCCTGCCAACATCATCGGGCAACACGTACTCCCGGCGTTGGCCACGGGCAAGGTAGGCTTTCGACCCGGCATGTTCATGGCCAGTGCCGATGAGCTGTACGTCACCGTGCGGGGCAAAGGCGGCCACGGCGCAGTACCGCAAGATGCCATTGACCCAGTGCTCATCGCCTCGCATATCGTGGTGGCGTTGCAGCAAATCGTTAGCCGGAACGCCAATCCCATCGTGCCAACAGTGGTGACTTTTGGCAAAATCAATTCGACGAGCGGCTCCACCAACGTCATTCCGAACGAGGTGAAAATGGAGGGCACCTTTCGCACGATGGACGAGGATTGGCGGGCTAAAGCGCACGGCCTGATGAAAAAAATGGCCGAAACCCTCGCCGAAAGCATGGGCGGCAGCTGCGATTTTCATATTGAAAGGGGCTACCCTTTCCTAAAAAACGACGAGGAACTTACGCTGCGCTCCAAGCAATTCGCCATTGAATTCCTCGGCGCAGAGAATGTCGTTGACTTGCCCATGCGCATGACGGCGGAAGATTTCGCCTATTATTCGCAGGTAATTCCGGCATGCTTTTACCGCCTCGGCACGGGTAACGTGGACAAGGGCATCACCTCGCCCATCCATACGGATACCTTTGACGTGGACGAGGACAGTTTGCTGGTGGGAATGGGATTGATGAGCTGGTTGGCGGTTTGTGAGTTGGGAGGTTTGGAGGCATGAGGTATATTGGCGAGCAGGAAAATCAATGCTTTTACAGGAAAATAGAGTTGCCTTTTTTGCAAAAAAAATCCTCGATAATGACGGGAAAACATTCGTTCACGAAGTAACAACCTGGCCGAAGCAGCCATCGAATCAAAATGGCTCATCAATTTCACGGGCCTTGCCGCCGGAAAGTTCACCGGCGACAAGGACGTGTTTCCTATTCGTGGATAGATTATGAAAGCGGAAAAGCTGCCAAGCTACCCTACCTCACCGACAACGATTGGTCGAACAGCAATGACATATATTTTCCCGAGACGAGACTGCACGGTGCACGGTGGCACTGCGCAAGTGACCAATGACGACGAAAGCCCAAACGAAAAAGATTCTGAGGAAATACTGCGGCGTTGTTCGAACCTGTTGCCGGTTCTGTCAACGGCGGTAGTGAAGTCGGTAGCGATGGGCCTGCGGCTCCGGTAGAACAACTATTCGATTGGAGCGGGAACCTTTCACGAATATTATCCACAACTACGGACACGGTGGCGGTGGGTATACTGTCTCGTGGGGCTGTGCTTTTGAAGTGGTTGAGGATTTGAGGATTTGAGGGCATGAGAGTTTGAGAGGGGACCCTGCTCAAACCCTCAATTTCTCGAACTCTCAAACCCTATTCTTGTCCAGCCGTTCAGAAAGCCAGTTGGTCAACGTGATAACGCCACCACCAAGAAGGAATGCCCCAAGTGCAAATTGAAAGATAATCATAGCCTAAAACCGTTTTTGAGATGAAGGAAATAGTATCTAAAAACTTGGGAAGGCCGAAAAGGGAAGTACTTACGAGTGGGAAAGACAACCCCATGCAACCCTCCCGGTACAGATAAACTGCACCAGCGGATTTTTACATTTTGTGTACAAATGTTGCATGGGACGAATTGAGTATCAGTAATTATCGAAATTGGATAGGCGCAAAAAATAAAATGTTAAATAAAATTCACTTTCGTAAACAACTGTGATTGCGCCAAGTAACTACAATGACTATTAAGACAATTACCTTGCCAAAACACTCATATAAATAAAGAAAAATATCAGGAAAGTACTTTGAAAATACCTTGTGCCTTTAGCAGGCACTCTTCGTACTCCATTTCCGGCATCGAATCGTAAACGATGGCGCCTCCGGCCTGAAAGGAAAGATAGCGGTCACAACCGTTGTAGAAAATGCTGCGGATGACCACGTTAAAGTCAAAATCGCCATGCGGTGTGAAGTAGCCTACCGCTCCGGAATACAGCCCTCGCTTCGTCCGCTCGTACTGTTCGATAAGTTCCATGCTACGAACCTTGGGCGCTCCGGCCATTGAACCCATCGGGAAGGCTCGTCGAATGGCATCCACCGGGTGGACGCTTGGCAATAGCTCACCGCTCACCGTCGAAATCATCTGAAAAACTTGCTCGAACTGATAAACGCCGAACAGCTCCTCCACCTTCACCGAGCCTGTCCGACAGGAGCGGGCAAGGTCGTTGCGCACTAGGTCCACAATCATCACATTCTCCGAGCGATCCTTAGGGCTGAGGTACAGTTGCTGGCGCAATGCGGCATCTTCCTCGGCTGTCCGGCCACGTCGCATGGTACCTTTGATTGGTTGAGAAAGCAGTTTTTGACCAGTTTTTTTCAAAAACCGTTCTGGGCTGGCACAAAGTAGGTAGCGGTCGTGCAGGCGGTAGAAGGTAGAAAATGGTGCTTTGCCCACCCTGTTTAAGCGCTGGAATATGGCGGCGGCATTGAGCTGGCATTGCTCCGCAAAAAACTCTTGACAAAAATTCATCTCATAAATATCGCCCCGAAGGATGTGTTGCCGGATGGTCTGTACTGTGTCGAGGTAGTCGGGGAGGGAGATGCGGGGGGCGATGAGTTTCGAATTTCGAGTTTCGAGTTTTGAGTCTTGGGGTAGTGCTTTGCTGATCGTTATAAAAATGCTCGAAGGCTGTTCATTTAGGCTGTGAATGGTAGCATTTTGTGATGAGATTTCGATGACGACCTTGGGTTGGAAAAAGTGAAGGGCTGGAAAGCCAATGCAGTCAAAATTATTGGAAGTAAGACGAGGTTCCACATCGTTTTTCAGGTCGTAGGTCAGGTAGCCAAAAAGCCAGTCCTGCTTTTCATCCACAAAGGATTTCAAGGCGTCGAAAGCACCAAGCTCAGTGTTCTTGACCAGCTCGGAAGCGATGCCCACGGCCAGCAGGCAGTCATAATCGCTGCCAATGAAACCTTGGTAGCTGTTGCTGTCCAGGTAGCAGGCCACCTCAAAGTTAGCTGCCCAGTCAAAGGCTCGTTGCTTGAAATCGTGGCCTCTCGGCAATGAAAATGTTTCGGAAATCCTTGTCAATTTGCCGTTTTTACTCAAAAATCCAGGTAGTTTTTTCAGCAACCGGCGAGCGCTTGCCAGGCAGCTCCGGCATATCGTGATAGCCCATGTAGAAAAGGCCGAGGCAGCGCTCCCCCTCCGCCAGCCCCAAAAACGTTTCGGCTTCGAGGGCAGCCTTCGGGGTGCTCCAGTAACTGCCGATGCCGTGGGCAGTGCAGGTTAACCACATATTTTGCACGGCGCAGGCAACGGCGGCAAGCTCCTCCCACTCCGGCACTCGCGCCTTGGCATCCCGTTGCATGCAAATGGCGATGACGCAGGCCGACAGTTTCGGGCTTTCTTTTGACTTGTTAAATTTGGCTTCTGAAAAGCCGGCTGGCGGTGTGTTGTTTAGGTAAAAGTCGCCGAGGTAATCGCCAAGCCGCGCCAAAGCCTCACCGACAAATACTTTGAAGCGCCAGGGCTCCGTTAAGCGGTGCGTGGGTGCCCAGTTCGCATTTTCCAGCATCTCCTCGATGATGGCCCTTGGAATGGGCTTTCTGTTGTATGTTTTCGGAAAAATTGACCTTCGCTTGCGCATCAGTTCTGCAACGAGTTCGGGAGTTACTGGCATTGTCTTAACTTTGGTTTTGATGAGACATTAGACCATAGACTTTAGACAGGCAAAGGTATCTCAAGTCTATGGTCTCAAGTCTATAATCTATTGTCTATTCTTGCAATGATTTCAAAATTTAGAATGAAAATAGACCTGCTGAGTCAAGCCGTGCTGATAGTAGCCATCGTGTTGCTTGCTTGCTTCGCCTCCGGCCTCGCCCCCACCAACACCATGCTGGTGGTACTGGGCATCTGGCAACTCGCCAGCGCTTTCCACCTTATTTTATGTGTACAGCCATATCAAACGACTGAACTACGTGAAAACGAGCATCGTGCTGGCCGTCAGCCTCCCCATCTGGATGCATTTTGTGGGCGACCTCGCTTACCTCCCAGTAGCTGGCGTCGTCATCTGGTATTTTTTCCAAACTATTTCTGATACTATTAAAGTGTACAACCGTCCCAGGTCTTTCTGGGATTTGTAAAGGTGAGATTGAGGGTTTGAGAATTTGAGACGAGCAGTCCCATTTTCTCAAATTCTCAGATTCTCAAATCCTCAAACTCTCGCAAAAAATGATTTTTCCTATAGGCGACGACCAAGTTAAAGGTGGCCACCAACCGTGGTTCAGTTACAGCTTCATCGTGTTGAACGCCCTTTTTTTCCTGTACAAATTCAGCCTGAACCCAGCACAGCAGGAAGCATTTGACCTTTACTTTGGTGCTATTTCAATTGAAATCACTCGTGGACAAGACTTGTTCACCCTTGTCACCAGCATGTTCGTACACGGCGATTGGTGGCACCTTATCGGTAACATGCTATTCCTCTGGGTCTTCGCCGACAACATAGAAGCTACGGTGGGCAGCCTGAAATTCTTGGTGTTTTACTTCATTGGCGGTTTCGCTGCGGTGGCGGCGCATATCTGGTTCAACATGAACAGTGAGGTGCCGATGGTCGGGGCAAGTGGTGCTATCTCAGCGGTGATGGGAGCCTACTTGGTCATGTTCCCCACATCCAGGATAAAAATGATATTCCTCGTTTTTCCCTTCCGAATCAGTGCTTGGATTTTCTTGGGGCTTTGGATTGTCCAGCAATGGTCGTATGGCACCTCCTCACAAGCCAGCGAAACAGGCAGCAGCGTGGCGTGGTGGGCACATATCGGCGGCTTCGCTATGGGCTTCATGACCGGCTTCCTTTTCCGTACCGCTGGTCACTTAGAAAACATTGAATTGGAAACCGAAGAAAGTTGATTCAGAAAGCTCTTTTCCCTGTTCAGTATTTGTTACAGTGCCGTGACATTTACACCAATGCCGTATTTTACTTTTGCTGGCGCTAAATTTAGGTATGTCTCAATATCTAAACTTGTCATTTGTCTTTAATTTATGCTCAACGGCTTTAAAATACTGACAGTTACGCATCGCCAAACTTCGTTGCAGCACATCGAAAAATTCGTTGTGTTGCATTCGGATGAGGCAACCCTTCGGGAAAGACTGGAGGCGTTGAAAGCCGAATTTGGCCTCGCCGAAATGATGTACTTGGCCACTTGCAACCGGGTCATGTTCCTTTTTTATAGCGAAACCGCTACTCCGCCCAACTTCCAATCGAATTTTTTTCAACACATCAATCCGGGCCTCAGCGAGCATTTCATTGCCGAGAACGTGAACTTGTACGAAGGTCGGGATGCTGCTGAACACCTTTACCAAGTGGCCTCCTCCATTGACAGCCTCGTGGTGGGCGAGCGGGAAATCCTGCGCCAACTTCGGGAAGCCTACGACCGCTGCCAGCAGTGGAGCCTCACCGCCGACCACCTGCGCATCGCTATGCAGGGAGCCGTGGTAGCGGCCAAGGAGGTTTACACCGAGACCCGCCTCGGCGACAAGCCCGTGTCCGTTGTATCGCTGGCCATTCGGGAACTGCTCAAGACCAAACTGCCCAAGACCGCACGCATCCTGATGGTAGGTGCCGGTCAGACCAATATTTTGGTCGCCAAATTTTTGGCCAAAAATGGCTTTCAAAATGTGGCCGCTTTTAACCGCACCTTGGAGCGGGCACAGCACATCGCCACCTCGCTGAATGGCCGTGCGTTTGGTTTCGACAAGTTGGCCGACTACCGAGAAGGCTTCGATTGCCTCATCGTATGCACGGGTGCTACAAAGGCCATCATTGATAACGAACTTTATATCAATTTGTTAGCTGGCGAAACTGGGCAAAAAGTCATCATTGACCTCTCCGTGCCGAACAACGTGTGCAAGGAGGTCGTAGCAAACCACAACGTTCATTTTATCGAAATAGAAGGTCTTCGGGCACTAGCACAGGAGAACCGCTCCTTCCGGGAACAGGAGGTCACCGTGGCCATTGAACTGCTCGACCTGCACATTGCCGAATTCGTGGCAGCCGTGCGCAACCGCCGCATCGAACGGGCACTGCACCAAGTGCCAGCCGAGATGAAGGCTGTGAAAGAGTACGCAATGAACAAAGTTTTCAAGAAAGAAATTGATGTGCTCGACGACAGCGCCCGCGAACTACTGGAGCGCATGATGGACTTTATGGAGAAAAAATGCACGGGCATTCCCATCAAAGTTGCCAAAGAAGCCCTCGCTGAACCTACCAGCGTTTTTGCGTGAGCAAAAAACAATCTCGTCCAATCGGAATTTGTAATTTCATCCCGTCAAAGGACTTTTCCATCTATTTTATCAATACAAAAACAGGAAATGGGTAAAAAATTGCAGCCCAAAGAATTGGAAAGCATCATCGCCGTGTTGCCTGCGAAGGAGCAGGCCAAGCTGAGGGAGCAAGACATCAGCCCCGATTGGCTGCGGGAACAAATCGAGCAGTGCAGGTACTTGATGACACGGGACAAATGGGTTGGGCCGATATGGTTCGTGGCCTATTCCGTGTCGCTGTTCAAGACCGGGTTCAGTTCGCTAACCGTTACGATTTTTTTGATTGGGATGTCGTATTTCATTTACACCATCCTGAAAACTGGCTCGTTCGGCCTCAACAAAAAGCGGGTGCAGGTGTTCGAGCAGTTGCTAGAAGCGATTGAGAAATAAGCGTAAACTTCATTTTTAATGAAAAATCCTTTTGAAAAATATGCCAACTTGTTCTCCGAGAACCGGCTGATGAAAAAAATCCAGGCCTTCGCCAAGCAGGCGGGACTGAAGGTGGTGTACAGTGTGCTGTTGATGTACTATGCCTATCGGCGGAGCGATACGCCGATTTGGGCTAAACGAATTATCCTCGGGGTGCTGGGCTATTTCATCTCGCCCATTGACCTGCTGCCCGACCTTTCGCCCATCATCGGCTACACGGACGACCTTGGCGTGTTGAGCTTCGGCTTGGTGACCATCGCTGCCTACGTGAACGACGAGGTGCGCATCAAGGCTCGACAAAAGCTGCGGGGTTGGTTCGGGGACTTCAACGTTGAGGAGTTGAGCGAGGTGGACAAACATCTGTGAGTGGAAAGGTTCTAGGCCAATGTCGGCGAGGTTTTCCCTAAAAAGAAAAAGGGAGAAGCAACTGACCTCTCCCTTAAACAACAGCGAAATAAAAATAAAAACTATTTCTTCAGACCCCTCGCCAAGAGGGATACTTCATTGTTCAACACTTCGATAAAACCACCCCCAATCTGAAATGTGAGGGTCATGCCTGGCTGTGTTCCCGTCATGATGGTGCTGGTCGCTTCGTCATAGAAACGGTGTTCACCACCCGAGGTCACCAGTGTTACCGTACCTTTCTCAAGGGATGAAACGATGGGAGCGTGGTTCTTCAACACCTGAAATTCTCCCAGCGAACCCGGCACTTTCACCGACACCACAGCGCCGTGGAAAATCTCTTTATCGGGGGTCAAGATAGTAATATTCATCGTACTAACTGTGAATTGTGAACTGTGAATGATGAACGGGCATTTGTTCACCGTTCACCATTCACAGCTTACCGTTAATTATTTCGTTTCTGCCAGCAGTTTCTTGCCAGCCTCGATTACGTCGTCAATAGAACCTTTCAACATGAACGCAGCCTCTGGGTACTGGTCCACCTCACCGTCCATTATCATGTTGAATCCACGGATGGTCTCTTCAATCGGAACCAACACGCCCTTTGTACCAGTAAACTGCTCGGCCACGTGGAACGGCTGGGAAAGGAAGCGCTGTACTCGGCGGGCACGGTGGACCACGAGTTTGTCCTCCTCCGAAAGCTCGTCCATACCAAGGATGGCGATGATGTCGAGCAATTCGTTGTAGCGCTGGAGGGTGAGCTTCACCTTCTGGGCGCAATTATAGTGCTCGGCACCGATGATAAGTGGGTCGAGGATACGGCTGGTAGAGTCTAGGGGATCCACCGACGGGTAGATACCAAGCGACGCAATCTTCCGGCTCAATACCGTGGTGGCGTCCAAGTGGGCGAAAGTCGTAGCTGGAGCGGGGTCGGTCAAGTCGTCTGCAGGTACGTAAACGGCCTGCACCGAGGTGATGGAACCACGCTTGGTAGATGTGATGCGCTCCTGCATCAGACCCATCTCCGTAGCTAGCGTCGGCTGGTAACCCACTGCTGATGGCATACGGCCAAGGAGGGCCGACATTTCAGAACCCGCCTGCGTAAAGCGGAAGATATTGTCAATAAAGAAAAGGATGTCACGGCCACCGGTCGGGTCGTTGAGGTCGCCGTCACGGTAGTATTCGGCGACAGTCAGGCCAGAGAGTGCCACACGGGCACGTGCTCCAGGAGGCTCGTTCATTTGACCAAACACGAAGGTCGCCTTGGAATTTTTGAGGCTTTCCATGTCCACTTTCGAGAGGTCCCAGCCGCCTTCTTCCATGGAGTGCATGAACTCCTTACCGTAGTCAATGATGCCGGATTCGAGCATCTCCCGCATGAGGTCGTTGCCCTCGCGGGTACGCTCGCCCACACCTGCAAACACGGAGATACCTTCGTAAGCTTTGGCAATATTGTTGATCAACTCCTGAATCAATACCGTTTTGCCCACACCTGCACCTCCAAAGAGGCCGATCTTGCCGCCCTTCATGTATGGCTCGATGAGGTCAATCACCTTAATGCCGGTGTAAAGCACTTCTTTTTCAACAGAAAGCTCTTCGTAAGTCGGCGGGCGGCGGTGTATCGGGTATTGTTTTTCACGGGATACCGGGCCGATACCGTCAATGGCCTCGCCCACCACGTTGAACAGGCGGCCCTTGATTGCCTCGCCTACTGGCATGGAGATGGGAATGCCCGTGTCAACGACTTCCATGCCACGGGTCAGACCGTCGGTGGAGTCCATGGCGATGGTGCGGACGCTGTCCTCGCCGAGGTGGCGCTGTGCTTCGAGCACGAGCACTTCGCCGTTGTGGCGGCACACTTCGAGGGCGCTGAGGATTTCAGGGAGCTTGGAGTTTTCGCCAGAGAAGCTCACGTCAACTACCGCCCCGATGATTTGCTTAATATGGCCGATATTCTTCATAAAAAAACTTAGATTTTTAGTTTTTCAGGTGAGAATTTTCCGCTTGCTGGGCAACCCCCTCCCGAAAATCGGCGCAAAGATACACTTTCGGGGTAGTTTGCAAACTCTGGCGGTAGGAAAAAGAAAAAGTTGGGAAGATTTTGAAGGCAGGACTTGGCACAAATTCTTGGGCACAATTTGCGGAGCAACCAAAAAGCAAAGCGTCGGAATTGAAAAGCACCCAATTCCGACACTTTTGAGTATTAGAACCCAATCACTACCCGCTTCGAACACCGCAGGTAGTCGTTCCAAAAATGCAGGAAATAAATGCCTGCCGTTAATCCGTTCAAATCTACCGTTCCTTGGCCATTTTGAATGGAGGCGCTTCGCTGTAGCCGGCCATTTATGTCAAAGAGTGCAACTTGCACGGGCAGCCGCAACTCGTCCATTACTTCCACTTCGATTTTTCTTTCGGAAAAATTGCGGCGCAGCCGTAGCCAATCCGCTGATGAAACCAACTGTACGGCGACGGTCTTCAGGTATTCCCGGCTACCATCATTGTTGAGTAGGACGAGGCGGTAGTAATGCGTTCCGCTTGGCACTTTTTCATCTTGAAGCTGATAATGGATGGCATGGTACTCGTTTTTTGCCGCAAGGCGGCCAATGGTTTCAAAATCATGGCCATCCTCGCTGCGTTCAATGAGGAAAGCCTCGCTGGCAACGGTGTTTTCAGCCGTCCAGCGTAGCAGGACTTTGTGCTCGGCAGCAATCGGAATTGCTTGAAAATCAACCAGTTCCGTGGCTAAGGTCGTGATCCCGCTCACGAGGCTTTCGGCGAGTTGGTTGAGGTAACATTCCAAATTGGTGTAGCCAGCAATGCCCGTCAGCACGACCGAAAGCTGTGTGCCATTATGGTCTTGTACGTTCGGGTCAAGGCCGTAGGAGGCGTAAAGGTTTTCCCACGCATCGGGCATGCCGTCGTTGTCGGTATCGGTAGGCGCAGCGGGTTGGCCGCCGAAATCGAGCAGGAATGCGTCGTGGTAGTAGTCCTCCCCATCCACGGGGTTTGGGTCAATGTTGATGCTGTTGATGAACTTCAAAAGGCGGCGGTTCATACTGTCCCGACCCATGCTGCTGTGGCCGTTGAACGCCCCTACATTGGTATAAATATGGCTCGCCAAGCTGCCGGAAGGCGTGTAGGATATGCTCGGATAATTAAAACGGGCATTGCGAAGCGTGGCATTTCCATTGTCGGTATTGGGGTTATACAGGTTGAAATCGTTGCAGCAATAAAAAAGCTCATAATCGGAATAGCTGGGGTAAAGATTCATGGTGTTGTCGTCGGCAAACAGCTCGTTGCCGCTGTGGCCGAGCATGGGGTGGTTGAACATGGGGCCGCCGTAATTCGGCCTCGCCACGCAGCGGTTGCCAATGAAATTTGGCTCCATTAAAAACTCGTCCAACGGCTCGTAATAGATTTGGATGGGCATGTCCCAGAGCAGGTTGTTGGAGAATTCAAATCGGAACGGGTGGGCGAGGCAGTCCGCATCGCCGGGGCTTTCGGCGCTCGGTTCACAGGAGATTTCAGGCATACGGCCACCGATACGGTTCCAGGCATTGTGGTGGATGCTCACGTCGTCCTTCGGGTGGTCGGTGGTGGAGTAGTTCATCAACATGCCGCCGAGGTAGTAGTGTCCGCCGAGCGTCTCCGCCAACATGCAGTTGGAGATGGTGATGTTCGAGCTACGGGAAAGCTGGATGCACTCGTCAATGGCATTGGCGAAGGAGCAATGGTCAACGACGATGTTCCGAGCGCCATCGAGCCGCAGGGCGTCATCCAAGACCCAACCGTTGCCGGGGCGCACGTCCTCCGTGTTTGGGCGGGAGTTCAGGTGCCGGATGATGACGTTTTGCGCCAGCCCGGAAGGCTCGTAGTAGTCGTCGAGGAGGATGCCCCGCACCGTGATGCCGCCCGGTGAGGTTTGCCCGGCGATGTAGCAGTTGCCCCACTCTATTTCCGCCGCACAGTCAATGATGCCGCTGACCTTGAACAGGATGTACTTCGCCCCCGACTGGCTGAGGCCAAAGTTCAGGGAGCCGGGGCCCGTGCAATTCAGGTTGGTGACATAATAAACGGTGCCGCCCCGACCGCCTGTGGTCGTCGTCGTCCCGAAACCCTCTGCACCGGGGAAGGCGGGGATTTGCGCAGCGCAAAAGGAAAAAGCAAAAAGTGCAAAAACAATTGTGGTGAACTTCATGAGCAGGTTTTTTTGTGGACAAAGCACGGCGAAATAGCATTTGAACACAGGGAATTTTGCGCCAAAAACGGGTAAAAAGGCGCAGAAGGGGAGAATTTGAAAAAATCAGGAAATTTGAAACTCCTTCGGCGACCTACCAAAATACTTCTTGAACACTTTGGAAAAATACGCCGGGTCGGTGAAGCCAATGCTCCACGCCACTTCCGATACATTTGATTTGCCTTCCCGCAGCAGCAGCGCCGCCTGTTCCATTTTCAGCATGATGATAAAATGGTGCGGCGAGGTGTCCAGTTCTTCCCGGAAGGTGCGCTGCAACTGGCGCAGGCTGACGTTGGCCACCGAGGCGAGGTCTTCAGGGCGCAGGTCGTCGTGCATCCGCTCCAAAACGATGGCCCGCAGCCGGTCAAAAAGTTCGGCGTTTGGCAAACGGGGGCGCTCCATTTCCGGTTCGGCGGCCCAGTTCCCAGCAGGGGTTTGCGCTACCTCCGCTTGACGGGGCATGTTGCGCAAGCGCCGAATCAAATGGTATTGCCGCAAGGCAACAAGGAGCGCCAGCAGCACCGCCAGCCCCAGCAGCACGAAGCCTTTTTTGCCCGAAAAACGCCACGCCTTGGTGAGCGTGTCGGGTTCGCCCGTCAGGCGGCAGACCCGCCAGCGGGGCGGGAAGCCAAAGGTGGTATCGCCCTGCCAACTCGCATAGCTGAACGGCACAATCACGTCGTCTTCGTCAAAATCTTCGAGCCTCACTTGTGCGTCCATGTCGTTAAGGCAGAAGTCGAGGCGGAAGGTGGTGCCCCGCTGCGCATGGATACCTAGTGCGGCCCAGGGCAGCGCAAACTCCAACGTCCAGCCACCGTCCACGTCGCTTTCGTCGTTCAGGCTGCCCTGCAATTTTGTTTTGAAATCGAATGCAATGGTGGCCAATCCGGTATCCTTCGGCGCTTGGTATTCTTCCTGGATGAAATTTTTATCGCCTTTGAAGATGGCATAATCGCCGCCCACGTCCATGATGAACTGGTAGTCGTTCACGTCCATGTGCTCCCGGCTGTCGGCCAGCGGGTCGAGGTAAATCTCGACCGCATCGCCGAGGTGGAGGGTGGGATTGTTGGTGCCGATGCGCAATTTCACGAGCTGCTTGTCCGAGATTTCGGCGATGCCAAACAGGAACTGCTCGTCCCAGGCCAGCCGCAGCGCCACCCGGTTGCTGTCGGCGGTACGGATATTTTTTACGGAGAAAAACAGGGGGCCGGCGCTCCAGTCGTCTGGTTGGCCGTCAATGGTGATGGATTGCGAAGCAAAAGGAATGGCCAGCATGTGTTGAGCGAGGCAGCAAGTAGCTGCAAGCTGTATTGCGGAGCAAATAATGGCTAATCGGAAAAGCATGAAGGTGGTTTATGGGGCGAAAATAGGGCGGAATCACCATAAAAAATGGCCGGGCGATTCGAAATCACCCGGCCATTCGGTACTCTGTATGGCGGCACTAAAGCCTTACCCCTACTGAGATGTTCCCGCTACGCCCATCCGAAGGCCAGATGCCGGGGCCAGGATAAAACGAGGGTCGCTTCGTAAAGTACTGATTGTCAAGCACATTGCTCAAGTTCATGCGTAGTGTCACGTTGCCGGAGATGCGCCAAGTGGCGTTCAAATCCAACAAGCCGTAGGCTGGCACCAGCCCGACCGCACCCGTGGCGGAGGGTTTAACCGTGTTCAATGGATCCGCGAAACTCTCGGCAGTGTAGCTGTACAAGGTAGAAAAACTGAAAGTTTTGTATTTGAGCGTGAAGCCGCTGCGGGAAATCCAAGCTGGCACGCTTTCCACCTTGTTGCCGCTGATGTCCACGTTTTCGTTGCCAACCCGGATGGCGGCGTCCTCGTACTTGGCGTCCATGTAGGCACTGGAGGTAAATACGCTGGCCCGCCACGGACCACCTAGTTTGAAAGAATACTCGCCAAACAGTTCCACGCCTTGCGTCACCGAGTTGCCAATATTGGTGCGGAAGATGTAGAAGTCGCTGTCCTGTTGGATGGCCTGGTTGCCGAGGCGGTTGTTGTACTGCACCCGGAACACGCCAGCATCCCAACGGAAGCCGCCCGCCGTGCCCCGATAGCCCGCTTCGAGGTTGTAGCCTTGGGCGTCTTGCAGGTTCTTGTCCGATTTTTCCAGCAGCGAACCGGGGACGATATCCTTGAAAATAACCGGACGGTACGCCTGCGACCACCCGGCGTAGAGCGTTTGGAGGTCATTCAAACGGTAATCTGCATTGATGCCGAACAGTGGAAATTTGTGCTCGATGGTGTTGGGAACTTCGTCATCGGGCAGGTAAGAAATGTAGCCCGACATTTTCGACTCGCCCATCTCTACCCGCACGCCGGGGCTGACGCTGAAATTCTTGGTGATTTGGAAAAGGTTTTCCACAAAAACTGCGACGTTCTGCGTCTTGAGGTGCATGTCTCGCCCCCATTTGCCATCGGTCAACGTGAGGTCGTAGTCGGAAGCGGTAGTGCCCTTGCCTTGCTGGCGGCGGTGCAGGTCGTTGTTGATGTACTGCACCCCAGCGGCCAGCGTAGAGTTCATATTTCCCAAGGAATAATTGTGCAAAAAGCGAAGCTCGGATGTGTAGCTGTGGTAATTATCTATGTCCACCTGCCGAGGAGCGAAGGCGAGCATGGAAGGGTTCAGCGCATCCACCGTAGTGGCTGGCTTGTCGAACATGACGCTGTTGCGACTGCCGAAGACGGCGGAGGTCGTCCATTTCAACTTCGTTTTATCTCTCAAAGCCCAGTCAAGGCTGATGGACGGCACGTAAATATCGGGGCTGTAGTAGTTGCGGTTGCGGGTGCTCTGGCGTGGGTTTTCGTGGAACATGCTGTCCGTCATTTGACCTGCCAACTGAATGAGGTACTCCGAGTGCGAGAACTCTGCCGTCAGTGCCAAGTTTTTAGTTGGCCGATAGCGGAGCATAACCGATTGACCGTTGAAGTCGCTGCGACTGTCATCGCGGTAGCCGTCGCTGCCCCGCTTGCTGTAGTAGGCGTAGTACTCTAGCTTGCCCACCTTGCCACCGATGGCGTTGTAGGTGCTCAAAAGGCCAAAGGAACCGATGGAATTGACTGTCTCAAACCCAATGGTGCGGGAGGTATCGGGCTGCTTCAGCACGTAGTTCAACATGCCGCCGAACTGTTGGCCATATTGCAGCGCACCAGTGCCACGCACCAGTTCGATGCGCTCGACGGCCTCCATTGGCAGGGTGAAGTGGCTGGCCGGGTAGCCATACAGGTCGGTGTTGGTGATGATGCCGTTCTTGCGGATGTTGAATTCCCAACCCCGGTGCGGGTCGAGGCCACGGGTGGAGATGTTGATCTGGTTGCCAGCGCCATCCATGTCATAGACGAAAACGCCGGGCACTTTGGCGAAAATCTGGCGGGCAGATTTCTCGGCAATGTTGGCATCGGTGGATTGCAGGTTGATGACCTCGTTTTTCTTGCCCGCCCAGATGAACGCTTCTTGTGTTTTTGGTAAACGTTCGACGTTGCTGCGGTCGCCTGTCACCGTAATTTGTTCGAGGGAAATTTTCTTTAAAGTATCCTGCTGAGATTGTGCGGCTGCTATGGAAAAAGTGGTGATAGCGAGGAAAAGCGATACAATTTTTATGCTCATGGCAAGCTTTTTTTGAATCAATTGGGCACAATGGTTAGTTGCAAATAAACAGGCTGAAATCGTGGGCAAAGGTAGCCTGATGATACTTGGCAGTCCTTAATATCATATTAGAATTTGGTTGTTACGGAAAGTAAGTTACGGCAGTAAGAATGACGACTATGTTCGTTCGCATCAATTAACGGCAACAGACCGACCGACGACCCAACCTGCTTCCTTGTTGGCAAGCTGCACCTTGTACCATTGGGGAACATTGAGGGTGTTGCCTGCATCATCCGTCATTTTTGTTTCCAGGATGATGACCGCTTCAGAAATTTTCAAACTGCTGATTGAGCTACTCCCCCAAAAATCGGTGCCCCGATTCATCTTGGAGGTAATTCGTGAGTGCCGCTGTGGAAACGAAAAAGAATAAGATTGGAAGTTTTCGGAAAGCTGTGATTTTTAGGTAAACGCTGTTTGAGGCATTTGGAAATGGATAGTTTTGCCCTCAAAATTGATGTTATGCTCAAAATAGACATGCACACCCACATCATGCCCGCCCACTTGCCCCGCTGGGCGGACAAGTTCGGCTACGACGGCTTCATCCACCTGGAGCACAAAGTGCCGGGCCATGCCGACATGATGAAGGGCAACACCTCCTTCCGAAGGGTGGAGCAAAACTGCTGGGACGCCGACCTGCGTATTGGAGAGTACGCCATGCACGGCACGCAGGTGCAGGTGGTCTGCACCATCCCCGTGCTGTTCAGCTACTGGGCCAAGCCTGCCGATACGCTCGAAATTTCCCGTTTCCTCAATGACCATATCGCCGAACTGGTATCCGAAAAACCACGCCACTACATCGGCCTCGGCACCCTGCCCATGCAGGATACCGAACTGTCTATCAAGGAGTTGCAACGCTGCAAGGACATCGGACTAGTGGGTGTGCAGATTGGCTCAAACATCAACAACCTGAACCTCGGCGAGCCGCAGTTCTTCCCCATTTTCGAGGCGTGTCAAGAGCTGGGCATGGCCCTGTTCGTGCACCCTTGGAACATGATGGGCGAGAAGCACATGCAGAAATATTGGCTGCCGTGGCTCGTGGGCATGCCCGCCGAGACGAGCCGAGCCATCTGTTCCATGATTTTCAGCGGTGTTTTTGAGAAACTGCCGGGGCTGCGCTGCTGCTTCGCCCATGCGGGCGGCTCGTTCCTGCCCACCATCGGTCGCATCGAGCACGGCTTCAATTGCCGCCCCGACCTCGTGGCACTGGACAACCCCGTGAACCCTCGGCACTACCTCGGCAAGTTCTGGGTGGACGGAATCACCCACGACCTCCCCATGCTAAAATATGTGCTTGACATGGTCGGGGAGGACAAGGTGACGCTCGGCTCCGACTACCCTTTCCCGCTCGGCGACCTGGAAATCGGCAGGTTTATCGAGGAGTCCGATTTGCCGCAGGCGGTGGTGGAAAAGATTTTTTGGAGGAATACCGTGGATTGGTTGCAATTGGACGCTGCTGTTTTTTCTTAAAAAGCGAGGCAAAGCCTACCCTTCGCTCGAAGGGCAGGTATTTCATGACAATATTGAATTGAATTGATGGGTTGAGCCTTGGGTTATTTCCCGCCATTTATCTTCTTCAACATATTTCGGGAGTTCTCCCCGGTAACTCCGTCCGGGTCAAGCTCAATGGCCTTGTTGTAAAACTCGAGGGCCTTTTCCTTTTGTCCAGCCTTAAAAGTGGCTTCACCGAGGCTGTCCCAAGCGTTGGCCGATTTTGGGTAAAGCTTGGTGTTGAGTTGCATGACGAACACGGCAGCATCATATTGTTCATCGCCCAAGAAGTCGTAACCTGCCTGATTGAGGTCATCCTCGAAATTGACGTAGCGGTATCGGGGGTCTTTGACCATCTTCTCGGCTTCGGTTTGAACGACGTCCATTTTTTTCTCCATGAAAAGTTGCTCCAAGCGCTGAACCGGATTGGCTACAAAACTCTTGTTGTCCAAATCCAAAATGGCTTGTAGCACCGGATCATGGTTGGTGCGGTAGTCCTCGAAGCTCATGTCCACGGCGAGGTCGGGGGCAAGCCAATCTTCATTTTGCCATTGCGGCTTGTCCTGCCACCAAGCCCAGGATAGGAAGACCGGGGTCTTGCTATTTGGCAGTTCAACCCGGCGGTTGTCGCCGTAGAAATTGATGTTTTCGGCAGTAGGCTCGCCGACGAAGGTGGCGTTGGTGTAGTTGTCCAGTTCGTTTACCAAATTTTGGCAAGCGGAGAAAGTTCGGTTTCCGGTAATCACGAAGAGCTTGCCGGGCTGGTTGATTTTTTCGCAGCGGATGAGGCCCGTCACGACGGGTTTGTTCTTGAAATTGTTGCCGCCACCGTTGAGCCGCACATCAATCACCAGTTTTTCTACATCATTTTTTTCAATAAAATCAAACACTCGCTGGTAAAATGCAGGTGTGTCCTCGCTGGGGTCGTCCTGTATTTGGCTGTGGCGGACGAAGACGGTTTTCGATGCTGGCAAGTACTCGAAAAAATAAATCTTGTCCAGGTTTTTTAGGTAAAGCGGTGTTTTGCTTTGGTCACGGACGCTCACCCAGTCGCCTCCCGGCTGCACGTAGCCGTACCGCCTCGGCAGACGAAAAGCGTCCAAAGCTGTGATGGCCTGCTCAAAGGTTTTGCCGTTCTTTTCCAGCGTGTAGGTGATGCTGTTCTTCAATGAACTGGTGACCCGCTGGGCATGAAGCGCCTCCGGGATGACCAAAAAATCCAGTCCGTATGCCTTGAAATACTGGTCGTTTTCGGCAGGCACCAGCGGTTTAATGGCCGCCAGCGCTCGCTCGATGGGCATCCCCTCGATTTTCAGCACCTTGGCGCCCAGCAGTTTTTCGTAATCCTTGTGTGCGGCCTCCACGAAGATGCCATCGCTGAAATGGAGGAGGGCAATTGGCAGTACATGATACTTCACCGGACTTTGTCGCCAACCGATGTCCGTGTGGCCATATTGGAATGAGGCAACAACCCGGCCCACCCCAGCAAGGATTTCGTGCTCCTGCATGGTGGGCATTGCAGCGTACAGCTTTTCCACTTCGGCGTCCCATGCCTCCGCCGTGATTTTTTTGAAAAGGAAGGGGTAGTCATTGTGTACCGTTTGCTGGAGGAAGCGTAGGTCGGCTTGCCAGTCGGCGAGCGTCAACTTGGTTTGTGCGGCAAGGCTGACAATAAGTAGGCTGCAAAGCAGCGCCAGGGTCGATATTTTTTTCATGGCCAAACATTTTAGAAATTGAAAAAAGGATGAACTGCGCCAAACAAGGACAATCGGGAAAAACAAAAGTGTCACTGAAATTGAGCGTGGATTTGTCATTTTTGCCAAACTTCAAGGTTTTCAAACACCTGATTTTGACCCAACTATTTCCTCCTTTTGCTTCCCTGGGCATGTATTATTGCTTGCAAACAGCGTTGCTCCACTTCGTTTTGGCCTATTGGGCACATGCTTGGATATTTCCAGTTGATTTTGAGCGAATTGATTTATTTTCACGCTGCATTCGAGCATGAAGTCCACTTTTCTTCCTAACCACAGCCTTTTTCATTTTATGAAATCAATCCTACCTTATTTCCGGCTATCCTGCCTGTTGTTGTTGAACGTCGTTTCGACCGAAATTTATGCCCAACAATGGGACACCTTGGCGCCCATCCCCGAAAGTTTTACCTTCCCCGTTGTGGCGGTGGTGGACGGTAAAATCCATGTCATGGGCGGCGGTGGCACGGGCGGCGCTACCGACCACCACTTCGCCTATGACCCTGCTACGGACACTTGGACAAGCCGTGCGCCTGTGCCGTACAAGGCCCAGCAGCCCGCCGGCACTGCCGCCAACGGTAAAATCCACTTCTTCGGCGGGGGCTTCCCCAACTCCGGCAGCCCGTTGGATGACCACTATATTTACGACCCCGCCACCGACACTTGGGCGGCGGCGGCAGACTTGACCGTGCCACGTGCCATACACTACGCAGTCGCACTCAACGATGTGGTGTACAGCCTCGCCGGGCAGGGCGTGACCAATCTTTGCCAGACTTACGACCCTGTCGCCAACGCTTGGACGACGAAGAACACCCTACCCGACAATTCCTTTTTTTACGGCGCTCATGTGGCAACCGAGGGACATATTTTCCGCTTCGGCGGTGGCGGATATACCGCACCGAAAGACTTAGCCCACCGCTACGACCCCACTTCTGATACTTGGGCTGCACTACCGGATTTGCCAGCAGCCAACCACGGCTTGCGGGGCGCTGCCATCGGCGACAAGATTTTCCTCGCAGGAGGCTATTATGATTTCCTCGAAAGGGACGAGGTCTATGTTTTCGACACACAGACGGAGGAGTACTCATCTAGCATACCGCTGCCCTTGGGCCGGAGCTACCACAACATGGTTGCCATTGACAGTTGCATTTATGTCATCGGCGGCAACCATGCAATTGACCAGACGGTCACCTTTCAACTGTTGCGACTCTGCCCATTCGAAACGGCTTCCATTGCCAAAGAAACGGCTGCGGGTGAGCCACTCACAGTTCGTTATTTTTCAGGAAAAATCTGGCTGCAACTGCCGGAGAACCTCATTGGTGAGACCCAATTTTCACTGTTTGACATGGCGGGGAAACAGGTGTTTTCTGAAAAACTGCCACTGCTCGGCACTGAACTTGAAATCCAAGTGGGCGAACTTCCACCAGCCGTTTACCTGGTCCAATTGAACACCGAAGGTGTTGTACACACAGGCAAGGTTGTGGCAAATTGACATCGCCGTTGACAACTCATTTTTCATCAACATTCGACAAATCATGTATTTTCTAAAAAAAGCCCTTCCCATACTTCTGCTCTCGACAGCAACCCTGGCGAGCAGCGCCCAAGTAGGCAACCCTGCACCAAACTTCACGGTTACGGACACACATGGCGAAACACATACCCTCTACGACTATCTGGAAGCGGGCAAGGTGGTTGTACTTGACTTTTTCTATACCACTTGTGGGCCTTGTCAGTTTTACTCGCCCCAAGTGAATTTGGCGTATGAAAAATATGGCTGCAACAATGCCACCGTCTTCTTCATGTCCATTGACTACCAAGACAACAACGCCCAAGTGATCGCCTACGACGAACAATATGAAATCCAGTATCCTTCGGTGAGCGGCTACGAAGGCGGCGGGAACGACGTAGTGGACCAGTACGGTGTTTTTGCCTTCCCCACTTTTTACGTCATTGATTCGAGCAAGACCATCATCGAGGTCATTGACCCGCCAACTTTGCAGGTGTTTGATTTCCGCTTTGCAGCGCTTGGTATCCAGCCTGCCAACTGCGACGCCAGCGCCAGCAAGCAAACGAACCGTGACGAAGGTTTGGCTTTTTTCCCCAATCCTGTTGACGCCACTCGAAGCCTTCAAGTCCGCATAGTTGGGGGCGATGGGGAAGGGGCAGCCCGGTTTGAAATTTTTAACCACATAGGCCAGCCAGTAAGAAACGACCAACTTGAATTTAACAGCCGCCACGAGGCGGAAATGAGCGTGGCCGACCTGCCATCAGGTATTTTTTTGCTAAAAATTTCGCCGATGAACGGGAGTAAAACCTATGCTGGCTTTTTCGTCATCAAATAGAAGTTCGGTGAAAACACTCGCTGCTTTTGAAAAAAACGAGAAGAAACCGTGAAGAAAAAAATATTCGCCATCTGTGGGAGCACCCGTGCGCAGTCCGCCAACTTGAAGTTGCTACGGGCAATTGCCGAAATGACCAAAGACCTATTTTGCATAGAAATCTTTGAGGGGTTGGCCCAACTGCCGCACTTCAACCCCGACCTCAGTATCGAGAACACGCCCGATGAAGTCGTAGCTTTTCGCCAAAAAATTGCGGAAGCGGATGCTGTGCTTGTTTGTACGCCAGAGTATGTGTTCAGCATGCCGGGCAGCTTGAAAAACGCACTGGAATGGACGGTTTCTACGGTCGTTTTTTCGGGTAAGCCCGCTGGCTTGATAAGTAGTCAAGTTGAATTATTCGATACTTTCTATCTTGCGGCATGAGTTAA
>CAZDSU010000011.1:0-115632 GCA_964508135.1 uncultured Saprospiraceae bacterium
CCCCAGTTACAATGATGGTGCTGCCTATATTTTCAAAAAAGACCAGGGTGGCGCTGACAACTGGGGCGAAGTCAAAAAAATTACTGCTTCCGACCAAGCAGTCAATGAACAATTTGGAGAGAGCGTTGCCATCACCGGGAACTATGCCATCGTCGGGGCTGATTGGGAGTCCACTTCCCCTACTGCCTCGAATGGTGCGGCCTATATTTTCAAAAACAGCTACGATGCTGATAGCGACGGCTTCACCACTGCCCAGGGCGATTGCGACGACACCAATCCAATGGTCTATCCCGGCGCCCCAGAGATGTGTAATGCCATGGATGACGATTGCAACGGGCAAGTTGATGAAGGCTTGACGCAGACCACTTTTTCGGGGAACGCACACTTCACCAACCAAGCGCAGGTCAACGCCTTCCCGGCGGCCTACCCCGGCTGCGTGACCATTACCGGCAACCTCGAAATCGGTGCCTCAACAGACATCACAGACCTTTCGCCGTTGGAGAATATTGTAGCCGTCAATGGGGATTTGTTCGTCCATAATAATGCCGCCTTGGTGGACGCAAACGGTCTGAACAGCTTGGCTTCGGCGCACGGCATCCGGTTTCTTGACAACCCTGTTCTCACTGCCTTGGATTGGCTGGACAATATCACCAATACGAACATGGGGACATTCCAAGCCATCAACAACGCCTCGCTGACCTCGCTCCACGCTCCACAATCGGTGTTGAATATGGGCGACAACCTCTGGATTTTTGGAAATTCGCTTTTGGCGAATTTTTCGGGCTTCGACAACTTGACCACAACGAGCTACGATGTCTGGTTTCGTGACACGAGGATCACCTCCCTTTCCAATAGTTTCCAAAACTTGGCCACCGTTGGCCGGGATTTGGACCTTAAAAACCATGCGCTGCTCACTAGCCTGAACATGTTCGGCGACCTTACCTCGGTCGGCATGCATTTTTACTTGAACAACAACCCGCTGTTGACCGATGTGTCGGGCAGTTTTGGCAACCTCACCTCAATTGGTGGGAGAATGGAAGTGGTCGGCAACCCGCTTGTACCGACGTTCAATTCGTTTGGCAACCTTACTGCGGCTACCGGGTTGCTTTTTTCGGGAAACAACGCACTGGCAACCCTAAACTGGCCAGCCAATATTACGAACGTAAACATGGCGAGGTTTGAAGTCAGCAACAATGCGTCGTTGACCAGCCTGATGGCCCCGCAGGCCGTGCAGACGTTCAGCGACAACTGCTGGATTTTTGGTAATCCTTTGCTGGCCACCTTTTCTGGCCTCAACAATTTGACGACCACGGATTACGATGTGTGGTTCAAGGACACGAAAGTCACCTCGCTGACCGGCAGCTTTCAAAACCTGACGACGGTCGCCAGGGAGCTTATTTTAGAGAACCATTCGATGCTGACGAGCCTTAATATGTTCGGCAACCTCACATCCGTCGGCCTGCATTTTTGCCTTCGGAACAACCCACTGTTGACCGATGTGTCGGGCAGTTTTGGCAACCTCACCTCGATTGGTGGGGGAATGGAAGTGGTCGGCAACCCGCTTGTGCCGACGTTCAATTCGTTTGGCAACCTTACTGCGGCTACCGGGTTGCTTTTTTCGGGAAACAACGCACTGGCAACCCTAAACTGGCCAGCCAATATTACGAACGTAAACATGGCGAGGTTTGAAGTCAGCAACAATGCGTCGTTGACCAGCCTGATGGCCCCGCAGGCCGTGCAGACGTTCAGCGACAACTGCTGGATTTTTGGTAATCCTTTGCTGGCCACCTTTTCTGGCCTCAACAATTTGACGACCACGGATTACGATGTGTGGTTCAAGGACACGAAAGTCACCTCGCTGACCGGCAGCTTTCAAAACCTGACTACGGTCGGGCGGGATTTGGTTATTCAGAACAACTCGCTGCTAACGAATTTAAATACCTACTCCAATACAACTTTTGTAACCCAGCATCTCACCATCACCAACAACGCAGTGCTCAACAACTGTTGCGGCATTTATTACCTATTGCACACGCCGGGAGCCGTCGGGGGCAGCATCAACATTGCCAACAACCTGACTGGCTGCGACAATCAGCCGCAGGTCATCACCTACTGTTCGGATGCAGACGGAGACGGGTTCACCATTTCTCAAGGCGACTGCAATGACAACAATAACACCGTTTACCCCGGTGCACCCGAACTCTGCGACGGCCTCGACAATGACTGCGACGGGCCTGTAGATGAAGACTCTCCGACAGTCACGCTGGATCCTTTTGCACCGGTTTGCCTGACCGCTCCGGTGTTTTCACTCACTGGCGGCTTACCGACTGGCGGGACTTATAGTGGCACAGGCGTGTTGTTGGGGCAATTCAACCCTTCGGTGGCGGGCACGGGGGCGCATACGATTACCTATTCGTACACCAATTCAAACAACTGCACGGGCACGGCCACGCAGACGATTACAGTAATAGCCACCCCAACCGTTTCCACACCAGCCAATCAGACCGTCTGCAACGGCAGCCCGACGGCAGCCGTGAATTTCAATGGCAGCCTCGGAGCGACTTTTAGCTGGACTTGCAGCGACCCTTCAATTGGCCTTCCGGCAAATGGGACGGGGAATATTGCCTCATTTACGGCCATAAATACGGGTACTTCGCCGATTGTGGCGACGATTACGGCTACGCCGGGGATTAATACTGGTGGGTTTGCTTATATCACGAATTACAGTGACAACAACCTTTCAGTTATCAATACGATGACCAATGCGGTAGAAGCTACGATTCCGACCCCGTATGGAATAGCTCCTTATGGCGTAAGCGCAAGTCTGGACGGCAACTGGGTCTATGTGGCAAATGAAGTTTCAAAGAATGTCTCTGTTATCAATACAACGACCCATGCGGTTAGCTATATTTCGACTCCTAATGTAATAGCCCCAGTTGGAATAATCGTAAGTCCGAACGGCAACTGGGTGTATGTGTCTAATAACGGCTCTAACGAAATCTCGGTTATCAATACGACGACCAATGCCGTTTACTACATTTCGACTAATGGAATCAATCCTACTGGAATAAGCGTGAGTCCGAACGGCAACTGGGTGTATGTGGCGGATCAGGGTTCCAACAATATCTCGGTTATCAATACGACGACGAATGCGGTTAGCTATATTTCGACTCCTAATGGAATCGGCGCATCTGGAATAAGCGTAAGTCCGGACGGCAACTGGGTGTATGTAGCAAATTACATTTCCAATAATGTCACGGTTATAAATACGACGACCAATGCGGTTAGCTATATTTCAACACCTAATGGATTCGGCGCAGCGGGAATAAGCGTGAGTCCGGACGGCAACTGGGTGTATGTAGCAAATTACATTTCCGAAAATGTCTCGGTTATCAATACGACGACCAATGTGGTTAGCTATATTGCGACTCCTAATGGAGACAATCCTCTTGGAATAAGTGTAAGCCCGGACGGCAACTGGGTTTATGTGTCGAATCAGAGTTCCAACAATGTAACGGTCATCAATACGGCCACCAATAGCGTAGTTGGTACTGTCGGGGTAGGTAATATTCCATCGGCCTTCGGCAATTTCATCACCGGCCCCACCTGCTCCGGTAGCCCGGTCAGCTTTACCATTACCGTGAACCCAAGCCCGACGACGGCAAATGCTGGCTCCGACTTTTTCATTTGCGACGGCTCAGTGACTAATCTTTCGGCAAATATGCCAGTCATCGGCATCGGTTCGTGGAGCGTGGTCAGCGGGCCGAGCACGGCTTTGAACCAGTACGACAACGTGACCCTCCCGACGGCCATTTTCACGCCCGGCGGCGGAGCGGGTGTCTATCAACTTCAATGGAGCATCTCGAACGGCAGTTGCCCAACATCTACCGACGACATGGATTTGACGGTAATTGACCTGCCAACCGTTTCCACACCAGCCAATCAGACCGTCTGCAACGGCAGCCCGACGGCAGCCGTGAATTTCAATGGCAGCCTCGGAGCGACTTTTAGCTGGACTTGCAGCGACCCTTCAATTGGCCTTCCGGCAAATGGGACGGGGAATATTGCCTCATTTACGGCCATGAATACGGGTACTTCTCCGATTGTGGCGACGATTACGGCTACGCCGTTGATTGGTACTGGCGAGTTTGCTTATATTCCGAATTTCAATGACAACACCGTTTCAGTTATCAATACTTTGTCCAATACTGTTGTGGCCACGATTCCAACGCCTTATGGAATAGGTCCTTTTGGAATAAGCGCAAGTCTGGACGGCAACTGGGTCTATGTGGCAAATGAAGTTTCCAAGAATGTCTCGGTTATCAATACGGCGACCTATGCTGTTAGCTATATTTCGACTCCTGATGTAATCGCCCCTACTGGAATAATAGTGAGTCCGAACGGCAACTGGGTATATGTGTCGAATAACGGTTCTAATATCTCGGTTATCAATACGACGACCAATGCCGTTTCCTACATTTCGACTAATAGAGACCAACCTACTGGAATAAGCATGAGTCCGAACGGAAACTGGGTGTATGTGACAGATCAGTTTTCCAACAATATCTTGGTTATCAATACTTTGTCCAATACTGTCGTGGCCACGATTCCAACCCCTGCTGGAATCAATCCATCTGGAATAAGAGTGAGTCCAGATGGCAACTGGGTGTATGTAGCAAATTTCACTTCCAAGAATGTCTCGGTTATCAATACGACGACCCATGCGGTTAGCTATATTTCAACACCTAATGGATATGGCGCAGTGGGAATAAGCGTGAGTCCGGACGGCAACTGGGTGTATGTAGCAAATTACATTTCCGAAAATGTCACGGTTATCAATACGGCGACTAATGCAGTTAGCTATATTGCGAATCCTAATGGAGACGAATCTGTCGGAATAAGCGTAAGTCCGAACGGCAACTGGGTTTATGTGTCGAATTACAGTTCCAACAATGTCACGGTTATCAATACGGCCACCAATAGCGTGGTTAATACTATCAGCGTAGGGGCATTTCCGACAGCCTACGGCAACTTCATCACCGGTCTCACCTGCACGGGCAGCCCGGTCACGTTTACTATCACCGTTCAGCCGACCGTTACGGAAGTGTGCAATGGCCTGGACGATGATTGCGACGGCAGCATAGATGAAGGAAACGTCTGCTGCCCCACCGTTCTTTACGTCAAAGCCAACGCCATTGGCTTAAACAATGGCCTCTCGTGGACGAATGCTTTCACCAGCCTGCAAAGCGCCCTCGTACTCGCCAGCACCTGCCCAAGCGTCACCCAAATCTGGGTGGCATCAGGCACGTACAAGCCCACCCCCACAACCAACCGCACCATTTCTTTTGTGATGAAAAACAACCTCGCCATTTACGGCGGCTTCCCCAACACGGGCAACCCCGTCCTCACCGACCGTAACTGGGTGACCAACGTGACCACCCTCAGCGGCGACATCGGGACGGTGGGCAACAACAGCGACAACAGCAACCACGTCATTTTAAACAACGGGCTGGACGGCACCGCCGTGCTTGACGGGTTCACCATCATGGGAGGGAATTCTAATCAGTCTGTTAATTACGGTGGAGGTATGTACAACTACCTCTCTTCTCCAAGTTTGTCTAACTGTTTGTTTTTCGGCAATTCTGCTGCCAATGGCGGTGGGCTTTTTAACTCCTCTTCCTCTCCAAATTTAACCAACTGTGCCTTTTCAGGTAATACGGCAAGCCACGATGGTGGGATGATGTACAACTACCTCTCTTCTCCAAGTTTAACCAACTGCACCTTTTCAGGTAATTCGGCAAGCAGCAAAGGTGGGGGGATGCTCAACCAGACCTCTTCTCCAAATTTGACCAACTGCATCTTTTCTGGCAATTCGGCTCCTTTAAGCGGAGGTGGGATGTTTAGTATTTTATCTTCTCCAAGCATGACCAACTGCACTTTTTCGGGTAATTTGTCCAGTGGAGGAGGAGCAATTCACAGTTTCTCCACCAATGCAGCCCTGAAAAACTGCATCATCTGGGGCAACTCCAGCGGAATTGTCAATCAAAATGGCAGTTCGGCAACTTACACAAGCACCATCGTACAAGGCTTAAACCTCATTCCCGGTGCGGGTGTTTTCAACGGCAGCACCGACCCGCTCTTCGTCAGCCAGCCCGCCTTCAGCAGTGCACCGACCACGGCTGGCAACCTGCGCCTGCAAGTTTGCTCCCCCGCCATAGACAAGGGCACAAATGCAGGCGCTCCGGCCATTGACCTCGACGGCAATCCCCGCATCCACGACGGCGACGCCAACGGTACAGCAACTATTGACCCCGGCGCTTACGAGTTTCAGGGGGCACCGCCTACATGGTATTATGACAAGGACGACGACAAGTACTCCGATGGCACCACCCTCATCCAATGTACTAAGCCTAACTGGTATGAGGCAGCCATCAACCTAATCCAAACCAGTGGTGATTGCCAGGATGGTACGGGCAATGTGACTGGCTATCCCAATGCCAAGAAGGAGGACATTCATCCCTACGCAACCGAAGTATGCAACAGCATCGACGACAACTGCAACGGGACGGAAGACGAGGGTTTGTTAGGATTTACTTTCAACAACGACGTCAGCTTTACTACTCAAGCGGAGGTGGATAATTGGCCTTCGTGTTATACCAAAATCATCGGTAAATTGACCATCTCAAATACGGGCGTCAACAGCCTGGCACCACTTTTCAAACTGACGGAAGTCACAAAGGATGTTACAATCCAAAATAACAACTCCCTCGCCTCCCTTAATGGATTGCAATCGTTGACGATCGTTGGAGACAAATTGAAGGTGAGTGATAATGACATCCTGAGTGATTGCTGCCAAATCGAGGCACTGCTGATGGGCAACGGTGTTGGCGGGACAAAGGACATCAATAACAACCTGACGAACTGCAACACGGAGGTCGAAATCAAGAACTTCTGTCCCATTCCCTTCAACGGTGGCGGTGGCAACAACTTGCTGGTCGTGCCACCATGTACAGATTGCCCGATAGGCTTTGAGGAAGCAGAAAGTTTTAAGGTGGACCTCTTCCCCAACCCAACCACCGGGGAACTAACCTTGGAATTCGAAGGCACAATCCCCCAAGCGGGAGCTGTACAAATACTCGACCTTCTCGGCAGGACCCTTCGCACGGAAACGCTGCTGCCGGGCAGTCAGGCTTACCAGCTCTCGATTGGGGAGCTGCCAGCAGGCGTCTATTTCGTGAAGGTGATGGATGGCGGCGAGCCAGTGTGGGCACATAAAGTAGTGAAACAATAAACCAAGCGGTGGCAGGCTGCCACTGTCCTTACCTAAAACCGGGCTGCTTTTGTTATTTCCAGTGACCAGAGCAGCCCGGCTTGTTTCCTTTTCAAAATAATAAGCCCTTGTTCAAAAGTTGAACCCCCAACAAATTCATGCTTGTTGGATGCTGGACCGGTGCGTACAAAGCATTGCTACCCCTCTCAAGCTGAAATGAGTTGGAAAAATGGTATGCTTGCTTGCCTAATTTTTGTCCGTTCAAACCAAAAATATAGCTGAGTCAGCCGAATTTATGAAATGCAAGGAAAATTGTTTTCCCCAAGCAGATATTTCGGAGAAATGTTATTTTTGAAATTATTTCTATTGAAGATGACAGTATCTTGCGAATCTTATTGAAGGTGTGAAATGGTGAAGCCTAAAAAGTTGGGCTAATTGAGATTTTGAATGTGTTTTGATGATGCGATTCAAGACTGCCAAGCTTTTCACTTGTGCAGTTAACTACATAAAATGCTAAAATACTTACCTGATGAAATCTTCCTCTCACTCAATCTTCCTGCAATTTTTGATTCCAATCAGCTTGGCACTTTTTCATGCTACGCAAATCCTCGCCCAGGACTTCCAGCGGGTGTACGGTACCAGCCTCGACAATTCCTTTTCTCAGGTCGTCCAAGATGGCACAAACTACTACGTGCTGGGGCAGGATGAATCCACCAACGGCGCTCCTCAACGGGCCACGGTCTCCCGTCTCGATGCCAACGGGCTGCACCAGTGGACCCTGGGCCTGAACATCCCTTCCGTCTGGAACGATGCCGTGTTGACACCGTCAGGCGAATTGCTGGTGGTCGGCGCAACGCTGCCGCTCGATGCCACTTCCCGGAGCCTCATCGGGCGGGTCACACAGACCGGTGCTTTCGCTTTGCTTCGTACCTACGACGTTACGGGACGTGATTTCTTCACCCGCATCGTCAGCCACCCGGCACCACAAAACCCGGCGTTCCCGTACTATGTGCTAGGCGCACAATTCGAGCCCGGCGGCACCCCCACCACGGAGGATGTCGTGTTGTTGAACTTCGATGCAAATGGCGTTTTGAACTGGAAAAAACTGTATATCAGTGGAGGCGACGATGAATTCGTCCGGGATTTTGAAGTCATTGGCGGCAATCTGGTGATGGCCGGCAATGCCGCTGCGGGCCTGATTTTCATGGCGGACAATGCGGGGAACCTTACCGGCGGGGTGCAAATCCCCCAACGGGTTTACAGGGACGTAGCACCCGAAAGTGCGGGTGGGATGTACGCTGCCGCAAACGATTTTGGCAATTCGGAGGCTTACCTCCAGAAACTCGATGCAAGCCTGATACTGCAATGGGAAGTGAAAATCCTGCAACTGAACACCATCAGCCAGGTGTGGGAAGGGCTGCCCGGCGAGGTGTACGTGACTGGGATGGGCACCTTCGGCGGGCAACTCCGCACAGTAGTGGTGAAGCTGCTGGACAGTGGTTTCCCCTCGGTTGCCTGGGTGAAATACCTCTCTGCCGGTACCGGCTTCATCGGTGGCTCATCGTGGTATTTGCCACCGTTTGGCCTTGCCTACACCGATGCGAGGACGATTCCCGGCGGCTTTGGGCAAAGCTGCGCCTTCATTTCCGTCAGCGATTCGGAACTCAACACCTGCGAAGTTTCGATGAGCAACACCGACCTGCTGTTCACCGACCCCTTGCCGGATGGCCCCATCCTGCCTTTCGCAGAGCCGCTGCCATTGCCGATGGGCGTGAATTTGCAGGAATCCTCGGCGCTGAACTGGCAACAGCAGGAAGTTTGCAGCACCGCCCCCTGTGATGTTACCATCACCATCACGCTGCTAAACAACTGCGGCCTCGTGCAAGTGTGCGCCAATGCCACCGGCCCTGGCCCGTTCACCTACCAGTGGTGCGACGGGCAAACCTCGCAGTGTGTGACTACGCAACTGCCCTGTGGCACCCACGACTTTTGCGTGTCGGTCACCTGTTCCGACGGGACGGTGGCAATCGCCACGCTGGTGCATGTCGTCTCAGACCCAGTGCCGCCAGTAGCACTTTGCCTCGGCATCGGCGTCATTTTGGATGCCAATTGCACGGCTACCATCTCGCCTGCGCAGGTTGATGGCGGGTCATCTGACAACTGCCAGATCCAGTCCATGAGCGTCAGTCCGGCTGTACTCACCGGCTGCGGTAACTTCCCCGTCACGCTTACCGTAACCGACTGGTGCGGCAACGTGAGCAGCTGCTCCACGACGGTGCAGACCATTGAAACCACCCCGCCCGTCATCGTATGCCCACCCAACGTGCAGAAAAATTGCAACACGAACCTCGGACCGAACTTCACGGGCTTCGCTACGGCCACTGACAACTGCGACCCGAACCCGGTCATCACTTCCTCGGATGTCACGTCCGGTTTGATGCCTTGCGACGGCATCATTCAGCGAACATGGACAGCTCATGACAACTGCGGCAATTCGTCAACCTGCGTGCAGAACATCCTCGTGTTCGACAATGTGCTGCCTGTGCTGGCGAACTGTCCGCCCAACGTCACCGTGACCGGCGTGTTCAATGCTACGGGGCTTTGCACTGCCGACGTGCAGGTGGCCAGCCCGACGGCGACGGACAACTGCGACCAGTCCGTGAATTTGACCAACAACTTCAACAACACGGCCAACGCCAGTGGAAATTATCCTCAAGGCACCACGACGGTGACCTGGACGGCCACGGATGACTGCGGGAACGTAGCGACCTGCTCCTTCATGGTGACGGTGGACTGCGCCCATGTGTCAGACCATTGCGGAGAAGCAGTGGTCACTTGTTTTTCAGGCTTCAACACGCCCGCCAATTATTTGTCAGGGGTGAACCAAAATGCCCCGGTCATGGCACTCGTGGACGTGCGCGACCACAGCACTGCGACGCCCGGCACCTGGTGGACGACAGCTAGCGCCTCTGAGTTCAGCGACCCCACCTGGACGCCCCAAAACCTCGGTCAGGTCTTTGGTATCGCCATTGACGGAAATGAGGACATTTTCGTCGCCGCTTCCTCGATTTACACTTGCGCCACCACCTCACCTTACACCTACAATCCATACACGGCAAGCGGTCCCGGGGCGATTTACAAAATTGACGGCTCGACTTTCGCCATTACCAACTATACGACCACCGGCGCTTTTTCGCCCGGCGGCACGAGAATTCCGAACAACGGCTCTGCCCTCGGCGACATTGGCTACGACGCTACCAACAACCAGTTTTTTGTGACCAACCACGCCGACGGCATGATTTACCGGATAAAAAATGGCCTGGTGATGAGCCGTTTCGACCCTTTCGGTACGCTCAACCCACCTGCCAGCGGCAATGCGAGCGATCCCAGTTTTGTCGCATTGACGGAGCGCACCTGGGGTGTAGCGTACTTCGGCGGCAGGGTGTATTTCGCCACCTGGCGGGAAGACATCGGCAGGCAAAGCGCTACGGCTGCGAATGAAATCTGGAGCATTGGGCTGGATGGTTCGGGCGAGTTTCAGGGGACGTTTTTCAACGGTGGCAGCCAAAAATGGGAGAACGGCGAGGTGCTGGAAATTACGCTACCATGTTATCCTGTTTCCACCAATTATTCCAACCCCGTCTCGGACATTGCTTTTTCAAAAACAGGTAGGATGCTGCTCGCCGAGCGCACGATGTCTAGCGATTGCGGCGGGGCGTTCTCGACCAACTGGTACGGTTACGCCCACACTTCCCGGGTGCTCGAATATGAGTTCAACGGCCTTTCCTGGAGCCTGACGCCAGGGCACACTACTTCGCTTTGCAGTACGAACACCAACCTCAAATACTCCACAGGGGCAGCCAATGCAGTCACCGACAACAGTGCGGGCGGCATTGATTACGGCTATGCCAGCTTCAACCCCGCTACCACCACGCAGCCCGATTGCGACCGCTTCATCTGGAACACGGGCGACAACCTTCACCCGTCCACCGGCTTCAACACTTTCTGCTCTCAGCCCGGCACGACCTGGCTTTACGGAATGCAGGGAACACCTGCCACCGGCGGCACGAACCTCAACAGTTTGCTGGTGGATTTTGACAACAACGTTTGCTCGCATGACAAAATCCTGCTGGGCGACGTGGAGATTTTCAGGTGCGGCTGCATCGAACCGGAACCCAACTTTCCCTGCGACTCACTTTGGGTGACGAAGGAACCCTTGGTTTTCGACCCCGGCACCATGCCCGACACCTGCTGCTGGGACATTGATTTCCATGTAAATGCCGGACCCGTTGCCTTTTTGGAGGTGGAATCGCTGACGCCGGGCGTGATTTTCAACAATCCCGCCCTCAGTTCCAACTTCCAATGGGGAGGTACGCCGACCGGAACATTGTTGCCCATTTCTTGGGCATTGCCGGGGCATGGCATTCCCCAAGGCGACTACAACGATGCGCTGACTTTTTGCCTCGGCAATATTTTGACACCCCAACAGGACACGCAGTGCGTCGTCTTCCGCTGGTACGTGTTCGGCCCAACGGACATCCCCTACCTTGCCTGCACCGATACCTGCTATTTTTACTGCCCGCCGCCGATTTACGGCGACACCTGTCTGGTGGTAAAAAACGACTCGGTCGCCTGCAACCCTGACAAGCCGCTCGAATACTGCTACTTTTTCCAGGTGCAAAACCTGAGCGATTTTACCGCCAGCCAGGTGATTTTGAGCAACCCGACGCCGGGTTTTGCTTTCAAGCCCTGCCCGCCGCCAAACATCAACATCACCAGCCCGACGATTGCCCTGCCCAACCCGGCACTCAACCCTGGCGTGGCCCCCGACTCATGCTTCCCAACGCTTTGCGTCAAAATTGTGGCGACTTCGCCGGTGCTCACGCCCACGACTTTTTGCTTCGAGGCGGGCATTTCGAGCAACGACTCCTGTTGCCATTCCGCCCGAAAACATTGCATCACACTGGAACCCTGCTGCGACCCCTGCGAGGACAGGGGCGTGACGGTTCACACGATGCCGCCGCAGGACAGTTGCTGCCATTCACTCGACATCACGAACGACTGCGACCTTAACTTTTTTACCAAATTGGAACTGGAACTGCTCACACCGGGGGTGATTTTCGGTTCACATTACACAGGCGGCCCGTTCCCCGCCGACTGGTTTAACCCGATTTCCACCAACACCCTGATACAATGGCAGCACATCAGTGGTTTCGTGCCGAACGGCACGACACAGGGACTGATCAACTTCTGCCTTGATGGAATTGATATGCCCAGCGAAGTGCCGCAGGTGGTGGTGTTGAATTGGATAACTACGGGTATGAATGGCGAGGACAGCATCGCCTGCTCCGACACGCTGATTTTCGATTGCCCAGCGGTGGACAACAAATGCGTGGAGGTTTTGGAACAAAACATCGAGTGCGTGGAGGACGCAAACGGCAATGTTTACTACCAGTTGACGATGACCATCCAGAACGTCTCGACACCGCCGCACACGGCCAATGAGGTCATTTTTACGCAGTTGGGAGGCCCGGCTGTTACCGTGTTCCCAAATCCAGTACTCATCAGCCCATTGCCGTTCGGCGGCATCACGACCATCACTACCAACATTTTCGGGTCTGGGTTAAATGTCGGCGACAAGCTGACTTTCGAGATACGCCTGCATGATTCGTTCAGCGGCGACAACTGGTGCTGTTTCGAGGGCGACTCGGTTTGCGTGTTCATTCCGCCCTGCGGCGATTCCTGTTGCACCAACTTCGATGAATTCTGCGCCTTGGTAAATCAAGGATTTACAGTGGCCATTACTGACAGTTGCAAGGTTATTGTCACAGCTCCGCAATTCGACTCCTGCCACTGGTTCTCCACGCCGCCTTACGTGCTTGGCACCAGCGTGCCGCAAGTCATCACCGACCCCAGCGGAATGTGGATGTTCATGTTCAACCAAAATGGGACGTACCAGATTTGCGTCACGGTGTTCGAGGAAAACGGCGATAGCATCTGTTGGCAAAAGTTGATGTGTACGACGGTGGTGGTGGATTGCCTTGACTCCTGCTGTACGGACTACGATGCCTTCTGTCAGGCCGTCGAAAATGCCACCACCGTCACGATAGACCCCGTACTCTGCAAAGCGACGCTCAATATTGGTGACCTTCCCTGCGACGACTACATCGAATCGGTGAACTGGGGCGACGGGCAGACGGATGTCGGGCCATTCCCGTCAGGTTCCATGCCGATGCACACGTACACGGGTAGCGGCACGTACATTCTGACCTACCTGACGATAGAACTGAACGACAATGGGCTGATTTGCTTTGAGAAAATCCTCAGCGACACGATCACAGTCGATTGCGGTTGCGGTTGTGGCACGTTCACCAACATCAGCATCAAGAACAAAAAAACCGGTCTGAACCAAACCCTGACCTGCAACAACCAGCCTCCCCAGTTCATCCCGTGCCCACCTTCGGGCACGCCACACCACATCACTGGCAAATTGGTGTGCAACGGCGACTGCACCGCTTCCAGCGTAACCTGGAGCGTGATGAATCCGAACGGAGCAACTGTGCTGTCAGGCAGTGCGCCAGGGCCTTGGTTCAACATCTCGATTCCCAGCACGGCAGTGATTGTCAATGGGCTGTACATGGTGAAAATACAAGGTATTTGCAATGGCGACACCTGCGAGTGCAAGCTCAATTTGCTCTTCGATGGATGCGGGCCAAACTGCACCTGCAACGACCTGGAAATGCAGGTCAGTCAGGGCATTTACCTGACAGGAGTGAGTGGCTGCACCAAAAACATCAATTCCACAGCTACTTTGACGGAATGCGATTCCGTTTTCTGGGACATCAGTAACAGCGTAGGTTTGTTGCTGACCACCGGTACCACGCTCGGCGATGCACCGTTCCAGTTCAGCTTTCCCGGTCCCGGCAACTACAAAGTTTGCATGAAAGTGAAGCGCACCACACCCAACGACACGATGTGCATGTTCCGCCGATGCTGGATGGTTAATGTCAACTGTGGGATACCAGACTTGGTTTGCGAAGCGCCCATTCTCGACAATCCAGGCTTCCTCGAAGGTGCCCAATCTGGCGTACTCGGCCAAGGTGGTAGTTCAACGGCGTGGGGGAACAACGCAGGAACACCCGAAGTGCTCACCAATGAAGAATGTGTGGACCCGGTAGCCCTGAGAATCAAGGGCAACTGCATAATTCTCGATGTGATTGACCACGACCCCATCCCCGTCATGGCTGGCACAGCTTACAGTTACCGGCTCTGTTTCAACCAGACCGATGCTTCGGTGGCTTCTCCGCAACCTGGCGGTTCGCTGGTCGGTAGGCTTTCGCTGACGCCGCAAAGCACCGGCACTTGCGTGGGCGAGTGCGAGGAGGTCTTCCGAATCTCGGTAGATGACGCACCAGGTGGTTGGGTGGAAGTGGCGGGCGGCTTCACACCGCAGTTGGTTTCCGGCAATGCATTCTTCACCGTGCATTTGGAAAACGACTTTACCGAAGACGACCCGGAGACTCAATCGGCGCTGTTGGTTGACAATATTTGTATCGAGTTGCCACCTGCCGATGCGACGGACAACCCACTCCAAGGGCAGGGAATCCGCCTCTTCCCCAACCCGACCACTGGGGAGCTGACACTGGAATTTAAAGGCCAAATCCCCAAAGCGGGGTCAGTCCAAATCCTCGACCTCCTCGGCAGAACCCTTCGCACGGAAACACTGCTGCCCGTCAGCCAGGCGCACCAACTCTCGATTGCCACACTGCCTGCGGGCTTCTATCTCGTGAAGGTGACGGAGGGGGGCGAGCCTGTCTGGATTGAGAAAGTGGTTAAACAATAGCAACGAATGACACCCAAAATTCCACATGTTCGAACCTTCGCAAGCCCGTCTTGCGAAGGTTTTTTCGTGAATCAAACCCCGTATTCCTAAAAATTCCCATCTTTGCTTGAACCCTGCAATCTTTTCTTAATGATACAATTCGATTGGGCAGAAAAAATTCAAGACTACGTTTTCAAGACCTGGCTCGAAAACAAGGGAGAGGGCGTGAAAATCGCCGTCTTGGATACTGGTATTGATTTGGCGCACCCCGCTTTGAAGCACCTCGACCGACCGGGACGCAAGTTCAATGCAGCGGCACCGGGTTTCAATCCCACCAAACCGCTGCTCTTTGGCAATGGCGATGTGACCGATGCCCACCGCAAAAAAGGGCATGGTACCCAGTGCGTGAGCACCCTGACCGCAAAGGCGGAGGGCGAGAACAACTTATTCGGTTTTGCACCGGAGGCGGAGGTTTTTATCCTAAAGGTCAACACCGTTGACCACAAATTTTTCAGGGTGAAGGACTTCCTGCGGGGAGTGGAGGCAGCGGCCAACCTTGGCGTTGACCTCGTGGTGGCCAGCGTGTCCTACCCACCGGAGGACATCGTGTTGGAGGGCATTCCGCAGGCCGAAATTGATAGGGTGTTTGGGCTGTTGAGGGCATCGGGTGCAGTGCTGTTTGCCTCGCTCCCAAACCGTGACGATGCTGAAACATGGGCGGGTTTGCCTGCGGCGAATTTTCCTTCCCTTAGACCGGAGGCCGTTAACGTCGGGGCGATTTCCCAGAGTATTTTCCAAAACCGGAGGGCGGAGATAGACGCCGAGGCCAGCATCCATTTTTTGGTGGCAAATGCCAACGCCCATTTTTGCAAAATAAAAAACGAGTACGTCCAGGAGGGTGTTTCGAGCAGCTACGGTACCTACTTGGTGGCCGGCGTGGCTGCGCTGTACCTTGCTTCCATAAAAAAAAGGGAGAAGGACGACTACCAGCCAAGGCTACAAGCTGACTTCCTAAAAGGGCTAAGCCAAAAATTCGTTCATCTGCTGGATGCCCAGGATTGGGTGGCAAACCAGCCAGTTTTGTACAAGACCTCCGCCGTGAAATCCGGTCCGGCTGACCCGCTCGACGCATAAATTTTCATACAAAACCATTTCATCAAAATGATTAAAAGTCTTTTGAAACTATTGGCCGTTCTGGTTGTCGGCATCCTGATTTACAACCTCTTCCTCGGCACGGACGAAGAAAAACAAGGCGCTAAAAAGATTGTCGGCGAGGTGAAGGACGTGGGCGTGGCCGTAAAGGATTTGATCAAGTCCGAAAAGGAAAAGTTCGACAAGGGCAAGTACGACAAAGCCGTTGACAAAATTGGCACCATGTTGTCAAACCTGAAAAAGAACGCCAAGGAATTCGATGAAAAGTACATTGGCCGCATTGAGGAACTGGAAGAAAAGCGCAAGCAATTGAAGGAGGAACTGGACTCCCTGGACGAGAATGCCACCTCCGAAGGCAAGGGCGGCGACACCAACGCCATCAAACAGGATTCCAAGCAATTGCTCAAGGAAATTGAATCGTTGATGAACGAAATGGAGTCCGATAAATAGGTGTGGGTTTTTGCTAATTTTGCGCCGCAATTTGCCAAACGCAGCTTCATTGATGAAAAAACCGCCCATTCATAAGCCGAATTACTTTTATACCATCGTCAGCGTGACGCTGGTGTTGTTTCTGCTGGGGCTGTTCGGGTTGCTCGTGGTGCAGGGTCAGCAGATGTTGAAAATATTGCGTGAGCAGGTCGAGGTCATCGTGGAACTGAGGGAAGAGGCTACCTCCGAACAGGTTGATTCCCTGAAACAGCACTTGGCAGCGAGCAGCTACTTCAAGCCCAACTCCACCAAGTTCATCAACAAGGCGGAAGGTGCGGCCATGATGCAGGAGGAGTTTGGTCAGGATTTTGGGAAGCTCGATATGGTGAACCCGCTCTACGACGTGCTGATTTTTAACGTAAAATCAGACTGGATGGACTCGGACAGCATGAGCCTGGTCAGGGAGGACATCAAGCAACTGCCTTACGTGAGCGATATTTTCTACCAAGAGAGCGTCACGGAATCCATTGCCTCCAATTTGAAAAAAATCAGCATTTGGGTGCTTGGACTCGGCCTTTTTTTCGTGCTGGTAGCGATTGCGCTCATCCTCAACACGGTGCGTCTGGCGCTATATTCCAACCGTTTTTTGATAAAAAACATGGAGCTGGTTGGCGCCTCTTGGGGCTTCATCAGCAAGCCGTACTTGAGCCGCAGTTTTAGGCAAGGCTTGCTATGCAGCCTCTTGGCCATCCTTGGGTTGGCAGCACTACTGTACCTTACTTTCAGGGACGAATCGGACCTGCAGTCGGCCATCAACCTACCCGGTGTGGCGGTGGTATTCGGCACATTGCTGGTGCTAGGCTTTGCATTAATGGTATCGAGCACCTACTATGTCGTAAAAAAATACCTGCGGATGCGGGTGGATGATTTGTATTGAAGTGCTGCCTGAGGCGGTGCAAAATGAACCTTCGACCAATTTCAGGGTAATTGGTTTCAAAAAATTAAAAATGAGTACCAAGAAAAAAGTAATCGTCACTACAACGCCCCGGGCTTCGCAAACCGCTCAAAGGGCAAAGACACCGGCAGTTGCACCAAAGAACTCGGTGTTGATTTTTGGAAAATCAAATTACATGCTCATGCTGGTTGGCCTTGCATTGATAGCGGTTGGCCTAGTGCTGATGAGTGGTGGTGCCATGCCCGATCCAAATACTTGGGACGAGAGCTTGATTTACAGCCGCCGCCGTACTTTGTTGGGACCAGCGGTCATACTCTTGGGTTTGGTGGTAGAAATAGTGGCCATCTTCAAGAATCCTGGACTGGAAACGCCCGCAACGGAAGAGGTTGCCTAAGTGCGCTTTGTCAATTAAATAGTGTCGGGATAAAGCAAGGGGCTTGGGGCGGTGCAGCCTCCCCAAACGAACCTCTCCCCCGACGAGCCGCCGGAGGCGGCGAGAAGGGGCAAATACTATGGTTTTTTTGACCCGTCATTTTTGATTTGACAAAGTACCAAGCAGTTGTTTCGGGCATTGATAAAATTGGTATATTTTTCAATGTAAATGGCTGTGCAGCGGCAATCCGCCCTGCTAGCGCTTACATGATGGAGCTGTCCGTTGTGAATTTTGCAGCATCAGTTCCCGCTAAAATCGGATAAATGGAAGACCCTTTGCCGAGTCGAAGTTTAATTGAAGGCACCTGCTTGCTGGTGGACAAACCGCAAGGCTGGACATCCTTCGATGTCGTAAATAAAATCCGTTCCAGCCTCAAGCACAACCTGGGCTTGAAAAACATCAAAGTAGGCCATGCCGGTACGCTCGACCCCTTGGCCACTGGACTGCTCATCATCTGTACCGGCAAAAGCACCAAGAAACTTGCGGAATATCAAGGCCTGACAAAGGAATATACAGGTACAATCGCACTGGGTGCAACCACCCCATCCTACGATGCCGAGACCGAGCCAGATGCCATTTTTCCGACCGACCACATCACCGATGAAATGCTAGAAACGGCCCGACAGCGCTTTTTGGGCAATATAGAACAAATGCCGCCGATGTTTTCTGCCATCAAGGTGGATGGGCAGCCACTCTACAAAAAGGCAAGGCAAGGAATCATGGTGGAAGTAGCGCCACGGCCAGTCACCATTTACGAGTTTGAGTTAACACGGGTGGCCCTGCCAGTGATTGATTTCAGGGTAAAATGCAGCAAGGGAACCTACATCCGCTCCTTGGCTTTTGACCTCGGAAAAGCGCTGAACAGTGGCGGCTTCCTATCTTCGCTTTGCCGCACAAAGGTTGGAGAGTTCAATTTGGAAGATGCCTGGAACCTTGACGCACTGGTGGACCATATTGGAAGCTTCTCCCCAAAGAAAGTCTTGTAATTTGTTTGCAAACTGCTAATAATCAGCTTTTTAGCTTAAAATAAAAAACCTACCAAATAGCTTTTGATAGATTCTTACCTGACGCTGGCAGAACCCGTTACCGGAGAATTTCGGGACCGGGGCAGTAAGTTCCTAGCTTATGCCTGGCCAATTCGCACGGAAGCCGAAGCCCAGCAACACCTCGAATCATTGCGGAAAATCCACCCCAAAGCCCGGCACCAATGCTACGCCTACCGGCTCGGTTTGGATAATAACAATTTTAGGGCAAATGACGACGGCGAGCCAAGCGGCACAGCTGGCAAGCCCATTCTCGGACAGATTGACAGCTTCGGCCTGGCCAACGTTTTTGTGGTAGTAGTGCGCTATTTTGGCGGCACCTTGCTCGGCACCTCTGGCCTCATCAACGCATACCGAACCAGTGCCCAAGATGCCCTTCAGAAGGCAACCATTGTCGAACAGCTCGTCGAGGATGTTTACCGACTAACTTTCGGTTACGCCCTGATGCCCGATGTGATGAATGCGGTAAAAAAACTGGATGTCAAGGTTTTAAAACAGGATTTTGGTGAGGAAGCCATGCTAGAAATTGCCGTTCGGCAGGGGAGCAAGGAGCATGTTTTTACGATGATGAAAGCCTACGCCGCTAAAGTATCCATGGAGGAAGCGGTTTTGTTGGACGATGTGCCGGGGCTGAGATTTGAATTTCTGCTTGTTTCTTAAATAGTGTCATTCTGCCAATCGCTTTTCTGATTTTTGACCGAAGGCATTGTTATCAATATTTAATTTTTATTTTAACCCACTTTGGTGAAAGTGTCAATCTGTTTTTTACCTTTGACCACCCCCAATGGGTTGCCACATAGAATAAAAAGCTTACCCAATCACGCAGTTGCCCGAAGCTCTCAACACTAACTGCTCAAAGCGCCGAAACAGTTGGCGGCATGAATGTTCCAATAATAGATAATAACATAAGTAATTGACTGTCAATTGCTTGTAGTTAGATATTTGGCATTTATTTTTTAATCAAAACTCTTCATACCTATGTCTTCACGTTTGGCATTACTCCCAATCGGGCTGTTTGTCTTATGGTGTGTGGTATGCCAACAATGGTACGTCTGTCACATCAAGCAGGTTTGCGGTGACAAGACCATTGTCGAGCCACCACCACCCACCGCCGACAACCGCCCCCTCGTGTTTTCCTGGTCGTCCGCCGACCCGGAAACCAGACCCACCTGGCAGGCTTACCGAGATTCCATTTTGGGCAAACTAACGGACGGCAAATTGCTGGAAATCGTTGGTTTGTACTTCAAGGACGAGGCAGCACCTGACGGCTACACCAACATGGGGCTGGCCCGTGCCGCAAAAGTCAAGGAACGCCTGCTGGCTGAAGTGCCGGGCATTGACCCAGAGAAAATTGCCGTTACCTCAAGGTTGGTTAACGAGCTGCCCGATGCTCGCACAGGCAAGATTGTCGCTGCCGAATTCAACATCAAGGACAAGCAAAAGGACGACACCGTGGAAATCGTGGAGGTGGACAATACCATCACCATACTTTTTCCTTACGCAAAATCCACCAAGGAACCTGACCCACGGGTGGACGAATACCTTGACAAATTGGCGCAGCGCCTGGCGAAAACCGATGAGACCGTGGCCATCACTGGCCACACCGACGACGCTGGCACAGTCGCCTACAACCAGCAGCTTGGCTTGGCTCGTGCGAAGCATGTCCAAGACATCCTGATTTCAAAGGGCATCAAAAAGGAGCGGCTTTCCATTGAGTCGAAGGGAGAACTGGTGCCTGTGGCCGACAACACGACCGAGGAGGGCAGTCGCCTGAACCGCCGGGTAGTGCTGGTACTCAATAAAAAAGACCTAAGCTAACTATTTGACAATCAACGAGTAATGAAAGTTGCACCTTGATTCTTAAACAAAAAAAAATAACAACCATGTTTGAAAATACTTTCCAAGGGCCTGGCACAGGCACTTATGTTGACCACACAATTGAAATTTTGCTAATGCTGCTGATTGCCTTTTTATTGGGGCTGCTACTGGGGTATATCCTGTGGTACAAGTGGCATAAACTTTACCAAGAACTGAACGCCGAGCACAACAGGTTGAAAGGCGTTCACCTTGAACTGGAAAAAGAACATGCTAGCCTGCGCTATCAATTGGAGGAAAGCGAAAAGGACAACGCCAACGTTCGCAGGAAAGTAATGTCGCTGGAGGGCGATGTTGCTGGACTTCGGTTCCGACTTGACAAATGCGAGTCTGATATGGCTGGCGCTTTGGCGGCTAGTACTTCTGGCAAAATGGCGATGGCCGCCCCAATGTTCGTTGCTCCCCCTGCCAATCCCGACGACTTGAAGGTCGTGGAGGGCATCGGTCCTAACATCGAAGAGCTTTGCAATGGAATAGGAATCTGGACTTTCGCTGCATTGGCAGAGACCCCAGTTGACCGCCTCCGGGAAATGCTCGATACGGCCGGCCCCAACTTTAGAATAGCTGATCCCGAAACTTGGCCAAGGCAAGCTGGGCTTGCTGCCGCTGGAAAGTGGGACGAACTGAAGGAATACCAGGATTTTCTATCTGCTGGAAGAAATCCTGGCGCTTGATTTCTTGGATATCAACTCCATAATTCAAATGAGGGCAAAAGGCAGCCATCGAAAAATCGGTGGACTGCCTTTTTTTTGGCAAACCAATAATGAAATCAAAGAAAATCAAAGTTCTAGCAAACCTTCAGGGAGGCGGAGCACGATTTTCTTTGTTTTTTCGTCCAAATCAACCACCATTTGAGTGTGCAACGGGATGAAAACCTCTCGACCTTGATATTCGACAATGGCCAAATGCTGTTGTGGCATCACTTCCACCTCCACGATTTTGCCGATGCTTCCGGTATGCTCATCAAAAAGCTCGTAACCCAACAGCAGTTCGAAAGTCAGCACTTTTCCTGCTTGTTTGATGATTTTGATGTCCTTTTCCCGAAGAAAAAGCTCTTTTGAGGTCAGGTTTTTGGCCTCGGCTGGCGAGTCCACGTCCTCGATTTTGAGTATAATATCGCCCGCATCCCGCAGGTTTTCGATGAAAAATGGGAGCGGCTTGCCCTGCACGTTGATGAACACCACGTCGGCTTTGACAAAATCATCGAGGTATTCATCCTTCACCGTAATCTTCAATTCTCCCTGTGCGCCGTGAGTCTTTTTTGTAAAACCGACGCCGATGAGTTTGTCAGTCATCAGTTGTGTTTAAGGATGGTTTGTTTTAAAATAAAGCCTTTTTCGGCCTTTTCTTCCCAAGTTTTGCCTACGCAGTCGTCAATGCACTGGGTGTCCAGAATCCATAACTCCCTGTAAACCAAACCAATACCTTTGGCGTAAATGGCCGTGGACTTTCGGAGTTCTATCAGGTTTTCATTGTCGGCTTCTTCAACCGTGGTCGTTTCATCGAACTGAAAACCGCCCACAATGGCCGGTTCGTTGACTTGTTGGGTGCGGTAGCCCCATCCTTTGAACATCTCCAAAGTTTCACCTGCAACGGTGACAATTAGGCCCTCGTCAAAATGAACGTTGCCATTCCAACTGTTGCCTTTTTTTACTGGAAAAGTAAGTTTGATAAAGCGTAAGTTATCCTCCGTGCGGATGGCTTGGTTGTCTTGTATGGATGCGGTCAGCACTTTTTTTATACCCCAGGACAAGCTGTCGGCGACCCTTTCGAAGTGCTCGATTTTGTAGAGGATATTGCCGTTGTTGTCGGTCAACGTATCAATGATTTCCTCTCTCACGAAAGTTTTTGAGTTAAAAACCGTGGTGTCGCCATTTGGGTCATAGATGGTGGAGTCCACCTCGTACTCGATGAACTTGCCAACCTGAAGCGGGTAATATTCCAGTCCGAGGTCAGTTTCATAGCCATCGGGAGTTTCCTTGCAGGCTGCCAAAAAGAGTGCAGTAAGCAAGCAGGATGCAATGAGAAACCGTATATTTTTTACGGAAAAATTTTTCATAAAATATTGACAATCAAATATTTAACGATAAATAACGCCGCCTCCAACCACATCGTCGTTTTCGTAAAAAACAGCGGATTGCCCTGGGGCGATGCCTTTGACATTGGCCAAGAAATCAACTTTCATTAGGCCATCCTCCAAATTGCGGAGCAAGCTGAAGGTGCCGTTGTCACGGTAGCGCACTTTCGTCACGGCTTCCATTCCCTCGGGTATTTCGGCGTACTTCATCGGGTTCACCTGACCGACCCTCATGCTGTTTCGGATGAGTTCGTCCTCGGTTCCAAGCACTACGGTGTTGGTCTCTGGTCGTATTTCGGACACGAACATTGGTTGGCCGAAGGCGATGCCCAGCCCCTTCCGTTGGCCGATGGTGTAAAACGGGTAACCCTCGTGTTCGCCCAAAATTTCACCGTTGGCGTTGACGAATTTGCCGCCAGCCACCCGCTCCTCAAGCCCCTCCACCCGGCGTTTGAGGAAGCCCCGATAGTCGTTGTCGGGTACGAAACAGATTTCATAGCTCTCGCTTTTCTTTGACAGTTCGTCGTAGCCCCGGTCGAAGGCAATTTGGCGCACCTCCGGTTTTGTCAGCTCGCCCAGCGGGAACCGGCTGCGCTTCAGGCACTCCTGGCTCAGACCCCACAATACATAAGATTGGTCTTTCTGGCTGTCCCTTGCCTTGGAGACGAAATGCCTGCCATCCTGCTGGTTGATGATGGCGTAGTGACCCGTGGCGATGAACTCGCAGTCGAGCGAATCAGCCCGCTTGAGCAGGGCGCTCCATTTTATATGGGTGTTGCAGAGCACACAGGGGTTCGGGGTTCGCCCGGCCATGTACTCATCCACAAAATTGTCGATCACGTAGTCGCCGAACTCCTCCCGGATATCCACGATGAAGTGGTGGAACTTCATATCAACGGCCACCTTCCGGGCGTCGTTGATGGAGTCGAGGCTACAGCAGCCTGTCTCCTTGTGAGAGCCGCCAGAGGACGCGTAGTCCCAGGTTTTCATGGTGATGCCAACGACCTCGTAGCCTTCCTCGTGCATGAGCATGGCCGTTACCGTGCTGTCAATGCCGCCGCTCATGGCTACCAAAACTCTACCGTGCTTACTCATTTTTTATTGAAAAATAGGTTATCTAAACGCAGGCTGGGCATGAAACCCTGCCCACGTCGGGTGACTTTATTTGAAAACAATTAACGCAAATCGAACAACCAATAAGCCCGCAAAGTTACAACATCGCCGCCGAAAGCACTGATAATCAGAAGCCTGTGGAAAAAATACATTTGCGGCTTTTCAATTAATGTGGTTATTTTGTCAAAGAATTTATTTGAAATTTCTCCGTTTTACACTGCTATTAGAACAACCAAACAAGATTCTTTAACTTTAACCATGAAATTACACGGCTCCCCAAGCATCGTAATTCTTTGAAAATCAATGCAATGGGTTTTGGCCGTACCTTTTTTAAACAAACGTACCATGAAAAATTCAATTAAGATTTTGATGCTCAACCTGCTTTTCACCACCAGCCTGTTGGCTCAGGATGAAGAGTTTGGGCTTGCGTCTTATTATTCCGACCTTTTCCACGGAAAACCAACGGCGAGCGGTGAGTTGTATGACAAGGGCAAACTGACATGTGCCCACAAAACTTATGCTTTTGGCACTATGCTGAAAGTAACCAGGCTCGACAACAACAAATCCGTTCAGGTGAAAGTAACGGACCGTGGACCGTTCATCAGCGGTAGGGTAGTGGAAATATCCAGGGCTGCTGCTGACATGATAGGCTTGGTGCAGGATGGCTCTACCAGGGTGAAAGTGGAGTTGATCAAGCAAGACCAGCCAGCCGGGGCCGTCGCTGAAGTGCCAAAAGCCACGGAGGAGAAGCCTAAGCCTGCCGAGAAGGAAGTTGCTTTACCAAAAGTAGAGACACCTAAAAAGGCGGAAACTGCGAGCAAGCCAGCCGAGGCCAAAGCAGAAAAGGCTGCCACAACAGAAAAATCGGTGGCGGTGAACAAAAAGCCAGAACCAGCAAAGGAGGAGCCAAAGGCAAAGCCAGTGCCTGCAAAAGCTGAAAGCAAAGAAGTTCCCAGCAAGTCAGTCCTGGTAAAAGGTCGCGATTTCGAGCCTTACGACCTCTTTGAAATTGAGCTGAAAAAGCCAGAGAAAAAGGGCTTTGGCGTACAGATAAGCGTGCTTTCCACGCAAGAGGCACTGTTCAAAAAAATCGCCGACTTACAGGAGGATTGGTTTTCGCCAATCTTGGTCAGCGTACAGAAGAACCCAAAAGGGGAGTTAATGTACAAGGTGATTCTTGGTTCTTTTCCCACTGAAACCGAGGCCAACAACTACAAGGAAAACCTGAAAAAGAACAAAAAAATTAAAGGCTTCGTAGTAGACTTGGCTACGATGGGTTCAAAGGATTAGATTCGTTTTTATTTTCAAAGAAAGCCCGCAATGTGCCTCACAATGCGGGCTTTTTTATTTTGCCAATGAGCAACCATTTGCTCGATGCTGTGTCGTTAGGTCAAAATTCCTTCACAATAAAAACAGCAAACATGAAATCAACGATTTCTTCCGTAATGACCCTTTTCACCATCTTATTTTTTACTTCTAGCGCCTGTACGCAAAACTGGTCATCTGGCCCCGGCATCACCGGCGAAGGCCCGAAAGTGACCAAAACACTTGACTTGGCATCGTTTGACGGTCTTTCCCTGGCCATCAGTGCTGATGTCATGATTCAGCAAGGCAGCACCCAATCGGTGAAAATCGAAGCACAGCAAAACATCATTGACAACCTTAAAAAAGAGGTGAAAGACGGTGTTTGGAAAATTGGTTTTAACAAAAATGTCAGGAACCACGAGAGCGTCAAAATCTGGGTAACTGTGCAAAATATTAAGCAACTAAGCATCAGCGGCTCTGGCTCTATCATCGGCGAGAGCAGGTTTACCAATCTTGGCGACCTTTCCTTGGCCATCAGTGGCAGCGGGAACATTAGACTCGATGCCGACTCCAAAAACCTCACCGTAGCTATCAGTGGCTCAGGCGACATGAACCTTGCTGGTTCCACCGGTAGCAGCAGTATGAAAGTGAGCGGCAGCGGCGACATCGAAGCCTTTGGTCTTAGCGCCCGTACTTGCGACGTCAAGATTTCCGGCTCCGGCGACTCCTCCGTCAACGTCAGCGAATCGCTCGAAGTGGCCATTGCTGGCAGCGGCGATGTGTACTACAAAGGCAGGCCAAGCGTCCGCTCGAAAGTCAGCGGAAGCGGCGAGGTCATGTCGAAATAGTCCAAATTTTTCATAACTAATGTTTTAGAGAGTGTGTGCCACCGTCCGGTTTGGGCGGTGGTTTTTTTGTGCAGTTTTTTCCAAGCAGCATTTTTTGTAAAATCTTGATTATCAATGCTTAAACTGTTTTTGTAAATTGAACGAAACAGGCGAGCGCTTTTTCCGTAGAAAACATGGAGAGAAAATTGAATAAGCCCTTGTCGTTCTGAAAAAAGAAAGCATAAATTTGCGCCCCGTTCAAAGGAATGGGTTTCTAGAAAAAATTGCCACCCTAGCTCAGTTGGTAGAGCGACGCATTCGTAATGCGTAGGTCAGGAGTTCGAATCTCCTGGGTGGCTCGGAGGAAGGGTTTGAGAGATTGAGGGTTTGAGGGCTAGAACAGTGGGTTTTCTCAAACCCTCAACCCTCAAACCCTCAATCTCTCAAACCCTCAACAACGGGGTATAGCGCAGCCCGGTAGCGCGCGTCGTTCGGGACGACGAGGCCGTAGGTTCAAATCCTGCTACCCCGACCAAAAGCTTTGCAAATCGTTGATTTGTGAGGCTTTTTGATTTTGGACCTGTCGGCTAGCGGATAGGGTGAGGTGTTAGATTTGGCAAGTGTTGGCTAATGTGTTGAAATACTATTGACGTGGCATCCTCTTTTGCCGCCATTCCCGCACCAGCTTCTCCACCTCCACTGCATGGAACACCACCAACGAAACCAAGATGCAAGCTCCCAATTCCCGCCAGCTCAACGCCTCCGTTGAAAACACATTTTGTAAGGCCGGCACGTACAGAATCGCCATTTGCAGGGCAAAGGTCAATGCCACGGCACCGAGCAAAGCCGGGTTGCTGAACAGCCCCTGCCGGAACAGGAAGAACCGCTCGCTGCGAATGGCCAATACATGTCCCATTTGGCTGAAGCAAAGCACGGTGAAGACGTAGGTCTGCCATTTTGGGTCGTCGTGGGCAGTAGCATAAGCTTGGGTGCCGAGGCAGACGGCGCCCATCAGCAGGCCGACCCACAGCACGTGAACGCCCAACCTGTTGGCGAAGATGCTCTCGCCAGGCTTGCGGGGCGGCTGTTGCATCAGGTCTTTTTCGGCGGGTTCGTTGGCGAGTGCAAGCGAGGGGAGGCCGTCGGTCACGAGGTTCACCCAGAGGATGTGGATGGGCAGCAACGGGATGGGCAGCCCGACGAGCGGGGCGAGGAAAATCGTCCAGATTTCGCCGCTGTTGCCCGTGAGGATGTACTTGATGAACTTGCGGATGTTCTCGAAAATCCGCCGCCCTTCCCGCACGGCCTTGATGATGGTGGCAAAATTGTCGTCGAGCAAAATCATGTGAGCCGCCTCTTTTGAAACGTCTGTACCCGTGATGCCCATCGCCACGCCGATGTTTGCACGGCGCAGGGCTGGGGCGTCGTTCACGCCATCGCCCGTCACCGCCACGAAATGGCCTTTCGCCTGCAACGCCTTGACAATCTGCAACTTCTGCTCCGGCGACACCCGTGCATAGACTTTTATGTTTTCGATTTGTTTTTCAAAAGCCCCATCCGAAAGTGCCTCCAATTCTACGCCAGTCAGCGTCTTGTCAGTCGGTTTTTCTAGGATGCCAATTTGCTTCGCAATGGCCGTCGCCGTTGCCGGGTGGTCGCCGGTAATCATCACGGGGACTATCCCAGCCGCTCGGCAGTCCTTGATTGCCTTTGCCGCTTCTTCCCGTGGCGGGTCCATCATGCCCACCAGCCCACAGACTTGCAAGCCCGTTTCCAGCGTGGCAAAACTGATTTCCGAAGGCAATGTGTCCACCACCCGCAGGCCGTAAGCAATTACCCGCAGGCCCTCGTTGCCCATGCGCTCGGCATCGGCGGTCATGGCGGCCACGTCGGTGTCAACGCAGGCGGCCAACACGGATTCAATAGCGCCCTTTGTGATGATGACAAAACGGTTGTCCTCAAACTGGTGTACCGTCGTCATCATTTTCCGCACGGAATCAAAGGGCAGTTCCGCTTTTCTGGGAAAGCTGTCCGGCTTGAAATCAACGAGTTCACTTGCCGAATATGCCGCCAGTGCCACTTCCGTGGACTCGCCCGTCATTTCATCCTTCTCGTTTTTCTTCACGTCGTGGTTGAGCGCCATGCAGCGCAACAGCACGGTCTTGGCATCCAGCGTCAGCCCTTCGGGCGGGGTTTCGGGCGTCCAGGTTTGCGTGACGGTCATGCGGTTTTGCGTGAGCGTACCCGTTTTGTCGGTGCAAATAAAGTTGACGGAGCCGAGTGTTTCCACTGCTGGCAATCGGCGGATGAGGGCGTTTTGTTTTACCAGCCGCCGAGCACCGAGCGCCAGGGCGATGGTCACGACGGCGGGCAGCGCCTCCGGTATGGCCGCCACAGCTACCGAGATGGCAGTGAGCAGCAACCGCACCGGTTCTTCTCCCCGCAGCCAGCCCACGGTGAAGAAGACCACACAGATGCCCAGCACGGCGAGCGAGAGTTTTTTGCTGAAATCGGCGAGGCGTTTTTGGAGCGGCGTCATGGATTCGTCCTCCTGCAGCAGCAGTGCGATGCGGCCCAGCTCGGTCTCCATACCCGTGGCCACCACCACGCCCGTGCCCCGCCCGTAGGCGATGAGTGTACCCTTGTAGGCCATGTTGGTGCGGTCGCCAAGGGGGAGTTTTTCGCCGTGCAGTTCCTCGATTTGCTTCTCCACGGCCAGCGACTCGCCCGTGAGCGAGGCTTCTTCTATTTTTAGGGAAAACGATTCAAGCAGTCGCAGGTCGGCGGGCACCATCGCCCCGGCTTCCAGCGCCACAATGTCGCCGGGCACGAGTTCTGCTGCGGGGATTTGTACAGTGGCCCCACTCCGCAACGCCGCCGCCGTGGGTGCCGACATTTTCTTCAGCGCTTCCATCGCCTTTTCGGCCCGGTATTCTTGGATGAACCCGACCACGGCATTCAGCAGCACTATGATGAGGATGACCACCGTGTCGCTCAGTTCGCCAACCAGCCCGGAGATGATGGCCGCTGCGATGAGCATCAAAATCATCACGTCCTTGAACTGCGCTAGGAGCATCAGCCAAGCGGGTTTCTTCTTTTTTTCCCGTAAAAGGTTGGGGCCGTGCTTTGCCAACCGTTCCGATGCTTGTTCGGCGGTAAGACCAACAGGCTTGCTGTCGGTGACTTGAAGGGTTTCTTCGATGGAGGTGAGGTGCCAATTCATCTTTTTTGGGTTTATGAAGGTTGATGGGGTTTATGAGGTAACGGTACTTTTGTCTAAGCAGCTTGGGTGTGTTTTTGTTTCGCTATCGGGTAATTTTCAGTTTTCGTATCCTGGCATTGAGCGATGGAATGCCTTCTTTTTCAATTTTCTGGAGCAGCGTTTCAAGTTCTGCCCGCAAGATATTGCTTTCCCGGCTCAACTCCGTCATGGCCTGCAAAGCGTTCACTCGCACGATTTTGCTTTCGGTAGTATCCGTTGCCCAAGTTTTCAGTTTGGTCCAGACCGACCGAAGCTCCTCAATATTTAAAGGTATTCGAGACACCAATAATGCCAAATGCCACTTGAATTCAATGTGCTGTGCCAGGTTAAGCAGCCGTAAAATCTCCGTTTTATGCTTTTCCAGAAAGGCAGGGTGGAGCAGTGTGATTTTTTCGATGGCGTCGGCGGCCCGCATGGCGACGATGCGAACTGGTGAGGAGAGGAGTTGGAACAATTCGTCGAAGTCATCCTGACTTTTGATGAGCGAAAGGAGTTGCTCCACCTTGCCGATGGAACGCAGATCGCCACCTGCCAGCATGTCAACCATTTTTTGGTTCATTGCTTTTATAAAAAAGGCACCAAGCTGCAAAATGGCCTATCGGCCTTTTCAACTTGGTGCCTCTTACTTATCGAGCCTTTTATTCAACTAAGCGAAAACCTAGTGGAATCCAAGACCCAAACTTTTGCTATGCCACGTGGTGTCTGCGGAACCGGTGAATAACGCCTTTCACAAACATTGCAGCAAGCACGAATTTAATCAGCTTTTTCATGGCAAATCATTTTTGGTTAATAATAATGAACTCTGGAGGTCGGCCTGTCGGGCTGATGCCCAAAGCCTGTTTCTTACTAGTTTTCCATTTCGGCAGGTACAACGACAACGGAGTTTTCTACCCCAAAAGGAGTTGAAACGTATTTGTCGGCCTCCCGGTCATTTACCCAAGTTTTGTTGTCAACTAAATAACGAAACTCGTACTCCCGACCGGGCTTCAATTCCATGGAGGCCATGAAACCATCCTTGGCATTTTTCATGGGAATTGGTGCGTCCTTTCCCCACTCGTTAAAATCGCCAAGCAATAGGACTTCTTTGGCACCATTTACTACTTCGTTAGGCAGCGAGAAAGTCACCGAGTAGGCTTTCTTCGATTTGAGAAATTGCTTTTTTAAACTCATGGTCTTAATTTTAATGCGTGAATGATGGTGCAAAGTTGTTGCCTATCGAGGTGGCAGTCAATGACACTGGTCAGAGTATATGCATGATTATTGTCAATAGTGTTTCAAACTGGCAGCCTTTGCAGGGGGCAACTGGGAGGCGGTGAGTTTAGCCGAAAATGCTTGTCCTAATCTGCTGGTTCCATTGGTTTTTCGCTCGTTGGCCTTTCTCCAAAAATCTCCTCCAAATCTTTCTGAAAAACCACCTCTTTTTCCAACAGCCGTTGGGCTAGTGCGTCCAACTGGCTTCGGTGTTTGCGCAGCAAAACCTTGGTTCGCTTGTAGGCCGCTTCCACCAGCTTGCTCGCTTCTTCATCTATTTTTTGGGCAGTGGCTTCGCTGTAAGGTTTTTGCAGCATTTGCTCGTAGCGCCCGGTGCTGTCGTAAAAACTGATGTTCCCGATTTCCTTGTTCAGCCCATAGCAGGAAATCATGAGGTAGGCCTGCTTGGTCACTTTCTCCAGGTCGTCGAGCGCACCGCTGGAGACCTCACCGAACACCACTTCCTCCGAGGCCCGGCCAGCAAGTGCGGCACATATCCTGTCCTCGAACTCCGCACTGGTAAACAACTGCTGCTCCTGCGGTAGGTACCAGGCGGCACCCAGCGACTTGCCCCTCGGCACGATGGAAACCTTGAGCAAGGCATCGGCATGGGGCAGGAACCAACTGGCCGTGGCATGGCCTGCCTCGTGCCAGGCCACAATTTTCTTCTCATTTTTAGACAGTATCTTGCTCTTCTTCTCCAACCCGGCGATGACCCTATCGGTGGCGTCGTAGAAGTCCTGCATGGAAACGACAGACTTGCCCTGCCGAGCGGCAATCAGCGCAGCTTCGTTGCAAATATTGGCGATGTCGGCCCCGGAGAAGCCGGGCGTTTGAGCAGCGAGGGTGTCGAAGTTGATGTCATTGCCAAGCGTGAGCGGCTTGGCATGTACGCCGAAGATGGCCCGCCGTTCCTGCAAGGTGGGCAAGTCGAGGTAAATTTGTCGGTCAAAACGGCCAGGCCGCAGCAGCGCCCGGTCGAGTATTTCGCCCCGGTTGGTGGCTGCCAGCACGATGACGCCCGTGTTGGTGCCGAAGCCGTCCATCTCGGCGAGCAATTGGTTGAGGGTATTCTCCCGTTCGTCGTTGGCCATCATCGCACCGCCCTTGCCACGGCTGCGGCCAACGGCATCTATTTCATCAATGAAAATGATGCTCGGCGCACTTTCCTTGGCCTTGCGGAACAGGTCACGCACACGGGAGGCACCTACCCCGACGAACATTTCCACGAACTCCGACCCAGACATGGAGAAAAATGGCACGCCCGCTTCGCCTGCCACGGCTTTTGCCAGCAGGGTCTTGCCCGTGCCCGGAGGCCCCACCAGCAGCACGCCTTTTGGTATCTTGGCACCGAGGGAGGTGTACTTGGTTGGGTTTTTCAGGAAATCCACCACTTCCCGCACCTCGACCTTCACCTCTTCCAGCCCGGCGATATGCTCAAAGGTGACAGTGCTGGTGTCCTTTTTGTAAGCCGTTGCGGAGCTTTTCCCAAAATCAAAGGGGTTCATGCCACCAGCGCCACCGCTTCGCATCCGGGACATGATGAACCAATACAGCCCCACCAGCAGCAGCAATGGGATTACCCAGCCCAAAATGTTTGAGGTCCAGTCGGTGCGTTTGAGATAGCTGAGTTTGATGCGTGATTCGGGCGGCAGGTTTTGCTGTGCTTTCTCAAGGGCCTTTTCAAAGTTCTCCACCGAGCCGATGCTTACCACGAAATGGGGGCCACGAAAGTCTTTTTTCAACTTTTCGTAAGGTGCAACGCCCAGTTTTTCTTTTTTGATAAAAACCTCCGCTACTTCCTGGTTGACGATGGTGATGCTTTCCACGTCGTTCCGGGACAACATGCCCTGCTCAAATTCCGACCAAGGGATTTCATCCGTTTTATTTGGAAAGAACAAGTACACGAGTTGGAAGCAAAGCACCACCAAAATGAGGGTGTAAAGCCAATTGAACCCTCGCCTGCCGAAACCGGACGGGTTGTTGTCAGGCGGGTTGCTGTCGGGGCGGGGAGGTGGTGACTGGTTAGCCATTTGTATTCGGTTTTAATGATAATTTTCAATTGCTGTTGGCCTTTGGTTATTGGCTGTTGGCCAGATGTATAACTAAAAGCCACGTCCTCAATTCGCTGCCACTCTACTTAAAGGAGGTCGCTTCTTAGCCCCATGTTCTCTGCCAAATTGATTTTGTAATGATGCTGCACGCTTGGCAGCAAGGTCAAAGCCGTAATCAGCAAACCCAAGATTCCATATACCGCTTGGATTGGCAAATCTGTCCAGTAACCAATCATGGCGATTTGTACCCCAATCCATATCATCAGGCCGAGGCCGGAGATCAGTGCCAGTGACCATGCCCACTGGTGGTTTTTTAAGACTGAAAAACCGGGCAATGGCTTGAGTGGCCGTCTCCAAATCAAGCCGATGCCAGCGATGGTGGGGAGTACGCCATTGACCAATAATAAAATAATGCCTGGAACGAAATAGTCCTTGAATATGGAACCATTCAGGTTTTCCAAGGACATTTGGAGCTTTGACCCAGAGGGGTCGAGCAGCATCATAATGCTGCCGTAATAGGCACCAATGGCATTGAAAAAGAGCAGGAAAATAAGCAGCCAACGTGGGATTGATTTAAGCATGGTTCAATTATTTAACAACCGCCAAACAACCAGTGCCACTCCTGTGACAAATAGGATGCTGAAGATGGTTTTGTTGTGTTTTGCCAGCCATGATGGCAAATAAATATCAAAATTTGGCGAATCGGCGGCTGTGTATTTTTGTGCAACCAAGGTCAGTGGGCAACGCCAACCAAAGCCGACCAATATGGCCGTTTCTATGACAATTGCGCCGATGGCGAAATAAACAAGCGGGGTTATATGGCCGCTTATTCCGGCGTATAAAATATAAAACACCAAGCCCGCCAATATTGCCCATATTGCGGTGTGCAATAGTTTTACGGCAATGAGTTTTTTATTTTCCGTTAAATTCACGGGATTGGAATTTGGATGCCTTTTTTCACCATTTCTTCCGCCAGTTTTTTAGGGATGGATGGGCGACATTTGCAGTTTTTCAAATGCTCCAAATGCCACTGAACCCGTTGTTCGAAGTTGGCATTTTTAGGCATTTTGTGTTGTTCGTGCCATTCTTTGTTGATTTTCATTGCTACTCTGATTTTTACTTGCTGTGCAAGGTACGGCCCCTTAAATTAATTGAGGTCAATGTACCCGCCCCAATCGCACCAGCAGCGTGATTTTCGTCATCAATTGCCTTGATTTTTTACAGTTTGAACATCTTGAAATCACGCCATTCGTCACCCCTGCCATGATGCCATATAGCAGCGCCATGCCCGCCATCCCTGCCAGTAACGACGGCGGCAATGGGTCAAATCCAAGGGAGAGGGCGAATAGCAGGTAAGGCGTTGCCAGCACCTCCACTGCCATGATGGCACTCGCTATCAAAAGGAAATGGCTCGGTCTGCTTTTCCAGGCAGGCCGAACGGTGCGGCGCTTTTTGCCATCTCGGCAAAGCAGTAGCCGATGGCAGCCTCCGTTGAGGAAAGCCCCTTGGTGCTGGAGCCAAGTTTTTCAAAAAGCGACTCCGATGTGTATTGCCAACATGAAAATGCGGACATGATTTTCTAACAATAGTCAAATTTATGAGATGGGAAGGAATTGCATGCATGATTTTATTCACTAGCTTCGTTGAGCCAAGTCATTAAACTTGTCCCTAAATCTCAAGCTCTTTACCCAATTAATTTATCTAAAACTCAATCCAGTATTTTTATGCGAAAACCACTGATACCCATTGCTTTTCCTCGGCAAACTCCGCCCCAAGACGATATCTTTATCCTCGCTGCCGACATTGGCGGCACCAAGACCGACATGGCTTTCTTTCAAGTAAAAAACGGCGAACCAGTCCTTGTCAAGGAGCATCGCTATCTATGTAAGGAATGGGGTTCATTCGTGGAAATTGCGAAGGATTTCAGTCAAAATGAGCCTAATCCCGCTCGATTGTGCATCTCCTTCGCTGGGCCAATTCGGGATGGGAAAGCACATGGCACTAATCTGCACTGGGACATTGACAGCCGTGCAATTGGCGAAAAACTGGGCATCAAGCACGTGTTTTTGATCAACGACCTGGAAGCCAACTGCTATGGCCTCGCTTCGCTGAAGGAACAGGACTTGTACATGATTTACCCCGGTAAGAACCACGATGAAGGCAATGCCGCCGTTCTCTCTCCTGGCACCGGGTTGGGCGAGGGCGGGCTGTTTTGGGATGGCCAAGCCTACCACCCATTTGCCTCTGAGGGCGGCCATACGCACTTCGCTGCCCGCAATGAATTGGACTGGGACCTTTTTCTCTTTCTGGAGAAAAAATATGGCCATGTAAGTTGGGAACGAGTGGTGTCGGGCATTGGCATCTGTGAGATTTTCACCTTTCTGCGGGATGTGAAAGGCTGGAAAACATCCCCGGTTTTGGACGAAGCCATGAAGACCCACGACACGGCAGCAGCCATAGGGATGGCTGCCAAACAGGGTTGTGCAATCTGCGAGGAAACACTGCGGTTGTTCATGCGGTACCTGGCCCAAGAGGCTTCCAACCTTGCACTGAAACTGAAAGCGACAGGTGGCCTTTACCTCGGTGGTGGCATCCTTCCGAAGATATGGAACGAGGAGTACCACGCCATTTTCAATGAATACTTCTTTGCGGTGGGTCGCCTTAGCCCGCTGGTGGAATCAGTGCCGGTTTATTTGATTTTGAACCAAAAGACGGCGCTTTGGGGGGCGGGATACTACGGAGCGTTTGGGGGTGCTTGAAGTGGTATGGCGACAAGAATTCAACAAACCAAAATCTGGCGAAAATGAATCAGAGTGGCCGTCGGCGGATCATCAACAACACCGTCAATCCACCTGCTACGGCTAGCCCGATGTCTTCCCTGATGCCCAGTTTGAAAGCTGCCACTGTACCAATAACTGACCATGCCAAGGGTATAAGAAGCAAGTAAAATGGCGGCTTTTTATCCAACCAAAGCAAAATGCCCAAGGTGAAAATAGTGGTAGGGCAGGGTAGCCCGAAGGTCGGGGAAGCTGGATAGGAATGCCCCAAAATACAGCCGAGCAATGGGTAAACAACAAGTGAATACAGCATCATGGCGCTCCCCGCCCAGACGGCAGGTGTTGGCCGATGGCTGAAATTCAGTTGATTGCGCAAGACTCCTTTAACCAGGAACAAGCCGCCCTGCACAACGAAAATCGCCCCAAAAAAATAAGCCGCCTTGTTGATGCCCGCAAAATAGCCCCAATGATAAACGATGCCCATCCAAAGCCAGAGCAAGCCAAGTATGGCGGAGATTGCCCTTCCCGCGTTCTTTTTGGGCCAAATGGCAAAGGCTAGAACGGCCACGGCCAGCAACAAAAAAAGGAACTGGATGGGGAACACCCCAAGATTGTACTGGCGGAAAACTTCCAAAAATTGCTCAAGCGTGAAAGGGAGTTCCATTTTGGGTTTTTGTTGAAGAAGTTCAAAAATTGGCCACGCTATTTCAGTACCAGCAACGGTACTTTGGAGTGCAGCGCCATCTGTTTCGTCATGCTTTTATGGAACAATTGGCCGAACACGTCCCTGTGCGGAGAGGTCATCACCAGCAAGTCCAAGTTCCATTCGTTGGCAAATGCCTCCAGCCCGATTTCAATGGATTCCTCTTCGAGGGTGTGGAAGGTGATTTGGAGGGCTATTGGGTTGTTGGCGAAGAATTCTTTCAACTCCTCGATTCGCAGCTTGGATTCATTGCCCTTGCCCTCTTTTTCTATGTGTGCGCACCGAATGATGGCGTGAAATGGTTCAAGCATTTTACATGCTTTCCATAAGTGATAGGGGTCGGTTTCGTGGAGGTCGGCAGCGAATCCCACCATCGAAAAACCCTTGAAACTTGCTCCTTCCGGCACTACCAGCACATGGCAGGGCGACTTCTTGACCACCTGCGCCGCATTGGTGCCGAAGGCGTTTTCCCAAGCGGAGTGGTTGCTATTAGTACCAATGACGATAAGGTCTGCCTCCTCTTCTTCTGCAACCGTGTTGATGGCTGCATAGGGCAGACCGCTTATTTTTACCTCATCCGTGACTTTCGGCTCAGTTTGGAGTTCGGGCTTTGCCTTTGACAAACCTATGTCTTTGAAAGTATGCAACAACTGCTGCGCAACGTCTATCTTCTCCTTGGCAGCAAGGTCAACAATCACGGGCAGGTCGGTCACACCGTAGTCCGGCGAGACGACGTGCAACAACTTGACCGACGATTTCCATTTGTCGGCGAGGCGAAGGCTAAAATGGTAGGCGTTTTCAGCGCAGGCCGAAAAGTCGGTGGGAACGAGGATGTTGTTGATGATTTTCACGGCAATTGATTTTTGGTAAATTGTTTCCCAAATATGGCCACAAAAACAAAGGTTATAGATGATAATGCTCATTGAATGCCATTGACAAACGTCAAGCCCACGGGGGAGATGATGTTCGTCAATGGCATTGTACGCTTCTCAATTCTCGTCGTCGTTCCCTGAATATGAATCAGGCTCAGGTCGCTTTTCAGCAGTCAAAACCCGGTAAAAGAAATAGCCGCAAAAACAGCCAACAATGGCTATTGTAATCAGCCATAAGGTCAAAGCAGTATCGTTCATTTTTAAAAGATTTGATTTTGTAAAAAATAGACTGCCACCCCTGCGAAGTACCCAAGCAGTGCCAGCAAGCTGATTTTTTTGAGGTACCAAAAAAAGTCGATCCGCTCCATGCCCATCGCTGCCACACCAGCCGCAGAGCCGATGATGAGACAACTGCCGCCCGTGCCAGCGCAATAGGCGAGGAACACCCAAAAGTTGTGATCGGTAGGAAACTGTTCGAGCGAATACATGCCCATTGACGCTGCTACCAGCGGCACATTGTCAATCACGGCAGAGAGCAACCCAATGGCTATCACGATGATATTTTGGTCGCCAATGGTTTCCGAAAGCCAGACCGCCAGCTTGGACAACATGCCTGCCGACTGTAGCGCCGATATGGCCACCAGAATGCCGAGGAAGAACAGTACGCTGGCAGCATCAATTTTTTGAAGGGCATGTGCTGCCGAGAAACGCCCTTTTTCATCCAAGTTCTTCTTGTGGTGCAGCAATTCCGTCACCACCCATAGCACGCCCAACACCAAAAGGATACCCATATACGGTGGCAAATGTGTTACCGTCTTGAAGATGGGTACAAAAAGCAACCCGCCTACCCCAAGGCTGAAAACGATATTGCGCTCACGAGCCGTCGTATTGTTTGCTTTTATTTCCTTGACTGGCGGCAGGCTGGGGGCGGTGTCTTTCATCTTCCAGTTGAGGTAGAGCAGCGGCACGGCAAGGCAGGCCACGCTCGGCAAGAACAACTTGGAAACGATGGCCCCGGTGGTAACTTGATTGCCAATCCAGAGCATGGTGGTGGTCACGTCACCAATGGGCGACCAAGCCCCACCCGCATTCGCAGCAATGACGATGATGCCCGCATAGAACAACCTGTCCTGTTTGTCCGCTATTATTTTGCGGAGCAAAGAAACCATGACGATGGTGGTCGTGAGGTTGTCCAGCACGGCTGACAGGAAGAAGGAGATGAACCCAATAATCCAAAGCAGCTTGCGAGGGCTGTCGGTCTTGATGCGGTCGGTGATGATTTGGAACCCATCATGGGCATCTATCAACTCCACAATGACCATCGCCCCCAACAAGAAGAAGATGATGCCGGACATTTCCCCAAGATGCTCCACCAATTGGTGGTTGACCACGTGGGCATCTTGGCTATTCAGCATGTAAATCGTCCAGCAAACGACCCCGGTGATGAGCGCAGGTGCTGCTTTGTTGATATTCAGCGGGTGTTCCAATGTGATGGCTGCATAGCCAATAACAAATACGAGGGCAAGGAGAATTTCCATAGGTTAGTATTGAAAAACGCAAACAGTTTCTGAGGTCATGCGACCCTTATACTTGCTGCGCAGCAACAGGCTTCCCAAGTCGTCCGGGAAAGCCCATTGCACACAGTCCGGCCTATTTTTCCTTTTTTGTTTTGGAAAAAATGGCATACAGCAACACAGCGCCGATTATTCCCATTGCGATGAGTGGGTATGTTTTTTCAAAAAAATCCATGACGAAGGTTTTGTGGCAGGCCCATACTTGTTGCACACAAGGAATAGGCTCACCCATGAATAAAATCCCAATCCGGCTATTGAAAAGCCGGCAGTTTTTCAGACAAGTACACGGCATTGCGAAGCATCGCAATGGACGTTGCCTAAAAGGAAAAAGGATGTGAAAAATGGGAATGAATCAGGCCAAAACCTTCGGAGGCGGCAGGATGACAGGCAGGAAGATTTGCCGTTTTGAACGGCGGGGATGCTCATAATAACGCTGTGCCAGCATCTCCAAATTAAAGCAGGGATTGGGGATAATATGTCTGACGAAAGTCTTTAGCCATTCCGTTCTCTCTTCTTTGCTGTCGGAGGGCAGGCTGTCGTTGTGGACATCAATCACCACGGAAATATGGCCCCTGCTTTCTAGTGGAGAAAACAGCGGAGCCAAGTTCGTTGCCACAAGGCAAAGCAACAAAACCCAAGCGGTAATATGTGGCAGGATGTGCTTCATTGGCTATCGAACGGCCAAGGTAATGCTTTGTGAAAAACAAAGGGGCAAATGAAGGTGATTATCCCTCAATTTTGAAGGTGTTATCAAAACAAGCTTTCAAATCTTCCACAACCACATGCCAAGATATTCCATTAATAAGGGGCATCCCGTCAAAGCCGTTGATATTAGTGAAGTGAATTTAATTAAATAGACCAGTCTGTCACATAACTCCTGCCCCTCCTCGCCGCCTTCGGCGGCTCGTCGGGGGGAGAGGGGCTTTTGGGGCGTTCCGCCCCAAACCCCTGTTTTCGTAACCCCTGGTGAGTGGTACATTTTATTAAATTCGTTTCACTTAGAACCTATGACTCTTCAATGCTTTGATATAATTTGCTCGTTCATACGCCTCAGGTTCGGCCACTTGCATTTGGCTCATAATGCCCTGCATTTCGGCTACAGAATGGAAATCACGAGCCTGCATCCACACCTCCAATTCGGCGAGTATTTGATAAATATACGGGATGCCATTTTTTAACAAACAAGACGCCGTCATGGCCACATCGGCTCCGGCCAATAGGTATTTGATGACCTCTGTGCTGCCCTGTACGCCCGTCGTGGCGGCCAGTGATGCATTGATTTTACCGTACAAAATGCCCAACCACAGCAGTGGCAGGCGGATTTCGTTTGATACGCTCAACTCCAGTGAGTTCACGATTTCAAGCGTGTCAATATTGAAGTCTGGTTCGTAAAACCTGTTGAACATCACCAGCGCATCCGCCCCGGCCTCTGAGAACAGTTTGGCCGAATGGCCGAACGAACTGAAATACGGGCTGACCTTGAGGGCTACCGGAATTTCAACTCGCTCCTTCACCATTCTCAACACGTTGAGGTACCGGTGCTCCACGTCCGTCCCGCTTTGGTTGATGTCGGCTGGCACGAAGAACACGTTCAGTTCTATGCCGTCGGCACCTGCATCTTCGCAGGCCCTGGCGTAGTCAACCCAGCCATCGGCGGTGATGCCGTTCAGGCTTCCGATGATGGGGATGTCCACGGCCTCCTTCGCCTTGCGGATAAGCTCAAAGTAGGCATCAATGCCGACCCGAAAATCGTCCATCAGCGGCAGGTACCTGAGCCTCTCGTCAAAGCTTTCCGCATCCGCCCCGGTGAGGTAATCCCAAGTAGCGGCTTCCTGTCTGATCTGCTCTTCAAACAACGAAAACAGTACCACGGCACCTGCCCCGGCATCCTCCATTTGTTTGATATTGTCCAAATTCTCCGATAGCGGCGAAGCGCTCACCACGAGGGGGCTTTTTAGGGTCATGCCCATGTAGGTGGTTGAAAGGTTCATTTTTTTAAATTTTTGGTTTTAAAAAATTTGTGCGCTATCCAAAACTATCAACAGATTCAATATTGGGGGGTTCCCGAAGTAGTAGCAAAATCTCAAATCAAACAAAATGCCTGTGTCAGTTTAAATATGGCATCACCAAAATTCCATTCATCAAATGCTATCTCAAAAGAAAAAGCAGCGCCTCACGAAAACCCCTCATACCGTTCTCCCTTCCGAACTATTTTCTTGCTTTCCATGCCCTTAACTACCCCCAATTTGTCGTCCAGCCAAACGATGGCGCCCGTGGGGCAGCGCTGAATGGGCACTTGGGTATTGTGGCTTTCCGAATAATTGACGACGGGCAAATTGTTGATCATGGTAATCAAATTGCCCGGTGCGTCCATGGCGCATTTGCCGCAGGCCGTACAGCCCACTTGGCATTCGTCCAAAACAGCTTCCCCATGTTCCAGGTTTTTGCAGTTGACCCACAGCCGGTGGCTTATCGGTTGAATGGAGAACAAATCCTTCGGGCAGACCTCCACACAGTCGCCGCAGGCAGTGCATTTGTTGAGATCCACGACCGGGAGCGAGAAGGCATTCATAGTGATGGCGTCGAAATCGCAGACCGCCTCGCAGTCGCCATGACCCAAGCAGCCCCAAAAACAACCCTTGCCGCCACCTGAAACCAGTGACGCCGCTTGACAGGTTTTTATGCCATTGTACCTTGCCCGGTTCAGCGCCACGTTGATGCCGCCTGCACACGCCAACCGTGCGACCCGTTTTTCCTCTGCCCCCAACGCCACGCCCAGAAAATTGGCGATTTTCGACCGACCCTCATCCGTGCTGACGGTACATTTGCCGGGCAGTGCCTTCCCGGTCACCAGCGCCTCCGCAAACGGGCGGCAACCCGGAAACCCACAGGCTCCGCAATTGGCATGGGGCAGCATCTCTTCCACCGTGTCAATGCGGGGGTCTTCAAAGACGTACAGCTTCTTGTTGGCCCAGATAATCATCACGGCCAAAAGAAGGGTCAGACCACCCAGCGCTATTAAGGATATAAGGATTGACATGTTGCCTTGATTTAGGGTTTGAGGGTTTGAGAGCGTGAGAGTTTGAGAAGGTGAGCGGGTGAGAGATGTGTGGGGGTGAGAAGGCGAAAAGGTGTAAATGGCACGCTCCCACGCTCTCTAACTCTCACGCTCTCAAACCCTCAAACCCTCAATAAATAACCTCCGCCCATTTTCCCCCAGCAATTAACTCGGCCTTGCGGGTTTCCCATTTCTCTTTCGAGCCGAGGATATTGGCAAACGCCTTGTCGAGCAGGGCCTTGACTTTATCGTAGCCGGCCACATAGATACGGGTGTTGGTTTGGTTCAGCATTTCGACGATTTCTGCTGCCCGCCCCTCGATGGCCTGGTCCAGCGCAATGGGGTCGTTCATGTGCGGGCGTGGGCTTAGGGCGTGGAATGCCTCGAAAGTGGCTTGGTCGTAATAGTTGGTCAGGTCGCCGTCCTCATCGTTGAGGTAGAGCAATTCCAGGCCGCTGCGCGCTCCGTAGAACAGGCGTATTTTGCCCTTCCAGTCTTTTACGTTTTTGTAAATATGCTTTACAAATGCCCTAAACGGCGCTATGCCCGTGCCCATCCCAACTAGGATGAGGTTGGCGTTTTTGTCCTCAGGCACCACGAAAGGCAACTTGTGCGGCCCTGTGAGCGTGATTTCGTCGCCCACCTTCCTGTCGCAGAGGTAGTTGGAGGCAATGCCCGGGTAGCGCTCCCCGCTGAAGTCGTCCACGTAGGAGCAGCGTTTCACCAGCATCGTGATGAGCGGATTGCCGTTTGTCTTGCCGGGAAGGTCGGCCACGCTGTACAGGCGGTGGTGGAATTTGTTGCCAAACTCATCGGTCGCTTTTACCAGCACACCAAAGCTTTGGTCCACCTGACATTCAAAACCCGGCTGGACTTCCAGCACGATTTCCCGAATCTCCTCGGTGCTGGCTGGCGTCAGCCGCTCCGATTTCCGGATGGTCGCCTGGTACTTGTTTTTGACATCGAAGTCTGCTAAATGTGCCATGTGATATGGTTATTTATTGACGTTTTTTAATTCGCTGAAATTTTGTTTTCCTTGTTTTTGCAAACGGTCGTGCAGCCGCAATTGCCGCAACTTCTCCGGCCTGCCAGCACGTCTTCATCGGTCGTGTAATCATCGGAAAAAGTCTTTCGCCAAAGCGCCTGTATGGCCACCCAGACCAGCATGAGTCCGACGATGCCTCCGATTGCGATGAAGAGTGATTTTAGCATGGTTTAAAGTTTTATAAAATGGTTTTTTGACAATTTTTGTGGTACAAGCCCGAAGGGCTTCAATGTGAATAGCCCCGGATGAAATCCGGGGATAAGCAATGCATGAAACAACCCTGAAAGGGTTGAATGTCAATCATTTACAAATCGTTAAACCCCTTCGGTGTTGCTTCTAAACGCTACCATTCACCCCGGATTTCATCCGGGGCTATTCAAGTTCAACCCCTTCGGGGTTAATGCCACGAGAATTGTCAAAGAACCTTAAATTTAATTACTCCCCAACCCCGCAAACCCCATGAAAGTCAAGGACAAAATGCCTGCAATCAACAAGGTCAGCACCGTGCCCTTTACCACGTTTGGGGTTTCTGCGAAATTGAGTTGCTCCCGCAAACCGGCCATCAGCACCAAGGCCAGCGTAAAACCTGCCCCTGCGCCCAATGCATATACAACGCTTTGAAAAAAGCCATATCCCTTGTTGGTTTGAAACAATGCAAGCCCCAATATCGCACAGTTCGTGGTTATCAGCGGCAGAAAGATGCCCAAGGCCCGAAACAACGCCGGGCTTATTTTTTTAATGAACATCTCCACCAATTGAACAGTAGAAGCAATCACCACGATAAAGCTGATTAGCTGTAAATATGGCGCATTGATGGCCATAAGCATGGCATGGATGCCGTAGGCGCATATAGAGGCAACGAGCATCACGAACGTAACCGCCCCGCCCATTTTTGTGGCTGTTTCCATTTTGCCGGACACCCCCAAAAATGGACAAATGCCCAAGAAATAAGCCAAAACGAAGTTGTTGATTAAACTCGCATTGATGAATATGGACCAAAGTGATTCCTGGTTCATGATGCTAATTTTCTTTGTTTTCGGGCGTTAAAAATGAGCAGCCATAAGGCCAAGGTGAAGAAGCCGCCCGGCGGCAATATCATAATGACCCATTCCTGAAAACTGTCAGCAAATACTGGCATCCCGAAAAAACTGCCATTGCCCAAAAGTTCCCGCACCGAGCCAAGGCACAACAGGCCAAGGATGAATCCCGACCCCATTCCCAATCCGTCCAAGGCTGATTTCCAGACGCTGTTTTTGGAGGCAAATGCCTCTGCCCTGCCCAATATCACGCAGTTCACCACTATCAATGAAATGAATGCGCCAAGGGCTTTGTACAATTCAACGCTGATGGCTTGTATCAGGTAGTCAACCATTGTCACGAAAGTGGCGATGATGAGCAGGTACGAGGCAATGCGCACTTGTTTCGGTATGACATTGCGCAGCGAGGAAATCAAAATATTGGACATCAGTAGCACAAATGTCGTGGCAAGGCCCATCGCCAATCCGTTCATGGCGGTGTTGGATACGGCCAAAGCCGGGCACATGCCGAGCACCTGCACGAACACCGGGTTCTCCCGCCACAAACCCTTGATATACTCGTCGGTAGAGGGGCTGTTGGCCAAGTTGGCCCAAAACCCGTCGTTTGCCCTATTTTTTGTTTCAATGCTCATTGATTCGGATTTTCCTCAAAAAGTGCCTTGTTTTGATAAAGCAGCGGCACCATCTGCTTGGTGCTTGTTCCTATGATGTCTCCTATCGCCCTTGATGAAATGGTGGCCCCGGTGATGCCGTCCACCTCCCAAGCGTTTTTCTTGGTGCCTTTTTTCACCGTGACAACCGTGTTTTTCAAGGTGTTTTTATCATCGGAAAGCGCTGCGTCCAAGGCTTCGAAATTGGCCAAAAACGCTGGGTCTTTCTCGATTTTGTCTCCCAAGCCCGGAGTTTCCTTGCTCTCCAAAACATAAAATCCAACGACGGCCTGCTTGTTGGGGTCGTACCCGTAAAGTATCCGCAGCACATCCGCAAATCCCATCCCGATGGCCTCCACCGCCACGCCAACCAGTTTTCCTTCCTTGTCATATCCCGCATGAACCAATTGTGCGTCTTTTACTTTTCCGGTGACTTCCTTGAAGTTATTCCCCTCCAATTGGAAGGTCTTCTTGGACACCATGCCGGGGATGACATTGAAGATTGCTTTTTCCAAAGCTTCTGCTTTTAGCTGCTCTATTCTTGGCAGTGTTCCCTGAAAAGACAGCACAATCAACAAGGCGCAAATGACCCCGATACCAACCATGGTCATCAGCATCTTGCTGCTGCTGGCTACTTCGGTCGTATTTTTTTGCGCTTCGTTCATTGCTTTTAAGAAAGTTAAATTATAGACAATAGACTTTAGATAAGTCCTTGTCTATCAATCTAATGTTCAATGTCTAATGTCTAATGTCTATCGTCTTCCCCGTCCCATAAACCCTCGGCCTCACCAAGTTGTCAATATGCGGCGTAAGTGCGTTGCCAAGCAAAATGGCATACATCACGCCCTCCGGCAGCCCCCCCCAAATCCGTATCACAACGACCAGTAGGCCAATGACTGCCCCATATATCCAGACGCCCAACGGCGTGATGGGTGAACCCACCATATCCGTCGCCATAAATACAGCGCCGAGCATCAAGCCGCCCGAAAACAGCATAAAATCTGGTGATGGATAAATTTGGCTGTCCACCATGTACAATATCCCGCTTAGTACATATACGGTCGCCAAAATGGAAACCGGGATACGCCAGTTCATCATGTTCCGGGCAGCGAGATAGACGCCGCCGAGCAAAATCAGCACGGCACAAGTTTCGCCTGTGGAACCGGTAATGAGGCCCAGCGCCAGGTCGGAAGTGCTGGTCGTCACCTGGTCAAACTTGAAGGCGGAGAGTGGCGTCGCCCCAGTGAATCCGTCCGTTGCGGGTTCGAGGAACGGCAGGGTGAAGGTGGCCGCCGAAACCGTGGAAAAGCGCTCCGGTGCATACACGGGAAACCAAGTGGTGATGGCAACCGGAAACGCCGCCTGCAAGAACGCCCGACCAACAAGGGCTGGGTTGAACACATTGTAGCCCAAGCCGCCAAAGACGAATTTGCCCAGCGCAATGGAGATGATACCCCCGAAAAAAGCCATCCAAAGTGGGAAATTGGGCGGGAGTGTAAGCCCTAACAGCAGCCCCGTTATCACCGCCGACCAATCCGAAATGGTACTTTCTTTTTTAGAATATTTAGCCAAAAAATGCTCCGTGAGCACACAGGCCGCCGTGCTTGTGACCAATATCAACAGGGCGCTCAGGCCAAACGAATAGACCGCATAAATGGCCACTGGCACCAGCGCCCAGACCACATTCCGCATAATATCATCCGTGCCAATGCCCTTGACGATATGCGGTGAGGTGGAGATATTTAGCGTTTTTTTGAACACGAAAATGATTTACGATTTACGATTTTGGATGTACGACTCAGGCGCAGACCTGTCAGGTTATTGAAACCTGACAGGTCTTGGTCTCACCCCGCCGCTTTCGCCGCCGCATTGCGCTTGCGCACAATAGATTTCGACGACCTGAAATACTGCACCAGGGGAATATGGGACGGGCAAACGTATGCGCACGAGCCACATTCGAAGCAGTCCATCAGGTTGTAGTTGGCCGCCATTTCGTCGTAGGCTTCAAATTTTGCCAAAATGCCCAATTTGGAGGGGTTTAGCGAAATGGGGCAGGCACCCACGCATGCACCGCATTTGATGCAGGGGTAGACTTTCTCTGGTCGGTTAATCGCATTTTCAGTGAAAACGACGATGCCGGAAGTACCTTTCGTTATGGAAATATCGAGGTTCGAGACGGCCACTCCCATCATTGGGCCGCCCATGTACACCTCGCTGACGTTCTCATCGGCGCCCACCTGCTCCAGCACGTAGCGGAGGGGTGTCCCAATGGGAATCAGGTAATTGCCCTTCTTTTTCACGCCGGGGCCGGTGATGGTGATGACCCGCTCTTGAATACCCCGCCCGTGGGGGAGCAATCGTCCGATTTCGGCAGTGGTGGCCACGTTTACCACCACCGCATTTACCTCGATGGGCAAACCGCCGGAGGGGACTTCCCGGCCCAGCAAGGCGGTGACCAACATTTTCTCCGCCCCCTGCGGGTATTTCACTGGAACGACCTGCACGGTGACCGGCTCGTCCTTCGGTATCCTTGCCGAAAGGTGGTCGGCAGCGTTCTGTTTGTTGGCTTCAATGCCGATGATGACCCGTTTTGCGCCCGTGGCTTTTAACAGGTATCGGATGCCCGTGAAAATATCATCGGCCTGTTCGAGCATCACCCGATGGTCGGTGGTGAGGTAGGGTTCACATTCTATTCCGTTGATTATCAGCGTGTCGCAGTGTTTCCCTTCGGGAATTTTCAGCTTGACATGGGTGGGGAATGCCGCCCCACCAAGCCCAACAATGCCAGCGTCCTGAATGCCTTGCAGTATCTCCTCCCTCGTTGCCGTTTCGTGGTCAATGGGTTTTCCTTCCATTACTTCCTGACCGGAAAAGGGGAACGTTTCGATGTAAATTCCTTGCACCATCTTGCCCGAAATGGTCGGCACATTGGCGATTTTCCGAACGGTTCCCGATACGGGCGCATGTTGCGGCACGGAGACATAGCCCCCAGCCTTCGCCAGCAACTGCCCACGAACCACCTCCTGGCCTTCCCGCACGATGATTTGTGAGGGCGCACCCAAGTGCTGTATCATGGGCATGATAATCACCGGGGAAAATGGGAACTGCCGGATGGGCAGCCCATTTGTCTCGCTTTTGTGCTCCGGTGGATGCACACCGTACTTGAAGCTGTTGTTATGAAAGTTGAAAAGTCCCATTTTTTTCAGTCTGAAGTCCACAGTCCACAATTGACAGCTCGTCAATTCCCAATTTCCCAATTTCCTAATTTCCCAATTTCCTAATTTCCCAATTTCCTAATTAAACTTCTCGCCCCTTTTCACCCATTTGTCAATATCCTTCTCCGTCTTGTCTTTCGGCAGGCCGGGGTGTATCACTTGTGCTGTGCATTTCTCGGCAGCCTTCACCAAGTCCGAATATGGTCCGCCATCGGGGTTCATGATGTATGCCTTTTTGTCTTTGTTGTAGGCAAAAATCTTCGGGTTCAGCTTGGTGCATTCATCGCAGGAGGTGCATAGTTCGGTTTCCAGCCACGGGGCCATGTATTCCCCGTTGGATTGGGCTGCTGCCGGTGCGACAACTGTCGTCGCTGCTGCGGGTGCGCCCATCGCCAGGTCAATGATGCCCCCGCCGTTGCCGCCGGCCAATTTCATCAGGCCCTGGGCAATCTTGCCGACCACCTCTGCCCGGATTTTGCTCTCGATGTCCTCCGGTTTCGCTTCCTCCGGTTTGTAACCTGACAGGGCACGCAGCATGATCCAGAAGTCCCGGCGCTCCTCGCAGGATTCGACGATGCGCTTCGCAACGAGCACCCGGCTCAGGGCCTGCTTGCGGTCAACGGCCCAGATGAATGGGAACTTGTCCTCCCGTTCGCTGGCGTCCATTTCAAGGAATTCTGCCAACGATACCATGTTGTCGTTCCAAGCGTCACGTGGCACCTTGCGGAAATGCTTGCGGAACCTAGCCTCTGTCAGTGCAAAATCGGCGAAGGTCATGGGCAGTTCCATGGATTTTTCACGGCCATTTTCCGTGTATTTCAACTGATAGGTTGGCCATATTTTTTCCATGTCGGGGTTGCCACTAAGGTCGAAGGCTTCCTCCACTTTCACGCCCTTGTCGGGGTTGTAGGTGAAAATCGGGTAAGCACGGGATTCCACGGCCAGTTTAGCCTGGTGCGTGCCCAAGTCATCACCCACACCGTGTTCCGGTTGGCAGGTGGTGTAGAGGTTGAACAAGGCAGGTCGCCTGGTCATCAGACCGTCAATAAAACCTTCTATCATCTGGCTGGTATTGGCGAGCGTGCCTTGCAAGACGAAGGTGGTCCTGTGTGCCATGGCAATCAGGCCGATTTCCTTGCGGATTTCGGGTTTGCCCTGCCAAACTTTGCCATACTGCGCCATGTCGGATATTTGCCCCATGAAGCCAGAAGTACAAGCTTGCCCGCCCGTGTTGGAGTAAACCTGGGTGTCCACCACGATGACTTTAATCGGCTTGCCGGAAGCCATCATCCTCGACAGGTTCTGGAAACCGATGTCGTACATGGCGCCGTCGCCACCCAATGCTACCACTGGTGGGCAGAGCAGCCATTCTTCATCCGTGAACTGGCCCCAGTTGAAGTAGGTGAAAAAACTATCGTGCTCGCTGGGGTTGTAGGCATCGTTCAGCATCAATTCTGCCTTTCGGATGGCTCTGAATCCTTCTGCCATTTTTGCCATGTGGCCTTCGAAAATACCCATGGCCATAGAAGTGGAATCCTGGAACAGGTGGTTGGCCCAAGGGAACGGGTACGGATTGTAGGGCCAAGTGCTGCCCCAGACGGAGGTACAGCCGGTGGAGTTGCACATCCCCATGTTGGAACGGCCTTTCCCGGTGGTGCCGTCCGTATATTTCCAGCGCAGTTTTTTCAGTTTTGCGAGCAATTGCGTGACATCCCGCAGCCATTCCTGGTCAATTGGCTCGCTGCCCTTTGCAGTTTCCAGTTTCTTGCTGAGACCGGACATGGTCAGGTCGGTGTTGTGCATTTCAGCGACGATTTTTCCCATCATCTCCGTATCGCTGACGTCCACCGTACTGATGAGCTTAAGCTGGATGCTTTTTTCCAGTTTTGAAATCAGCTCGTCCAAATGGGCGACGTGCTTCTGAATGCGGGGCTGCATCAAAGATTCCACCGTCGCCACGAACAGGTGAACGACCGATTTTTCGGAGCAACCCAAACAAGCACCATCGCCGCTGGCAAAATGCAGGTAGGCATCTTTGTTCAACAAAATGGTCTCCAACGGGCCTATCTTCTCCTCCAAACTGTCAATGCGGTTGAACTTGGCGGGCGTATTGGGCAGGTCCACCCAAAAATCCCATTCATTGCGAAGCCGGGCTATGGAATCCTCCGTTTGGGGGACGGATTTTAGTGCGCCGTCATGGCATACTTCCACACATTCCATGCAGCCCTTGCAGGTGGTCGGATTGATGGTGATGCTGAACAAACCGCCGCTGTTAGGTTGGCTTTTTTCATGAACATCAAAGTAGGGGCGGGTGAGGGCAAACTGGAAATCACCCAGTTCGTCTTTGAACCATCCCAACTCCTTGGCCAATCCATTTCCCTTGCCTTCGTCCTGAATGGTCGTATCAATCACCTCGTGGATGAGTTGGTTGACGGTGGCCGCCTTCCCTGTTTCATTGAACAAGGCTCGGATTTTCCCTTCCATTTGTCGGACGACCTTCGGCAGGTGTTCCACATTGCCGTGGCTTTTCTTCACCCGTTTCACAACGGTTTCCAGCACATCGCCCAACTCGCTCACGAGGCCGGGGATGGCCGTATCAGGGCATGCCGTGTAGCAATTGCCGCAGGCGGTACAGTTGTTCGGAATCCATTCGGGGTGGTCGAAGCGTATGCCCGTCATGTCCCTGAAAAGCGATGTAACGGCGGGCATCACGCTCATCCCGATGAACGGGTCGGTGATGTTGTCGTTGCCCATGCCACGCTGGTAAAAATTGCCCGTTTGCTCCCAGAAGCGGTGAATGTCGCTCAGTTGGGACTCGCTCTGCGGCACGCTTTTCAGCATGGAGGGGATGGGCATCATCTCGCCGTTTGGTTTTATGGCGAGGGCTTCGCTGAGCACTTTGTTGGTTATTTCATAGACTTCGTCAAAGCCACGCCGCACCACCCGCATGTTGTCGTCAACGACCCGTTGGCCTTTTCCGCCAAATTTGTGCTGCAACTGGTCTTCGATGGCTTTCAGCAAAGTTTCCTCCGAAAGGCCTGCTTTTTCCTTGAGCGGGGAAGCTGCGAAAAATGCCCCCTGGAAGGCGATGCCTTGCATACGCAGTTGCAGTTCAGGGTCGGTGGCTTCCTCACGGGCTATTTTGAAACCATCAATGTAATAGACATGGATGCCCTGGTCAATGATGACTTTTTGGTACGGCTTCGGAATGTCGGCCCAGACTTCTTCCTGCTTCGTCTTTTCACTCTGAATGATGAAAACGCCGCCTTTTTTCAAGCCCGCCAAAGCATTGGTGTGCTTGAAAACATTGGGGTCGGGCGATAGCACCACGTCCACGAAAAAGAACTCGCAGTTCATGCGGATGGGTTCGGGGGCGGCGGCCAAGTAGTAGGTAGTTGGCTGGCCTTTTTTCTCAGAACCGTATTTTGGATTTGCCTTGATGTCATACCCCAGCAAATCGTACAGGGTCATTGCGAGGTTCTTACCGGTCGTGACGGCGCCCCAGCCACCCACGGAGTGGAAGCGAACCGTCACTGCCTTTTCGGGCATGAGGTTCGGATTTTCAGAACCTCGAATGGACAGTTCTTTTATGTTGGGATAGGCTTCCTGAATCGTTTCCTGATAGACCCGTTGCTTGGGTGTATAGGGTATGTCCCTGATGAAATCAATGGACAGGTAGAAGTATTTCTTGTGCTTTCCATCGGGCAGCATGTTTTCGATGGCCCCGATGATGCCTTCTGGCTGTAGGTCACGGCTGCCCATGCCAAACGAACCGGAGTACAAAGCCGGCATATCCGATGATTGATAACTGGCCAAGTCCGGGTAGGGCATAGCTTTCTTATTGCTCCCATTTTCAGCGCATTTGCTCAGCGAGGAGCGGATTTCACGCATAATTGGAGAATCCACCGCCAATGGCTGGTCGAGCCTTTCGAGCACGGTCACGCCTTTTTTGCCTTTCAGGAATTTCCCGATAAGGTCGGCAGGGAATGGCCGGAACATGACTAAATCCACCACGCCCACCTTTATGCCCCGTGTATCACGGAGGTAATCAACGACGGCTTCGGCGCTCGGTATGACGCTGCCTTGACCCAAAATAAGGTAATCGGCATCATCGGTACGGTAGCCCATGACCCGCTCGTAGCGGCGGCCTGTGAGTTCGTAAAACTCGTCAAACGCACGGTCGGTCAGTGCCTGGATATGGTCAAAAAAGAAGGGCCGTTGCGCCGCCACACTCTGCATATAAGAGTCCTGGTTCTGCACGATGCCTGCCATTATTGGGTTGTCCACGTCCCAGAGTTCCGGGATTCGGCGGCGGGTGTCTCCATAAATAATGCGTTGCGCTGGGGTTGGTGTTTCTATGATGTCGTCGGGGCGGCCCAGGTATTCCCGGATAAGTTCCCGCTCCGGCAGCAGCAGCGTTTCGATGAGATGGGTGGTCAAAAAACCATCCTGTGCAATGGCGCCGGGTGTCAATGACAGCTCAGCGATGCGGTGGGTGATGATGTTCAAGTCGGCCACGTGCTGCGCCTTGTTGGCGAACAACTGGAAAAACCCGGTGTCGTCAATGGCGTGGTAATCGTCGTGCCCGGCGTGAACGTTCAGGGTGGACTTGGTCATGGCCCTGGCGCCGATGTTCAGCACGTAGGTCAGCCGCTTGCCGACCGCTGCGTACAGCGATTCGTGCATGTAGGCAATGCCCTGACCGGAGGAGAAATTGGAAGCCCGCAAGCCCGTCATGGACAGGCCTGCTGTGACGGCGGCAGCGGCGTGTTCCCCTTCCGGCTCGATGAAAATCAACGGCCTGTCGGAGATGTTCAGGTGCCCATTGGCGGCTTCCTCTGCCCAATATTCACCCATCTGCGTGGAGGGGGTGATGGGGTAGGCGCCTGCCGCATCGGAAGATTCCCGTTCGCACATGATAGCGGCAGTGTTCCCGTCCATGGCGACCCGTACGCCCGGGTATTTGAATTCCTTCTTTTCTTTTTTGAAATTGAACATGTCAGCTTGATTTTTTACTGAAATACTTTGGTGAGTTTCAGCCGCAAGCCATCAGCCTTGGTTGGGTAGCAGCCAAGGCTGATGGCTTGCGGCCAAAGCATTGGATTCAAGTTTTTACCAAAGCCTGCGTCTGCTGCGCAATGCGGAAGCACTCGTCCACCTTCTCGAAGTCTAGGCAGTAATCCTTGTCCTCGGCATCGAAGCGGCAAGTGATGGGGGAGAAGTCAATATGCTGGAAGCGGTCGTCCAAGGCCCTGCACTTTTCCAAAAGCACATCGAGCGTAGTGGGGTAGGGTATGTGGACGGCCTTGTCCAGTAAATAACCCGTCAAGTATTGCAGGATAGACTGGCGGGAGTTGTGGCAAATCAGGTGCGTGACCGCATCTTCTTCGGCCCGATTGATTTCTTCATCGGCGGCCATTAAAAGCTGGTCGGCATCGGCGAAAAGTGACTCAGGAGTGATAGCTTTCATGGATTGGTGTATTTTTTATTGTCTTCAAAATCGGATGCAATCTATTTTGTCCAAAAAGGTAGGAAGTTGACTTTCTTCAAGGGGCTTGGTGACTTTTGTCATTAGGCGCATTTTGACTACGGCCATGCCAATATTGCGTGTAAATTTCCAAGAAACACTTCCAGTCCTTCCACTGGTTTGCACGATGTTTAGAACAGTTCGGCTCATGACGGTTCAGCGTGAAAAACACATACACAGAACATCGCCCGTGCAAGATATTGTCCCCTTCTCGCCGCCTTCGGCGGCTCGTCGGGGGAGAGGGTTCTTGGGCTGCGCTGGAAATGAGCGCCCCCAAACCCCCTATTTTTTACGCAAAGACGTAATGAGCCAACAGTTCAAGGTAGGAGAGTGCGGACAAATTGTAGGTGCCGTTCCTCTCCGGGCTTCAAAGTTTATAACCGTTTTGAATTTGGTTTTCATTGATAAAACACTCAACCTCACTTGTTTTTGTAGGTTTGTGAAAAATCACCGCACCATGTTTTTTCAAAAATACACCCTCCCCATTTTGGGACTGATTTGCCTGCCTTTTTTCGCTCCTGCCCAGTCCATGTTGACGCCCGCTAGTGCCAACCTACGCCCTGAAGCGGAAGCCTTCGCCTTGCAAAGCGAGCCGGTGGTGGACGGTGAGGTGATCGGCGACGCAGCCTGGCAGGCGGTGCAACCCTTCGGCGATTTGGTGCAGAGCCGCCCAAATGCTGGGCAGCCAGCTTCTGAAAACACTGAAATCCGCATCGGCTACACGGCCAGCACGTTTTACCTCTCGGTCGTTTGCCACGATGCCCAGCCTGCCGGGTTGGTGGTCTCTGACACACGGCGTGACGGTGACTTGGACAACACCGATGCCTTCTCCTTCATCCTCGATACCTACCACGACGGGCAGAACGGCTTCCTGTTTGGTACCAACTCCATCGGCATGGAGTACGACGCCCAGGTGGACAACGAGGGGCAGGGCAACTTCGGCAACGTGCGCCAGCAAGGCGGAGTCATCGGCGGCTACAACCTCAATTGGGACGCCTCCTGGACGGTGAAAACCTCCATCGGCGACTACGGCTGGAGCGCCGAGTTCGCCATCCCGCTGCGCACGCTGCGCTTCTCCACCGGCAAGGAGCAGGTCTGGGGCGTCAACTTCCGGCGCAACATCCGCAAGACCAACGAGGTGGCGTACTGGGCGTCGCTTCCCATAGAGTTCGACCTCAAACGCCTGTCGCTGGCGGGTACACTCACCGGGCTGAACCTGCAAAGCCCCGGCAACTTGAAACTCATTCCCTACGCCCTGGCGAGAGTCTCCCGCGACTATGAAGCCGTCCCCTCCGAAACCAAATTCAACCCGGAGGTCGGTGCCGACCTCAAGTACAGCATCACGCCCAGTCTTACGCTCGACCTAACCTACAACACCGACTTCGCTCAGGTGGAAGTGGACGAGCAGCAGGTCAACCTCGACCGCTTCAACCTTTTTTTTCCTGAAAAAAGGGCTTTCTTTTTGGAAAACGCCGGGCTGTTCAGCGTGGGCAGCCCCGGTGAGGTGGATTTGTTCTTCAGCCGCCGCATCGGCATCGGCGAGGACGGCGACCTCGTGCCCATCATCGGCGGGGCAAGGCTGTCCGGCAAGGTCAACCGTACCAACATCGGCCTCCTCAGCATGTTCACCGACGACGTGAAGTCGGCGGAAATCCAGCAGAACAACTTCACAGTGGCACGAGTGAACCACGAGTTCGGTGGGCGCTCCGCACTCGGCGGAATGTTCGTAAACCGCCAGGGCATGGGCGACCTGGACGACGACTACAACCGCACCTTCGCTGCCGACGGCAAGTTTGGCTTGGGAAAGAAGGCGCAGCTTTCCGGCTATTTTGCAAAAACCTTCACTCCCGGCACGGAGCAAGACGACCACGCTTTCAAGTTTCGCAGCCAGTACGAGTGGGGCGGCTTGGTTCTCGACTTTGCTTACTCGCAGCTTGGTGAGGGCTTTAATCCCGAAGTGGGCTTCCTGCAACGCAGCGCATTCCGCAAGGCCGAAGGCCTCATCCTCAAGCGCATCCGCATGAACGGCAAGCTGGGCTTGCTCGAAATCCGCCCGCACGTCTCGTACCGGGGCTACTGGAACTTCGACGGAAAGCAGGAAACAGGCTTCCTGCACATTGACAACCACTGGGAATTCGTGAGCGGAACGGAAATCCACACGGGCGTTGACTACACGACGGAAGGCGTTTTCGAGCCGTTTGAAATTTCGCCCGGCGTGGTCGTGCTGCCCGGTACGTACAATCATTGGGAAACAATCCTTGCCTTTTTCACCAACAAGAGCAAGCCGATTTACGTTAGCACCCGGCATATCCTGGGCGGCTTTTTTGGTGGCAAGCGCTACTCCAACACCGTCACGCTGGGGCTGCGCCTCGGCGACAGGTTCAACTCGGAATTCAACCTCAGCCGCAACGACGTCAGCCTGCCCGGTGGCGATTTTACAACCAACCTGTTGTGGTCGAGGGTGTCCTATTCGTTCACGCCCCGCCTTTTTCTGCAAGGCCTCGTGCAGTACAACAACGTGACGGACACTTGGTCGGCCAACGTACGGTTTGGCTGGTTGAAGCAAGCCAACACGGGCTTGTTCCTTGTCTTCAATGAGTTGGAAGATACAGACGGCGCTCTCAATCGGAGCTTTATTGTGAAATATTCGAGGATGTTCGACGTGCTGCGGTGAGGTGGCGCTCGTCAGCAATTTATCTGTTTTAAAAAATACGGGTCAAAAAACAAAAAGCCTTGCAAATCTGCGACTTGCATGGCTTTTCATTTTTTCAAGGTGTGGCTATTTCACTTCCTCCACACCATCCACCAGATAGTTGGTTTCGCCTTCCCAGAAAAAGTTGTTGATGTATTCTTTGTAGTGAAGGCGCACCACTTTGCCGCCCATGCCGTTGAGTTTGTCGGCAACGTGCTCCTCTTTGACCGAAAACTTCCAGATTTGGTTGACCATGGCCGTGCCAGGAGCTGGGTTGGCGATGCCGCCCTGGTTCAGTTCGCCCTCGTAGGTTTTGAAAATAAAACCCTTCCGGGAAAACTTGATGAGCGTTCCGTCACGGTAGCCATCGCTGTAAACTGCGCCGTAGTTGTAGAAAACATACACGCCACCGCCCAATACCAAGACAAACAACGTCCATCCCAGTATCCGTTTCCATTTAATAGCAACTAAAGGATTCTTGAATTCCATGATGTTTATTTTTTAGCAAAGTTGAATTATTTTTTGGATTCGACGGTGGTTTTGACACAAGTCACCGAGTAATAACCAAAGTGCCGCATGAACGGGGACAAGGCAAGCGTCAGCAGGAGCGCTTGAAGGTAACGGCGTTTTTCCATGTCGTTTTTTACAAGATGGGCAGCAAACAGTTTCATCGCAACCACTGGAATATGGGCCAGTGAAGGCGCAATGTTCCAACTGATGTCCTTGATGGTGATTTTTTCAAACCCTTGTTTTTGCAGCGCTTTTTCAAAGCCGTCAATGGGCGCCAACGAGGGCATCCACCATGCTGCAAGGCTTTTTTGGTAGAGCCAATCAACGAGCATGGGCAGTGGCCTGTCGTGTTTTCTGAAACCGTCCACGACGACGAATCTACCGCCAGGTCGCAGCAGCCGTGCGATTTCTTTAACGAGTTTAGATTTGGTTTCGCCTTCGGCAAAACAGGCGCTCTCCAATGCGTAGGCGGCGTCGAAACTGTTGTCTGGGAAGGGTGTGTTTTGAAAATCGGCCACGACAAACTTTGCCCGCTCTTGAAGGTTTGCGGTTGAAATCATTTCGTTTGCCACCGCCACCTCTGATGCGTTGGCGTTGATGCCTACCAACTCGACATTTGGAAAAGCTTGCAGCAATTGCAGGGCGGTGGAACCATAACCACAACCGATGTCCAACACAGTGGTAGGTTGCGAGGCTTCAAAGTCCAGCAGATGCTGCAAATGGTCGTTCATCTGCCGCAGCATTTGTTCCAGCGAGCATGGAATCATGCCCCAGTAGTAGTATCCGAAATGTACGTTGAGGCTTTTGCTCCAAAAAGTAGGATACAAGGAAAGGGAAGCTAAGGCGGTGGGTATAAAAATCAGGGAACTGGCAAAAGCCAATTCCCTGAAAGGTGCATATATCAAGGGCCAGGCGGAAAATCGCCTTCGTCCTTGTTCGGCGTTTTTACCACTTTAATAAAAAAATAGACTGTGAACGCTGTCACTATCAGGCATGAAGTAATCCACATGAACAATGCTGATGTTGTCATAATCAATATTTATTGCTTAAAAAAGGCATCTTGTGTTTTCGGCATTGGACAGCCTTTTTTATGATTAGCGAAAGGATTTTAATAAAATAGACTGGATGCCTCCGAGCGGCGGGGTTCAAAACCCCGCCGCTCGGAAGTGGTACATTTTATTAAAGCCGCTTCACTTAGTGGTTTAGGTGATTCTGCCAGATTTTTTCCGTTTTTCGTAGGCGACCCAAACCAAGAAGCTGAGGCCGAGGTACACAGCCAACAAAATCAACCTGCCCGCAATCACGAACGGTTTGTTTTCCGGCACGGAAAGATATCCGGTGGTTGCATTGAACGTCAAGGTATTCCAGATTGATGGGAGCGACGTAAACAATACAGCCAAAAGGATCAACGGCGTGATCCATTTTATGACAAACTTGAAGAAATTGGGTACCTTGATATCGGCACCGGTTGTGATTTCCTTCCAGCCCTTGTCCATGCCGAATACCCAGGAGAAGAGAATCATTTCCACAACGGCAAATACTACCAACGCCACCTCTCCTGCCCAGTAGTCGTATTCAGAGAACACACCTTGGTTGAAAAACATGACTGCTGGTATGCCCAACAAAAGCACGAAGAGCCCAAAGGTCAATGCAGATTTTAACCTGCCAAACTTGAACTCGTCTTGCAAAAAGCCCATGAACGGCGTACCCATGGCCAAGGATGAAGTGATGCCTGCGAAGAACAGCAGGGCAAACCAAGAGAAGCCAGCAACGATTGAAAGCACGTCACCCCAGTTGTTGAAAAGGTAAGGAAGCGTTTTGAAGGCAAGGCCAAATCCGCCACCGGAGGACACAATTTCCTTCACCCCATCAATGCCGAAGTAGCCTACGCAAATGGGTATTACAATCGCTGCGCCAAGCACCACTTCCACAAATTCGTTCATCCAACCGGCGCTCATTGCGTTGAGGGCGATGTCGTCTTTGGGTTTCATGTAGCTTGCGTAGCATTGGATGGTGCCCATTCCCACCGACAAGGTGAAGAAAATCTGTCCCGCCGCTGCCAACCAAACCTTGCCGCTCCAGATGCTGGCGAAGTCAGGTTCCCAAAGCCAGTTGAGGCCCAGCGTGCCGTCGTTGATGGCACCCTTTTCGCCTGCGGTCAGGGTGAGGCCCTGGATGGCCAGTAGTATCCCGAACAGGATGAGCAGTGGCATGGCAAACTTGGCCACAATCTCCACCCCGCCGCTGAGGCCACGGGAAAGTACCCAAGTATTCAGAGCAAGGCAAAGAATCCAAAAAACGATGGGAAGGCTGGTACCAAGCCCCACATAGTTGTCAAAATGGGCTGACACCGCTGCTTGGTCCATCCCGTGGAACACGCCCATGATGGACTTGAAGGCATAGCTCAACGCCCAGCTTTCGATGTAGCAATAGTAGGCAGCCACCGCAATATTGGTGAAAAGCCCAAAGACGCCAAGGTACTTCCAGAACTTCCGTTTGTCCATCGTATCGAGGATGAACGGCGTACTGTGGTGGCCGTGCCGACCACCGAAGCGGCCCATGCTCCACTCCACGAAAAGCAGTGGAAGGCCCATCAAAAGGAAGCAAACCAGGTAGGGGATAATGAAGGTGCCGCCCCCGTTTTCGATTGCTTTCACCGGAAACCGCAGGAAGTTGCCCAAGCCCACGGCGTTGCCTGCCATGGCTAAAACGAGGCCAACCCTGGACCCCCATTGTTCATTTTTTGCACTCATTCTTCGTTGGTTTTGTTACATGAATTGGTTGCTGTGCCTTTTGCCACTGCCGCCAAGGAATTTGAACGATGGGGCAAGGTAATCAGGAAAGTTTTTTCAAGGAAAAATTCAGGTGAAAAATTGGCAAATGGTCAGAAACCCGCTATGGGCTATTCATGGTAAAAAATATTTCAATACCTTTCGCCCACCGAATATCCCAATATTCCAATCACACAATATCCGATTATCATGAACCGAAGAGAAGCCCTTTCCCGTGCCGCCATCCTGTTGGGTGGGGCCATCAGCGCACCGACTATCGCCGCCCTCATGTCTGGCTGCAAAGCGGACCCGAAAGTCACCGCCGGTGCTACCAGCTACCTCACTGCCGAACAGGAGTCGCTGCTGAATGAACTGTGCGACCTGATTTTACCGAAAACCAGTACGCCGAGTGCCACGGAAGCGGCTGTGCCCAGCTTCATCCACGCCGTCATGCTGGACTGCACCCCACAGGCCGAGCGGGATGCTTTCGTTCGAGGCTTGCAACCACTAACTTTGGAAAAAAATGGTTTCATCAAGCTGCCACCAGACCGAAAAATCTTGTTTTTGCAACAACTCGACAAAGAAACTCGTGCCGCTGGCGACCAAGCCACTGATACCCAAGCCGCTTGGCGAAAGCTGAAGGAACTGACGGTGGTGGGCTATTTCACCTCCGAAATCGGGGCGAGCGAGGTGCTGGAGTACGTGCCGGTGCCGGGGAGGTATGATGCGTGTATTCCGATGCCCGCAGGCCAGAAAGCTTATGCAACTTAATGTCGCTTTTGTCATGGCCGAAGGCCACCTCTGCGTCATGTTTTGTATGATTCAGAGGTGGCCTTCGGCCATGACAAAAGCGACTTAGAAGACAGGTTGTAATTTTCAACAAGAATCATTGTTCACTAAAAGTAAAGGCAACACACCATGCCAGACACAACAAAACAAACCACCAACCAACCCATTTCCAAAGAATATGACGCCATCGTCATCGGCTCCGGTATCTCCGGCGGCTGGGCCTGCAAGGAACTCACCCAAAAGGGCCTCAAAGTTCTTTGTCTCGAACGGGGCCGCCCCGTCGAGCACGTGAAAGACTACCCGACGGCCATGTCCCCACCCTGGAAAGACCAGTACCGTGGGCGGGTCAGCGAGGCGACCCGTGCCGAGTACCCCATCCAGTCGAAAAACTATGCCTTCGACGAGATGTCCAAGCATTTTTTTGTCAAGGATACTGAGCATTCCTATTCCCAAAAGCGCCCTTTCTGGTGGATACGAGGCTACCAGACGGGCGGCAAATCGCTGCTATGGGCGAGGCAGTGCTGGCGGTTCAGTGAGCGGGACTTCGAGGAGAACGCCCGGGACGGCCACGGCTGCGACTGGCCCATCCGATACAAGGACGTTGAGCCGTGGTACAGCTACGTGGAAAAATACGCTGGCATCAGCGGACAAGCGGCTGGCATTGCCGAGGTGCCGGACAGTCCGCACTTCTTGCCGCCGTTCGAACTGAACTGCATCGAGGTGCATTTCAAGGAAAAAATCGAGGCGAAATACCCCGGTCGGCGGCTCATCACCAGCCGCCCGGCGCACCTCACCGACGACACCCACAAGGAGCGGGGCCGCTGCCAATCCCGCAACCTTTGCCACCGAGGTTGTCCCTACGGTGGCTATTTCACCAGCGTGACCAGCACCATCCCCGACGCACTGAAAACGGGCAACCTGACCATGCGCCACCACAGCATCGCCACGGAACTGGTGTACGATGAAAAGAAGGGCCGTGCCAGCGGCGTCAAGGTGCTGGATGCGCAAACGGGCGAGATGCACGAGTTCAAGGCTCGCATCATCTTCGTTTGCGCTGCCGCCCTGAACTCCACTTGGCTGCTGCTCAACAGCACGAGCAGTCGCTTCCCCAACGGCTTCGGCAACGACAGTGGGGTAGTGGGCAAGTACTTGATGGATCACCATTTCCAGGTCGGTGCATCGGGCGAGTTCGACGGCTTCGAGGACCAATACTACTTCGGGCGCAAGCCGAACCACTTCCTCATCCCTCGCTACCGCAATATCCGGGAAGACGTGCAGCCGAACTACCTGCGGGGCTTTGGGATGTACGGCAGCGGCTGGCGGCAGGGTTGGGGCGAAGTGGCCGCCATGAAGGAGGTCGAGTTTGGCTTCGGGGCGGAGTTCAAGGACGCCATCAGCCGACCGGAGAACGGCAAATGGGCCGTGCAGATGTTCCCCTTCGGGGAATGCCTGCCCTACGAGAGCAACCAAATCAGCCTTGATAGGGACAAAAAGGACAAATGGGGCCTGCCCACCCTCGTCATGGATGCCGACTTCGGTGACAACGAGCGGGAAATGACCAAGCAAATGCTCTCCGACAGCCGGGACATGCTGGAAGCCGCCGGTGCGATGAACATCCAGGAATACCGTGGCGACACGGCCATCGGTTTCGGGATACACGAGATGGGCACCGCCCGAATGGGCCGTGACCCCAAGACCAGCGCCCTCAACGGCCACAACCAGCTTTGGGCCGCCCCCAACGTGTTCATGACGGACGGGGCCTGCATGGCTTCGTCGGCCTTCCAGAACCCGTCGCTGACGTACATGGCACTGACGGCGAGGGCTTGTGATTGGGCGGTGGGGGAGATGAAGAAGGGGGATTTGTAAACGTTTAGTGACAGCGTGGCTTTAACTCATGCTATCACTTTACCAGCGAATACTTTCAATAACGAGCAAATGAAAAAACCGAAAGAAGAATTAGACGTGGATTTTATTGGTGGAGAAGGTGCATTGACGGTCGAGGAGGAGAAAGCTTTGAGTGCCCATTTTCAGCAAAAGAAACAGGCGAAGCTGGCTTTTCAGGTTAAGACAAGCAAGGCCAAGGTGGTTGAACCCAAGAAGTCGGTCGTTGCTGGATGATTGGGATGGAAATGACTCCTTCTTCGGCGTTCCACAACCCGTCGCTGACGTACATGGCGCTGACGGCGAGGGCTTGTGATTGGGCGGTGGGGGAGGTGGAAAGGGGGAAATTATAGGGTGAGATAGCATTAGTAGGAGTTACTACGTCTTTATTAATTTGTATTTTATGAAAACATGGCACCTGTTATTGCTTTTTGTCTTCGCAGCTTGTTCAACATCGAACAAAAAAAATCCAGCAATAGGTGAAAGCCCACATGCAGAAAGTCAAGTTTCTAATGATAGTGCTCAAACCAATATTGCATTTTCGGGAAAATGGCCAGACGAAAATATGGTGTACAACGATTTGCAAACTATTATTCAATCCGATAGTGATTTTGTTGAAGACTATAAAGTAAAAAAGCTACCTGAAAAAGCACAATATTTTCTGGGAAGTTTTACAGAAAAGCATAAAAAAGAATGCTTAGTGCTGCTGCCGCCAGTAATTTCTTGTCCACGTAGTAATTGCAATGCTGTTTTGCTTTATTTAAAAACAGAGGCTGGATGGAGATATGAAGATTGGTATGCATTGTATATGAATGACCATGAGGACGAAAAAATAATGAAAATTCTTGATGTGGATGCTGATAGTCTATTGGAGGTGTTTTTCAGCTATGCAATTACGGGCACAGGAATATATGGAACAGGTTATAACCTTATTTCCTTAAAAAATCTGGAAGAAAAGATGCTTTATCAAAATGAGGGTTTGGATTTTTCATCAGCAAGGGATGTAAGCACATGGAAAAAGGGAGAAATTGTTTCAACCATTTATCAAATCAGTTTCGTCGAAGGAGAAAACCACCATTTAATCCTAAAAGAGAATAAGATTACCAATTTGTTCGAAAAATTGAATGGCGACTCAATTCTTACACGTAGAATTGGGAAAAATAGAAAAATCCGATTTTAAACATGAAATGACCCCGCTCGTTTCCAGCTTTGCTCGAAAACGGGCATTGGTTTAGACCCCCAGTTGTTTTAAGTATGTTTCAAGCAGAATCTAAGTATTTAAGTTCTTGCAAGTTTGCAACTTGCAAGGCTCCGGAATCAGCCAAAAGCAATCACTACTTTCGCCAAGAACCTGCGCTTGCAAGTTGCAAACTTGCAAGAACTAAGAGACTCCAGCCTGTTTTTTTAATGTTCTCAATTTTGAGAACATTAGTGCTTTTAATATCCCGCTGACCCACCACCTCGCAATTAAAAAACCTCCCACTCATTTCCAGCTTTGCTCGAAAACGGGCATTGGTTTAGACCTCTGACCGCCGTGCGTAGGCAAAGCAAGCCGTCGTACCGTGACCTCCGACACATCAATGAAGTAGAAAGGCCATCTTTGAAAATATGACCTTTCTAATTTGTGCTACTCCTCATCCCCATCATCCCCTGCCTCCTCGCAAACCTTCGTTCCATCCGCCAAAAACAGCACGTCCACCGTCTGTTTGCCGTTTTTCAGTTCCACCTCGTACTGTTTCGAGCCATCGGCCATGTCGAGCACCTCTGCTTCAGCAATTGTGTGGCTGGGATAGTTTGCAGTGACAGAAGTCGTGACGGCTGAGGGGAGGGCACTTGCATCAATTTCCGATTCCGTGAAAAGCAAAACCCCCTCGGCGCTGAAGGTCAAATCCTTTGTCTTGTCTTCTTCGACTTCCAGTTTTACCTCATAGACGGTAGCTCCGGTGCAAAGTTTTTCCTGTTCCGATTCCTCAATTTCCGCCTTTGGATAGTTCGTGTCAAGGTAGGTCTGTACGGTGGCTGGTAGTTTGACGGTCTGACCTTCATCATCGCAACCGATGAAGGCGAAGGATGCTGTTGCAACCAAGAAAAGCGGAGTCAAGCATTTTTTCATGATGGTGAGATTTTATGATAAGTGATTCGTATTCAGCGAATTAGGCGAGAGGTGTGGAGCGCCTTGAGAATGCATCCGCTCAATTCATGTTTTGGCTCACTAAGGTAAGAAACTTTTCTTTCAGAAAAATCATCGCTAATGATATTCCCGAAAATTGAAATAGCGACAAGGCAGCTGAGGATGGTCGTCCATCATCAACGAAGCTTATTTTTTAACTCCGATTGAACTGAATTTGCGAACTTGCAGCCATTATTATTACAAACCAAAATCTTGTTTACGTGAAAAAAATCCTACTCTTTTCCCTGCTGTTTTGCGTTGTTTCCGTTGGAGCCTTTGGCCAAACCTTGTTAACGAGCCAGTACCTTGGCAAAAAGACAAAGCAAGAACTGACGTTACAATACTTTTTTTTCCCCATCAGCAATGGCGTCAACTACTACAAAATCACTTACGAAACACCCGATGCGCAAGGCAATACGTCCATCGCATCGGCCTTGATGGCCGTGCCGGACGACACGACGAAAATCTATCCCCTGCTTTGCTACCAGCACGGTACCTCATCCAACAAGACCGACGTGCCGTCCAACCTCAATGGGGAATCGGCCCTGCCCATCTTGTTTGCGGGACTAGGCTTCGTCAGCGTCACGCCCGATTACCTTGGCCTTGGTGATTCGCCTGGGTTCCACCCTTACGTTCATGCTGCCACAGAAGCCAGTGCTGGGGCGGATGCGCTCAGGGCTGTTAAGGACTTTGCCTTGGAGGAGGGCATTTGCTATGAAAACCGGGTTTTCCTCACCGGCTATTCACAGGGCGGACACTCCTCGGCTGCACTTCACCGGGACCTCGACCAAAGCGATGAGTTCGACGTGGTGGCGGCAGCCCACCTCTCGGGGCCGTACAGTATCAGTGTGGTGATGCGGGAACTGCTGTTCTCCGATGAACCTTACAATCGCCCGGCCTATCTCATCAACACCATGTTCAGTTACCAGTACGTTTACGGCAACCTGTTTAGCGACATGACCGAGGCCGTGAAGCCCGCTTACGTGGAAAAGTGCAACCAATATTTCAACAACCAAATCAGCTTGACCCAACTGAACGACTTCCTCGTGGCGGAATTGACCGCCGCTGAGGGCGCTCCCATTGCCAGCCGTATTTTCAACGACGACTTCAAGGCAGCCGTGGAGGCCGACCCCAACCATCCGGTCAACCTCGCCCTCGCCGATAACGACGTGTACGACTGGGCGCCTACTGCTCCGACCCGCCTGTACTACTGTGCTGGTGACGACCAGGTGCCATTCGAGAACAGCGTCGTGGCAGAGGCCGCCTTCATGGCCAATGGTGCCGCCAATATTGATGCCGTTAACCTTGGCAATTTTGACCATGTTGGCTGCGTGACGCCGGCCCTGTTCAATACTGTTAATTTGTTCACCCCTGTTCAAGGGACGCTACTGACATGCTCGCAGGTGAGTTCGGTTGATGAACAAGCACTTTCGTTTCAGGTCTATCCAAATCCTGCCAGCGAGGTGTTTTTTGTGAAAGATTTTCCGTCAAATGGCGAGTTGCGGGTGTTGGATATGCAGGGCAGGGTGCAGTTGCGCCAGTCCATTGCCGAAGGCGACCAAGAGATTAGGACAGGTGGGTTGAAGGATGGGATGTACTTTTTGGATTGCCAAACGGAGTTGGGTAGTTTTAGGCTGAAACTGGTCGTCAAGCATTGACCAACCTAATTGAAATTCGACTAAATTCGACAAGATATTCTTGGGTGCTGCTTCCGTAGCGCCCATTTTTTTGCCCAAAAATCAAGCATTGTCGTATCCTTGCCTGGCTAATATCCCCATGCCAATCAACTTTCTGCCTTTCGAGGCTTTAAGTGAAAAAATGAATAGCATTAGGTGAAATCGTTAAACCCAAACTGCCCCTCCTCGCCGCCTTCGGCGGCTTGTCGGGGGAAAGGGTTTTTGGGGGCGGAACGCCCCCAAGCCCCCTGTTTTTCACGCAAAAACGACATGAGCTAAACTTCATCATCAAAAGACAGACACAATGAAATACCTACTTCTTGTTTTATCCTTACTCCTCCATACCCCAACCCTCATATCTCAGACCTCTAATGATGCTTGGCACGTCACTGCCACCGACATCAACCCCGCCAACTACTTCGGGGTCACCGTCGCCAACGGCATGGTCGGAATCGTCTCCTCGCCGGAACCGATGCGGGTGAAAGACGTGGTGCTGAACGGCGTGTACGACTACTACCAGCGTGGCCGGGTGAGCAACATTTTGAAAACCTTCAACCACGTCAACATGAACCTCGACGTGGACGGGCGGCGCATCAGCCGTAAGGACATTGCCAAGTTTACCCAAAGCCTCGACATGAAGAAGGCAGCGCTCACCACCAGCTTTGAAGTGGGCGACAAACTAAGTGTGAAGCACACCATGATGTCGCTCCGGCACCTGCCCTACACGGCACTGACGATGGTAGAAATCACGGCGAAAAAGGACGTGACCATCACGCCCATGAGCGTCATCGAAGCCCCCGACCACTTGGCCGACGTGCGCAATTACTACGCAGAAATTGACCGCCCGCACGTGCTCATCCCGTTGATGACTTCCGTTGGGAAAAGCCCTTCTGGCAAATTGACGGTGGCGGCCAGCAACGCTTTTGTTTTTGAAGAAAAACATGGCAGTGAACCTGACCTCATCCACGAGGATTGGGACTACAACATGCACCTTACCAAATTTTACAAGAAAATGAAGGCGGGGGAGACCTACCGCTTCTCGATAGTAGCCAGCACCGTAGCCAGCAGCCAGTACAACGACCCACAGAACGAGGCCGAGCGGCTGACCATCTTCGCTGCCCTCGAAGGCAGGGAGCGGTTGCTCAAGCGCCATGAAGCCGAGTGGGAAAAGCTCTGGCAAAGCGACATCATCGTGGAAGGCGACGTGAACGTGCAACGGGACATCCGGTTTGCGCTGTACCACCTGTACTCGTTCGCCAGGGCTGGCACGGCGTACAGCCTCTCGCCGATGGGCTTGAGCGGCCTTGGGTACAATGGCCACGTCTTTTGGGACACCGAACTTTGGATGTACCCGCCGCTGCTGATGCTCCAGCCGGACATCGCCAAGTCATTGCTCGAATACCGTTTTGAGCGCTTGGAAATGGCGAAGAAAAATGCCTTCTCGCATGGTTATGCTGGCGCAATGTACCCGTGGGAAAGTAGCGCCGACGGCTCGGAAGACACGCCGGTTTGGGCCTTGACGGGGCCGTTCCAGCAGCACATCACCGGCTGCGTGGGCTGGGCAAGCTGGAAATACTACCAAGTGACCAAGGACAAGGACTGGCTGCGTACCCGTGGCTACCCGATGTTGAAGGAGGGGGCCGACTTTTGGGCGAGCCGTGTGGAACGCAACGGCCTTGGTCATTACGACATCAACAACGTCATCGGTGCAAACGAGTGGCAGGAAAACATTGACAATAATGCCTTCACCAACGGCATGGCCATCACGGCACTTCGCTATGCCGCCCAAGCCGCAAGGGAGCTTGGCGAGGTGCCAAACCCCGACTGGGAACACGTGGCCGACAACATCCCCATCCTGAAATTCCCGGACGGCACGACGAAGGAGAATGCCACTTACGACGGCGTGATGATAAAACAGGCGGACGCAAACCTGCTGGCCTACCCACTGAACATCGTCAGCAAGCCAGCGGACATCCGCCGTGATCTCGACTACTACCTGCCCCGTATGTCTCCGGAAGGCCCGGCGATGGGCAATGCCATTCTCGTGCTGCTCTATGCCCGGCTGGGCGAATCAGAAAAGGCGGCCTCCCTTTTCTCCAAAAGCTACAAACCGAACGAGGTGCCTCCGTTCGGGGTGCTTTCGGAAACGGCGGGTGGCACGAACCCGTACTTTGCGACGGGGGCTGGCGGCATGTTGCAGGCGGTGCTGGCAGGGTTTGGTGGGCTGGACGTTACCGACCAAGGCATCGTGCAGCAAAAGACGATTTTGCCGAAGGGGTGGAAGGGGTTGAAGATAACGGGGGTGGGAGTAGAGGAGAAAACGTTTTTGGTGAAGTGATGGAAACTTAAATTTACCACCTAACTTAATCAGATAAGTGTAGGATTCCCTTAAAAATAGGATACTTTTGCAACTATCAAAGCCCATTTTCAATATCATGAATACTAACGAAAAACGACTTGCTCGATTGAAGTTCCGCCTCAAGGTATACGAGAAAAACGGGCAGGCGTTCGAGGATTTCTTCGTCAGGGTCATGCAAGCGCACAATCCAAATTTTATCCCGGTTAAACCACAAGGCCGATACGGCGACCGAAAAAATGACGGCTTTGACCGGACAACAGGAGTTTACTATCAAGTTTACGCACCGGAGGACATTACCGCAAGAGAACTTGAAACGATTGAAAAATTAAACACTGATTTTCAGGGACTTTACAATTATTGGCATAGCCAAGTTTGTCCGATAAAAGAGTTTCACTTTGTTGTTAACGATAAATACAAAGGTGTTTACCCGTCGCTTTTTCCAGAATTGGAAAAAATCAAAAAATCTTACGAAGTAAATGCAGACTCATTTTTAGCCAAGAACCTTGAAGACATTTTTCTTGGATTGTCGGATGAAGCAATAATTGATGTACTGGACGGTTTTGAACCGCTTCCAGAAAATATTTCAGCCCCTGATTATTCCGTTTTGAGGGAAGTTGTAAACTACTTGAATGATTTGCCCTACCACTTCTCGGCAGAGGAAATCCCGGAACACCCTGATTTTGCTCGCAAAATTATATTTAACAAGTTGAGTTCCGGAATTGCCCGTCGATTGGACAACGGGCGAATCCACGCCAATGACATCTACCATTATTTTCGCAACAACAGCGAATTTGCAAAAGAAGATTTGCGGCTGATTTTCAACAGTCTGTATCAGGAAGCTGTTGATAAAATACCGGAAAATGAAGACAAAGGTGATGAAGTATTCTTGTACATCCTTAAAAAGGCAACGCCAAGAGAAACAAAGTCAGTCGTTGAAGCGGTACTAATTTTAATGGCCTATTATTTCGAGTTTTGCGACATTTATGAAGCGCCACCGGGTGATGCTGAACTACTGACACTTTTTTAAAAATGCTAATGCCAGCCAAACATATCCGTTATTCAGAGTCCCTTTTGGGGCTTGGTGGATTTTTGCTTTCCATGTTGAAAGAGCCAACGACTTTGGATGAGCTTTGGATGAAATTTGAAAAAATCAACAACAAAAAGCTGCCAGCCTACCACTCTTTCGATAACGTTTTGCTTGCATTGGACTTTTTATTTTTAATCGGAGCTTTAAATATTGCCGACACAGGCGAACTTCATTTATGCGACTAATTCGTTTGAGTGCTAATCAATCTTCTTTTCGCACCGTGGTGTTCAACCCGACGGGTATCTCGCTCATTACTGCCGAAAAAAGGACAGAAGACAATCAAAATACCTATAACAGCGTCGGCAAATCGCTTTGTGTAGCATTAGTGCATTTTTGTTTAGGAAGTAATCCTGTAAAGGGTTTTGAGGAAAAATTGCAAGAATGGACATTCACGTTGGAGTTTGACTTGAATGGTACAATCCACAAGTCTTCAAGAAGCACGAACAATCAAAATGTCATCGTTTTGGATGAAAATGAATTCACCTTGAAGGAATTCAATAAGAAAATGGGCGAGCAGGTATTTGGCTTATTGCCACGCCAACAGGAGATTAGTTTTCGTAGCCTGATTTCGAGATTTATCAGACCAAAAAAAAGCAGCTATAATAGTTACGATGAATTTATTAAAGAAGAACAGCCCTACAACAGGCTGCTCAATAACGCTTATTTGCTTGGATTGGACATTAGTTTGGTCGAGCGAAAATTCCAATTGAACAAAGACTTAAAGGAATCCACTGATGCGAAAAGACGCATTGAAAAAGACAGTACGCTTCGAGAATTTTTTCAATACAAAGACGATAAAGACGCCGAAGTCGAAATAGTCAATCTCGAAGAGCGAATCGCTCAATTGAGCAGAGACCTCGAGAAGTTTGTGGTGGCAGAAAACTACACGACTATCCAACGGGAGGCAGATGAAATTTCAGCACGACTCCGGGAAAAACGAAATGAAACGGTAATAGTCGAAAATTCGATTGCTGCAATTGAGAAGAGTCTGAATATCCAGCCCGACATCCCATTTGAAAAGGTGAAGAGGCTTTACGAAGAAGCCCAGGTCTCTTTCAGTGACTTGGTGGTTAAGCGTTTGGAAGATCTGGAAATATTCAATCATAAGTTATTGAATGACCGTCGCAAGCGTCTTCTGGAAGAGCGACAAAAGTTTGAATCCCGTCTCAAAGACCTAAATGCCATTATCAAGCGACTCTCGGAACAGGAGGATGAAAAGCTGCAATACCTTAATTCGCACGGGGCACTTGACGATTACGTTCAACTGACAAATCAGCTTGCCTCCCTGAAAAGCAAACTTGAAAAACTCAATGGCTACAAAAAGATGGTCAAAGAGTACAATCTTAAAACCGAGCAACTTAAACAAGAGATTTCTCAAGAAAATATCAATACTGAAAAGTACCTGGAAGACAACGACCTCATTCGTCGCAAAAACATCCTTCTATTTAAAAGCTTTGCCGAGCGTTTTTACGGTAGCAACCGCACAGTAGGTATCTCAATTGAGAGCAACCCTGGAGAGAACACCATCAGGTTCAATATTTCCGCTAAAATTCAGGATGACGCTGGTGATGCGGTCGGAGAGGTAAAACTTTTTTGCTTTGATTGGACGATTTTAAAAGGCGAACATAATCACTCGGTGAAATTGATATTCCACGATAGTAAAATCCTTGATGGCGTGGATACCCGGCAAATTGCTGCTATGTTTCGCATCGCAGGGGAAGAATGTGAGCGGAGTGGGGTTCAATATATTATTTCCGCCAACCACTACGTGCTACAAGGGCTTCGGGAAGAATTGACTGAAGAAGAATATCAAAGACTGATTACCGATAGTATTGTTATGCAATTGAGCGATGCTTCGGACGCCGATAAATTACTTGGAATTCAAGTTGATTTAGATTACAAATAACCCGTTGTCGCAAGTCTTTCACACTTCGAGCCACCCACAAATAAAGTATTTTCCGAAAAGTAAAAGTTCCAGCAAGTGTTGAGCGCAGCGGCACTTGCGGTGAGTGTAGCAGCCCATCGCAAGTGCCGCTGCGCTCAACACTTGCTTAAACTGGTTGCCTCGTTTGTCAAAAAAATGTTGGATGAAACAATTGCTCCAAGGTTTCGTAAAAGCCAAAAAATGGACTTTTCAAGGTCTATTTCACCCTGAACCCGACATGAAGGCATTTTACGAAATTTAAAGGCTTTAGACCAATTGATTGTTTTCTCCCAAAAATTTGGTCTCAAAAAAATTATAATCCAATGGCTATTAGCGCAACCAAATGGTTGTCAGTTTGCCTGCACTACAACGAACCCTGGGAAGAGTTGCTAACAAAAGCGGTGAAGCCCTATATCGAGGTTGTCCTTCAAGCCGGGGTTGCGGAATGTTTCTACTTTGAGCGCAGTTGGGACCGTGGCCCGAACATCCGGCTCTGGTTCAAATCCACTGAATTTCTCCTCGAAAGCATGCTCAAGCCCAACCTCCTGGAGCATTTTCAGCAATACTTCGAAGCGAAGCCTACCATCCTGAAAGCACCTGAATATCCGGCGGGTTTCCCTGAAAATCAGAAATGGCTCTCCAACAATTCTGTCCACTTTATGGGTTTGCAATCAAGTTCGGAACACCAAGCTGGCTGTCCCGATTTGCCCGTGATTGAGAGGCAGTACCTTGCATCGTCTCGCCTGATTTTGACCATACTGAAAGAAAAACAGGGCAGGTGGTTGTACAACGGAAAATTTACCACTGCCATCAAGATGCACTTGGCCATGATTTATGCCTGTGGCCTTACGCTCAAAGAGGCGCAAAAATTCGCCACATGGGCTTACGAAAACTGGGCTGCTGGCTCAAATCCAGCCACCGAAGGGGTTGCCCAGCAACATTCCTTTCAAGCTGCCTTCGACCTTCAACGAAAGGATACCCTGTCCTACTTTGTTGCGGTTTGGGAGCTGCTCAAAAACTATCGTAAAGTCGAAAACCAGACTTTTATAGAATGGATTCATGCCAATAGCAGCGCCAATTTGGAGATTAGCCTAGCCCTTGATGCCGGAACGCTCAAACCCCTGAACGTTGACCATGCCCCGACCGAGGCTGCTTGGACGTATTATGCCGATTTCATGCACAAAACGAACAACCGATTGGGCATTTTCAAGAATAATGAAGGCTATCTGTACTACGCCCTGGCTCAATGCTTTAAATTCCTGAATCAAGGATTGGTCAATTCTTCCTCCGTAGAATTTGTCAGAATCAAAGCAGCCTAAACCTTTTTCTGCCTGACTTTCCCACTTTTACTAAATTAGCGCCCTTAAGGCTGAACCGGGCTTTTTGTAACCACCTTTTTTTACAAGTTGTTGAAAATCAAGTTTTTACAAGGAAAGCCCAGCTTGGCTATTTTCAATGAATCACTAAATTCCTGCCAAATCCTAATCAAATTATGACCATTATTGACGGTAAAAAACTCTCCGAAATCATCAAGTTGGAAGTTGCGGAGCAAGTAAACGAAATCAAGGCCAAAGGCGGCAAAATCCCACACCTGGCAGCCGTGCTCGTGGGCGACGACCCAGCCAGCCAGGTGTACGTCCGAAACAAAGTCCGCTCCTGTGAAGACGTTGGGTTCAAGTCCTCACTCATCCGAAAGGACGCTTCTACCACAGAGGCCGAACTGCTGGAAGTCGTGGCCGACCTCAACAACGACCCCGACGTGGACGGCTTCATCGTCCAACTGCCGCTCCCAAAACACATCAACGAGGAAAAAATCACCTTGGCCATTGACCCGAAAAAAGATGTGGATGGCTTCCATCCCGTCAACTTTGGGCGCATGGCGTTGGGCTTGCCGAGCTACCTGCCCGCCACGCCCTTCGGCATCATGACCATGCTGGAACGCTACGGCGTGGAGACGGCTGGCAAAAACGCCGTCGTCATTGGTCGGAGCAACATCGTCGGTACGCCGATGGCCATCCTGCTTTCCCGCAAGGGCAAGGTCGGCGACTGCACCGTTACGCTCGTGCATAGCCGCACCCGCAACATGGCGGACATCGTGCGTGGTGCGGACATCATCGTGGCAGCCATCGGCAAGCCGGAGTTCGTGACTGCCGACATGGTGAAGGACGGAGCGGTGGTGATTGACGTCGGCATCAACCGCATTGACGATCCAACGCACCCGAAAGGCTCCCGCCTTGTGGGCGATGTGGCCTACGACGAGGTGGCGCCGAAGTGCAGCTACATCACGCCTGTGCCTGGTGGCGTGGGGCCGATGACGGTTATGTCGTTGATAATGAACACGTTGAAAGCCAATCGTAAGGAGATTTATGGTTGAGATTGGGTTTGAGTGTTTGAGTGTTTAGGTGTTTGAGTGGGTTCAGGGACAGAAGTTCAGGCTGTTTTTTAACCAAAAAGCAAGAAAGGTTTTGAGCGAAAAGAAATACAAATTGGAGCGGTGCCAGTTGGCCGACCTGCCATTGCTGCGTGAAGCTGGTTTGCAAGCTTTCACGGAAGCCTTCGCTGCGCAAAACAACAAAGCTGATTTCGATAGCTACGTGGCAAAGGCATTTGACCCGGCGCTGCTGGCACAGGAACTTGAAACACAGGCTTCGGAATTTTATTTTGCAAAAATAGGCGGGCAGGTAGCGGGCTATTTAAAGCTCAACCACCCGCCAGTTCAGGAAGAAGATTTTGGAAACAATTGCCTTGAAATACAGCGTATTTACAGCCTTGCATCATTCTATGGTGGTGGCGTCGGGGAGGCTTTGCTGAAAAAAGCCTTCGATATCGCCAGGGAACACCGCTACGATTTTGTGTGGTTGGGGGTTTGGGAGGAGAACCACCGTGCCATTCGGTTCTACCATAAACATGGATTCGAGGTTTTCGGCAGCCACCCGTTCCTGTTTGGCACCGACCTGCAAACCGACCTGTTGATGCGTGTTTTTATGTGAAAAAATGGGGGCAAAAGCCAATTTGTGGAACAAGAATCTCAATTCGTCCGAAATTTGGAGACTTACACAGTTTATTATTACCAAAAATCCCCAGTTTCCAATTTACTTTGTCCAACAATTTAACAATCAAACAATTCAACCATTAAAATATGTCTGATATCGCACCTCCGACCTACGAGAAAAAATCATTTTGGAAACGACCGGAAGGCGTGACCGGTGCCATTTTCCTTACCGCCCTGCTGGCTGGCGGTGGTTTTTTACTTTACAAAGCCTTGCCCGTCCTCATTCCGTTGGCAGCCAACACACTTTACCTGGTATTGATGCTGATGGCCTTGGCGGCGCTGATTTACATCATTCTCGACCCCAAGATGCGCAACCTCATCTGGTACATGTACAAGAGCGTGATGCGTGCGGTGACGGGCATGTTCGTGCAAATAGACCCCGTGGGCATCCTCAAGAGCTACGTCGAGGACCTGCAAGACAACCTCGGGAAAATGAGCCAGCAGATAGGCAACCTAAAAGGGCAAATCCGAAAGATGAGCACCTTGATGGAGGAAAACAACCGTGAGATTTCCAGCAGCCTGAAACTCGCCAGTGTTGCGAAGCAACAAAACAATGACAGCCAAGTGGTGCTTGCCACCCGCAAGGCTGCCCGCTTGCAGGAGACCAACGAGAAATACGCTGCCCTTCACGGCAAAATGGAAATTCTCTACCGGATTTTGGACAAAATGTACAAGAACTCTGAAATCCTGCTTGAGGATACCCGTGATCAGGTGAAGCTAAAAGAGCAGGAGCGCAAAGCTATCCGTGCTTCGCACTCAGCGATGAAGTCGGCCATGAGCGTCATCTCCGGCGACCCCGACAAACGTGCCATGTTCGATGCTGCCATCGAGAACATTGCCGACGACGTGGCCAACAAGGTGGGCGAAATGGAGCGCTTCATGGAAATGTCCGCCAATTTCATGGATTCCATTGACCTCCAACAGGGCGTCTTCCAAGAGGAGGGTCTGAAAATGCTGGAAGAGTGGGAGGAGAAAAGCACCCTGATGCTGCTCGGCCCCAAAACCACTTCCAACGATACCCTCGACCTGAACCGACCTGCTGCCCGGCCAGAGAAGCAGGGCAGGTCGGATGGGGGCGAGTCCTACGACAACCTTTTCAAATGAGAATCAGGTTCTAAAAAAAGGGTGCGGACTTCCGCACCCTTTTTTTGTATTTTATTATGATAGGAGTCCGTTCCGTTCGCTTCGCTGAAACGGACTTCCGGCATACATTCCAAATCCAATTCCTACCTTTGCCGCTTGGGGTGAATTGGCGTGTTGGAGTGTTGGCGTACTTGGAAAAACGGCCAAACTTTACAGCCTCGACCAAAACGCCAATCAGCTAAAACGCCAACAACCTCCAGCATGGCCAAATTCCGCAAGAACCATCAAAAGTCGAGCAAAGCTGAAAGTGCCGGGCTTGTTACCAGGGTCGGCCTGTTTGCGGTGCTGATAGGTGTGGTGTTCTGGGGGTTCAAGTTTTTTTTGGGAAACGACACTATGAAACCACACGGAGAAGTGGTGAAAACGGACGTTGAAAACCTGGAGGAAACGGGCAAGGACAGCATTTTCTACCTGCCCACAAATCCGAACGGAACAATCGTACAGCATAAATACTATGCGTTGGCATACGTCGAGAAATACGAGCTGCCGGAATGGTGCGCCTACGAACTGACTGCGCAGCGACTGAACACAAAATGGGTCGAGCGAAGCAACGATTTCCGCCCGGACGACAAAGTGATAACGGGTAGCTCCACCCCAGATGACTATCGCCGCAATCATTACGACCGAGGGCATATCGTCCCAGCAGCGGACATGGCCTTCTCCACCGAGGCCATGTCGGAGACTTTTTTGATGAGCAATATTTCACCGCAAGAACCCGCCTTCAACAAGGGCGTCTGGCGGGAACTGGAAGAATTGACCCGTGACTGGGCGAAACGTTTCAAGCATTTGTACGTCGTAACGGGGCCAGTGCTAACGCAGCCGATCCAGTTTTGGGTTGGGGAGAACCAAGTGGCAGTAGCGCCTTCGTATTACAAGGTGCTGCTCGACCTGAGTGAGCCGGAACTGAAAGCCATTGGCTACATCGTCCCGAACCTAATCTCCACCGAACGCATCGAGACCTTTGCGGTCACCGTGGATGAGGTGGAACAACTGACGGGCATCAATTTTTTTCAAAACCTCATGGAACCCAACCTGGAAAAGGAACTGGAAGCCAATTTTGACGTAAACCTTTGGAAAACCAATGAGAAAAAGTTCCAGCGTAGAATACAGGAGTGGAATTTTCAATGAAGGACTTGAGAATTTGAGGATTTGAGTGTTTGAGGTGAATACCGCCTTGCCCCTCAAACCCTCAAATCCTCAACCTCTCAAATCCTCAAACTCACAAGTCCTCAAACTCTTCAATATGAACAAAGAAAAATTTATCGCCGACATCACGGCAGGTTACACCTTCAAGGGCGAATCCATCGTGTTGGGTGGTGCCATGCTCGACAAAGAAAACATCCCCGGCTTACAAATAAAAGTACCGCTGCGCATGATGAACCGCCACGGCCTAATTGCTGGTTCTACGGGGTCTGGCAAGACGAAGACGCTCCAAATCATTGCGGAGCAACTCTCCTCGTACAGTGTGCCCGTGCTGCTCATGGACATCAAGGGCGACCTCAGCGGCATTGCCATGCCAGCGCAAAGCAATGCGAAAATCGAGGACCGCCACCAAAAAATAGGGGTACCGTTCACGGCATCGGGGAGTCCGGTAGAGTTCCTGACCCTTTCCAACGAAAAAGGGGCAAGGCTTCGGGCGACGGTGACGGAGTTCGGCCCCGTGCTGTTCTCCAAAATCCTTGGGCTGAACGACACGCAGGGTGGGGTGGTGGCAGTTGTGTTCAAATATTGCGACGACAACAACTTCCCCCTGCTTGACCTGAAGGACTTGAAAAAAGTACTCCAGTTTGTGGGCGACGAGGGCAAGGAGGAATTCCAGAAGCTGTACGGGATGACTTCGACCTCCACCGTCGGCTCCATCATGCGCAAAATCGTGGAGCTGGAGCAGCAGGGTGCCGACGTGTTCTTCGGTGAGCGCAGCTTCGATGTGGGTGACCTCTGCCGCCTGGACGAAAACGGCAAGGGCATGGTCTCCATCGTTCGCCTGACGGACATACAGGACAAGCCGAAGTTGTTCTCCACCTTCATGCTTCAGATGCTCGCTGAAATCTACGCCAGCTTCCCAGAGGAGGGCGACATGGACCAACCAAAATTGGTGATTTTCATTGACGAGGCGCACTTGGTTTTCGAGGAGGCTTCCGATGCACTGCTCAACCAGATTGAAGCCATCATCAAGTTGATTCGTTCGAAGGGCGTTGGCATTTTCTTCGTAACGCAAAACCCAGCGGACATTCCCGAAGACGTACTAGGCCAGTTGGGCCTCAAGGTGCAACATTCGCTCCGGGCCTTTACTGCCAAAGACCGCCAAGCCATAAAACTGGCTGCCCAAAACTACCCTTTGACGGAGTATTACGATGTGGAAAACCTGCTCACCGAGCTTGGTATCGGCGAGGCATTTGTGACCTCGCTGAACGAAAAAGGCATCCCCACACCGCTCGCCCATACGATGCTGCGGGCGCCACAATCCAGGATGGACGTGTTGACACCGGAGGAGATTGACGACATTTTGCGCCAATCAACCATCATCCGAAAATACAACGAGGTCATTGATAGGGACAGTGCTTATGAGATTTTGAACGAGAAAATCGAAGAGGCTTTGTCAGAAGAACACCAAGCCGAAATCCAGAAACAGCGGGAGGCCGCAGAAAAATCTGTGCCAAGGCGACAAGAAAAAAGCATGTTCGAGAAGGTGGTGAGCAGCCCCACCACCCGACAAATAGGCAGCACAATAGCCCGGGAACTTACCCGTGGGCTGCTCGGTGCGTTCGGCATCAAAACACCTGCCCGCCGCACGACGAAGCGTTCGGGGTGGTTTTGAGTGTAAAAAAGGCGACACCTTTCAAAAAAGGTGTCGACTTTTCTACCACCCGCCCTAGTTTGGCACAATGATAGTATGGTTGAAATTGCTAATTAGTTGAACAAGCGTCCTCACCCTGTTGGATACCTCAAATTGCCCAGTAACTGGTTTTGGGTAGTTTGATAAATTTCTTGCATAAATTATTAAAAATTAGCTGTGAGCAGGTTGGCTAAAGGTTTTTTCCCTACCTTTGACCCACCAAAACTTTCATTTCCCATGAGCAGATTACAATCGTATCTGGCGTGCCTATTTATGTGCATAGCCGGACAATCCTTTTCTCAGCAACTTTCCCTTTTTTCCCAGTACCGGGAGAATCAGACCATCATCAATCCAGCATCACCAGGCAGCAGCTACCTTGCATACGGCGAGAACCTGACCTTTGGCGCATCCTATCGGGTGCAATGGCAGGGCTTTGAAGGCTCGCCCACCACCGCCAACCTTCGAGGGGATTTCCTTTACACGGAAGGCAGTCCGGTGAGCATCATGGGCGGTGGCTACTTGCTCAACGACCAGACCGGCCCGACCGGGTTCACCGGAGTTTATGGCCGCATCGGCGGCGTGCTTTCCGACGACCCCTATTACAGCGGCCTTTGCGTTGGGCTTTCCTTCGGAATGGTGCAATATCGGGTCAATTCTTCCGAAATACGGCTGCGGCAGGCCAACGACATCCTCTCTGGGGAAGACCAGAACAAGCTGTTTCCCGACGTAGGCGTGGGCGTTTTTGCTTACAAAAAGCTGGACGGCGGTGCTTTTGACGGCGACTATGTTTACGGCGGTGTCTCTGTGCCTCAGGTCATGGGCCTCGACCTCCAATTCGAGGATGCAGATGGCGAGTTCTATACTACAAGAGTGCAGCATATCTACGGTATGCTTGGGTACTACAAGTTTTTTAAAAACGAAAGCTTTTTGGAGCCGTCCATTTGGGTAAAATCGGCCCCGCACGTACCCGTCAACGTGGACTTCAACCTTCGGTACCAGATGGCGCAAAATTTTTGGGTTGGCGTCGGCGGAGCAACTTCCAAGACCATGCACATCGAACTGGGATTCCTGTTGGGCGACAACCTCGGCTTTGACAACACGCTGCGCATTGGTTACGGCTACGACTACTCGTTCAGCAGCTTCGGCCCCTACACGGGCGGTTCACACGAAATCAACATTTCCTACGCACTTGAACGCTAATCACGCTGACTGAAGACCAAAGCCACGCTTTCGACATCCAATTATTTTCCCAAATTCAAGTTACTCATGAAAAAAATAATTTGCCTACTAGCTTTCTTCTCCTTGTTGCTCTCGCAAAAATCCTTTGCCCAGCCCACCTACTGTTTTTCGCCCCAACAGGTACAGGTAAATGAGGGCGACACTGTTTGCCTAGACCTCAAAGTCATCAATTTCACTGATATTATCAGTACCCAGTTTACCATTACATTTGACCCTGATGTACTTGACTTTCAAAGCATCACCAATATTAACACACTCGTCCCCGGCCTCGACCTTGGCGATTTTGGCACCACCACTTCTGGTTTGGGCTACATCACGTTCATCTGGTCGGACGGGCAGCCCTGTCAAAGCGCCATCACAGGTGTGAGCCTACCTGATGACCAAGTACTTTTCTCTTTATGTTTCGAGGCTACTGGTGACTACGGTTTCCATACCCCTGTGGAAATTGCCGCCTCTCCCATTGACCGGATAACGCGGCGAGCGACCGCCCAGTGCTTCGATATCGGAGAGTTCGTTTGCAACAGTTTTGTCTCCATTGGTACCTCACCTTTGACCATAAACATCTCTTCCGCCGATGGCTATCACGATGACGTGGTATGCGTGGATTTCAAAGTGGAGGACTTCAACAACCTCATTTCCGCCCAGTATTTCGTGTTCTGGGATACCAGCGTCTTGCAATACTTCAGTGCCATGGAAATGAACCTTGGCCTCATGGGCGACCAATATGACATCAATTATTCTCCAGCTTATGGCATGTTGGCCTCTGTCTGGTACAACAACAGCCTTAGCCAAGGTGTGACCCTTCCTGACGGTACACAAATACTCCAGATGTGCTTTACAATAAAGGGAAATTGCGGCCAAAGCGCTCCTATTTACATCAGCCAAAACAACAACAGCTCCCCACCAGAACCCATAGAAATCATTGATGTAGTAACTGCTGGATCAACCACCGGCGTAAACATCGGCCTGTTGCAAAACCCCGGCACCGTTTCCGTCAACTGCAACAACCCGAACGGCATCACCATCAACATGGCCGACAAAAACGTTTGCCCCGGCGAAACCTTTACGGTTGACGTGAAAGTGGAGGATTTCAGCCAAATCGTACAATTGATGTTTGACTTGAAATGGAATCCTGGAGTGATTTCCTTGACCAGTCCCTTTGTGACCTACCCCGTTCAACCGGGCGGGCCAGCCTGTTTGCCATTTTCTACGGGAGTTGACCAATCGGACGTGAATACCGGACTCCTCCACATGGATTGGATTACGATGGGGCAAGGCTGCAACAAGACGGACGGCTACATCATCATGCAACTCCACTTCATAGCAGTGGGGCCGAGCGGTGGTAACTCGACTATTTCGGTGATTGACCCTATTTTTGTAGACAAATTCGGTGGGCAACCCGTCAACGTCGGCATCAACAACAACAACAGCTTGGTGACGCTCTGCCAACTCAGCCAACCGACCATCGTTGCTGAATCGGCCAGTGGCAATCCCGGAACTCAGGTCTGCCTGGATTTCACCGTGCAGGATTTCGACGACATCACCGACATGGCCTACACCATCACATGGGAACCCACCATCATGCAATTCACGGGAGTTCAGGGACTGAACTTGACCAATCTGAGCATGTCCGATTTTCTGTCGGCACAAGCTGGCAGTCTCGGCGTTTTGGGCGTGGATTGGTCAAATGCGACAGGCGTTACCGTCCCAGACGGGGTGTCCATTTTCACGGTCTGCTTCAACTTGATTGGAGATCCCGGCGAGTGTACGCCCATCGTTTTTGAGGATACACCCTGGCCGATTGTCATTGAAACGGCAACACCAAACACTGGCAACGTGGGCCTAAACGGCCAGCCTGGGCAGGTTTGCGTACTCGACCCATTTATCCTGAGCCTCTCTTTTCCCAACACCTTTGCAGGTCAATTTGCCAACGTTTGCGTGGATTTGACCGTAGGGAACTTCAACCAACTCACCAACACCGAATATTCCATCAACTGGGACCCAACCATCTTGTCTTTCCAGGGACTCACGCCAACTGGGGCTTTGCCCAATTTTGGCGCAAGCAACTACGACGCCAGCGATGCTGCCGATGGCAACTTAACGATAGATTGGGCAGCCGTGAACCAAATACTCGGTACGTCGGTAGCCGATGGTTCGAGCATTTTCCAGCTTTGCTTTCAAGTTGTTGGAAGTTCAGGCGAGTGCAGCCCAATCACAGTGAGTGGGTATCCGCAAGCAGTTTTGGTCAATAGTGCCACAACTGGCAATGCCAGCTTGAACATTTTATCAAATGCAGGTAGCGTTTGTGTGGGCGGCTCCATCAATTTGGTGAGCTACAACGTCACGGACGTTTCTTGCGGAGCAAACCCCGATGGAGCTATCAACTTGGTAGTAAACGGCGGCTCAGGGCAGTACGCCTACCAGTGGTCTGGCCCAGGCGTGAACCCAACGGCGGCCAACCAATCCAACCTGAATATTGGCTACTTCATCGTCACGGTTACGGACGCTCAAAATCCCGTTTTGGAAATCATCCAACCGTTCAATGTGGTGTACACGGTGGATGCGATCTATGCCAACGCAGGGCAGGATACCACCCGTTCTTGTAACACCAATGTGCTGACACTCAACGGTTCAGGCTCATCCATGGCCCTAAACGCGTCTTATCAATGGGTATCATTGGGTTTTGGCTTGGTGCTGCCAGGGGAAGAAAATAAAATAAATCCGATGGTAATTGGCTCCGGACTGTTCATGCTCACCGTCACCGGCCCCGGCTGCGTGGACATGGACACGGTGTTTGTGGGTGGCACCCAAACCCCAATTCCGCATATTGATACAGCTGATTTGATTTCTTGCAAACAGGATACGGTCATATTGGACGGCACTTTGTCGCCATTTGGCTTTGAAATACTGTGGACAGGCCCCGCCGTCGTACCTGGCACAGAGGCATTTTTGACGCCCAAAGTTACTGCACCGGGCTGGTACTTTATGACGATGAGCGACCCGTCCACCAATTGTGTGGGGGTTGACAGCATCGAGGTTTTCGGTGATTTAATGCCGCCCACAGCCGATGCGGGCGCTGATACAATCTTGGGTTGCAGCACGGCATTTGTGCCAATTGGTGGCGCTTCCAGCACCGGCTCGAACATCATGTACGACTGGATACCCATGGGTGGTGGCCAAATATGTGGCAACCCACAGGCCGCCCAATTGAACGCCTGTTCACCAGGCACTTTCCAGCTCACCGTTTTGGACACTTTGAATGGTTGCTCCGCAATGGACGAAGTGGTCGTCACGGCGGACACGTTGAAACCCATCTCCAACGCTGGGCTTGACAAAACCATCAACTGCGTCGTTGACACGGTGACGCTGGATGGCACTGCCTCGTCCTCGAACGGTAACTTCAGCTATACTTGGACTTTGCTGGGAGGAAGTATTGTGTCGCAAGGTAGCTTGCTCGCAACCGTTTCCGAGCCGGGTATTTATCAGTTGGAGGTAATGGACAATAGCAACAACTGCAACGCTTTTTCAGAAGTAGAAGTGATTGATGACAGGGAACCCCCAACCATCGCTGCCAACCATTCCAACGATATTTCATGCCTTGAACCCACCGCAATTTTGGATGCCACTGGCTCGGCCACAGGTTCAAACATCAGCTACGAATGGTTCAATGGTGGCGTGTCCATCGGTACGGGATTGACCATCACCGTGAACACGCCAGACGACTACCAGTTGGTGGTGACAAACTCGGACAACCAATGCACCGCCACTGAAATCGAAGCAGTGCTCGACCTGCTAGGCGCACCTGCCGCCAACGCAGGAGCGGATGACCAAATCAATTGCTTTGGCCCGGCGATGCTGCAAGGCACTTACGATTCGACTAATCTCAACCTTCTGATTCAGTGGTCTGGCCCGGGGCAAGGTTGCATCCAAAGCCCTAATTCGACCACCACTGGGGTGACTTGCCCAGGTGATTACACCTTTCAGGTTTACAACAATTTGACAGGCTGCGTAGGCTCAGATGTTGTTACCGTCACCAGTGACGAAGCGCCACCAACAGCGGACGCTGGCCCTGCCAAAGTATTGCCATGTGCCGGCAGTAGCGTGGTGCTGGAAGGCAGCACGGATGCCACTGATTTCATGGTCACTTGGAGTTCCATTCCAGCAGGCCTACCCATTGTCAATGCCACAACATTGAACCCAACCGTGACGCTGCCTGGTACTTACACGCTGACTGTTCAATCGAACACCAATGGCTGCGAATCCACTGCTGCCCTGGTCGTGGTGACGGTCGGCAACCTCACATTAGTAGCTGACGCTGGCAACGACGACACCACCGACTGCCAGAATCCAACCGTAACGCTTGACGCAAGCGGCTCCACCCTTTCAGCCGGGGACACGGTGCTTTGGCAATTGCTCGATGGAACTTTTGTCTCCAACAATGTGACAGTGGATGTGCCTGCTGGCACTTATGAATTGGTGGTGACAACACCAGCTGGTTGCCAAGCAAAAGACACGGTGGCAGTGGGCGAAAATGTAGAACAATTTACGGTCACTGCTTTGGCTAGTGGTGATATTTCATGCGACAACCCAAGCGTGGACTTGAGCGGAACCAGCAATTCTACTGGCACCAACCTGGGTTATGTTTGGAGGGATGAAAATGGCATGATAGTCGGGAACGACACGATGATTCCAGTCTCCACGCCCGGCATTTACACACTGACGGTCACGAACAGCGACAACAACTGCACTGGCACAGCTACCGTTGAGGTAATTCAAAACGATTCAACGCTCGAATCAGCATTTGCGCAAGCAGATTATGTGGAATGCGAGGCAACGGCAACGCTTGTCGGCAACCTGCCAGCTGGGACTACGGGTGCTTGGACTTCCATCTCAGAAGCGGATATTGAGGACACAACCGCTGCAACCACCAGCGTTTCTGGGTTCGGTGCTGGCGTGAACCAGTTTGTTTGGACACTTTCCTTGGGCGATTGTCTGAACTATTCATGGGACACCGTTTCTTTTGCCGTTAATCAAGTCATGCCAAATGCAGTGAACGACAACGCCACGCTACAACCGGGCACTGGCGGCCAAGTCACCATCAACGTGCTTGAAAATGACGAGTTTACTGCTGGCAACGTCCTGTTCACTTTGCTACCAAACACCATCTTCGGCACGGCGACTTCAACTGACGAAGGTGAAGTTGTTTACACAAAGGAAAAATGTGTGGTGGGTCAGGTGGAAATCCCCTACCAGATTTGCGACCTGACTTGCCCCGACCTCTGCGACGAGGCCACGCTGACCATTGACGTGCTTTCCGACCCGGAAGAAGCCTGTGGCGAAACCCCCAACGGCATCACGCCCAACGGCGACGGCGTTAATGACGAGCTGATTTTTGATGAACTGCTGAATACTGATGAGCCTTATCCCGACAATGAAATCATCATCTTCAACCGTTGGGGAGATGTGGTGTACCAAGCCCAACCGTACCAAAACGACTGGAACGGCACGAACAAAAACGGCGACGAGTTGCCACATGCCACCTACTACTACATCCTCCGCCTGAACATTGCGGATGGTCAAATACTGCGGGGCGATGTGACGATTATCAAATAAGGCAAGCGGCTGGCTATCAGCATTTTACGAAAAAACCCAACCTCTGGAATTGAACTGGAGGTTGGGTTTTTTCATGAAAAAAGCCGAACCTGAAGGGAGTAGATTCGGCTATTCTAAACAAATAAAAAAGTAGCTCGGCGCCTTTTCAGGCGAAATTTTCCTTGAGGTCAAAGCCTCTGATAAATTGCTCGCTGGAGTGTTCGTTGGTGATGAGGTCAAGGTCGAGGGTTACGTTTTCAAACTGAAGCGCATAAGTTTTGCGCTCAATTCCTTCCTCGATAAAACTGCTTTTCAATTCTGTGCAGCTTCTGAAGGAACCAGCCTCGCTGGCGAAACGGCTCATTGAATTTTGAACAGAGGCAACTGGGGTAAACGAGCCTGGAAGGTTTATCAGGTCCACAGTAAGGGCAAGCTTCATTTCACGGATATTCATAATTTTCGGTTGATTTCGTTCAAAATGCTTTCGCTTAAAGACACCCCTAAAACCCAAGTAGGTTGGATTCTGTTGTAATAAATGGATTAATGAATTGTTAAAGAAATGCCATGGACGGGTAAACCGAAATGCCAAGCATTTCCCCAAAAAGCACAAATGGAAGAATTTTTGCTACCCAATTAGAACATTCAACGAAATACCGACTTTCTTGAAAATAACAGTATTATTTTCTTCCTTTGCTAATCCTTTCTAAATCAACACTTTAAAAACAAGCTTACGATGCTACGAAATATTTTTCCGTTGATTTTCAGCCTTTGCATCTTCGGCAGCACCAGTGCTCAGACCATTTACCTCAAAATGGACGAAAACTGCATGGACCGCCTCGAATACGACGCTGGCAACTCCACTAGCCCCTACGTTTCCTATTCCTTCAAGTTGGGGGATAAGCAATTCGCCTCTTTCGATATTGGAATTGAGTCCTCCAAATGGGTTCAGGAACTGCCGGGCAAAGTCACCTATTGCAATACACTCAAGATTGACCATAATTTTATCAACAAGGTGAACGATGGCCGCACCAAGCTATATATCGTCCGGGAAACGTCCACCCAATACCACGTGGCAAGCGTTGACAAGGCAGCTATGCTATCAACCAAAGGTGGAACAATGGAGTTTGCGACAGACGACGTTGCATTTTCCCTGTACCTAAACAATCCGTTGTCCGGTGTCAATTTGGCACTCCCAGGTTCAAAATTGGAGGTTTACCTAGATGGAACCATTAATTATCAATGCTTGAAAGGCTATATTTTGCAGAAAAAAGCAAGTAAAGACAGCCGTTCGTTCAAGGAGTACGTGATAGTACCAGAACTTGGAATCGTTGAGCGGGCTTCTGTTGCCAAGAGTGGTTTCATTGACGAAATTCTTCGTGACAATGAGTTCAAACTGGCAAAAGTGGACGATGTTCTTTTCAAAACTATCCTTTCTGATGTCTGCGACCATTATCAGGCTACCTACTATGATGGCGTTACAAGTACCCAGCCTACCAGCTACGACTACATAGCCTCGAAGGGTGGCGTACCTACCAGCTATGGCGGTGGCGACCCTTGTGCACCCACCACCGAACCAGGTGTACATGTCGTTCAAAAAGGTGAAACACTTTACGGACTTTCAAAAAGGTACGGTGTGCAGGTCGCCCAAATTCAAGGCTGGAACAACTTGGACAACAGCAACATCATCAGCTTGTGCCAGCGACTTTGGGTGAAGGAACCTTCCGGCAAAACTACTACCAGCACAGGCTCACAAACCACTGAAAAAGGGGGTGGTACAACCACTTCATCCACCGGGTATTGGACCCAATCGGCTGGCGAACACCAAGTTCGGTCAGGTGAAACTGTGGCAAGCCTCGCAAGAATGTACGGCTATACCGAAGAGCGCTTTCGTAAAATGAACGGCCTGTCGCCCACCGAAACCCTGCTCCCTGGCCAGCGCCTTCGTACGAACGATTGCAACTGTCCTACCCTGGAAACTTCAACCAAGGACTCACCGCTTCCTTACGACCAGCCTACCGAAACGCTGGTCGTCAAAGAAGGGACAACCACCAAGCCAATCAACAACCAAGATGTGTACTATCGTCCCATTAGTGTGCATGTGGTAAAGGACACAGACACTTTGTTCAGCATTGCGAAGCAGTACAACACAACGGTTGAGCGGATTTTGGAACTGAACGGCATGACCAAGAACGACAAACTCACAAACGAGCAACGGATTTACGTTCAGTAAATTCAAAATAAAATAGCTGGCTTGAGCTGGCGCAAAAAAAGATTCCGGCCTCCACAAGCCGGAATCTTTTTTTGTTGAAAAATGACCGCCCACCTTTTTTACCATGGAACTCGACCAAAATTACTGGCAGCACAAGTACCTCGAAGAAAGTACGCCTTGGGATATTGGCTACACCTCTCCTCCGCTCAAGGATTTTATTGATGGGCTGGACGACCAAAACACCCGGATTTTGATTCCGGGCGCAGGGCGGGCCTACGAGGCAATTTACCTTCACAGAAGAGGGTTCAAACAAGTTTTTGTCTGCGACTGGGTGGACGAGGCGTTCGACCTCCTACGTGCCGAAGCACCTGATTTTCCTGAACATCAACTGCTGTGCGGGGATTTTTTCGAGTTGGAGGACAAGTTTGAGATGATTTTGGAACAAACATTTTTTTGCGCCATATCTCCCTCATTGCGAGGCAGTTATGTATCCAAGGCTGCAAATTTGCTCCGCAAAGGGGGCTGTTTGGCAGGATTACTTTTTGCCAGCCAATTCGAAAAAGCAGGCCCACCGTTTGGGGGCACTGAAAATGAGTACCGAAACCTATTCTCTGAGAAATTCGAGGTAATTACGATGGAGATGGCAAAAAATTCTATTCTGCCACGAAGCAAAAATGAATTGTTCGTCAAATTAATCAAGAAGTAAATTTTGGTTAAACTTAGTATTAGTATTGAATTTCACGCCGAGGCAAAGTTTTAATACTTAGGATTATTGCAGATTGGAATGTAAATCTATCTTTGCCCCCGTTCTAAACATCGAGACAAAAGAAAGAACGAAAACTACCGACCCACCGTATCCAACAAAACTAGACCTCAAACCAAATTTAGGAGGCTTATTTACAATTTCCCTGCTTACTGGAAGCTACGAAAAATGCTGTTTTTCATGCGAGTGAAAAACCAGTAAGGCGTTTTTTTTCAAAAAACGTCGTGGCACCAATTTTTTAACTTAAAAATAGGAATAGTGGATTACATGAATTCGGGAAGAAAGATGAAGTATGGTATTTTGGGTTTGCGAAATAAGAAAAAGAGTCTTGTAAAACTCGGAACAGCAATCGGTCTTGCCGCCGCCATATTTTACCCAACTGTTAAGAACAACAACATTTCGATGGGAGCCTCCCTGGTTCCACTGGACGTTAGGATGGAGGAAGAAATTGGTTCTTTTCCAATCATCGTTCCTACCATCAAGTACGGCTTCGCCATTGACACTTTTCAAGTAGAGGAAGGCAAAATTCAAAAAAACCAGACGTTGGGCACCTTGCTCACCGCATACGGGATGGACTTGCTTTCCATCGAAACGCTGGTGAAAAACTCGAAAGGTGTCTTCAATATCAACCGCAATTTCCGTATCGGACAGGACTACTTGCTGCTGCTCGACCGGCAATCGGGAAAGCCCAAGCACTTGGTTTTCGAGCCAAATGCCTTCGAATATGTGGTGTTCAACTTGCAAGGAGAATTAAACGTACAGAAAATTGAGCGGGAAGTAGAAACGCAACTGAAGTCTGTCACTGGCGAGATAAACAGTTCACTTTGGGCTGCGTTGACCGAGAACGAAGTGGACCCAGAGGCTGCCGCAAAAATGGAAGATGCCTTGGAATGCTACGTGGATTTCAGCCATACCCAAGCAGGCGATAAGTTCAGGTTACTTTATGAGGACAAGTTTATTTCCGGCAAATCGGTCAGTTCGGGCCAGGTTTACGCAGTGAACTACCAGCGGGATGGCAAGGACTACTATGCTTTCTGGTTCGATGATGGACAGACCAAGGGTTTCTTCGATTTTGATGGTGCTTCTGCCAAAAAAGGCTTCTTGAAGTCCCCGCTGAAGTTCACACGAATTTCCTCCAAATTCAGCAACCATCGCTTCCACCCGATTTTGAAAATAACCAGGCCGCACCTTGGCACAGATTACGCTGCACCGCAAGGCACACCCATCCACGCCGTTGGAGATGGCGTGGTGGAGGAGGCAGCCTACGGCAAGGGCAATGGAAAATACGTGAAAATCAAGCACGACAAGACCTACCAAACGCAGTACCTACACATGTCCCGCTTTGCCAAAGGCATCCGACGAGGCACGAAGGTAGTGCAAGGACAAGTGATTGGCTACGTCGGGAGCACAGGGCTTGCCACAGGCCCGCACGTTTGCTTCCGTTTTTGGAAAAACGGCAAACAGGTCAACCACCTGCGTGAAAAATTGCCAGTTTCAAGGAAAATGCCAGCTGACAAGCTCAAGGATTTTCATAAAGTGCGGGACAACTATTTGATGCTGATGGAGCAGGAAGGCATTATCAATAACAGCCAATTTCAACCACATTCAGTGGATACAACAGGCAGTGCTGGCAGTGCCGCACCCTAATTTTTTATATCAATCAGAACGAAAAGACTACTTCGAACAGCGACGAGGCCGCAGGTGACTGCGGCCTTTTTTTTACCACTTTATCCCCTCCATCAGCTTGTTCACCCGACGGCTAACAGCCTCGTCGGCAACAAGTTCCGGGGCATGGTATGGCTTTTTCCTGGCATCAAAAACAAGGCCGCCCCGGCAACCCCAATGCTTGTTTTCAACGAAGGATTGAATGCCGTGAATGTCGTGCGAGGGGTTCACACGGGTGAACCCAACCCAAAGAAAATTGTTGAGCGTGGCAGCCGTGAAGCTCGAATCGTCAACGAGCAGAATTAATGGGATGTGTTTTTCAAAATATGCAGCGAAACACTCCATCTCCTTCGTAAACCGCTGATTATCAATGCTTCCGTTCGTGTTTTCAAACTTGGTGGCTTGAACAACGAGGATGCCGGGCTGCACAAAAACCGGGTTTGAGAAACCGGCTGGCAAGCTGAAATCAGGTGGCAGTTCTGCCCTCAGTTCCCTTCTTTTTGCTCCGCAACAAGCGATGACCACCTTGCTCCCTTCGTTCCAGCCAGAGCCTGAATAATCCAGTGTGTCCATCGTGGTTTTGGTCTGGAAATGGAGGTCACGGCTCAGGTCAATCCGCTCCAGCACGTGCTGGAAAAAATGCGGTATGTCGTGCGTGTTCAGCTTAGGGTCGTCGTCGCCATTGGCGATGATGAGGAACTTGGCGAGCGTCGTTTGCCCCTTGCCTAGCAGGTGGTTGGCCTGCGTCAAAATTTCCTCTGGCTTCGGCTCCCGAAACGGCATGTAGCGCTCGCTGCCGATGGCCAACAGCAGCGGGTGAACCCCGGCAGCATCCACTGCATGAACTTCCCTGATGCCGGGAAACTCCTGTGAGGTAAGCGGCTCGACGATTTGGTGGATCAACCAACCGAACGACGAATCCTCCTGTGGCGGCCTGCCAACGACCGTAAAATGCCAGATTGCGTCCTTGCGATGGTAAACGTTCTCGACTTCCATCACTGGAAAATCGTGGGCAAGCGAGTAGTAGCCAAGATGGTCGCCAAACGGGCCTTCTGGTTTCTTTGCGTCCTTGCGGATAGTACCTGTGATGACAAAATCGGCGTCCGCAGAAATCACATGACCATTCTCCCATTTGTATCGGAAACGCCTGCCGCCGAGCAGCCCGGCGAAGGTCAGTTCGCTCAAACCCTCCGGCATGGGCATGATGGCGGCAAAGGCGTGTGACGGCGGCCCCCCCACAAAAATGGCACAGCGGAACGGCTCCTCGCCTTGGTTGTACTGCGTGTGGTGAATGCCAATGCCCCGGTGAAGTTGGTAGTGCAGCCCGATTTCCTTGTTCGCAACGTATTCATTTCCACAGAGTTGTATCCGGTACATGCCAATGTTGGTGTGCATGATGTTCGTGTCTTTCGGGGGCAATGTGAGCACCTGCGGCAGCGTGATGAACGCCCCGCCATCCATCGGCCATGACTTGATTTGGGGCAGTTGGTCAATGGTCGTTTTCCCATACAGCACCGGGGCCGACCAAGCCTTTTTAGGCAATGCGGTGAGGGCAGTGAAAGGCGCACCGAGGTAGTGCATCGGATTTTTCAACGCCCGCATCGGGTCGGCCTTGAGTTCCATGACTCGTCTCACTTTGTCCAAAGTTTCCCGAAAAATAAAAGTTGTGCGTTCTGTCGTTCCATACAAATTGGACACTGCTTGGAACGGACTTCCCTTCACCCGCTCGAACAAAATCGCTGGGCCTTGGGCATCGTACACCCGTCGGTGGATTTCTGCCATTTCGAGGTTGGGGTCAGTTTCTGTTTTAATGCGGAGCAGGTGGCCGTGTTTTTCAAGGTCGTTGACACATTCTCGGAGGCTGCGGTAGGACATGTTGTTGAAGGAAAAAGGTGAAAGTAAAAAGTAAAAAGTAGGCAATGGCGATGGACAACTTTTGCCTTTTTACTTTTTACGGGAATGTTCATAAAAGTGTGTCAATCGTTTTGGCCAGTTAAAAAATAATAAGTTTAAAAGAACACTTCCGTTTTATGGCAGCCCCCTTTTGCTGCATCGTTTTCCACATTTCTATGGCCCGGCGGCCAAAATGCCCCGGGCATTTTTTGGCCGACGAAGGCTGTTGAAATTGTGGTAAACGATTTTCGGCACTCAGTCCATGTGCGCTGAAAACCGCTCGCCAAACCGCTCGCACAGCTCCCGGCTGATGGCGTTCCAGTTGTGGACCTTCCTGTTCCAACCGCCCCTCCCATACGTCAGTATCAGGTATACCTGCTTGAGCAGCGCCCTGTCGTTGGCCCACGAGCCTTTCGTCTTCGTCACCTTGCGAAGCTGCCTGTGCAGCGCCTCCACGGCGTTGGTGGTGTATATCATCCGCCGGGTGTGCTCCCCAAAGTCCAGGAACGGCGTCAGCTCGGCCCAGTCCCTTTCCCAGGCGGCGGCTATCTCGGGGTACTTCCTGTCCCACTTCTCCCGGAAGGCGTCCAGGGCCCCGCCCGCCTGCTGCTCGTCGGCCGCCTTGTAGATGCGGCGCAGGTCGGCGCAGAGCGGCCTGATGTCCCTGTCCGAGACGAACTTCGTGCTGCTGCGCACCATGTGGACGATGCAGCGCTGGACAAAGGACTGGGGGAAGACCTCCAGGATGGCCCCGCCGAAGCCCGAAAGCCCGTCCACGCAGAAGAACAGCACGTCCTCCACGCCCCGCTTTTTCAGGTCCTGCAGCACCCGGCCCCACTCGCCTGCGCCCTCCGTGTCCCGGATGTAGATGCCCAGCACGTCCCGCTGCCCCTTGGCGTCCACGCCGTACACGGAGTACACCACTTTCTTTGCCGACCTGCCGCCCTCCCTGGTCGTGAAGTATATCCCGTCGAGGAAGATGGCGGTGTAGAAGGCCTTCAGGGGGCGCTGCTGCCACTCCACCACCTCGGCCCACACCTGCTCCGTCACCTCGGCTATCGAGGCGGGGCTGAAGTCCAGCCCGTAGAGCTGCTTGAGCTGGTGCTGGATGTCCCCGTAGCTGTTGCCGTTGGCGTACATCGTCAGTATCTGCTTGTCCAGCCCCGTGCCCAGCTGCCGCTCCCACTTCCCGACAAGCTGCGGCTCGAACCGCCCGGCCCTGTCCCGTGGTGGGCTTATCTGCACCGGGCCAAGCTCCGTGTCCAGCGTCTTCGACGTGTGGCCGTTGCGGCGGTTGGCCTGGCCGCCAGCCTTTTCTTCCCGGATGTGGCCGTCAACCTCCCCCGAAAGGGCTGCGTTCACTATCCGCTGTATCAGGCAGGTCAGCACGCCGTCGGCCCCGACCAGGCCGTCGCCCTTGTAAAGACGGCCTATCGCCTCCTTCTCAAATTCTTCGTAAGCGAAGGGTTCGTTTTGGTGAACACCCCGTTTCTTTGTCTTAATTTTTGTCATGCGCAAAGTTCAGTTTTCAAGACCTAACCTTGACACACTTTTTAGAACAGTCTCTTTTACTTTAGTAGGCGAAGGTAGAAATCGTAAACAGAAATGACGAGTTTCAGTTCATCCGAACTAATTTTCGGACGTATTGGTTTGAGCAACCCGAATGTACCCGGAAATCCTTTCCGGGGCAAGAGTTTTCCCGGAAAGAATTGCCGGGATCGCAATTATGGCAAAAATCAAAATTTCAGGCAAAGAACTTATCAAAATTGGCTACCCAGAAGGTCGGGCCATCGGCATGGCCATCAACGTAGTTCACCAGCATTTCAAAAAAGAAAAAAAGGAAAAAGTGATGGCGATACTCCAAGCCGTACTGGAAAACCCAGAGGGCTACGCCGATGACGAAGTACTGGGGCGAATCGTGTATGAACTGGTGGAGCAAACGCCCACGCAAGTCGCTGAAATCCCGTTGAACCAGACCCCAAAAAACTATAAAACCTATGGCCTTGAAGCCATCGAAAAAGGGGCAATTGACCAAATGGATGTGGCCGTTCGACTGCCCATCGCCGTGGAGGCAGCGCTGATGCCCGATGCCCACCAAGGCTACGGCCTACCCATTGGCGGGGTGCTGGCGACCGATAATGCGGTAATCCCCTACGGCGTTGGCGTGGATATTGGCTGCCGGATGTGCCTCACTTTTTACGACCTCAAGCCAGAATTTTTGGAGAAAAACCGCTCGAAACTTGGCCAGATGTTGAACGAGAACACAGCATTCGGCTACCAAGAATTGGTAAAACCGATGGATGACGCCATTTTTGAAAGGCCAGAATTCCGGGAGATTTCCATTGTAAAACCATTGAAAGACAAGGCATTCCGGCAAATCGGCTCGTCGGGTTCGGGAAACCACTTCGTGGAATTTGGCGTGGTGGAAATCTTGGATGCGAAAAATGAGTTTGGTGTTTCGACTGGTAGCTATCTGGCGCTCCTGTCGCATTCTGGCTCACGGGCTTTGGGTGCCAACATCGCAGATTACTACACTAAACTGGCCATAAAAGCTACCCCACTGCCGAAGGAAGCGAAACACCTCGCTTGGCTTGGGCTGGATACCGACGCTGGACAAGAATACTGGCTGGCGATGAACCTAGCTGGCGATTATGCTTCCGCTTGCCACCACCACATTCATGCCCGGATAGCCAAGGCGCTGGGCGAGCAGCCACTTGCCATGGTCGAAAACCACCACAACTTTGCCTGGAAAGAAAAGCTGGCCAATGGCCGGGAGGTCATCGTTCACCGAAAGGGCGCTACCCCGGCAGGCAAGGGCGTACTGGGTGTCATTCCCGGCTCGATGGTACACCCTGGCTTCATCGTTCGGGGGAAGGGCAGCACGTTGGCGTTAAACTCGGCCTCGCACGGTGCTGGCCGACTGTTCTCCCGGACGAAGGCGAAGAACTCGTTCACCGAGTACGAATTAAAAAAAGTGCTGAAATCGCACGGTGTGGATTTGTTTGGCGGCGGCCTCGACGAGGCGCCGATGGCTTACAAGGACATCAGAAAAGTGATGGATTTTCAGAAGGATTTGGTGGAGGTGATTGGCACGTTTACACCGAAGATTGTGCGGATGGATAGTTAGCGCCAGGAGATACTTTCGGAGACACAAAAAAAAGGCGGCTACCCAATGGGATAGCCGCTGCGTCATTTACTCTCACTAATTGTATGAAACTTATTCTTAGGTTCTTTTGGTGGTTAACGCATTTTTGGTTTTCAATGTTTGATTCTAGGCCTTACTTTTAAAAAAACGTGCCAAAAATCACCTCAATATCAACGGAATAACCAAAATTTCAGTCAATAGACGCAGTTGATTTTATTTTGGTTGGTTGACCTTGAATTTCATTTTGGTTCTTTCTTGCCTGCCAAAATCATTTCGATGGATTTTTGAATTCGGGCAGACCGTGTTTCAGGCCGCTTCGCCGCTTCTATCCAGTTAACGTACTCCTTTTTGCAGGTGTAAGAAAACGCATCGAAGATGGACTTGGCTGAAGGGTTTTCGCTCATAACTTGTTGCAAATCGTTGGGAACAGAGACCACTCTTTCTTCCGTGTCTTCTTGGACAGTGACATGAACAAGGTCGCCTGGCTGTTTCCCAAGCCGCTCCCGAATGTCCTTGCGAATCAAACACCAAACGCAATCCCCGCCCATGCTTTTCAAGAGACCACGGTACTCGATACCATCATAGGTGATTCTTGCCTTGACCGATTTTTTGCCAAAAGTTTCCTTCAAATCGAACGGAAAAACCACCGCCCCGGAATTGGGCGCTGCAGGCACAAAAATCATCTCCCCCGAGAATTCTATGAGCTTTGACATACTTGAGATTTGTTTCAGGCGAATTTGCAAACAACCAGCAAAACCAGCCCGGAAAGCATTATCAATTTTGCCAGCAGGCTTGTTTTTGAATAATCGGCCTTTGACGCCGAATTTTTGATGAAAAACAGGGCATAAACCACTGGCAGCCCTACGCCCCAAATCGTGAAAAGAGCGCTCACTTGTTCGCTTCTTTGCCAAAGCCAATTCACAAATATTAGAAGGGAAAACAGCAGCATCACCCCTACGCCGATGGCCCATTTTTTTGCGGTTTTTACACCGTATCGCAGCGGCAAGGTATGAAGGCCGAGCCGGGCATCACCTTCCATGTCCTCGATGTCCTTCACGATTTCACGGAGCAAGGTGGAAAGGAACGCAAACAACAAGTACCCCCCGAATAGGACACCCACCTCCTCACCCTGTCCTTCCAGTAGGCTAAAGTTCTCCCGGTCAGCAAACAGGACAACCCCCGCCACGAATGCACAGAAAATGGCCACCACGACATTGCCCCAAAGCGGCATTTTCTTCAGTTTTTTTGAATAAAAATAAAGCAGAAAAACTGCGGTGGGATAAATCAAAACTAGCGATAGGTTTTCAACATAAAGTGCTAGATACCAAGCGATTGCGAAGCCAGTTAAAGTAATCGCACCATAAAAAAACCAAACCAGTTTCATAGGAAAAACCCGGTTTACAAATACCGCCTCCGGCTTGTTGATGAGGTCGCTGTCGTAGTCCAGCAGGTCGTTGATGAGGTAGCCGCCAGCGGCAATCAACACGGTCGTAATAACCAGCAAAAAGAAATGGAAGGAGTCAAGAATTGGGCTAAGACCAGCCTCCCGAAGGGCAGGCAAGAGCACCAAATATTGCAACAGATATTGCGTGAGCGCAACAATGGCAAGGTTTGGGAAACGCACCAACTTGAAAAAAGCAGGTAATCTCATGGTAAAAAGATTGACTAATGGTTCGACTGCACGACCCCATGTAAATCGTAAATCGTCAGTCGTCAATCGTCAATACCTCCACACCCCGTTCAGCTTCATCACTTTTTCAATCACATCTCGGGCGCAGCCTTCACCGCCTTTTAAAGGTGAAATATAATGACAGATTTCCCGAATTTCCGGTACGGCGTCTTTGGGGCAGGTTGGCAAACCCACCCGGCGCATCACCTCGAAATCCGGTAGGTCGTCGCCCATGTACAGAATGCCCTCCTCGTCCAATCCGTAGGCATCGAGGAATTCCTCGTAAGCTTTTAGCTTGTTTTGCACGTTGTAAATGATGTCGAGGATACCAAGTTCCCGCAGGCGGCTGACGACGCCCTCCGACTTGCCACGGGTCAGAATGAGGATACGGTAACCTTCTTCAACGGCCATTCGGAGCGCCTGGCCATCTCGCACACTCATCGTGCGCAGCAGTTCGCCGCTTTCCGTTACCAGCACGTTGCCGTTTGTGAGCACTCCGTCTACGTCAAAAATAAAGGTGTGGATATCCTTGAACCGGCCAAGGATGTTGCCGGCATGTTGGAAGCGTTCGTTGTTGTCTGGAGGGTACAATTTTGATTTACGATTTAGGATTTACGACTGACGATTGGGGGAAGTACAGCGGTAAATATTAGTGCTTATTCGATTCCACCAAGTGACGAGCATTGATGCAGGGAACCCAATCGTCAGTCGTCAATCGAAACTACCGATTATTGTCTCGCCACTCGTACACCCATTTCGCTTGGATTTGTTCAAGATGGCCTTCCGTGCAATCTTCCCTTGCCCCGGCGAAGTTAGGGATTTCCAACACCCATTCAATCAGTTCGGTAAAACGGATTCGGTAAATTTTGCCCTCGGTGAAATCTTCGCCGAAACGCTCGTAGAGCCGCATGGCCACATCCTCGTGGTCTTTCCAGTAGATGGGGAGGTCTTCGATGTCTTTGAAAGCCATTTTTCTTTAATGATAAATGATGAATGCCTGCCTGCCGGTAGGCAGGGTGGAATGATGAATTTTGGAGGTGGTAGCCGCTAGCTGCCAACTGCCAACTGTCGAACTGCCAACTTAATGCTCATGTCCGATGATGCGCTTCTGATCAGGTATTTCCACATCGATGACTGCGTTTTTATCCAAAATGACGCACTGGCAGCCGAGCCTCGACTCTAGCCTCGGGTTGATGGCCCGGTCAACGAAATCTTCTTCCTTTTCCGATATTTCTTCCAAATGCTCATCGCCACTCAGCACATACACATGACAGGTGCTGCAAGCGCAGACCCCACCGCAATTGTGGTTCAAGTGGATACCGTGCTCCTCCGTGACTTCCAAGATGGAAACGTCCGCTTGAACATCGTTGACCGTTACCGGAGCGATGGTTTTATCTTCGAATGTAAATTTGATGGTAGCCATAATTTTAAAAAGTCCGCAAATGTAGATTTTGTCTAATCAACAAGGTGGGTTCAGGAAAGTTTTTTACAAAACGGCGAAGAGCTTCAGCACAGGAAGAGAATCCCATCCTACCATAAAAAAGCCGAAGCAGGAAAACCACCTGCTTCGGCTCGTCCGTTTTCTAAATTTCTAGTTTTGCTGGCGTAGTCGCTTCAACACAGTAGGGTGTTTATACCCCAACTTCCATTTCGCCCAAGTTGGTAGCGCCAATGAAACGGTTGCGGTCGGCATTGTTCAAGTTCTTCCGGCAAACAATCTGGTAGGCAGTGGAGCCACCTTGGCGTGCAGTATACACCGACCAACCAAGGAATACTTCATAAATGCGGAAAACCCGCTCCCCGTATTTTTCCAACACTTTTTCTTTGTTGGATTGCCAGTTATCATACCAGTAGTGGATGGTCTTGCCGTAGTGGATGCCAATGTTTTCAACACTGTGAACCTCAAAACCTACTTTCTCGATGCGCCTCAAGTCCCAGTTGAGGGGCATGCTCGCATCGGCTCCGGAGAAGATATGCTCGCTCATGAAAAGCCCCCATACCAGTTCTTCCCGGTCCTTTTTTTGAAACAAGCTGCTACGCTCCCTCAATCCAGCAATTTGCAGGTAAAACAATCCGTCATCTTTCAGCAGGTCATAAATCTGCGCCATGAATTTCTTGAAATACTTGATGCCAACATGCTCTGCCATTTCGAGGCAAGTTATTTTGTCGTATTTCTTGTCGGTTGGAATGTCCCGATAGTCCATTCTCCAAATTCTGGCCCTGTCCTTTACGCCATATTCTTCAATTTGGCGGTTCCCCCAATCTGCACCAGCTTGAGCGATGGTCACGCCTGTTGCATCCACACCATAATGCTTAGCCAAATGCGCCACCAGAGTGCCCCAGCCACACCCAATGTCCAGCAAAGATTCGCCTGGTTTTAATTGCATTTTCCGGGCAATCAGGTTCATCTTATTGTCCTGTGCTTCTTCCAGGGTTTCATCGGGGTCATTGAAATAGCAGCTGGTATAAATCATCCTGGGGCCGAGGAACCAATTGAACAAGTCGTTCTTATTGTCGTAATGCCCACGAACTATCCGCTCGTCTTGTTTTTTGGAATGTATTACCACCTCTGGTATCATTCGGGAGATGAAAAAGTTATAGTGGTGCCAAATATACTCGTAGGTGAACAGTTCTTCTTTATGCTTCAGCAATTCCATTAAGTCGCAATTGATGTCAATGCGCCCTTCAATGTAGTCATTGATAAAATGGCCCGCAGCGACAGTTGGCTTACTGTATCGCGCAGCAACATTTCCCTTTTTTACTTCGATAAAATCTGACACTTTCATGTTGTTCTCTTTTTTTGTTTTTTTGTACCCACCCGCCCAAATCGAAAATTGTCCCTCCGAAATGATGAGTTGAACGTTTTTAGTATTTATTTTCACAACAAATGCGCGGCAAAACTACGAAAAGCGCCCAGTTGCCCTAATCTATTTTTGAATCCTAAAATGGAATTAGTACGGGTCAACCACCCAAGCCTTCAGGTTTCTGCTAGTTATCCTTCACTAATTTCCCGCCTCCCATACCCCTGAAACCCAAGGCCTTTCTCCCCCTGACATTTTGTCACACTTCCCCCACAAGTTTTTTATCTTTGCCACCTCAAATTCAAACACAGGTTATGTACGATAACAATCCAACCCTGACGGGTATCGTGAAGGAAATAGACGAGACGAAACAGGGACAGGTTTTTTACGAAGAAAACCCTGCTGCTGAAGGCAGCCAGACTGGCAACGGCAAGCATTTCTACATTGAGAGCTACGGCTGCCAAATGAACTTCAGCGACAGCGAAATCGTGGCGAGCATCTTGGCGGAGGTGGGTTTCCGGCCCACCCGTCAGCTCGAAAATGCCGACCTCATCCTCGTCAACACCTGCTCCATTCGGGAGAAGGCGGAGGAGACGGTGCGGCAACGGCTAAACGTTTTTGCCAAAATGAAGCGCCAGCGCCCCGGCACGATGGTCGGTGTGCTCGGCTGCATGGCAGAACGACTCAAAAGCAAGTTCCTCGAAGAGGAAAAACTCGTAGACCTCGTCATCGGGCCAGATGCGTACCGTGACCTGCCCAATCTCGTGGCTGGTGCAGAGGAGGGCGAGCGGGGTGTCAATGTGTTTTTGTCAAGGGAAGAAACCTACGCCGACATCAGCCCGCTGCGGCTGGACAGCAACGGCGTCACGGCCTTCATCTCCATCATGCGCGGCTGCGACAACATGTGCTCGTTCTGCGTCGTGCCGTTCACCCGTGGACGGGAGCGCAGCCGGGATTGCTTCAGCATCATTTCCGAGGCACAGGACTTGTACGAAAGGGGCTACCGAGAAGTGACGCTCCTCGGCCAGAACGTGGACAGTTACAAGTGGCAAAATCCTGAAAATGAGCAAGTTGTGAGCTTTGCGCAGCTACTTGAATTGGTGGCGCAGGTGAATCCCAACCTTCGGGTGCGTTTCTCCACCTCTCACCCAAAGGACATCACCGACGACGTGTTGCGTACCATTGCCCGCTACGAAAACATCTGCAAATACATCCACCTGCCCGTACAAAGTGGCAACTCGACCGTGCTGGAACGCATGAACCGCACCTACGACCGTGAATGGTACATGGAACGGGTTCAGGCTATTTACCGAATCATCCCAGAGTGCACCATCAGTTCGGACATTATCGCTGGCTTCTGCGGCGAGGAGGAACACGAGCACCAGGATACCGTGAACATGGTGGAATGGGCGAACTACAGCATGTCGTACATGTTTTTTTACTCAGAAAGGCCCGGCACGATGGCCGCTCGCAAGTACCCCGACGATGTGCCGGAGCCAGTGAAAAGGCGGCGTTTGCAAGAAATCGTGGACAAGCAAAGCGAAGTCTCGCTGCGTCACAACAAGGCCGACATCGGCAAGACTTTTAAGGTACTGATTGAGGGCGATTCGAAGAAGTCTGACAAGGATTTCAAGGGACGCAACTCACAGAACAAGATGATTGTCTTCCCGAAAATGGACAACCTAAAACCTGGTGATTACACTTGGGTCAAGGTGACGGGGGCTACGAGCGCAACGCTTATGGGAGAGGTAAGCTTTCCATAGCCGATTGTGGCCGCCCAATTTATTGGGCTGGCCATGCATATCCTTGGCCAGCCCAATAAATTGGGCGGCCACAATACAAACATGAGTACAACACAATCCATAAAACAGCGCTTCGGCATCATCGGCACTTCGCCGCTGCTCGACCGGGCGTTGGACACCGCTGCCCGTGTCGCCAACTCTGACCTAACTGTTCTGATAACAGGTGAAAGCGGGGTGGGGAAGGAGAACATCTCCAAAATAATCCACGCTCTCAGCGCCCGAAAGCACAACCAATTCATCGCTGTTAACTGCGGGGCAATTCCTGCTGGCACCATCAATTCCGAACTTTTCGGGCATGAAAAAGGAGCATTCACGGGGGCGGTGAACGACCGCAAAGGCTATTTTGAAACTGCCAACCAGGGTACTATTTTTTTGGACGAAATATCCGAGTTGCCGCAGGATACCCAAGCTTATTTGTTGCGGGTGTTGGAGTCAGGCGAGTTCATCCGGGTCGGCTCCTCAAAGGTGGAGCGCACCGACGTGCGAGTGGTGGCTGCCACCAACGTGGACTTGGAGGAGCGGGTGCGCAAGGGCAAGTTCCGGGAAGACCTCTACTATCGCCTCAACACCGTGCCCATCAAGATTCCAGCGCTGAAGGACCGGCGGGAGGACATTAACCTGCTCTTCCGAAAGTTTGCGATGGACATGGCCGAGCGCTACCACACAGACCCCGTCCGCCTCGATGAACAGTCTCGTCAACTGCTCGAAAACTACCGCTGGCCCGGCAACATCAGGGAACTGAAAAACGTTGCGGAGCAAATCTCCGTACTCTCCGAAAACAGGTTGCTCACCGCTGCGGAACTGGTCGAATTTGTGCCAAATATTGCGAAGCGAAACCTGCCAGTACCGTCGGAATTTGGTAGCCACAACGCAGAGGGCTTTCAGGAGCGGGAGATACTTTACAAGTTCCTTTTCGAGATGAAAAGCGACCTGAACGACCTTAAAAACCTGGTCTTCGAGTTGGTGCGCCAAAACGACCTGACCATGCCGGACACCAGCACCTACCGGGGTTTGAAGACACAGACTTTCCCAGCATCGGGTAACTTCAGGCGACAAGATTTTGAAAACGACGAGCCGTTTTTTTCTCCCCTCAACGAAGACTCCCATGACTCCTACAAGCCTGTCATCATTGAAAAACATGGCAAGGATTTTCACAAGGCCGAGGTCGTGGAAGCCAGCCTCAACCTGTTCGACATGGAGAAAGACCTCATTTTTAAGGCGCTAAAAAAACACGGCAATCGCCGCAAAGAGGCCGCCGCCGACCTCGGCATCTCCGAAAGAACCCTCTACCGAAAAATCAAGGAATACGAGTTGGATTGAATTTGTGGCCGCCCAATTTATTGGGCTGGCCGATGCGATTGACGAATTGATTTAACCTGCATCAAACAACTAAAATTAACGGCCTGCCCAATAAATTGGGCGGCCACATTGAGGCATCTGAACTTCCACAAAATGGCAAAACCTTTCATCCTACTCATTTTAATTGCGCTACCCATTTCACTCGCTGCGCAAATCCTTCCAACCCCAACTGCCGAGCGCATCGCTGGCATGGAAAAGCGCAAGGCCCTGCTCGAAAAATCGCTGGTGGCCAATGTGCCATTTTCTTCCATTGGCCCTACCATTCACAGCGGGCGGGTGGACGACGTGGACGTTTGGGAACAAGACCCCAGCTATTTTTATGTCGCCTATGCCTCCGGTGGGCTTTGGAAAACCGAGAACAATGGCCAGTCGTTTAGCCCCATTTTCGACAACGAGGCAGTGATGACAATTGGTGACATTGCTGTGGACTGGAAGAAAAATGTGATTTGGGTTGGAACGGGCGAGGTGAACTCCAGCCGCAGCAGCTACGCTGGGGCGGGCATGTTCCGCAGTGCCGACGGCGGCAAGACCTGGGAGCACCGGGGCCTCGGCGAAACCCACCATATTGGCAGGGTGGTACTGCACCCCACCGACCCCAACACGCTTTGGGTCGCAGCGCTCGGCCACCTCTACTCGCCCAATGCCGACCGTGGCGTTTTCAAAACTACCGATGGCGGCGCAACTTGGCGCAAGGTGCTTTTTGTGGATGACAACAGCGGGGCGGTTGACCTTGTCATTAACCCAAAAGACCCAAACACGCTCTACGCTGCCATCTGGCACCGAGAGCGCCGGGCTTGGAACTTGGTGGAAGCTGGCCCCGGTTCTGGCATCTACAAAAGCACGGACGGCGGTGAAACCTGGGCGAAAATGTCTGCCGAAGGCAGCGGCTTCCCTGATGGTGATGGTACGGGTCGAATCGGTTTGGCGGTGGGAGCGAAGGACGGCAGCTCGGTGATTTACGCCATCGTTGACAACCAAAACCGAAGACCGAAAGAAGCAAAGGAAAAAACGGAGGGACTCACCAAGGACGACCTGCGCAGCATGACCAAGGAGGCGTTTTTGAAATTGGAAAAAGACAAGGTCAAGGCCTACCTCAGCGACAACGACTTCCCAGAAAAATACAGCGTGGACAAGGTTTTTGAGATGGTGAAAAAGGGCGAAATCACACCCCTCGCCCTCGTGGAATTCATGGAGGACGCCAACTCGCTGCTGTTCGATACGCCTGTTGTAGGTGCAGAAGTCTATGCCAGCATGGACGGCGGGAAGTCTTGGAAGAAGACCCACGAAGGCTATCTCGACGACCTGTTTTACAGCTACGGTTATTATTTTGGGCAAATACGGGTCGCTCCGCAAGAGGCAGACAAGCTCTATATTTTCGGCGTGCCAGTCCTCAAATCGGGCGACGGGGGCAAGACCTGGAAGTCCATCAACGGCGACAACGTACATGCTGACCACCACGCACTTTGGGCCAACCCGAACCGCCCCGGCCACCTCGTGCTTGGCAACGACGGCGGCATCAACATCAGTTACGACGACGGGGAGAATTGGGTCAAGTGCAACACCCCTGCCGTTGGCCAATTTTACGCCGTGGCTGTGGATATGGCCAAGAACTACAACGTGTATGGTGGCCTCCAAGACAACGGCGTTTGGGCAGGCCCGCACGATTACAAACCCAGTGTGGACTGGCACGACAGCGGCCAGTACCCCTTCAAGTCCATCCTCGGTGGTGACGGGATGCAGGTAGCCGTGGACACCCGTGACAACGAGACCGTGTACACGGGATTTCAGTTTGGAAACTACTACCGAATCAACCGCAGCACCCGTGAGTCGGCGTACATCACGCCAAAGCACGACCTTGGCGAGCGCCCACTTCGGTGGAATTGGCAGACGCCCATTCACCTCAGCCGCCACAACGAGGACATCCTCTACATCGGCTCCAACAAATTGCACCGCTCCTTCAATCAGGGCAAAGACTGGGAGGCCATCTCAGGCGACCTAACCAATGGCGGCATCAAGGGCGACGTGCCGTTCGGTACGCTGACCACCATTCACGAAAGCCCGATGAAGTTCGGCTTGATTTACACCGGTTCCGACGACGGTTTGTTGCAAGTGACTCGTGACGGCGGCAATAACTGGGCGAACATTTCCGCAGGGCTGCCCGCTGGGTTTTGGGTAAGCCGAGTGCAGGCTTCGGCGGTGGAAAAGGGGAGGGTTTACATCTCGCTGAACGGCTATCGGCAGGACAACTTCGAGGCAATGGTTTACGCCTCCGAAAACTTCGGCGAAACTTGGCGGCGCATTGGCGTTGAACTGCCACTGGAGCCAGTCAACGTGGTGCAGGAAGACCCGAAGAACCCTGATTTGGTGTATGTTGGCACTGATCACGGGTTGTACCTTTCGCTCGACCGAGGGGAAAGTTTCATGCAGATGAACAAAGATTTGCCAGCGGTGGCGGTGCATGACTTGGTGGTACATCCCCGTGAAAACGAGCTGGTGGTTGGTACGCACGGGCGTTCGATGTACCTCGCCGACGTGAAGGAGGTGCAGCAGCTTCGTGACAGCATTTTGAAAAAAAACCTTTATGCTTTTGACATTCCAAAATTGAAATTCCGAGGAAATTGGGGCAGCCTCCGCAGCACCTGGAGCGAAAAGACCACTGAACCTGACGTCAAAATGGCTGTTTTCACAAAGACCAGTGGCAAGCTGAAAATCATGGTGATGATGGGCGATCTCAAGCTGAAAACTTGGGAAGTGGATGTGACCCACGGCCTCAATTATCCAGAATATCACGGCGATATTTCGGACAGCGCAGTCACCGCTTTTGCGAAGCAACTAAACGAAAAGAAGAAAAAGGAGGACAAAGAAATCAAAGTGGAGAAGGCTAAGAACGGCAAATATTATCTCCAAAAGGGCAGTTATAAAATAGTGTTTGAAAAGGACGGCAACAAAATTGAATCGAAATTCTTGGTCGAATAGCCGTCGCTTGTTAATAGATGTTATGCTTTACCCGGGCTGGTGAGTAGTTTGTAAAATATTGGTTTTCAGTTGTTTATAAAATTACCAGCCTACAAAACAAACAAGGATGGCCAAAGTTATGGTATTCATTGACGGTACCTGGCTGTATTCCAATCTGCGTACCCTCGGAGAGGATTTTCAGGTGGATTATGGCAAGCTGCCGCATGTTGTTGGGAATCAAATCGCCAAAAAACTGGGCGACAAAAGCGTGGACATCGTGCGCATTTTCATGTTCGGCTCCAATGCCACCAATTTTCTGGACGCCGACAAGGACATGGTGAAACGCCGAAGGATTTTTTACGATGTGCTGCGGGAGGAGTACAATTACGAGGTGGAAGTTTACCTCGTGGACTATCGTGGCCGACGTCTCAAACGCAAGGATCGCCACCCTGACGACGATTTTTCACCGGAGGAAAAATGCGTGGACATTGCCCTCGCCTCGTCCATGCTCTATTTCGCAGCGCTGCCGCTGGTCTACGACATCGCCATTGTGATTGGCGGCGACCGGGATTACGTGCCCGTGCTGCAAAAAGTGCGGCTTTTGGGCAAACGGACGGCCATTGCCAGTATCCACGGTGCTTGTTCCTTTGAGCTTTCCGAAGGAAAAAACCTGAAAGGTGTGCGTGATTTCGACGTGATTTGGCTCAACGACCTGTTGGAAGAAATCAGGATGTCGAACGAAATACGGGAGGTGATGTGCAAAGCGCCGTTCCACACTGGCCCGAATCCCATCAAAACGGACGAGTTTGTGCGCAAGAACCGGGCATTCTACTGCAAGGAATGCCGGGAGAAAATGTGGCATCAGCGTGGCGAATTTGACGAGGATGAGGAAGACCTAAAATATGCCGAAACGCCGGGCTTAGTTGAAAATAATAGGTACCGTGAAGCGGGGCAACCCACAGCAGACAGCAGAAACGGACTCCGCACGGGCGACGGCTATACTGGCGTTGTCAAACGCTTAATGGAATTCTGCGGGTTCATCGGAACCGATGCTGGGGACTTCTATTTCGGCATGGACGACTGCGTGGGTGGAACGGAATTTTCAAAACTTCGGTCTGGCGACCGGGTCGAGTTCATCGTGTCGAGAGCACCAAGAAAGGAGTTCCGAGGCAGGGATGGCAACGGCAATGCGGAGGAGGTGTCGCTGGTCGCACAAAACTGATTTAGGTATTGAGTTATTGGGTTATTGGGGTATTAAGTTATTGGGGTATTGAGTGATTGAGTGATTGATAATCAGAGATTTGAGTTGGCTATTTACTCAATACCCCAATACCCCAATAACCGCAGAAATCATTTCCAATGAAAAAGCATACGCCCATCGTTTTTTGTTTGGTTTTTGGCTTCGCAAATGCTTTCAGTCAGTCTGCTGACCGCTGTGGAGTGAGCCAGGAATTGGGGAGGATAACAACCACAGTTGCTTCAATGGGCGTTCCCATCCAAGTAGTGAGAGAACGCATGGTGGTGACCATCCCCGTCGTGGTGCATGTGGTTTGGAACCAAGCTGTCGAGAACATTTCTGACGAGCAAATATTGTCGCAAATAGACGTGCTGAATGAAGATTTTAACGCTGAAAACGCAGAAATTGGGAGTGTGCCAGTCATGTTTCAATCAGTCATTGCCGACGTGGATTTTCATTTTTGCCTCGCCTCCAAGGACCCCAACGGCAATGCCACTACTGGCATCACCCGAACTCAGTCAGACAACAACATCGGCATCGGTGGCACGGCAGCCATCCATCACAGCAGCCAAGGTGGCCAAGATGCCTGGGATGCTGGGAAGTACCTGAACATTTGGGTGTCCAAATTTGCGGGGGGACTGGGCGGCACGGCGACTTTCCCCGGCGAAGGGCCAGCCGACGAGCAAGGCGTGGAAGTTAGCTACAGGCAGTTCGGCACAATCGGTACAGCCGCCGATCCACCTTACCACCTTGGTCGCACCTGCACCCATGAAATCGGACATTATTTCAACCTCGAACACCTCTGGGGCCCCAACTTCAACAGTTGCTGCGACGAGGACGATGGGGTGGCCGACACTCCGAATTCTTGCGAGGACTACCTCCATGAATGCCCTGATGGCACCACGTTTTCCTGCACCGACCCCGACATGTGGATGAACTTCATGAACTACACCGACGATGCCTGCATGGCCATGTTTTCCAAAGGCCAAAAGCTGCGGATGTACGCTGCGCTCAATGATTTCAGGGCCGGACTGCTCAATTCGGATGGCTGCGCAACGGTGGGCGTGAGCGATAAAACGGGTGGGAACGACCTACTGATTTTAGGGAATCCGGTCATGGGGAAATTGCGGTTTGAAATCCAATCCTCTAGCGGCGGGGCTTGGCAAGTGCGCCTGTTCAACACGCTCGGCCAACCTGTTCTTTATGAAGTAAAAATGGCAAATACCTCAGCAGAAATGGACTGTTCAGCACTTCCACGAGGTGTGTATTTCTTGGTTGCTTCGCAAAATTCAGCCAATATTGCGAAGCGGGTGATGTTGAATTGAGCCGTTATTTTTCAAAAATCTTTCCTTCGCCAATCCATTCGATTTTTCCTTTTTTATCAGCAATCATCCTAGCTGCTAGCGTATACGCTTGGCAGAATTTCAGCAAATAATCGTAATCAATCGAGTCGGCATTGTCGGCAGCCTGGTGGTAGTATTTGTACACCTCCTCGTTCATTTCGGTGATGCCGGGTGCAAAATCCACAGCCGGGATTCCATTTCGTGCGAAAGAAATATTGTCCGAGCGCTCGTACAGGTTTTGCTCAGGGGCGGGGTCGCCGAGCATGGTCAGGCCGACCTGCTTGCCAGCTTTTTTCATTTCCTCGTCGGCATTGGTCAGCCCCATGCCGATGACGTTGAAATGGGCGGTGGAATTGTAGCCAGCGCCGTCAGTGTTCAGGTTGAAAACCATTTTATCCAGCGGAATCAATGGGTGGTCGGCGTACCAGGCGCTGCCCAACATGCCCATCTCCTCGGCGGTGCAGGCCAGCAACAAAATCGAGCGTTTTGGTGGGTTGGCAGCAAGGTCTTTGGCGGCAGCCAGCAGTGCCACCGTGCCGATTCCATTGTCACGTGCTCCGTTGAAAATGCTGTCTTGCGGCAAAAAGGCTGCCCCGCCTTGTTTGCCTATGCCCACGTGGTCGTAGTGTGCGCTGAGTAGCACGTACTCGTTTTTCAGCGCATCATCGGTGCCTTCGATTACCCCGATGATGTTTGAAGCGAGGAGGTTTTTGCTGTCGCCAACTTCCACTTGAAACCGGGCGGATGGGTTGTTTTGTCCCCTCACCAGCGTCAGGATGCCAGGGTTCTTCTCCTGCACCCAGCCGTACACGATGGCGCCGCTTTCGTCCGATGTGTTGATTTCAATCCGCTCCTTGCCAAAAAAGCTCTGGGCAATTTGCCAAGGCAACGCCATCCGATATGCTTCCAGCAAGGCGACCGCGCCCCGTTCTGCGGCAAATTTTTGCTTCTGTGGCATGGATTGGAACACGTCGTTGGGGGTATTGCCTTCGGGTGTGCCGATGATGGTGAGCACGATTTTGCCCTTCACGTCCAAGCCTTTGTAGTCGTCAATGCCCTTGGCTTCATCCACCCATCCGCCACCTGCAAACACGATTTCGGCTTGGGTGTCAATGCCTTTTTCGTTGATAACCAACAAGTTGTCACCAGATTTGAATTTGGTGCTCCCAATGGTCAGCGTGGCCGATTTTGGAGGTTTAAAACTTTTGAAAGGCATTTTTTGGAAAAAATCAGGTTGAGTTGGCGCTGGCTTTACCCCGTAATTTTCCAATTGGCGGGCGATATAATCGGCAGCCAACTGTTCGCCAGCGGAGGCAGTTCGGCGGCCCCCAAGTTCATCGGAGGCGATGTATTTCAGGTGGCTTTCGAGTTCTGCTTTTGTGAAATTGAAACTGGAATTTTGACTGAAGACTTGGAAAGCGCAGGTAATCAGTATGCCAACGATGCTGGATATTTTCATGAATTTTTTATTTGAGGGGCAATTTTACGGAAAATGACTGCTTGCACGGTATTGAATCCTCATTTGGTTGAAAACGCCTTGATGGCCTTGCTTTCAAACTTTCCTATCTTTGACCCTATTTTATCACAAAACTATCTTTCGATGAAGCCATTTATTTTTGTTGTGTTTGGTGTTTTTTGTTTCTCTACTATTCATGCGCAGGGACTCAAAACCCAGAAGGATTCCGTCAGCTATGCCTTAGGTGTTTTGATTGGTCAAAACCTGAAGAAACAGGGCATGGCCGACATTGACCTGAGCCTGTTTTCTCAAGCCATTCAAGATGTACAGGCGGGCAAGCCGACGCTGATGGACCCAGTGAATTCCAATAAATGCGTCACTGATTTCACCAACCGGGAAAAGGAAGGCCAAAAGATAAAGGCCATGGCCGAAGGCACTGCCTTCCTCGCCCAAAACGCCCAGCGTCCAGGTGTGATTGTGATGCCCAGCGGCCTCCAGTACGAGGTGTTCAAAGAAGGCACTGGCGAAATACCGAAATCTACGGACAAGGTCCAAGTGCACTACACTGGCACATTGCTTAACGGCACCGTGTTCGATAGTTCGGTGGAACGTGGCGAACCGATTGTTTTCCCGGTCACGGGTGTAATCCCCGGTTGGGTCGAGGCCCTGCAACTGATGAATGTTGGCTCGAAATGGAAGCTTTTCATCCCGCAAAACCTTGCTTACGGGGATCGTGGGGCAGGTGGACAAATCGGCCCGTATGCTACCTTGGTTTTTGAGGTGGAGCTGCTGGGGATTGAAAAATAAGGTTCAAGAAATATTTTCAAATAAAAAGGCCGTTTCAAAAGATGTGTCGGGTTTGTGGTCGCCCAATTTATTGGGCTGGCCGTTGATAGCTGTTTGCTTTAACAAAACATGTACTGAATTTTAAATCGGTCTGCCCAATAAATTGGGCGACCACAACCAGTCGCCACATTCGGAATTCACTTTTTACTTTGCCCTTTTTACTTTTTCCTTAAAAATGCAAATCCATATCATCACCGTTCACCCCGAGCTGCTTGCAAGTCCATTTGAGCACAGCATCATGAAACGGGCGCAGGAAAAGGGACTGCTACAAGTGGAAGTTCATGACCTTCGCACCTTCGGTTTTGGCAAACACCAACAGGTGGATGACTACCAGTTCGGCGGCGGTGCGGGCATGGTGATGATGACCGAACCATTGGTCAATTGCATCGAAAAATTGCAGGAGAGCTGCCAGTTTGACGAGATAATCTACCTCACCCCGGACGGTCATCGGCTCAACCAAGGGCTGACCAACCAACTTTCTTTGAAGCAAAACTTGCTGCTCATCTGCGGCCACTACAAGGGAATTGACGAGCGGGTGCGGGAGCATTTCGTCACTTTGGAAATCTCCATCGGCGATTATGTGCTGTCCGGTGGGGAACTACCTGCGGCCGTACTTGTGGACGCCATCGGGCGGCTGATTCCGGGCGTACTCGGCGACGAGACCTCGGCACTCTTCGATTCGTTTCAGGACAACCTGCTGGCACCGCCCGTTTACACCCGCCCTTCCGAGTTTCGGGGCTGGAAAGTGCCGGAGGTGCTGATGTCCGGCAACTTTGCCAAGATAGAAGATTGGCGGATGGAACAGGCCATTCAACGCACCCAAGAACGCCGCCCTGATTTGTTGCAAAACCTTGATAATCAATGAATATAGAAGCATTTCGTGATTATTGCCTTCGGAAAAAAGGCGTGGAAGATACCTTCCCGTTCGGTGAGGAAACCTTGGTTTTCAAGGTCATGGGTAAGATGTTTGCCCTCACCGGACTTGATTCGGTGGAGTTCACCGTCAACCTAAAATGCGAGCCGAACTGGGCCATCGAGCTTCGGGAGGAACACCCTGACGACATCTCACCCGGCTACCACATGAACAAAAAGCACTGGAACACCGTGCAGTTCGAGGGCGGGTTGGATGATTCATTTTTGAAAAAAATGGTTGACCATTCCTACGACCTCGTCGTGGCCAGCCTGCCCAAAAAGATGAGGGACGAACTGACTAATTTGTGATTGGGTTATTGGGATATTGGGTGATTGGGATATTAAGATATTGACAATCAGTGCGTTGTATAGTAATCCAATACCCCAATACCCCAATACCCCAATATCTAACCTCCCCATTTTGGAAAAAAAGCAGCATGTTGACTTCATCATCGTCGGCCAGGGACTGGCGGGTACGCTGCTGTCACATTTTCTGCTGCTTGAAAACCAACGAGTTGTGGTGTTGGACTATCCGCACGAGGGCCGTACTTCCAACATTGCTGCTGGCTTGGTCAACCCCGTCACCGGTCGGCGCATCGCCAAAAGTTGGCGGTTTGAGGAGCTGTCGGCATTTGCGAAGGAAACCTACCAAAGCCTCGAAGGGCAACTGGGCGTGCAGCTCTGGCACGACCGCCGCATAGTCCGGGCGCTGCACAATACCTTTGAGGAAAACGAATGGATGCGTCGGAGCGGCTACCCAGAATTTCAAGCGTACATGAACGACGAGCCGGAGATGATTGAGTTTGATGGTAAAATCAAGGAGCCACACGCTTGGGGTGAGTTGACTGGATGTGCGCAGGTTGCTCTCCCGCTGTTGGTAGCAAGCTGGCGCAAATTACTTGAAAGAGAGGGTTTGTTTTTTACGGAAAACATTGATTATCAAAAACTTAGGTTTGAAAATGGTCAAGTAGTTTATAATAATTGGTCAGCACAAAAGCTCATTTTTTGTGAGGGTGCGAAGGCCGTTGAAAACCCATTTTTCAACCATCTTCCTTTTTTGGCCACAAAAGGCGAGCTGCTAATCGTGCGAATACCTAGCCTCCAAGCTTGCCGGATTTTGAAGCACAAGCTTTTTCTGGTTCCACTGGGCGAAGACTTGTACTGGGCTGGCTCCACGAGCCGTTTCGAGTTTGAAGGGCCAAACCCTACGCTGCTTGGTTTAGAGACGCTGCTAGCAGAGTTGGAAAAGACACTGGCTGTGCCATTCGAGGTAGTTAGTCATTTGGCGGGCATCCGCCCCACGGTTGCTGATTTACGGCCATTTTTAGGGCTTCATCCACAGTACCCTGCACTCGCAATTTTCAATGGATTGGGCACTAAGGGGGCGCTGCTTGGGCCTTTTTTTGCGAAGCAAATGACCAACTTTCTGCTGGGAAAAGGTGAATTGGAAGCCGAAGTGGATATAAAGCGGTTTGAGCAGACAGTTCGCTCTGGGCATTTTTTCACCAAAGAACAAACTGGGTAGGGGCTAACTGGTTTCCGGGATTTTGCTGTTTTTAGCTTCTTATTGCCATTTTACAGTATAAGCCAAGTGAGTTTTCGTGTAGCTTTGGGCAGTCCAAAACAAATTACAAACCATGAAACGACGCAGATTCCTCCAACAATTGGGCTATTCCATGCCCGCTGCTTTTACACTTCCCGCTTTGCTCTCTTCCTGCGGAAATAAAGGCCAAGACGACGACGATGGCATTACCCCGGTAAACAAGTTCAAGGATTACACAGTAGTTATAGTGGGAGCTGGTGCGGCTGGCCTGTATGCGGGCTGGCACCTTCAGGAGCGTGGGTTCAACGTGAAGATTTTGGAAGCATCTGGTAGGGTAGGTGGGCGTATTCGGCATCTTAGCGGTTTTGCTGATTTTGATGTTGAACTCGGTGCAGAGGAGATTCATGGCGACAATTCAGAATGGTATCGGATTGTCACGGAGCAGGTTAAGGCCAAATTGAACGACGTGGACACCGACGACTTTTATTTTTTTAAGCAAAATCCCGGCGACCAAACCGAGCCCGCGCTAAAGTCTGAACCTCTTTCTGGACAATATCAAGGGTACGTGAATACTAGACAGTTTGTGGACAATGCACCGCTTTATTCCGGTGCTGATTTGACGGTTGAAAATGTTTTTTCAATGTCTGGTATTTCCTGGAACATGTTCGGTGTAGCAAATGGCTTGCTGGGCAACGAGTATGGCACTTCAAATAATAGGTTGAGCATCAAGGGTTTAGCCGAAGAGGACAATCTTTGGACGGCTGGCGACGAAAGTTACGGCCTCAAGGACAAGTCCATGCTTTCCATCTTGGAGACAAAGTTCGCTTCCGTACTGGACAAAGTCGTGAAGAATGCTCAAGTCAAGAAAATAGACTATTCAGGCACTAAAATCGTCCTCACCGACCAAGCCAACAAGACCTACCAAGCTGACCGGGTGATACTTACCGTACCCTTGACCGTCTTGCAAGATGGAGACATCACGTTCAACCCTGGGTTGCCTTCCACAAAGGTTGACGCATACAGTAATATAGGTATGGGTGGTGGTGTGAAGGCTATCTTCAAATTTAGCCAAGCGTTTTGGGAAGGCTTGACCTCAGAAAAGCTGGGTTCAGTCATCGGCTACAATGAAGTGCCAGAAATTTGGGCAACAGCAGTGGGGCGTGGAACCACTCCGATTTTAACTGCTTTTGTTATGGGCGAAAAAGGAGAACAGTTCAGTTCCATGAACCCAAGCGACGCCAAGGGATTTTTGCTTGGCCATTTGGACAATATTTTCGGCAACAATATTGCTTCCCAGAGCATCCTTCAAGATGGGTTCCATTTGATGGATTGGGGCAAAGAGCCGTTTATAAGAGGAACGTACTCCTACCCCAAGGTGGGGGGTGGCTTGATTTTCAGAAAGGAGCTTGCTTCGGATGTTGATGGGCTTTTGTTTTTTGCAGGCGAGGCTACCCATTTCAAGGGCCACAGTGGTACGGTTCACGGCGCCATAGAAACTAGTATCCGGGTGGTGGATGAGGTCGAAATGTCAATCCCGTGAAAAACTTGATGAATCTTTTGTGGCAACGTATTTATTTTTAGGCAAACGGAATTTAATTTCCAATTCACTGTTCGTTTCAAACAATGCAACAATGCCTAACGGAATACAACAGATGGATTTTGATGATACCCTGTTTGAAAGGAATTATTTTTTAGAAAAAAGATCAAATTTTATTCTTTTTGGTATGAATCTTTCTATACCTTTGCTCAGAGAAAGAAAGAGAGATTTTTAGCCCTTTGATACCAAACAATCCACAATTTATCGCTGATTTATCCTATTTGGCGATTATTAGGGGCAGTATGCCTCATCTGCATTAGAGTTTCTTCCCATGGCGTTTTGAACGCCAAATTTCCAATTTTAGATTTTTTTTTGTAACCGACTAAACACAAAGCGATTGAAACCGACTTTGCTCATCACTGCGTTACTTGCAATTATTTGCAATGCACAGGCACAAATTATTTACGTCCATCAGGGCGCCACTGGGAATGGAACTTCATGGTCAGACGCAACTGGCGACTTAGTCGCTGCACTCAACCAATCTACAGCAGGTATGCAGGTATGGGTTGCTTTCGGCACCTACAAGCCCACTGCTGGAAACGACAGGAATGCTTCCTTTAACGTTAAAAGTGGCGTTAGCCTCATCGGCAATTTCAATGGTACGGAGACATTCGTTGATCAGCGCCAGGATGCAGCAAGCGCAACCATTTTAAGTGGTGAAATTGGCCAACCCGGCCAAGCTGACAACGCTTACAATGTGGTGTATATGAAAAATGTAGCTGAGAACACCTTGATTGACGGATTTGTGATTACGGCTGGCAATGCCAACAGTCAAGCAAATGACGGCAACAAAACTCGTTGTGGCGGCGGCATGTTCATTGATGGAGAGAACGGCAGCAGCAAGCCAACCATCAGCAACTGCGAATTTCGCAAGAACCTTGGCCGGGACGGTGCAGCCGTTTACAACAATGGCCGCAAGGGCGAGAGCAGCCCGGTGTTTGTCAATTGCATATTCAAGGGCAACGAAGCAGGTCTTGATGGAGGTGCCATTTATAACGACGGAAGGCTGAAAGGTAAAAGCAATCCTACACTCACTAATTGCTCATTTGAGAGGAACATGGGTACTTATGGTGGCGCAATCTGCAATGCCACGGAAGATGGCACTTGTAACCTGACGCTTGAAAACTGCGTGTTCATCGAAAACGCAGCTTATTTGCGTGGCGGTGCAGTTTTCAGCTTGAATGGTGACGAAAAATGCTATACGGAGTTGATGAACTGCACATTCATTGGCAATTATCCTGATGACCAAAATATGATTTTCACGACGACCGCTTCTCGGGAAAGTGCTTTCAAAGTAAGCAACGACTAAATTTTAGAAAAACCGAATGGATTAATTAGCTTGACTTTGTTAAATTAGCCTTTTTAAAAATACAAAATGACAAATGCCATG
>CAZDSU010000012.1:0-115230 GCA_964508135.1 uncultured Saprospiraceae bacterium
AAAACTTTGAAAACCAGCCTTTTATAAAGGTTCTAATCCAAACCTCACGTTAAAAGAAGCAATAAAAATGGTCGAATTCCCATAGCACTCCGTCACCGAAGTTGGATGGGTGTTAACCGTCAATGGGCCTTCCACACTCAAGATGGCGTAGTTGGAATACACGGTGTTGCAGTCTTGTGCCACTGCGACCGCACGGAAGCGGCGACCGTACATGCCCGCCACGTTTTTTACCGTCAAAATATCCGTGCCACTGGCCACTTCGCCTGTGATGGAATGTGCAAACAATGCTGCCATTGTTTCAAAGTCAATATCCACCCATGTCACGCCGTTGTCGTCAGAATATTGCCACCCAAAGCTGAAAGACCCTTGTGGCATGGAGGCCGAAGCTACGAAAACCGTGTCATTGCCACTGCAAACCGTGACATCGTCTGGGTCGTCGGAGAAAGTAATGTTTTCAGAAACCTCCAAGCTCGCAGGGTTGGAATAAATAGGCAAGGAGCAAGTGGGCGTGGTATAAGCGACCCGGTATTGGTAGCCATTGAGTGACATGACATTGGTAATGTTAAGCGTATCGGAACCAGTTCCACCTACATTTGTACCCGATATGCCCGCATATACGCCTGTTGCGTTGGTGAGATTGCTCCAGGTTGCCCCGCTGTCATAGCTGATTTGCCAAATGTAGTTCGTCAAAGTTTGACTTTGGTATGCAGGATAGCTATTACCTGCATTGCTGAAAGAAGCAATAAAATACGCCTCTCCTCCTGAACAGGAAGATACGTCATCTGGCTGGTCGTTGACCGTAATGGAACCTTCCACGTTCAGCCTCGCTGGATTGGAATAAACAAAGCCGCATTCGTTGGAGCTTGTTCGCATGCGGAAGTACCAGCCGTCCATTGCGACATTGATGTTGGCCATGTTGAGTGTTGTTGTAGTGACTGTCGCATAATTAGCGCCACCAGGGGAAGTGCTGTTTGAGAGATATGTCCAAGTAACACCATCCGTTGAATACTGCCACAAATAGCTCATCGTACCAGCGCCCTGATTGGAAACAAGCGCCGTAAAAGTAGCAGACTCCGTAGCGCAGTTGGCGTAATCAACTGGATGCGAAACAACGCTGACTGGCCCTTCCACCACCAACTGCGCCGCACCGGAATACACAGGCACATCGCATGTAGTATTTGTGAAGGAGGCCCGGTACCATTTGTTGCCTAGTCCAATGGTGTTGGTAATTGTCAATGTATCTGTGCCAGAGGTATCGGAGCTGGTTTGTGTAACTCCTGTATAAATACCATTCGAATTCATGATGTCAGCCCAAGGTCCAGTTTCGTTATCAGCGATTTGCCACTGCATGAAAGAAAGTTCCATGTTGGGTTGAGCGAAAGAAGCTATGAAATATGCTTCTTCGCCATGACACACCGTGATGTCCTGTCCAATTGAAGCAGTAAGCGTGGGTATGCAATTAGCGTTCAAATCCGACACATCCACCCCAGCGTCATAAACCCCATTCCCATTGGTATCCTCAAAGGCATTTAACATACCGTCGCCATCGTTGTCGTGGCAGCTCCAAGCGGAAGGGGCGTAGTTTTGATGGTAGGAGTAGAGTTGAGGGCCATTTGGGTCCCAGACAGAGAATTCGTTTTGGGGATTGCTGTTAAGGGAATTTGGCAACTGGGCAAATGGGTCAGTCGCATTGTCAATCAGATAAATGCTGTCTGGGCAAGTCCCATTGCCTTGGAAAGTGAAAAGCAGCGTTTCTTGGCCAGCGACATAGTCGATATGTGGGAAATCGTTTAGAAGCCCAAAGGAAATGTATTGTCTGCTAGGGCTTTCTGATGGGCTATTTACATGTCCATTGTCGGACCAAGCACCTTTTATACTTGAATAAGCATAAACATAACCATTCGGCATCACCACCGTTACCTGTGCTGTACCCGTAATGGTCAGAGGCCCAGGCATGATGGTACTGTCCGGCTTGACGTAAACGCCCCATTTATTCTCCTCAATAAGTTGCAGTTTTAAATTCAAGCCGCCATTGTGTTCGTTCAAATCGGAGGCATCTCCGGCGTCGAAAATTCCGTTTCCATTGGTGTCCTCAAAAGCATTTAATACATTATCCCCATCATTGTCATGGCAGCTCCAGGCGGAGGGGGCGTAGTTGCTGTGGTATTCGTAAAGTGCTGGCCCGATTGGGTCCCAGACTGAGAATTCATTATTTGGGTTGCTGTTTACGGAATTGGGAAGTTGGCTGAACGGGTCGGTCGCATTTTTGATGATATAAATGCTGTCCGGGCAAGCGGTGGTTCGCTTAAACTTGAAAAGCAAGGTTTCTTGCCCTGCGACATAGTTGATGTGCGGGGAGTCGTTCAATAGCCCAAATGACACATAGCTTTTCGTTGGGTTTTCCATGGGGCCATCAACATATGCGTTTGCTGCCCATGTACCGCTAACGTTTTGCAACCCCGTCCAAGGATAGTTTTTCGGCATCACAACCGTCACCTGTGCGGTGCCAGTGATGGTTTGAGTTCCCGGGCTGATGCCGTTAATGGGTTTGACATAAACGCCCCAGGTGTCGTAGCTGAATAATTTGAGTTTGACCTGCATGGCCTGCTGTGAAAAAAGAAAGGTAGGAAACAAGCTCAACACAATGAGCCAACGAAAGGAAGTAGCACTTTTCATGATGAAATGGTTTTAAGGGGGGCGGTTTTTTTTGTTGGCAGTTTGACAGTTGGCAGTTGGCAGTCAGTAGGTGCTTCCACGGCTCTGACTGCCAACTGCCAACTGTCAAACTGTCGAACTATTTTTTACTGCACAATAATCTTCTCCCGCTGCACCAGCTTGCCGTCCACTTCCAGCGTGAGGAAGTAGATGCCCGGCACATACTGGCCGAGGTCGAGGCGGTGGCTGGCTTCGCCCTCGATGACCTCCTGGTGGAGCAATTGGCCTTGCAGGTTCCAGAGGCGGAGCGAGGCCGTTTTTTCCAAAATATTTTCATCGAACGCCACCGTCAGCTCGCCCCGTGTGGGGTTTGGCGCTACGCCGAAGAAGCTGGTAGGCTCAATTTCGTCGCTAGTTTCCTGACCAAAATCAACCTGCACGGCACTTGGGTTGAGGTCAAGTTGTTGGCCGGAGGCCACGGTGTTGTTGCCCGTTGGAGCCATCAGGTTCATGGTCGGCGGGCACTCCCACTCGTCCTGGGCGTACACGCCGCAGAAATGGAACGGAATCTCCTCCTGCGTCAGCCCAGACCCGAAGCCTGTGAACTCGTTCCGAGAGAAGCCCGGTGGCACGATGCTGTCCATCAGTGTCAGTGACTCAGGGCACCCATTCACGACGGAGAAACTGAAAAGCAACCGTTCGGCACCGGGCGTCAGCTCTAAGAAGTTTTGGTTGGGCGTCAGGTTGAATTCGAAATAGATTTTGCCGGGGTCTTGCGGCGGGTTAAAAGACACCGTGCCGGGCTTCCACTTGCCGCCGCTGTGGCTCGTCAGTCCTTGGAACGCAAAGCCGATGGGCGCCACCAGGGTGACTTTTCCACCTGTCGGCAATTGGTAGGGCGTCTCCGTGAAGCTACTGTCCGCCTTTACCCACACGCTCCAACCTATGCCGTCGTCCAGCTTTTTCACGGCCAGCGAAACGCAGTCTTGGTAGCCCGGAGTTGGGTTGCAGATTGCTGCATCTTCCAGCGTCAGCACCGCAGCCACCGAGTTTGCCGAGCAGTTTTGCGAAGCAGCCACCAAACGGTACTGCGTACCGTCCAGCCCTGCCGCCGTGGCGATGGTCAGCGTAGAAGTTTGCGTACCTGAGTAGTTTCCGCCTTCGGCAATGTCCGTCCAGGCTTGCCCGTTCGTGCTCGACTGCCACTGGAGCGACAGTGCGCCGTTTCCACCGCTCACGGCGATGGAGAACGAAGCTGCCTCGTCCGGGCAGACCGTTGCGCCCTCCGGCTGTTGGCTGAACAAAATCGGTGCTTCCACCGTGATGCTGGCGGCAGTGGAGTAGGTTGCTTCACAAATACCCGTCGAGGCGCTCAATCGGTAGATTTGGTTGCCCAATGCGGTCACATCGCTGATGGTCAACGCATCGGCGAACACACCATCATAAGTTGCATCGTTGTTGAGGTCTTGCCAGATTAAGCCACCGTCTGTTGAGGTTTGCCAGCGGTAATCCACTTGGCCCGCATAGCCTGTTTCGATGGCAGCGTTTGCCGTCAGCGTAGCGGTTTCGCCATAGCAAATCGTGCTATTTTGGGGTTGCTGCGCAAAAACAGCCACGTCTCCCACCACGAGGCAAGCTTCGATGGAGGTGACGACAGGGCAGCTTTCCGTCCGCACTAGTACCCGGTAACAGTTGCCGTTGTAGCCTTCGGTATTTGCCAAGCAAAATATCGGTGCTGTGGCGCCCTGTACGTTCGTCCAGGTCGTGCTGCCAACTTGGCGCTCCTGCCATTGGTAGCTCAGTTGACCGCCGCCGAGCAGGTTGGCCTGCACTTCGAAGCAGGCCTCCTCGCCACGGCAAACCGCCACCGGGCTGATGAGGGCGAGTATCTCCACGGGGCCTTCCACGGTGAGCAACGCCGTTTGGGTGTAAACGAAATCACAGTCGCCAACCCTTGCCCGCAGGCGGTAAATATCGCCGTTGGCGTTGCCTGGTATGTCCTGGATGGTCAGTTCGGTGGAGTGGATGCCGGAAGTGCCAGCAGCGGGCATTGCATCCCACCAAGTGGCTCCGTTGTTGTGGCTCAGTTCCCAAGTGTACTCGATGTTGCCTGCCCCAAAGTTGTCGAAAGTAGCAGTGAACACGACTGTTTCACCAGCGCAAACTTTAATATTTGCGGGCTGGGTAACTACCTCGAGCGGGCCTTCCACGGTGAGCAGTGCCGATTGAGTGTAAACGAAATCACAGTCGCCAACCCTTGCCCGCAGGCGATAGATGTCGCCGTTGGTGTTGCCGGGTATGTTCTGGATGGTCAGTTGGTTGGAGTGGATGCCGGAAGTGCCAGCAGCGGGCATTCCGTCCCACCAGGTGGCTCCGTTGTTGTGGCTCAGTTCCCAAGTGTACTCGATGTCGCCCGCCCCGAAGTTGTCGAAAGCGGCATTGAACACGACTGTTTCACCAGCGCAGACTTTAATATTTGCGGGCTGGGTAACTACTTCTAGAGGCCCTTCCACTGTAAGTAGCGCTGTTTGAGAATAAACGAAACCACAGTCGCCAACCCTTGCCCGCAGGCGATAGATGTCGCCGTTGGCGTTGCCTGGTATGTCCTGAGTGGTCAGTTCGTTGGAATTGATGCCGGAAGTGCCTTGGGCGGGCATGGCATCCCACCAGGTAGCCCCATTGTTGTGGCTAAGTTGCCAAGTGTACTCGATGTCGCCACCGCCATTGTTGACGAAGTCAGCATTGAACACGACGGTTTCACCGCTGCACACCTTTATGTTCTGAGGTTGGGTAGCCACCGAAAGCGGCCCCTGCACGGTGAGCGTGGCAGCCTGCGAATAAGTCGTGGGCACATTGTCGCCGGAGGCCACAGCCCTGAAGCGGTAACCTTGCAGCCCAATGGTTGCGCCAATAATAAGTTCGTCGCATCCGTTGGCCATCGTGCCCGTGTTGGTTTGGTTGAAAACAATGCCAAGCGGCACAGGCTGCCAGGTCGCACCTTGGTCGGCGGAGTACTGCCAACTAAAGCTGAAGGTGCCGTTGCTGGCCGTTGCGCAAGCCGAAAACACGGAACCCGTGCCGTTGCACATGGTCGTTGCGGTTGGTTGCGTTACAAATTGCAGGGCACTGGGTAAGGTCACTGGAACTTCGCCGCTCAGGTCGGTGGCCTCCGCGGTACAGCCGTCGTTACCAATCACTTCGAGGAGCGAGTACAAGGCGCCGTTGGTAGTAGCTACTGGGAACGGGGAGCCGCTCTGGTAGTTTTGAAGGGTGAAATCGGTGGAGCCATCGGTATATTTGACGGTGAAGGGGGCTTCGCCACCTGTGATTTCAATTACTAACGAAAGGGGGCCTGATGGGTTGTTGCCGCAGGTAGTTCCACCATTTTCGCAGTACAGTTGTGCGCCCGTGATTTCTACGCACCCACTTCCGCCGCCGTTGCAGAGGTCAGATACATCCACGCCGGGCGTCCACTCGCCGTCACCGTTGGTATCCTCGTAGGCGTTGGCGATACCGTCGCCATCGCAGTCGTGGCAATCCCAAGCGAAGGGGGCAATGTTTTCTCCATATTCATAAATGGAAGGTGGGGTAGTGCCAAAGTCGAGCACGGTGATTTCGTTGCCGGGGTTGCTGTTGGCGGAGTTGGGCAGTTGGTCAAAGGGATCTACGCCATTTTCGATGAGGTAAAGCTCGTCGGGGCAGTAGTTGCTGGCTTTCCTGAAGGTGAAAAGTAGGGTAGGTACGGTGGAGGAATAGGGGATTTTCGGAATATCGTTGAGGAGGCCGAACGAGATGTACGACTTGGTTGGGTTTTCCGTTGGCCCGTTGATGACGGCATTGCTTGCCCAAAAGCCGCTGACCGAGTTGAAGTCAACGATGGTGAAGTTCAGCGGTGCCACCATCGTGATTTGCCCGGAACCGGTAATGGTGTTGGCTGTGGGAACTGTGCCGGTTTGTGGGGATGTGTAGATGCCCCATTTTGTGCCGTCGGGCATCAGTTGGATTTTGAAGTCGAGTTGTGCAAAAAGGGAAAAAGCGCAAAAACTGCAAAATAGCAGCAGGAGTAAACGTAGTGTTTTCATGTTAGGATGAGTGAATTTGAAAAAATTAGCGGGGGGAGAAAAAACGGGAAGTGGTGCAGTAAGGAAACAAGGGTCGTGCCATTTGACCGATTGGAATTCCAAGTTTCGGTTTTGGTGTTGGTAAATATTTGAATTCAAATGACTTCCTTTGTGGAAATCTAGCAAAAATGGTCTTGGATTTTGGGTGAATATTTGAACTAAACAACTGATAATCAAGCAGTTGGTTTTAACAATCATTTCAGCCAGCCCAAACTTGGCTTCCCAGTAAGCATGGAATACCAATCAGCAAAAGAAAAATTTCTCCAAGCTTGGGGCTCTGTCGGCAGCGATTGGGGCATCAGCCGCACGATGGCACAGATCCACGCCCTGTTGCTCATCGCCCCGGAGGCGCTTTGCGTCAAGGACATCATGGAGGAGCTTCAGATTTCTATCGGCAACGTCAACATGAACCTGCGGGCGCTGATGGACTGGGGATTGGTTTACAAAGAGCTGAAAACTGGCGAGCGAAAGGAGTACTTCGTTGCGGAAAAAAACATGTGGGATGTGGTTCGCAAAATCATCGCTAATCGCAAGCGCCGTGAACTGGAGCCAGTGCTGAAAGTGCTCGACGAGGTCTCCGCTGTGCAAGGCGACTCAGCGGAAGTACTGGAATTTTTGATGGTGGTGAAGGAAATCCGCCTTTTTTCCAGCAAAGCCGATTCGCTGCTCGAAACCCTGCTGAAGGCCGACTCAGATTGGTTCGTGAAGTCGTTTTTGAAAATGGTGAAATAGGTAGGAGAAGGCGTTGATGAATTTGAAATGGTTTGAGTTGCATTGGTTTGTGTGGAAAAACAACTCTGAACGATTCTTTTTTGGTCAAAATAAGCAGGAACCCTTGTTGTAAAATATTTGACAAATGGGCCACGTTTGAGGCAGGAAGTGAATGAGGAAATAAAATTGGAGCTAATTTTGTTTAGGGAATTTCGGTTGTGCCGGCTTGGCAACAAATTTTTCGGTTTTAACAACCAATTCCCCTCCCAGTTTTCAAGGATTCACTATCATTGCATTTCGAAGGTCCTGACGGTTGAAAAATATTCCCTCGTTAATCAGGATTTTTTAAACAGTTACACAATGAATTTCAAACATTTACTTCTTGTCCTTCTCATCGGAACCGGGATAACTGCTTCGGCGCAGGATATTCACTTTTCCCAGTTTTACCTGTCTCCCCTCAACCTCAACCCGGCCATGACTGGTTTGATGAATTGCAACATTCGTCTGACTGCCAACTACCGGAACCAGTGGGCCAGCGTACTGAAAAGCAACGCTTACTCCACCTACAATGTCAGCTACGACCAAAAAATTCCGGTCGGTCGCTACGACAACTTTGGCATTGGCGGTACCTTCTGGGGCGACCAGGCTGGCGAGGCCAATTTTGCAACCACGACCGGCAAGTTGTCGCTTTCGTACAGCAAGCGCATGGCTGGTAGCCGTAAGGAGGCGCACTACCTGGTAGTTGGAGCCGAAGCGGGCTTGGCACAGCGCAGCATTGAATTCCTGAAACTTCGTTGGGGAACGCAACATGATGGCCAAGGTGGCTTCTGCGCCACCTGCGATTCGTATGAAAATTACTTCGATGAAGACAACTTCCTGTTTGCCGATGCAGCGGCAGGCATTCTTTGGTTTTCGGTTTTCGATGAAAACAACAATTTTTACGCTGGTGGGGCTTATAGCCACTTGAACAGGGCTGACCAATCGTTCAGCTCTCAAGACAAGGATTTTCTTTACAGCCGCTTCACCATCCATGCAGGTGGTGAGTTTGAGATTGCACCACGCCTTGGTCTCGTGCCGGGTGTGATTGTGATGAAGCAAGGCCCATCGTTTCAGGTGAATTCCGGCACGAGCTTGAAGTTCCTACTCGGCAGTGGACGTGGCAATTTCAGCAACTACCAAGCTGTCCATTTTGGAGCTTGGGTGCGTATCTCAAACAAAGTGCAGACAGGTGTCTTGACGGATGCCCTGATTTTGTCCACCCGTTTTGATTACAACCAATTCACGCTTGGTTTTAGCTACGATGTGAACGTATCGGCACTGAAACCTGCGAGCAACAACAACGGCGCATTTGAGTTTGCACTGGCGTACAAATTCTGCGGCGACCAACGCCGTGGCGTTTACTGCCCGAACTTCTAAGCCAGTCATTGCGGAAAGAAAAACCCGTTATGATTTCGAACAAAAACTACCCGCCGGAACATTGTCCCGGCGGGTAGCTTTGTTTTAAGGCTGATCATTGAAAGTTTAGATTGAAGAGAATTGCATCTGAAAATTTTGCTGCATTTTTGAACGAGCAAATAAAAAATTGCTACCTTCGACTTTCTGAACGGTCTTTGAGAAAGTACACAGGTTACACATTTTTCATTCTAAAATGCTTTTTGTCCTCATTTTCAGAGGATAGCAAGCAAATTGTTCGCTAATGATTTTGAATTAAAAACTCAATCCTATGTTTGGAAGTAACAAGAACAAAGACGCTGCAAAAGCAGGCAGTATCATTCCCTCTGCCTCTTCCCATTCACTCAACAGCTTGGTTCAGGGTACAGTGGTTGAAGGTAAAGTAAAAGCAACTACCGACATCCGTATTGACGGTACCATCAAAGGGGATTTGCTTTGCGATGCAAAGGTTATCATCGGGCCATCCGGTGTAGTTGAAGGCACCGTCAAATGCCAAAATGCCGTGATAGAAGGCCGTTTTGATGGCATTCTCAACGTGGCAGAACTGCTCAACATCCGTGAAACAGCCAAAGTGGTCGGTGAGGTAACTTACGGCAAATTGATTGTCCAATCGGGTGCTGTAATTAGCGGTACCTACAAAGTGGCGGGCGACAACAGCCACTCCAATGGCAACGGTTCCTACAAAACTTCATCAGAAACCAAAAAAGTTGTCACAACAGAATCGGAATCCAAAGCTTTATCTGGAAAAGTCGGCGAATTCGCAAAAGCAAACTGATGTTGCGCTGAAATATACTGGAATGGCGTTTCAGATGGCCATGTTTTTTGGCCCTTGGGGCGCATATTGGCGTGAGGTTGGATGAGTTTTTAGACTGAGCTCCTTACCTATCGGCGATATGCGCCCTGTTTTTTTGTCTGCTGTCTTCTTCCTTACCCTCAAGGACTTGATTGTGAGAAAGAAGGATTAACGCCTAGCACCAACTTTTTACTTCGTCCTTTCATATTTACCCTTCACAAGCAATGAGCAACCGACGTTTTTTTTCACAGCTCCTGATGCTAACCTTGCTCACTGGACTCGTGCTTGTCTTTATCCATATTTTCCATCCATTTTCACCGTACAAAATGTTGTCGTTGGCTGGGCTGCTGTTCTTTTCGGCGCTTACCGCGGGTATTTATTTCCCGGCAGTAAAAGCAGCGTTGAGCACGGACAAAAATGCCTTCACCCGGTTGGTGATGCTTTTTACTTTTGTGAAAATGTTCCTCACGGCTGCGCTGATAATCGCTTACCACCGAATTTTTAGGCCTGAGGACAACCTGTTTCTCATCCCTTTCTTTCTGACCTATATCGTTTTTACTTCGTTTGAAACGATTTTTATGTCAAAATTGGGAAAGGTGAAAGCAAGGTAATTTTCCTCAATAAGACATTGATTATTAAGCTGTTATAAAATATGCAAGCTGAAAAATACATTGCCATCGTCAACGAAAAGACCGAACTAGAACTACATGAAGCGGTCGTTGCGCAATTGAACGCAGTCCAATCGGATGAAGGGCATTTTCATATCCTATACAACGGTAAATCCTATCGGGCGGAGGTGATTTCTTTGGACAAACAGGCTAAAGAAGTACGCCTGAAACTGAACGGAAAGCTGCATCACATCAAAATCCAGGACGAATTTGACCAATTGGTAAAAAAAATGGGGCTAAGTGCCAACGTTATTCATAAGGTCGGTGCCATCAAAGCGCCCATGCCGGGCCTCGTGCTGAGTATCTTAGTCGAACCAGGCCAGGAAGTGGTGCACGGAGAACCAATGCTCATCCTTGAGGCCATGAAAATGGAAAACGTCATCAAATCACCGGGAGAGGGCAAGGTAAAACGGGTGGTCGTTTCCAAAGGGAAACCCGTTGACAAGGGAGAGGTTTTGATTGAAATGGAGTAGGAGCTACAACCCCGGAAAGAAAGCGTCCCGGATATGTTCCACTTTGAATTCGACCTTTTTATCCTTCAAAACGGACACCACATCGAAGCGCATCTCCCAATCGTGGCCAGACTGCTCCATGTAGGCTGCGGCTGCGGTTGCGAGGCGGCGCTCTTTGGCCGGAGTGACGAATTCCTCAGGACGGCCAAAGTAGTCGTAGCTTCGGGTTTTAACCTCCACGAACACCAGAATGCTGCCATCCTTCGCGATGATGTCAACCTCCAACCTGCGGTGCCGCCAGTTTGTTTCCAAAATCTCAAACCCTTGCTGGCGCAAATGCTCAACAGCAATTTCTTCCCCATGTTTGCCAGTGTCAAGGTGGTTCGCCATGAAATTTTATAACTTTCGCCGTTTTTCAAAACGACAATTTCAAAATGAAAAAACTTACTTTCGACTACTCCTCCGCCCAGCCCTATGTTTTGCCGCACGAAGTTAGCCAAATGGCTGCACCTGCGGAAGCCGCCGCCCAGCTACTCGAAAGCCGCAATGGACCCGGCAGCGAATTCCTCGGCTGGCTCGACCTGCCCAAGCGCTACGACCACACCGAATTCAAGCGAATCAAACAGGCAGCGTTGCGAATCCAAGAACAGTCGGAAGTGTTGGTGGTCATTGGAATTGGGGGGTCGTACCTTGGCGCAAAGGCGGCCATCGAAATGCTGTCGCATACCTTTCACAACAACCTGCCGAAGGAGCAGCGAAAGACCCCCGAAATCTATTTCGCAGGCACAAACCTATCCCCGGTTTACCTCACGCACCTGCTCGAACTTATTGGCAACCGCCATTTCAGTGTCAACGTAATTTCTAAGTCTGGTACGACTACCGAACCTGCCATTGCGTTCCGCATTCTAAAACAAAAATTGGAAGAAAAATATGGACGGGAAGGCGCTCGTGAACGCATTTATGCCACCACCGACACGGCACGTGGTGCCCTGAAAAAGCTGTCCACAGAGGAAGGTTACGAGACCTTCGCCGTACCGGACGATGTGGGTGGCCGCTTCTCCGTGCTCACCGCCGTGGGTCTGTTGCCCATTGCTGTTAGCGGCATTTCCATTGACGACCTGATGCACGGGGCGGCAGAGGCAATGGACGATTGCATGGCACCCTTTGACGAAAACCCCGCCCTGCAATATGCGGCGCTTCGCAATATCCTCTACAACAAGGGCAAGGCCATCGAAATGCTCATCAACTATGAGCCTCAGTTGCACTATGTAGCGGAGTGGTGGAAACAGCTTTTTGGCGAGTCGGAGGGCAAAGATGGAAAAGGACTTTTTACGGCCAGCGCTGACTTCACCACCGACCTTCACTCGCTCGGCCAGTATGTGCAGGACGGCAGACGGCACCTTTTCGAGACGCTGCTGAACATTGAGCACCCCGCCTGCGACATCGTGTTGGAGGCTGCTGATTCCGACCTCGACGGCCTCAACTACCTTGCCGGAAAGACAATGGATTATGTGAACAAAAGAGCGGCAGAGGGTACGCTTCAAGCGCATACCGAGGGCAGTGTGCCCAACCTCCTTATCAACCTACCGGCGGCATCGGCCTATCACTTGGGCTATTTATTTTTCTTTTTTGAAAAAGCCTGTGCCGTCAGCGGCTACCTGTTGGGTGTGAACCCGTTCGACCAGCCGGGCGTAGAGGCATACAAAAAGAACATGTTCCGGCTACTGGGCAAACCATAGTTGGATGCTTGGGCTTGGCTAGCCCCTTCATTGCCTATCACCGAACCCGCTTCCAGCGGCGGTGCGACCAAAGCCAATCGGCGGGCGACTTTCGGATAGTGGCTTCCAGTCGGGCAGCGTAATGCCGGGTGATTTCGCCTTCGGCAACGGTCTTTGGATTGGTACAAAGTTCGGAGAAGGAGACTTCGTAAAATCCCCGTTTCGTACGCTCAATTTCGCAATAAAAAACCGGGTAGCCAGTCTGTCGGGCGAGCTTGTCCATGCCGTGGAGGAAGGGAGTATCTTGGTTCAGGAAGTCGGCCCAGTGGGCGTTGCGCATGTCGGAGGGCGTCTGGTCGCCGATGAGCACGAAGATGGTAGGCTGTTCTTTGTACGTAACAACAGCTCGGCTAGTATGCGCCATGTCGGCCAAATGGAGGCCCCATTGTTTGCGGAGCGAGTTTAGGTATTTCCCTAAAACCTTATTTTTCAATGGTTTATAAACGCCAAGCACAGTGTGTTGGACGTTCAGAGGCAAGGAGAGAACGCCCCACTCCCAATTGCCAAAATGGCTGGCGAGCATTATGGCGCTTTGTTTTTTTTCAAAAAGCGGTTGGAAAATTTCAGGATTTCGGTACACGAAACGGCGCTGAAGTTCTGCTTTTGGCAGCGTCAGGCCCTTAATGCTTTCGAGCAGGATGTCGGTGAAATGGCGGTAAAAATGGGAAACCAGTTGCCGAATTTCGCCGGCTGCTTTTTCGGGGAAGGATTTCCTCAGGTTTTCGAGGATGACTTTTTTTCGATAGCCCACCACTCGGTGCAGCACAAAACACAGCAGGTCGGACAGCAGCCAAAGTCCCCAAAACGGAACGTAGCCGACAAGTCGAACCAAATTTTTTGTAAAAAATGCCCCTACTGGATACATATTTTGGGTAGCGGGAGTTGGTGGCGTTAGAAATGCTATGTTTGTGCTTTTTACAACAAAAGTAACAAACATGGCCACCCGAAGAAATTTTCTCCACCAAACAGTCTTAGGTTCAGTTGCTGCCACCATCGGTGGAACGTCACTGGCATCATGCATGGAAGCTTCAACCAAATCGCCGGAAGCGACCGAAGCACCGGTCAGACCGCTGGCTATTTCCACATGGGATTTTGGCACAAAAGCCAATGAAGCAGCTTGGAAAATCCTGAGCAGTGGCGGCAATGCGCTTGATGCGGTGGAGCAAGGCGTGATGGTCATCGAGGCCGACGAAAAGAACACTTCAGTGGGCATTGGCGGGGCGCCCGACCGGGATGGCCGGGTTACGCTCGATGCCTGCATCATGGCACCTGATGGAAGCTGCGGCTCGGTGTGCGCACTGGAGCACATCGTTCACCCGATTTCTGTGGCAAGGCGAGTGATGGAGAAGACCCCTCATGTGATTTTGGTGGGAGAGGGTGCGCTGGAGTTTGCGCTGGCGCAAGGTTTCAAAAAGGAAAACCTGCTCACCGAGGAATCGAAAGCGGCTTGGGAAGAATGGAAAAAGACTTCGACATACGAGCCGAAAATCAACGTGGAAATGCACGACACCATCGGCATGTTGACTATTGACAAGGACGGCGACATTGCTGGGGCCTGCACCACTAGTGGGCTGGCGTACAAGATGCGAGGCCGGGTAGGTGACTCGCCCATAATCGGTGCTGGGTTGTATGTGGACAACGAAGTAGGAGGGGCCGCTGCCACCGGGCTTGGCGAAGCGGTCATCAGGGCAGTAGGCAGTTTTTTGGTGGTGGAATTGATGCGTCAAGGCCGCAGCCCACAGGAAGCCTGTGAGGAGGCAGTGGCGAGGGTCATCAAAAAATACAAGGACTTCAAGGATATTCAGGTCGGGTTTATCGCTGTCAACAAGCTAGGGCAGATGGGCGCTTACAGCATCCAGAAGGGTTTCAATTACGCTTTATTTGCAGGTGGCAACAACCAGGTTAAGGACGCCATGTCCTTCATTAAGTAGGAGTCTTGGCTTTGTGGTTTTGTGTTATTTCCTAGATAAATATTCCTACCAATATATTTTTTTTTATTTCTTACCATTTCGAACAGGACTGGCACTATATTTTCCATGCTCACCTCGAAAGTTGTTTCTCGATAAAGAGAACTATCCCAACATATTATGATGAATCACACAGAATTGAAGTTGGTCATTACCGACGACCACCATATTTTTATTGAGGGCTTGAAAGTAGTGCTTGGCAGGAGCGAGAAGATAAAATTCAACATCATTGCCGAAGCTTTCACGGGTAACAGTTTGTTGAAAATGATAGGGGGATTGCAGCCAGACTTGTTGCTGCTTGACCTTAGCCTGCCTGACATGGATGGCATTGAAGTTTTGAGCCATTTGAAGACAGCAGGAGTAGATTTCCGCATACTGGTGTTGAGCATGTACGACGAACCGAAGGTCATTCGTGCGGCATTTAAGGCAGGAGCGGATGGGTACGTGCTGAAAAACAGCCCTGCCACCGAGCTTTTTCATGCAATTAACAAGGTCATGGAGGGCGATACCTACTTGAGCGTAGGGTTGTCGCTGACCAATCAGAGTGGCATGAACTCCCGGTTCATGCAAAATGGCAAGCTTGCCCCTTCCTACGATGACCGGATTGTGAAGAAATTCAACCTGACCAAGCGGGAACTCGAAGTGTTGAAGCTGGTAGGTCAAGCGTTGACGAACAAAGAAATCGCAGGCGAACTGTACATCAGCGACCAAACCGTGAGCGTACACCGCAAAAACATAATGCGGAAAATGGGGGCAACCAGCTCCGCCGGCTTGATTAAAATTGCTTACGAAAATAATCTATTTTAAAAACTTGTTTTTTGGGTAGATTGGCACAATGGTTGCCAACTCTAGTGTTAGAGGCTTGAAAACAAGTGCTCTAGAAGATTTGCCTATTTTTTGCCACCTTTTCCTTCCTGAATATTTCATTGGTTCAAATTTTGTCTATTATTTCCAAAATTGAAATAAAGTGCTTAATTTTGCGGCAAGACTGATTTAAACTGATTCCCATGAACTACAGCATTACAAACTGTTCCCATTATTATTGCCTTTCCTTTATTCGTCTTCATTTTCCTTTTGATGGGTTTTAGCCTGTTCTGTAGTAGTCTTTGAGCGTCATTTCAAAGCAGTAACCAAGTTTTGGTCAAGTTCGCATTTAAGTAGTTTATTCGATAAAGTTCATTGCTCAGGTTACACGGTAACCATCACCTGCACTGAAAAGCCAGCGCAATGAGCACCTTTGGGTTTGCATTGTTTTTGGTTTTCGATTACGTTTTTAACAAATTATTATCCATGATCAGAACGAATTTTACCAGGATTCCGGCATTGTCTTGGGCTTTTTTCTCCCTTTTGCTGCTAGGCAGCACCAACCTCACGCAGGCACAGGTTATGGTCTGCAACAACCTCGTCAATGTTTCTGTCGACAACACGCCAAACGTCTGCCAAGGCGGCGTAAACGCAGACCAGATTCTTGAGGGCAACCCCATTCCCGGCCACGACTACTTCATCGAGGTGACCTACAATTGGGTGCCGGTGGTGTCGGGCATGAACCAGGTGACCATCACCAACTCGAGCCAGTGGTTCAACACCAACTTAACTGTAAATATTACTGACCAAACCGGTGGCGGCAACTCCTGCTGGGGTCAAATACACTTGGAGGACAAGCTTCCCCCTGTGCTTACCTGCACAAACATCTCCGTCAACTGTTCGGACGACCTCAGCTTGATACCTGGCCCTACTGCCGTGGACAACTGCGACCCAAACCCTACTATCAACCTGACGGGAGAGCAAACCAATACAACTGGTCTCTGCGCCAACGGCTTCGTGACCATTACCCGCCACTACGTGGCAATAGATGCTTCGGGCAATTCTTCGGCTTTCTGCAACCGGGTGATTACGGTCAACCGGCCAACAGTGGTTGATTTTCCAAATGATATTGTTTGGACTTGCGAGCAGTACGATGCCTATCCAAACATCGTTGCCGCTACTCCAAAGCACCCCTATGTTGGCGACTCAAACCCTGTTACAACCTTGGTAATTGAGGTTAACCTCAACCCTGATTGTAACGACAGTAATGATTCCCCGGCAACCAACAGCACCAATATCCAAAATGGTGGGACGGGCTGCCCAGGCAATGGCCTCGATGATGCCGATGTGCTTGGTCTGACAGGGTCTGGTGTTGTGGCCAACATCATTGGCCAGCACTGCAACTACCAGCAGTCGAAAAGTGACCAAGTAATCAATGTTTGCGGTGAAACTTTCAAAATAGTTCGCACTTGGACCGTACTGAACTGGTGTACGGGTCTCGTTGTAACAGTTGGTGTAGGCGGCGAGGACAATATCCAAGTGGTGAAAGTGATGGACCTAACCCCTCCGGTGGTAAATCGCCCACCATTCACCGTGAGCGCAAACGTTCCGGGCCAACACCCACAGCCATGCAAGTCGGTTGGCTTTTTGCCGCCACCCACCGTGTCCGACAATTGCTCCAGTACCTGGACCATAAAAATCAATACACCAATCGGTGAGGCTATTTACCTTGGAGGCAACCCTGCCAATGGTGGTATTATTCCTTCGCCCGGCCTTCCGTTGGGCCCCCACATCATCACCTATCAGGTAACTGATGCCTGCGGCAACGTGGCAAATTTGGCCGTGCCAATTACGGTGGTGGATGATATTGCTCCAACGACCATTTGCGTAGAATACACCGATGTGAACCTGACAACTGGTGGTTCTGCCCCAGTGTTTGCCAATGCGTTTAACAGCGCTACTTATGACAACTGCTGCTTGGACCACTTCGAGGTGCGCCGTATGACAGACCCTTGTAACGACAACCACGACGACACTGTGTTCGGCCCGTCTGTGGTGTTTTGTTGCAGTGACGTTTCTAGCAGCCCTGTGATGGTGGTTTTCCGTGCCGTTGATTGTTTCGGGAATGCCAACGAGTGCATGGTGGAAGTTTTTGTCAACGACAAACTGAACCCAACGCTCGTGAGCTGTCCACCAAACGAGCGCATTACCTGCAATTGGTACTCAAACAACCTCGAAACACAGCTCGCTAGCCAGAATAACCAACAACAGTGCACCACACTGTCCGGCTTTTTTGGTTCGCCAACCTACTACGACAACTGCGGTGTGACCGTGACCTGCAACACCAGCGTCAACCTTGATCAGTGCCTGGAAGGCACGATAGTACGGACGTTCACAGCTAAAGACCCAAGCAACAACACAACGCCTCAAGGCTGCACCCAGACCATTTTCGTTGACCATGTTTCAGATTGGGCGGTTGAATTTCCTATTGACCTCACCGTGAACTGCGGCACCACTGTGCCCGACTTTGGTGAGCCAGAGATTTTCTACGAAAATTGTGAGCTTGTAGCGATTTCCTACGACGACGTGCTTTACGCAGTTAATGATGCTTGTTACAAAATCGTGCGTGACTGGACAATCATCAACTGGTGCGTCGTGGGCGCAAATGTTGACCAGGAAGTGGTAGAACATCCTGAAAACCAGCTCGGCCTTTCCTTCCCGCAATGCGACATTGACAGCGATGGTGATTGCGATGGCCGCACCTTCCGTGATTCATGGCGGAGCGGTTCGAACATGAACCGACCGACGCTCTTGGACGCAACGAGGGCTTTGGGTCCAGACACCGACCCGGATACCGATCCTTGGGATGGCTACATTGTTTACCAACAAATAATTAAAGTTAATGACACGGTTGACCCCGTTTTCGTGGGCAATTGCCAGCTACCTGATGTTTGCATCGAGAACAGCACTTGTGGTGTTTCCTTGTTGCTGCCTCAGCCGGATATTGACGACTGCAGCCCGGATATTGACGTTACGGCAGAAATCAATTTTGGCGGCGTTTGGGTTTCCGGCTTCGGGCCGTTCAACAACGTTGGCCCAGGCACCTACGTGGTTCGCTACGTTGCCCAGGACAACTGCAACAACCAAACGGCCTGCAATACGACAATCACGGTTAAGGACTGCAAAAAGCCTACTCCGTACTGCAAAAATGGTGTAGTTGTCGTGCTGATGCAGACGGGCATGGTGGATGTATGGGCAACGGATTTGAACGCTGGCAGCTTCGATAATTGCCCAGGTGCTTTGAAGTTTTCCTTCTCGCCCGATGTCAACGATATTGGCAACACCTACACCTGCGATGACCTTGGCCAGCAAACGGTGCAGATTTGGGTGACGGATGCCTCCGGCAACCAAGACTACTGCGAGACTTTCATCATCATTCAGGACAACATGGGTGCTTGCAGTGGCAGTCCAATCATTGCCGGTACGATTACCAACGAGGACGACCTTGGCGTGGAGGGCGTAGGGGTGAATGTCAATAGCCCGAATGGTTTTACCCAAGATGTTGAGACCAATTTCAACGGCGGTTTTGGAGCGGCAATCGTTCCAGGTGCCGACTATACGGTTACCCCAAGTTTCGACGAAAACCCATTGAACGGAGTGACTACTTTCGATTTAGTGCTAATCAGCAAGCACGTACTTGGCTCTACGCCACTTGGTTCGCCATACAAAATCATCGCTGCCGATGCCAACAATTCGGGCAGTGTGACCACATTTGACATCGTAGAAATTCGGAAGCTTATCCTTCAGATAAATACGGTTTTCCCGAGCAATTCTTCTTGGAGGTTTGTGGACAAAAATTATTTGTTTCCGAATCTTGCCAACCCATGGTCGGCACCATTCCCAGAATTTGCAAACTTCAATGACGTTCAAGACGGACTGACCAATTCCAATTTCGTAGCCATCAAAGTCGGTGACGTGAACGGCAGTGCCGCTGTCAACCTGCTCGGCATCAACGAGGAGCGCAGTGCAGGCACTTTCGTGCTGAACACCGACGACAGCAACGTGAGCAGGGGCGAGGAAGTAACCGTGGCGTTTTCAGCCAAGGAGTTGGACGTGATGGGCTTCCAGTTTACCCTAAACTTCGACGCCAATGCGCTTGAAGTCGAAGACCTGCTGCCTGGTGTGGCCAGTGAGGACAACTTCGGTTTTGCCTTGTTGAATGAAGGCGCACTAACGGCAAGCTGGGACGGCTCCGCAACGGACAATTCAATGTTCACCATCGTGTTCCGTGCGAAGGAGAGCGGCAAACTGAGCGAGATGTTGGACATCAACTCCCGCTTCACAGCGGCAGAAGCATACCGAACCAACGGCGACCTGCTCAACGTCCAACTGGCTTTCAACACCAATGCGGCACAGCAATTTGTGCTTTACCAAAACACGCCGAACCCTTTCAAGGGCATGACCATTATTGGGTTCAACCTGCCGCAGGCAGGTGATGCGAGCTTGAAAATCACAGATGTTTCGGGCAAAGTTTTAAAGAACATCGAGCGTGAATTTTCTGCTGGCTACAACGAAGTTCAGTTGAACAGCAGTGAACTGCCCGCTTCGGGCGTGGTTTACTACACCCTCAAAACAGCGGGTGAAACGGCCACGAAGAAGATGATTGTTGTTGAATAATCAAATTTGAAACAAAAGATAGAAACGGTGACCGGCTGAGGGTTTTTCCCAAAAGTCGGCCACCTTTCTGAGGTTATATTAAGTTTTGGCAAACTACTTGCAATACCGATTATCATGAAAAAGAGCAGTGTTTATTCCCTTCTCATCGCAATCCTGACAGCTTTCAGCCTGAATGCCCAAGATGTGTCCCTGACGGTTCCCGACATGACCGTGGACCCGGGGCAATGGTTCAGCATTGACGTCAAAACATCCGATTTTGACAATATCGCCAGCATGCAGTTCGCTGTCATTTGGAACCCGGCCATCATCCAGTTCCAGTCCGTCACCAGCTTGAACGCCAACATGCCGGACTTTACCGCAATAAATAGCTTCAATAGTGCCTTCGCCAGTGAGGGTCGCATGAGGGTGAGTTGGTTTTGGTTCGATCCCGTCATGAACGTAGGCGTGACTTTGGATGACAACGCCACGCTTTTCAAAATCAACTTCAAAGCCGTTGGAGGCCAAGGAACCAATACCATGCTGGAGATTGCCGATGACACGACCGTTGACCCACCCTTTGTAGTGGAGATTGCCAACTACGAGCAAGAAGTAGGTGTGAACATTGACAACGGCAAGGTGACCATTTCTGGCGTGAACGCCACCGAAGAAAGTTTGACCGAAGATTTCACTTTATTTCAAAATAGCCCGAACCCTTTTTCAGAAATCACGTACATCACGTTCAACCTGAACACGGGTACCGACGCTAGGCTGACCATTTTTGACAACAGCGGCAAAGCCGTTTTTCACCAAAACAAAAAATTTCCTGCCGGAATTAGCAGAATACCTGTACGCCGGGATATGCTTTCGAGCGCAGGGTCGTACTTTTACACCCTTGAAACCGCAAGAGCCACTGCCACGCGGCAGTTGATTATGCAGTAATGCATAATCAAGTTGGTGGGCCTTGGTGGAATTACAAGGTTTGCCAATTGTTTTTTTCCGATTACATTTTTTCACAATTATCGTCCCAATTCCGAACATATGAAAAGACCGATTACCAATCTCGTCATTGGGCTGCTTGCGCTTTTTGCTACGCATCTCGCTGCCCAGCCTACCTTTACTGTCTCTCCGCAAACCATTACGGCCAATCCGGGAGACCTCGTTACTGTTGACATTGTTGTTTCGAACTTCACCAACATACTCAGCTTCCAGTACTCAATGAACTGGACTCCTACTGTGTTGCAGTTCCAAGCACCTGTCGGAAACATCACTCCCTCGCAATTAGCAGGATTGACCAGTGCCAGCTTTGGGCTTACCCAATCAGGCAACGGCTTTTTGGGTGTTTCATGGGCTGACCCAAATGCAACGGGCGTTACTGTTGCCAATGGCACGCTGCTGTACAGCCTGACTTTTCAGGTGCTCACTTCCACGCCAACCACCATCAACTTCGGCGGCACCCCTGTGCCAATCGAGGTTTACAACGGCGATGGCGTTGAACTTACCGCCGGTACCATCTTCCAAGGAGCCTCCGTCAATGGCGGCTCTGGCGGCGGAGGAGGCGGCGGCGGCGGAGGAGGAGGCGGGAACAACCCGCCCGTCAACGGCTTTGCCGTTATTGCATCTGATGAAACTGCGCCATCCGGCGGCCAAGTGTGCGTGGACGTCACAGTCAACGACTTTACCAACATCTTGTCCATGCAGTACACCATGGAGTTCAACGAGGCGCAGTGGTCGTTTGCCAACATCCCACCTGCCAGTTTTGGCTTGCCGGGCTTATCGTCGGCGAGCTTCGGAACTACTCAGTCAGGGCAGGGCTATATCAGTTTTTCATGGCTGGATCCCGATGCCGTGGGCGTTACCGTTCCAAATGGTACCGTAATTTATCAAGTTTGTTTGAACGCTATCGGTTCCAACAACTGTGGGGCTACCACGCCTTTTGCATTTAACGGCGCAACCACACCAATTGAAGTCATCAATGGCAATAGCCAACCTGTTAACTTCCAGGGCATCCCCGGCGACCTCGAAATCTGCGACAATGGCGGCGGCGGTGGTGGTGGAAACACCGGCCTCACTTTCACGGCTGGCGATGTGGAATCTCCGGCTGGTTCACAGATTTGTGTGGATTTCACTACCGACAGCTTCCAGTGCATCGTGAGTGCGCAATACTCCATCCATTTTAACCAAGCCATCATCCAGTATGTATCGGCCCAAGGCTTTGGCTTGCCGGACATGTCCGCTGCAAGCTTTGGAACCACCCAGTCGGCCAATGGTACAATCACGTTTTCATGGTACGACCCGACCACAGATGGCGTCACCGTGCCAGACGGCACGGTCATTTTTCAGTTGTGCTTCAATGTAATTGGCACAAACGGGCAGGTGGCCAATATCACTTTCAATGACACCCCAACCGTGGTGGAAGTGACTGGTTGTGTGAACAACGAAAGCATCACCCCCACCTTCGATGCAGGCACTGTCACTGTTGGCGTTTCCTGCACCGGGCCGGTGACGATTCCCAGCAACGTGGTGACAAATGTTAGCTGCACCGGAGGAAGCAACGGCGCTATTGACATCACCGTGGCAGGTGGAAGCGCAACAAAAACTTATTCTTGGGTAAAAACAGGCAGTCCAACGGTCATAAGCACTTCGCAAGACTTGACCAACCTGACGGCTGGCATCTACAACGTCACCGTTACAAGCTGCAATGGTGCTGAAATGACGACCGGAACCTTTACCGTCACGCAGCCAGCAACTGCAATGAGCCTAAACTTCCAGTCCTCGGACGTGGTTTGTTTTGGTGAAACAAACGGGGCCATTGACATCACCGTAACAGGCGGAACGAACACTGGCACTGGTTGCACTGGCTACTCGTATGCTTGGAGCAACGGTGCTACCACGCAGGACATCTCCGGCCTTGCCGCAGCCAACTACACTGTGACCGTGACCGACTGCAACGCTTGTACGGTTGTTTCGCCCATTTACATCATTTCATCATCGTTGACTGCGATTGCATTGACGACGGCTTCCACCAATGTTTCCTGCAATGGTGGCTCCAACGGAAGCATCACCATCACTGCCACAGGCGGTGGTAATACCAAGGAATACCGATTGGGGACTACTGGGCCGAATAGCACTTGGCAGGCAAATAATGTGTTCAACAACCTCGCCGCAGGTACGTACAGCCCTCAGGTTCGTGACAATTTTGGTTGCGTCAAAATAACCTCCGTGACCATTGCACAGCCGGACATCATCGTTGTTCAGTTGACTCCGACCAACCCAACGTTGGGTCAGAACAATGGCTCCATCAATACATTGGTGACAGGCGGTGTGCCACCCTACACCTACAGTTGGACAGGGCCGAATGGCCCAATACCTGGCAACCCGCAGAACCCGACCAGCCTGGCCGCTGGCACCTATTGCGTGACCGTGACCGATGCAAACCTGTGTACCAGGACCAAATGTGCGCCTGTTTATGCGCCAATGGGTCAGGACCCGAATAACCCCAGCACGTTCAAGAACGCTTGTGCAGGCGAGTGCAATGGTGAAATAGATGTTCATATTATTGGCGGTGTCCCACCATATATTTATGCTTGGTCAACCCCGGGCATCGGCAACATCCCCAACCCGCCTGACCTCTGCCCCGGTACTTACACCGTGACCGTTACCAGCCCATCCATTGGCCTGACGTTTATTCAAACCTTTACCATTGCGCAGCCATCGCAAGCGCCTAATGTGGGAGCGGCTATCTTGGAAGTGCCAACTGCTTCCGCAGCTTGCAACGGTTCTATTACCATAAGCCCCCAAGGCGGTTCTGGGTCAGGTTATACTTATGCTTGGAGCTGTACGTCACAAACTGGCAACCCCATTTTTGCCCTCTGTGAAGGTTCTTGCACAGTAACGATTACGGACGGAAATGGCTGCACCGGCACGGCTGGGCCGTATGTGTTGAATTATGTGCCAGATTCACTTGACGCAGCACAAGTAAGCGCTAGTAATGCTTGCGCTGCGCAAAGCAATGGCGAAATCGAGATTACGATATTTGGCGGAACGCCACCGTACAATTACCAAATCGCTGGGCCACTGAACCAATCGTTTATCACTAGCCAGAACACCTATACTTTTTCAAACCTGCCTGGTGGAAGCTACATCTACACCATTACTGACAGTGGCACAGGTGTTGACCAGCAATCGAAAACTGGGTCGGTGACGGTGGGGACGACTACGCTTTCGCTATTGTCACCCGTTCAAGTCACGCATACTACAAACCCACAAGGTGGAGGACATGTAAACATAACACCGATGGGTGGGCAGTTGCCCTACACCTATCAATGGAACAATGCTGCTACCTCGCAGGACTTGTTTAACATTGCCCCTGGTTGTTACGAGCTTACTTTGCAGGATGCGAATGGTTGCGTTCAGGTCTTCGACAACATTGGTGTCGGTCTCCTCACCGCTTCCTTCTCCGCTGTAAAGCCGGACTGTCCACAGCAACTTGGTTCCATCACGGCTACGACTTCGTTGTCGCCAAACTGTGCGGTGCCCAATTTGCCGTATAGCTACCATTGGGAAGATGCACAGACAGCGACTGTTAGCAACGATGCACTTGCGAATAACATCCTGCCTGGCACCTACACCGTAACCATCACGGATGCCAAAGGCACCAGCATCGTTCAAACCTACCAATTGACCTCCGAATCGAGCCTCAGCGTGAGCGCCGAAGTGACGAGCGACTTCAATGGGTACGATGTGCGCTGCTTTGGTTTGAATAACGGTGCAGCTATTGCAATCCCGTCGAATGGCGTCAGCCCATACACGTACACTTGGAGCAATAGTGCTATCACTCAGGCCGTCAGCAACTTGGCTGCTGGAATTGATTACACAGTGACCATTGAAGATGCCCAAGGCTGCACCATGTCTGCGACTGTTAATCTTTTTGGTCCTCCACTGCTGAATTCACAAGCAACTACATCGAACAGCGGATGCTCGGGTGGTGATACTGGCCAAGCGACGGTTATCGTGAGTGGCGGTGTGCCACCCTACACTTATGTTTGGAGCAATGGCGACAAAACGGCTACAGCTAACAACCTGACCCCTGGAAAAAACTATGCTGTCACCATCATCGACTTCAACGGTTGCACGATGATTGACAATGTAACCGTCCCTGGTGGTTTCCCACTTGTAGCTAGTGGATTCTCTGTTTCTGACAGCGGTGGGCCTAACGGCGTGGCTGGTGTCACGGTGACTGGTGGAACACCTCCTTACACTTACGTTTGGCGGGATTACCTACTGGCAGTGGATAGCATCCTAACGGAACTGTTCCCAGGCACTTACCTCGTGTTGGTAACAGATGCAAACGGCTGCCAAGTTGCAAAAACCATCAAAGTGGACGACGCAACCGAGTGTGGCGAAGTGCGCACGGTGATTACGCCGGAAGGCGATGGCAAGAACGAAGAGTTCGTCATCAAATGCCTCAGCCGCTTCAACGACAACACCCTCGAAATCTACAACCGCTGGGGCCAACTGGTGTACCGTGCCGAAGACTACAACGACGACAACCTCTGGCGTGGCACCAACACTGGTGGCGACGATGTGCCGGACGGCGTTTACTTCTACGTCTTCAACTATTTCGACCCGAGCACCAACGTATTTGTCACCAAAAAAGGCAGTGTAACTGTGCTTCGCAAATAATAGGAATTGAAGAATTAGGAATTGGGGATATAAAATTTCCAATTTCTAATTTCCCAATTTCAACTTTTTCTTCCAATCACCGATTAAATCCAATGAGCATGAAAAAGCTTATTTTACTCATAGCTGCTGCTTTCGTACTCCAATTTGCATGGTCGCAGGAGCAATCTGCGGTTTTTACCCACTATCAAATCAACCCAATCCTGATTTCTCCGGCGGTGGCTGGCTTTTATGAAAGCCACCAGATTCACATGAACGTCCGCAGCCAATGGACGGGCTTCCCTGAGTCGCCGAAGAGCTACGGCATCGGCTACAATGGCCCGATTGGCAAGACGCTCGGCATCGGCATCGGGGTCATGTCCGAGAACCTCGGCAACATGACGAACACCCGCCTGCAACTCAACTACGCCTTCCGGTACGAAGTGAAAAACGTCAAGTTTGCCGCTGGTTTTTCCACGGAGTTTTTGACGAAAAAAGTGGCCGAATCCGCGCTAACCAGCCCGCTGTACGACCAAGATGACAACATCATCGAAAATGCCGTGGACGGCAACAAGATTTTCGATGCCTCGCTCGGTGCATACGCCACTTTCAAAAAGAACACGTTCGTCGGGGTGACTTTCCCCAACCTCGTGGTGGCAAAAATTGGCGAGATTGAAACGGGCCAAAACGAAGGCTCACTTTTCAAATACTCTATCATCACCTTCGGCCACGAGTTTGAGGTGGAGCCGTACAATTTCAAGTTGCGCCCCTCCGTGCTGGTGTACAACATCAAGGACATGCCGCTCCAGATTGACTTCAACATGGTAGGCTCGTTCATCAACGACAAGCTCATCGCTGGGGTCTCTGTTCGGGGCGGTACTGGCGGTGCCACCGGCATCCTGCTTGGCACGAATGTGGATGTTTTCAAACTGTACTACAGCTACGATTTGACCTTTCAGAAATTCCAAAAGTACAACAGCGGCTCGCACGAGCTGACGTTGCTGTTCAGCTTTGACCGTGGCAAGAAGCGCTACGACCGCAGCCCAAATTGAAGTAAAAAGTAAAAAGTCGAAAGGAAAAAGTAGTGTGCAATAAGTTGAAAATCGGCAACCCAGCACACTTTGAGACACCGAATTTGAAACCACCCGCACACACGGGTTTGTGAAATAAAGAATTGAGAACGGGTTTGGATTTTAAAATCCGTTGGAAAAATTAGATGTCCTTTAACAATTGGTTTTTGGGATGGCCCCCCTCGTAAAGTCGAGGTGGGGCTACTTTTTTTTGCAAAAAGAAAAATCCGACGAAAACTAACCTTGATTCAGGCGCATTGCTTACTTTTGTCAATCGAACGAAGGCAAGAACGTTTCCGGCAAGTGGTTGGAAACGTTCTTGCCTTTTAGGTTTGATAGCCATCAACCAACAATTTTGACGGAGTCCGCCCAAAAACCTGCCCAGTAACCACAGGCGAGTTGGGCATGTCTCAAGCTATTTTCCCAATCTTTGATAAAATGCCGCCTTTTTCAGGGCCTAAGCCCCAGGAAAGCACGGTTTTCGTCGCTGTTGCCATCGGGAATTATTTTTTTACCGAAAAAAAGACTTTTATGACTGTTACATATTTGACGCAAGAAGGGCACAACAGGCTCAAAAGCGAGCTGGAAGAAATGAAAACGGCGGGGCGCCAAGAGGTTTCCCGGTCCATTGCGGAGGCGCGTGACAAAGGCGACCTCTCCGAAAATGCCGAATATGCCGCCGCCAAAGAAGCCCAAGGCATGTTGGAGCTGAAAATCAACGAACTGGAAAAAGTGATGGCCACCGCCCGCATCCTCAACGAGGAGGACATGGATACCACCGAGGTGCGCCTGCTCACCAGCGTCACCATCCTCAACAAAAAAACTGGCAAGGAAGACACTTACAAGCTCGTATCCGAGTCGGAAGCCAACCTGAAAGACAAAAAAATCTCTGCCAGCTCCCCCATCGGCAAAGGGCTTTTGGGCAAAAAAGTGGGCGAAACGGCTCAAATCACCACCCCAGCAGGAGAGATAGCTTTCAAGGTCCTCAATATTTTTATTTAATTGAAAGTTGAAAATTGAAAATGGAGATAGGCGCAGGTCGACTTAATTTTCCATTTTCAATTCTCCATTCTCCAGCCATGCCCAGCATCTTCACCCGCATCATCAACGGCGAAATTCCCTGCTACAAAGTGGCCGAATCGGAGCATTACCTTGCCTTCCTCGACATCAATCCGGTGGCAAAGGGGCATACCCTCGTTGTGCCCAAAAAAGAAGTGGACTACCTCTTCGACGTGGACGACGACACCCTCTCCGGGCTGATGGTTTTTGCCAAAAAAGTCGCGCTGGCCCTTGACAAAGCCATTGAGTGCAAGCGGGTCGGCGTGGTAGTGATTGGCACGGAAGTACCCCATGCGCATGTTCACCTCATCCCCTTCCAGCGGGAGAGCCAGGTGAGCGTCACTGCTCCGAAGCTCAAATTTACAAAGGAAGAAATGGCTGAAATAGCAACTTCAATTAACTGTGAACTATGAACTGTGAACGGTGAATCGAGCGTAATTCACCGTTCATAGTTCACCGTTCATAATTTCTTGGAGGGGTTTTCCTTCACAAACGCCGCCCAGTCCTTCACCTTCTTGCCGCCGCCGGGCAGTGATTTTGACTGGTAAAAATGGCAGACCGCCGTGGCCAGCGCATCGGTGGCATCCAGGTATTTTTCGTCCAATTTGGTCTTGAAAATGGTCTCAAGCATGGCAGCCACCTGCTCCTTGGCGGCATTGCCGTTGCCAGTGACGGACTGCTTGATTTTCTTCGGCGAGTACTCCGTTATTTCGACGCCCATGGTGATGGCGGCAGCGATGGCCACGCCCTGCGCCCGCCCCAATTTGAGCATGGACTGAACGTTTTTGGCGTAAAACGGCGCTTCGATGGCCATTTCCTCCGGGCCGTATTGCTTGATGAGCGACTGTACGCCCTCAAAGATTTTTTTCAACTTAAGTTGCTGCTCCTCAAGGTGTTGCATCGTGATGACGCCCAGCGCCACGAGGGTCAACTGGCGGTTTTCCACCTCTACGATGCCGTAGCCGAGCACGTTGGTGCCGGGGTCAATGCCGAGCAGGCGGTATTTATTTTTTTCGGTCATGTGCATGATTGTGGTCGCCCAATTTATTGGGCTGACCGAACCCAAGCAAGAAGAAAACGGTCAGCCCAATAAATTGGGCGACCACAATACTTAGCGGATTCGAGCCGTAAAGCTAACTTCGCCACGCCGGAATTGGAAATTGGGAATTGGATAGCGCCCGCCCCAATCACCAATCACCCTTCACCAATCACCACATTTTGCCAAGCATTTCAAAAAAGACCCTCAACTACGGCATAAAACTCCTCATTGCCTGCCTGCTCGCCTGGGCCATTTATCGGCAGGTGTTTGCGAGGCAGCAAGCGGCTGACCTGTGGCAGGCGTTGGTGCGGCATTTCACCTACCCGAACCTGCTCTGGCTGGTGGCTGTGGTGCTGCTCGCCCCCCTCAACATCGCACTCGAATCCCTCAAGTGGCGGCAGCTTATCCGTGGGTTTTCAAGCCTGGGCTTTTGGCAAACGTTCAAGGCGGTGTTGGCTGGCACGACCATCGCCATCTTCACCCCGAACAGGGTGGGGGAGTATGGTGGCCGGGTATTGTTCGTGGAGGAGGGGCAGGGATGGAAGGCCGTGATAGCGACCATGGTGGGTAGTTTGGCGCAGTTGCTGGCGCTATTGTCAGTGGGTTTGGTGGGCGGCGTGTTTTTTTCGTTGAAATTTTTAGGGCCGGAGCCGTACCTCGTGCCCGTGTCGGTGAGCTTGGGGGCAGCTTTTTTGGGGCTGCTGTTTTTCACTTACTTCAACATTGATGTGATGGTGCCGCTGGCAAAGCGGATTCCGCATATTGACCGCTTTAAAAAGCAACTTCGGCACCTGACCGTGTTGCGCCACTACCACCGACGGGAACTTGGGCGGGCACTTGGTTTTGCTTTCCTTCGGTATTTCACCTACGCCACGCAATACTACTTGCTGCTGCAATTTTATGGGGTGCCAGCGCCTTGGTTGTTGGGCATTGCGGGCATCGCCACCATTTTTTTGGTGCAGGCCAGTGTGCCGTTGCCCCCAGTGATGGGGCTGCTGGCCAGGGGCGAAATTGCACTTTTCGTTTGGGGTTTTTTCACCGCCGACCATGTGGATATTCTGGCCGCCACCTTCTCTTTGTTCGTAATAAATATCGCCGTGCCAGCGTTACTCGGGCTGGTGTTTATCGTCCAAGTGAACATTGTAAAATCCATTGGCTATGAAAGTAGGACTTAAAATATCGGCGATAAACCCAACGTCGGCGAGGTTCGAAACCTCGCCGACGTTTTGGGTACTGTCCTGTCTGGCGCTTGCGTTTTTATTTTTCGGCTTCGCAAAAAACGAATCCCCAACGTCGGGGAGGTTCGAAACCTCCCCGACGTTTTCAGGGGGCCAGCCCAATGAATTGGACGACCACATTTCCCCATGCCTCACCCAAAATACCACCTTCACAGCTGGTGAGGAGCTTACCTACAAACTGTACTACAACTGGAATTTCGTCTGGCTCTCGGCGGGCGAGATGACCTTCAAGGTGATTGACGAGGACGACCAGTGGCATTTTCAGGTGGTCGGCAAGACCTACGACAGCTACGACTGGTTCTTCAAAGTGCGGGACTATTACGATACTTGGGTGCAAAAGGAAACCATGCTGCCCATCATGGGCATCCGCAATATTGAAGAGGGGAAGTACCGCCTGTACGACTACCTCACCTACGACCAGAGCCGAGGCAAGGTACACAACGACCGGGGCAAATCCCCCTCCGACATCCGGGAGCGCAAGGACTTCAAGATTGAGAGCTGCATGCACGACATCGTGAGCATACTCTACCATGCCCGCAACGTGGACTACTCGAAGATGAAGACCGGTGAGGCATTTCCCATCAAGATTTTCATGGACAAAGAAGCATGGCCGCTCAACGTGCGCTACAACGGCCGGGAAGCCAGCAAGGACATCCGTGACCTGGGCAAATACAATACCCAGCGCTTTTCGCCGGAGGTGATTCCGGGCCGAGTTTTTCCCGAAGGGGCTGCCATCAACGTTTGGGTGACGGACGATGCCAACCGGCTGCCGCTCATCATTGACTCGCCGCTGAGCGTTGGGTCGGTGAAGGCGGTGCTGCACAAGCACAAGGGGCTGCGGTGGCCGGTTAAGGCGAAGGTGTGACCTCACCCCCGACCCCTCTCCAGCGAGGAGAGGGGAGGAGCGGCTACCTAAGCCCAAAATCCTTAAAGCAGCAGAATCCACTCCCCTCTCCTCGCAGGAGAGGGGCCGGGGGTGAGGTGAACAAGTTTGGCGACTACGGCACTTTTCCCCACCTTCGTAAAAAATTGACGAGCCATGACGCAACCCACCAACTCTTCCCCCATGAACAAGTACCTCCTCATCTTCACGCTGCTGGCCATGTTTGCCGGCGGTATTTTCCTCACCCGCTGGTACTTCCAGCGCACGGCGACGGTGGAGCGGGAGAACGGTGTGGTGCTGCTGGAACGCATCAAGCAAGTGGCCAAGTTGGTGACGGTGGAGGGCTACTTCTCCGAGATTTACGACTACCAGGACTATTACGGCTACGACCTCAGTTTTTTCAGAAAAAAAGCCCTGATACGGGTGAAGGCCAAAGTGTCGGTCGGCTACGACCTGGAGAAAATGAAAATAACTGCCAAGTCGGAGACAAAAACCATTTTCATCAGCGGCATCCCACCCGCCGAAATCCTGTCCATTGAACACGACCTCGACTACTACGATGTGCAGGAGGGCGTTTTCAACTCCTTCTCGCCGGAAGACTACAACAAACTGAACGCCAATGCCAAGGAGTTTATCCGAAAAAAAGCACTGGAAAGCGACCTGACAAAATCGGCTGTGAACCAGCGCAACTCCCTGTTGGAAACCATGAAATTCATGGCGGAAAGCACCGGCTGGACGCTGGAAGTGGAAGGAGCGCAAATGGGGCCTTCGCCGGATAGTTTGCCCCAATAAAAGACTGTGCGGAACAAAATTGGGCGATTCGAGTAAACCATTTTAAAATTCTGCTACTTTTAGCCGGAATTTGGTTTTTGGAAAAGAATCAGATTTTTGCCCATTTTTTATCAAACAAAACTCTGGTAGCCGGGCTGCTGATGCCTGCGAGTTTCAGTGACGGGCCTGCCAACTAAAAACGTGAGTATGGATTTTGGATTGATTTCTCTGATTGTTGGGTGGTTGTTTGTGCTGGTATGGGTGCCCCTCGTGGTGCTGTCGCAACGGAAAACCCACCCCAAGGCGCTTTTCACCCTTTTCTTTACAGAGCTTTGGGAGCGTTTTTCGTTCTACGGCATGCGCTCGTTCTTGGTACTTTACATGACAGGGGTACTTTTCGTGGATATGATACAAGGCGAGGCCGACGCACGAGCCTACGGCATTTACGGTGCATTCAATGCCCTTCTTTATGCCGCCCCGGTAATTGGCGGCATGATTGCCGATAAAATTCTCGGCTTCCGCAAGACAATTTTACTGGGCGGCGTTTGCATGGCCACCGCTCAATTTGTCCTTGCCGCCAATGCCGCATTTGTAGGTAGCGAAACCATGTTTTTTACTGGCCTGGGTTTGCTGGCAGTCGGCAACGGTTTCTTCAAGCCCAATATTTCCAGCTTCCTCGGCACGTTTTATGACAAAAACGACTCTCGCAAGGATGGTGCATTTACCATATTTTACATGGGCATCAACATCGGCGCTTTTTTGGCGCCGCTTACTTGCGCCTATTTGGCCCAACAAGTGGACTGGTCGCTCGGCTTCCTTGCCGCCGGCTTGGGCATGGTGCTTGGCTTGGTTGTTTTCTGGAACAATATGGTCAAGTACGAAGACAAGGGCAACCCGCCCAACCCGACCACGCTCAAGGATGCCATTTTCGCAGGCATGACCCGCCAGTCCATTATCATTTTGGCGTCATTGGTCTCTATCCCGATTTTTGCCTTGCTCATTGATTATGAACGGGTTACGGACATTATTCTCGTGTTGGGTGGCATTGCAGTATTGGGGTACGTGCTGTACAATGCCCTGACTAACAACAACCGGGAAGACGGCCAACGACTGTTGGTGTTCCTTGCGCTGTTCTTTTTCCACATGATTTTCTGGACATTGTTCGAACAGGCAGGTGGCTCGCTGACCATCCTGACGGACAGGTTTGTGAACAGGCACGGCATACCCGCTGGTCAGTTCCAGTCCTTGAATCCGTTGTTTATCATGCTTTTGGCACCGGTCTTTGCTTGGGTTTGGCTGAAACTCGCCAAAACCGGCAAGGAGCCACGCACGCCCATGAAGTTTTTCTACGGGCTTTTACAGATTGCTTTGGGATTCTTCATCATCGTTTTTGGGGCCAGGAGCATTGCCGATGGCGTGAATGCCGGGGCGGTGATACCAGTTGTTTTCTTGGTGGGCATGTACTTGTTCCACACCACCGGTGAGTTGAGCATTTCGCCCGTCGGCTTGTCCGTCGTGACAAAACTGGCACCTGCCAAAATGGTAGGGTTCATCATGGGAGCTTGGTTCCTTTCCATCGCCTTTGCACATAAAATAGCAGGTGAGTTGGGCAAACAAATCGCCTCACCCAGTGGGGAAGGCACCGATGCTGCTACGGCGCTAAAGGCTTTCGCCGATGTGTACATGACTTGGGGCGTTTATGTGACGCTTGGTGCTGCTGCGATTTTGTTCTTACTATCGCCCATTTTGAAAAAATGGATGCACGGGATACAGTAATTGAAGGAAAAGGCAAAACTGAGGCTCAGGTTGCCAACCTCTAAAATAGAAGGCCCTCCGACTGTCAACAGCGGAGGGCCTTTTTTCATAAAAAAACTAAGCATGGTCGCACTTCCCGTTTTATCTCACAACTTCGACAACACGTGATTCCAAAGTTTCTCGTACGGGATCACCTCCAACTCGTTCAGCTTGCCCCGATACGAAAACGGTCTGCTCACAAGGTTTTCATAAGGTTTTTCGGTGTTGACGATTTCGTGCAGCTTGAAATTGGCCTTCAGAATCTGCAACATCAATTTGATGAACTGCACCATCCTGTAGTTTTCCATTTCATCGAAGTACTTCCCGTGGCTCCGAAGGTTGTCAATGGCTTCGGCAGCTTCGGGGAATGATTTTTTGTCCAAGAGGAACAAAATCTGCCCAACCAACAGGTGCACGGTAAGCACCCGCAGCTCTTTTGGCAGGATTAACTGGTCGTTGAGGAAGCGGGTTATGCGAAAAGTCTTGGCCAATTGCTCCTTCAGCGCCTCGATTTGTCCCTGTTGTTTATCCATGAAATAATTGAGGTAAACCTCATAAATGCGCCATTTTTCCCTTGACTCCGGATCCAGTTTTTTAAACCTGCTCTGCGACCTTGCCCGGATGAACACCGCCGCCCCATGGATGAAGTTCTCTGTGTGCATCGCCGTCAACAGGTAGTATTCCATGAAACGGAACCAGGTATTGCTTCCTTCCTCAAAAATCTGCAAGCTGCGCTCTGCATTGATTTTACCGTTCTTGAAGTCCCGCAGGTGCAGGTGTGCGGCCATTTTTTTGAGTTGAAAAGTGGCCAATTTTTCCTCTTGCAAATAATTGGGGTTTCGGTCAATGTACTGCTCCGCTTGGGCGCAAATCAGCAGCATATTTTCGTAGTCGCGCAGCAGTTCGTAATGGTAGGTCCAAACCAAGAACATGTTGTAGAACACCACGGGCGAATCGTGCATCTCCGATAGGCTGACCAGCGCATCGCAGTAGCCTTGCAGCTCGTCGCTCACGTTTGCCAGTTCCTCGGCTGGCTTGACGTAGGCCATCAGCACCCGCTGGTGCAGCTCCTCTGAGCGGATTTCGGCTAGGAAAATATCGGTGAACTCCTTGATGTAGCCATTGTATTCATCAAACAACTTTGCATCGCACGCTTCGGCTGCGAACTGCCTCAAAATCCGGCTGCAATTGAGGATGATGTCCGAAAACTTGAACCGGAGCGCTACTAGGAGCACTTGCCGTGCAAGTTCCTCAGCGGCAGTACGTGCCTCGTTCGACATCAGGATTTTCACCAATGTCCAGTCCCTGTGGCAGGAAAAATGCGCCCGGTCGTAGCCCGCCACGCTGGGCTGCGTTTGGTCAATGAAGAAAAGCGTGTTCATCAGCCGCTTGCGAAAGCGGGATTTCAGTTGGCGGTACTTGTCGTCGGTGGGGCTGCATTTGTACAGGAAGGAAGCGGCGTCACGGTCGTTTTTGAACCTATCGGCCATGAGGGCGTCATAAAACTCGGTAAACTTACTGGTCTTGTTATCTACCGAGGCGGAGTCAAAAATTTCAATCTTCCGTATTTTCTTCTTCGAAATAATCTGGGAGACTTCGATTAGGTTCTTCATTTACCGTTTAATATTGTGGATTTTACCAGTATTGTGTTCCAAGTTTTGCCCTAGCTTTTGCCAGAAGTGGTAATCCCGCTACTTCCAAAAACTGTTCCGAAACTCGTTTTTTCCACGTCACAGATTTTCTCCAGAAGTGCCTAAAAACAAAGGCTTCACTGGCAGATATTTTCCAGTGAAGCCTTATAATTTGGCATTGTCCACAATACCCAATTTCTAATTTCTAATTTCTCAATTTCCAATCCTCACCCGTTCCGGCTTGCTCCACACCACCGCATCGTTCGAGTAGTACAGCCAAGCCGCCGAGGCCGGTGCTTCGTACTCGCCCGGCACGTCGGCCTTGAGGTCGAGGTGCAGGTTTTTCACTTCCCCTGCGTACATGCCCCGGAAGTAGAACACCACGTAGCTGTCCTTGATTTCATAAAAATCGAACAACTTCCGCTCCTGCATCTCCTTCACCTGCCACGGCTGTACGCTTAGTCCCGCCGGAATGCCGACGATGGCGATGGGGTTGGGCACGGCGGCGGCGGCAGTGTTGGTGAGGGTTGTGGTCAACCGCATTGTGCCGCCGATTGCGGATTGTGGATTGCGGATTGCGGATTGGCCGCCAGCAGCGAGCGTCGTTTTCAGCGACAATTTGCAGTCTGGGTTGCTGTACGGCAGCGTCGTCGAATACTTCACTGAGAGGTCGTATGGCAACGGGTCGCCGCTGAATTTGACCTTCACCTCGTTTTTGCCTTCGGTAAAATATTTTTCCAAATCGTTGAAAACCAGTGGGTTGCGCTCATCAGCTGTGAATGGACGTTTGCCAACTGATTTCCCATTCACGTAGAGCACCACCTCTCCTCCGACCGATTTTTTGAACCGCTCGGCATGTGCCACCAGCGCTTTTAGCGCCAGCACCGTCGCCTGAGTGCTTCCGAAGCCGTACTGCGTTTTTGCGCCAGCTAAGTAGCGCACGGCCTTCTCCGTGATGGCCACTTCCGATTGAGAAGCGCCGCCTTCCGACGCCGTTGCATTTGCCATGAAAGCCAGCGTGGCCAGTGCCGTCGTTTCAACGGTCAAGTTCTTGCCAGTGCTTTGTGTCATGCTCACTGTTTTGCCCGTCCAACTCCCGTCAGCAGCTTGGGTTTTGGACAAAATGGCCAACATCTCCTCCGCCCGGCGGTCGCCGAGGTTGAGCAGCGACTTGGCGGCCAGCGCCACGATATACGGGTCTTGCGTCTCACGGGCGTCGGCCAGCGTTTTGGTCATTTCGGCAGCCACGTTTTGGCCGTAGCCAGCTTCGGTCATCGCCCAGGTGATGTAGGCGTCAGCGATGGTTGATTTTTGACGCCAGCCGTAACCACCCACCTGTCCGAGCCAGCCGCCCTTGCCGTCACGGCGGGAGAGCAGCCAGTTCGCTGTGCGGTCAATCCAGTCCTGATCTACGTCGTACACGGCCTTCATGTCCACCAGTTCCATCAGGCCGTAAGCGGTCAGCGGCTCGGTGGCGGGAGGATTGCCGTACCAATCAAAGCCACCGCCCTTTACCTCGAAGGTTTTCAGTCTGTTGTATCCAAAATCGAGGTGCTGATAGGCTTGCTTCGCAATGTCCGAGGTGACGTTGTTGGTGTTCTTCAGGAGGTTCAGCACTAGTACGTTGGGGTAGTTCACGCTGCTCGTCTGCTCGAAGCACCCGTAGGGTTGCCGAATCATCCGCTCCAGTCCCGACGTCAGGTCGCTCATCACACTAGGGTGTACCGTGAACGTTGCCGACAGGCTGCCCTCCACCACGTCGCTGACTGGCACGTTGAAGGTTTTTTCACGGTCGTTTCCTCCAAAAACAAGGTCAACGGGGAAGCCACGGGGCTGCACTTTCAGTTCCTGCGTGAAAGCGTCGGAGAGGCCGTTTGCCTCGAAGGAGACCTGCATGGCGTTGCCCCTGCCCCTGCCCCTGACCCCTAAAGGGGAACCTAAAACGGTAGTATCGGAAGTGGGTAGGCCGACGGTGTATTCTGGGTAAATGGTTTTTGATTCGCCGGGCTTGAGGGTCACTGTTTTTGGTTGGTTTTTTACCAAAGAAAAACCAGTTGGCATCTCGATGGAAAGTTTACCCGTGATGGCCTTGTCTGTGTTGTTCGTCAATGCAAGTGGGAAGGCCAAACGGTCGCCGGTGAGCAGGTTGACGGGGGCTTTCACGTCCATGCTGAATGGCATTTGGGTGAAAAAACGCTGCTCGGTGCGCCCAACCGACCCGTCCGAGCCGATGCCCTCCACCGTTGCCCGGAAGGTGCTGATGCCGTCGGTGTTGTAGAACTCGACGGTGGCCTTGCCGTTCCTGCCGACGTCCAGTTTTGGAGCGAAGAAGACGGTTTTGCGGAAGTCGGTGCGGACAGTGGTGCTGTCCGTGCGGGGTGCGTCATATTTCGGGGCGTAGAATTGGCGGGGCGTATTGGTGTAAACACCTAAACTTTGTTTGGGTGGCAAGTTCCCGGAAACCCTCACCCCATCAATGTAGTAATTCGTCGAAGAGGAGCGGCTGCCTCGGATGTTCAATTCTCCACCTTCATCCTTTGCTATCGCACCAGCGCTGAACGAAGCCAATGCGTTCACGTCGCGGGTCGGCAGTGCCTTAATGTCGTCGGCTGCCAATGCTTTTCCCGGTGCTGCTTCTGGTTGGGGCTGCAAAGCTCCCCCTCTTGACTTGGCTTCTGTTTCCTTTTTCTTGTTGGAGCGTGGAGCGGATGCCCTTGGGCGGTTCATGGAAATTGTGTTTACTGATGACGTGTTGTCCTGCTTGATCAAGGGTCTTTCAAACATGACAACCACTTCTTGCAATTCAACTCCTGAATTTAATTTTCCATCCAATTTATTGGTATTTCCGCTGCTCACCACCAAGCCCGTGACCCGACTCGGGGAAAACCCGGTGTAGCTATACTCCACGTCGTAAATGCCGGGGTCAAGCCCTGATATGGAGTAGTAGCCTTCAAAATCGGTCTCCGTACCCGTCTTCAGTACGCCGTTTTTGTAAATTGCAACCGTTCCAAAAATGATGGGATCGCCTGTGCTTGCATCCTTCAAGGTGCCTTCAATCCTTGTTTGAAGGGGCTTTGACAACACCAGCGGCGACATTTGAACTTGGCTGTTTTCAGCGTTTTTCACTTCGTAAGGCAACCGGATTTGCAGGGTTTTGCTCGTGCCATCCGTCATGATTTGGTTGCCGTCCCAAACCGAGGAGAATACCGCCATCGGTTCGTTTCGTGGCAACAACGTGTCCAATTCAAAACGGCCCATCTCGTCGGTCATGGCTATCATTTTGGATTTTTGCACACCGACCAGCATTCTCGGCACGGGGTTGCCCAGCTTGTCGGTCACGACGCCACGGGTCACGGCCCGCTCATTCTCAAAGGCCATCGCCACGGGCTGCCCTCCCAATAGCTCCTCCCAAGCCATCCGTCGCCAGCCCTGCGTTAGCATCAGGTAGTCCAGCGCTAGCAGCTCGTTTTTCTCTGGGTGCTTTTCTTTGGATTCAAAGTAAAAATTCGGCTCTTCTACCTTGCCCTTGAGTTCGCTTTCCAGCAACAGGTGGCTGAGGATATGCCCCTGTCGGTCGTCGGCGAAGGTGAGCAGGTTGTCGTCGGCCACGGCGAGGCTGAACTGGCCGGGCATGGGGATGCCCCGCTCGTCCGTCACCTGCACGGTCATGGTCACTTTTTCCCTCGGCAGGTATTTTTCCTTGTCCGTTTTTACGCTGATTTTCAGTTGTTTATCGTGGTTGAGGAACACGAGGCGCTCGGCACGTGGCAGCTCCCGGCTGTCGAAAAGCATGACCTGTGCGATGCCGATGGGCATGTTTTTCACGGGGATTTTCACCAAATGCGACCCCGCCTGCGGCGGCAATGTTTGGGTGAACCAAATATCGCCCCGGCTGACCAATGCCACGTTCAGTGCCTCGTCCTCGGTGGAGTTCACCTCGACCGTCAGCGTGTCCTTTTGCAGTGGGTTTATTTTCAGCGCAAAACCACGGGGGAACGCATCCGGCAAGCCGAATTTGTCAGAAATGCCTGCTGGTTTTGTCAAAACGGCGTGGTAAACTTCGTCTGCCGCCGGGGTGAAGTTGAAGCCACCCATGCCCTGGTGGTAACTCTGGAAAGCTGCCACTTCCACGCCCTTCGAGTTGACGATTTTGCCAGCCACATCAGCGGGCTTGCCCCATTCATTCAGCGCTTTGAAGGCAACAACGGCGGGCAGTCCGGCCACCATGTCGCCACCTTCCGGTAGGAATTGGAGGTCAATTTTGTTCAGGACAATTGGAATACTGCGACTGATGCTCTCCATCTGGCCATTGTAGGCGATGAGGATGTTGAGCAGGCCGTCGCTCGTCTCCAGTTTTGCGGGCAGGTTGAACTTCACCACGGCATGTCCACGTCCGTCCGTTTTGCCCGAAACCGTGGTGAACTGCTGCCCGTCGAGGCTGGCGTTGGCCCTGAAATCGTGGTTAGCCAGCGGTAGGTTGGCCAACGTGTTCAGGTCGAGTTTTGCTTCCACTACATCACCGGGGCCGTAGGCTTTTTTCATAAAATCCAACTCCATTCGCAGCCGTGGCAGCACGGTTGCCTGCACCTGAACGTCCCGCTCGAAGGCGTCGTTCGAGTTGCGCATCCAGTTGGTGTAGGCCCTGATTTTATAGAGACCGCCGGGTGCATTTGGGTCAAGTTGGAAATCGCCCGCCGCCGTGCCGCCCTTTGCTAGCAGGTTGATTTTTTTCAAAACGCTGCCGTTCGGCCCCAACAGTTCGACGTACAGGATTTCGCTTTTTGGGCTGGCCTTCAGTGAGTTGGCGTCCCGCACGTAGGCATTGAACCAGATGTCCTCGCCCGGCTCGAAAAACAGGCGGTCGAATTGGAGATAAACCTTTTCGGGGGAAAGGCGCTCATTGTGCAGCGAGAGTTGGGTGATTAGTTTTTGGAAAAATGAACTGTCGGGAGTGGTTTTGATTTCAGATTTCAGATTGACGATTCCCGATTTCAGATTGGGGGGGGCAGGCATCAGACCTGACAGGTTTTTAAAACCTGTTAGGTCTTTGGCAGTGGGTTTTGTTGCTTGCGCAACGCCTTGATTGTCAGTGGTTTTTTCTTGCGAAAAAGCCTGTGGTGTGCTTTGCGGACTGGCAGTCCGCCCTGCGGGGGGCGTCTCCCGCTGCATGAGCAGGAGCGCCAGGAGGAATAATACAGTTGTCATAGCTAAAATAATTTTAGTTAAAAAATAGCTTCTATTTGGAGTCCTGTCATCGAGGATTTGCTCCATCTTTTCCCACGCCCCGGGGTTGAAATCGAACTCGTGGGCGTCGAGCTTTTGCTTGATATTTTTATTGTCGTTCGTCATTTTCCTACAGGATTTGCACTCGTTAACCCCTGACCCCTAAAGGGGGACCCACGGATTTACAGTTTGTGGTAAATGCTCAGTCTGCAATTTTGGCGATGCACTTCCCCAATTCGGTTCCCCTTTAGGGGTCAGGGGCAAACGTGCGGTGAGCCAATCCCGCAACTGCTTTTTCGCCTCCGCCAGCCGCCACTTTGACGTGTTTTCGTTGATGCCGAGCTGTTCCGCAATCTCCCGGTGGGTGTAGCCCTCCACCACGTTCATCGAGAAGACGGCCCGTTGGTCGGCTGGCAACTGCTGGATGAGGCGGTAGATTTCCTCAGCGGCGAGCTGCTCCAGGATGCCGTCGTCGTGCGCCGTTTCGGGTGGCTCGCCGAGGCGAAAAGTCTGGCGGTGCTTCACCTGCGACCGCACGAAGTCAATCGCCGTACGCAAGGTGATGGTGGCCATCCAGCCGTGCAGGCTGCCCTGCTCCGAGTACTCGCCGATGTTTTGGAAGATTTTCAGGAACGCCCGGTTCAGCACGTCCTCCGCTTCGGGGCGGCTGCCGGTATACCTCATGCAGATACCCAACAACCTACCGTAGTGCCGCTGGTACAAGCACTGCTGTGCCAGTCGGTGCTGTTGGCGGCAGCCATCTGCGAGGATGGCCTCCGGGCTTTGAGTAGTGTATTGGTTGCTTTGCATCTGCATCTATTTTGGACAACGAGGCCAGCCTTAAATTTGGTTGGCACTTGATTGGAAAAACTCGTTGACAGATGCAGTTTGTCGTGCCGATTGCACAGATGGCGGGAGAAATTGTGAATTGTGAACGGTGAACGGTGAATGTTGCAACCGTTCACAATTCACCGTTCATAGTTCATCATTCTTTATCCCCTCTTCCAGCAGGTATTTTTCGATGTTGAAGTTGATGCCCTCGAACAGTTCGATGTCACGGTTCCAGTCCATGATGTGCCAAGGTACGTCCGGTGTGGCCACGATGACGGTCTTGCTTTTGGTGAAAACCCAGATTATTTTCTTTATTCCGAAGGCAAACAACCGACGCAATTTTCGCATCACAAACTCATCAAAGAGGTTGGCCTGGCGGTCGGGGAGTTCGACGTTGACGTCCACTTCCACCACTAGGTCGGGTGCAACATCGGCATATTTATCGCCTATTTTGTCAGGGGTGAGCTTGGTTTTGTCAAAGACCGCTACATCAAGGCCGAGGTTATTGTTGAGATTGATGTGAACACCAGTTTCACCCACAAAAACGAAGAATTTTTTCCGGTCAATTTTTGCTTTCAGTTCGTCACCAATATAATTTTTGATAAGGCCTTGGAGGGTACTGTGTGGCATGATGTCGTCAATGTTTTTTGTTTTGTTCATGACGCTGCGGTAGCCAGCATAATAAAAAGGGATGCCGTCAATAACCTCCCGGATGAGGTAATCGGGTATTTTCCGCCCGCTCTTTTTGGCAATGGTGGTTTTTGCTACTGGTACTTCGGCAACTGCGACGGTCATAAATATGGGTTTTGTAAAAAAGATGAGCCAAGTTAAGCATTTTGGCCAAAACTGAAACCAATAATTCGTGGCGCAATTCTTCATTCTTTCCCCATCGGACTGCCAAAATCCTGCACCCAAATGTCCCCTACCTGAGCGACGCCCATCTCTTTGTGGCCGCCATGCATCAGGTTGCGGCAGTGGCCGGGGCTGTCCTTCCAGGCGAGCAGGGTTTCGTCAAAGGAGTCGTAGCCCGATGCGATGTTTTCGCCAACGGCATACCACTTGTAACCTGCCTTGCTGGCCCGATTGCCGACGTTGCTGCCATTGCTGCCCTTGTGGTCAAAGAACTCGTTGCGCTCCATGTCGTTGGCATGGGCGAAGGCGGCTTTTTCAAGGCGGTTGTTCCAAATGAGTGGTTTTACAGGCGGCATGTATTTGCGGCCGCAATGGCAGCCCTTTGCTCGTAGGCGGTTCACGTCATTGAGCATGGTCTGTTTTTCGGATTCGGATAGGTCGGTCGTGTAGGTTAGGTTGGTTTTTGGAAAAAAACTGGTAAGAATCAGGGCGGCAGTAGTGGCAGCTTTTGCAATTATCATGGACATGTGCAGATTTTTGTTTTCAATAATGGAGCTGAAAACGTTTTCGGCACACAAATTCTTATTAGAGACAACTTTTCGGGACTGTTAAAGTTTTTAGCAGGTACCCAATTTCAAATTTCACAATTTCAATTTCCGCCCATCCGTGCGCCAATTTTCTTTTCTCGACAAGTTCAAAGGCTTCCTCAAACAAGGTGCCACCCCCAAGGCACTTGCAGCCAGCTCGACGGTCGGGCTGCTGCTGGGTGTGTTCCCGATGCTGGGCGTCACCACGCTAATGATGGGCGCCATCTCCGTGCGTTGGCGGCTCAACCTCCCGTTGATGCTGGCGGTGAGCTACCTCATTTACCCACTGCAAATCATACTGCTGATTCCGTTCGTGCGGGTGGGGGAGTGGCTCACAGGAACGAAGCCCGCCTTGCTTTCTTTGGAAGGGCTTGCGGACTCGTTTTCAAAAAACTTCACGGCAGCGCTGGTGGACCTTGGGGCTGCGAACATGGTGGCCGTGCTGGGTTGGGGCCTGTTGGCCGTGCCCACAAGTGGCCTAATGTACCTGCTGTTTATGCCAATGTTTAGATTTGCCGTGAGGAAATATCCTACTCCACCACCACCTTCCCAAATCTCATAACTTCCTCGTTTTCAATCGAATAAAAATGAATTGGAACATTTGGAAGGAAATGTTGCGCCCTTTCAAACCGCATGAGCTACCAATTTTTCAATCAATTTTTCTGAAAGCAGAACTTGAACTTGGGCAACGGCATTCGGCCCTTCGTAAAGCTCGAAATCCGTGTTTGGTGTCAAAAGATAGTGTGGAGCGGCCTCCGCTAAAAAACTAGCAAAAGCGTAGCTGAAATTTTCAGTTTGGGTTTCCTCCGTAGCGAGGAACTCCAAGCGCAAGCTCCAAGCGTTCTTTTTCCAATCCTCCAATGACTGGTCTTTAAATCTGCACACGGCCACATAAGTTTGCCCCTCGGGCGGCTGTTTTCTGCCACCCGACTCGAAGGGTATCCAAGTTGTTTTCACAAATACTTTTTTCATGGTCGAGGAATTCTGTGAAAATTGACGATGGTAGCTGAGAACAAATCACCGCAATCGGCATATCTCGCAGGGCCAATATCGTCCAAATATTCAATTTTAAAAAAGCTTTCCGCCGTTGTTTCTGCCATATCTAACTCAATCACCCAAAAATCGTGGATAGGTTCAAATAATTGTCCCCACTTGATGGCATCTTCGAAACGCTCCGCAAACCATTTCCCTTCCATTGAATTTGCACCCACCCGAAATTCCTCGGATGCAATTAAGTCAAGGTATTCTGCATTGCTCACAGCCCGATAAAGTCTCATTTTTTGAGTGGTTTCCCCTTTCAATAATTTACAAATATGGCCTAAATTCCGGTCTCAACCCACTTGCGTTGTAATCCCCTCACTCCACCACCACCTTCCCAAAATTCATAACCCGCTCACTTTCAATGGAATAAGCATAAACTCCCGCCGCCAGCCCACCCATCGTCAGCGACCCATCCCGCTCGAAAACGGCCACTCGCACGGCCCTGCCCTTCGTATCGTAGAGCTTGAATTTTAGCTTGCCTGAGAGGTTCATGTGGATGTTCAGCGTCCCGTTTTTTGAAACTGGATTGGGCGAAATGCTGACCATCGGCTGTGACTGAATTGGCTGCTGCACTGATGTTGCTATTGGTCGAGTGATGATAAGTTGTGCTGGACCATCAACACCTGTAAATGAAAAAACTACTGAACCGTCGAAGCTACTTGAAATCTGATAGGCAGGTGTTAAGCCCACCCAAGTATCTCCATCAGCACGAGGAGGGCGTGAATAAAGCTGGTATTGGTTGGGCATGGCATTAGGTGGAACATAACCTATGTTATTAAAGAGAATTGTTCCTATTTCATCGAAATATGGGTTTGTGGCGAAATTGTGCAACACCCAGTAACTGCGACTGATGCTGTCCGAGGCGGGTGATTGATCAGGTGCAATGTTTAAACGAGTGACGACAACCTCGCCTTCCGGTAAACTTGAGTCAATACCGAAAAAAGGTGTCAACCCCGTCTCTCCAAAAATAACATCTCCGCTAGCCACCACATCCATCCGGCTGCTGACGCCCGGCCCCACGGCCACCGTCGAAACCTCCCGGTGCGCATCTCCGCCGAAGCTGGCGAAGCCAAGGCCGACCCGGTCGAAGGCGGGGCCGTCCGCTTCGTTGAACTGGAGATAGCTGCGCAAGCCGGCGGTATCCGTGTGGGTACGGGTCAGGTGCATTTCTTCCCGGATTTGGTCTTGCGTCAGTGCTTTGTCGTAAAAGCAAACCTCGTCCATTTGTCCGTTGAAGAAGCGGTCGTTCCAGCCCGGGTCGCTGCCCAGCACCAGCGGGGAGTCGAACGCTTCGGCGGCGTGGGTCGTGGCCAATTCCGAAGGCATACCGTTCAGGTACAGCGTTGCCCGGCTCGGCTCGATGACGAGTGCCACGTGGCTCCACTCGCCCAGCGGCGGAAACTGGCCGGAATTCCACCACCAGTTCACGTCGTTCCACATGTAGTGCAGCTCGTTGTTTTCCCCAAAATGCAGGCCTGCCGTCGTGCTGCCGCCCCGTACCAGCGCCACGCCCGTGTAGGCGTTTTGGTCGCCAATGGGCTTTATCCAAGCGGTGATGGTGGCGTGGTTGTCGTTCAGGTTGATGGGTTGGCTGGCGGTTGCGTAGTCGCCATCGCCGTCAAAAACGATGGCGTTGCCAGGTAGCGATTCGGGCAGCAGGCTGGTGCATTCGTCGCCGACGTGGACGGTCAGGCTGTCAACGAAAACGCCTCCTGGCGTGGTCAGGGTCATAACCGCCAATTTGTCGCCAGCGCCGTTGAACACCACCTTCGGCGTCCTCGTGTTTTCACCGATAACTGTTTGAGCGTCAGCGAATTGCCAAACCCAAGCCACGTCGTCGTGTGCCACCACGGAGTGGTCGTCAAAGTAGAAAGTATCGGTTGGGCAGAAGCCTGTCAGCTTGTCGGCCATCGCCAGCGGTTGCACGGCGCTCGGCTCAAACAGCGGCGCTTCCCACACACCGCCGTTCCATGCACCGACCCTGATGAGGCTTTTTTTGTAAAATGGCTTGAGCTTGTTCGGCTCCAAGCTGATGGGCAGGCCATCGCTGTACGCCTCCCAGTTTGCCATCGAATTATTTCGATAAAAAATGCCTTTCGTCGTGCCAAGATACACGCCGCCATCCGTGCCGTACTGCGCCATGATAGCACTGACGGTAGCGCCGTCGAGGGCGCTCGTCGTGATGTTTTGCCAAGTGGCGCCAGCGTCAATGGTCTTGAAAATCTTCTTGCCATTCGAACCGTAGCTGACCGCCGCCCACAGCACGTCGGGGTTTTCGGCGCTCACGGCCAGCTTCATCCGGTCGTTGTTGTTGGCGGTGGTGAGCGGTGCGCAAACCTGCCACGTCACGCCGCCGTCGAGGCTGCGGCGCACCACATCGTCGTTGCCGTTCCACTGCGAGACGTACATGCGGCTGGGGTCGGCACGGCAGATTTCGATGTCGTAAACATTGCGGTCAACGCCGCCGGGGAAGTCGTACAGCACGGTGAAGGTCGTTCCGCCGTCCGTGCTTTTCCAAAGTTTGTCCTCCTTTCCGAGGTAAACAATGTTCCAGCAGGCCGGATGCCATTCCATCTCGGAGTTGGCGTAGTAGGCGTAGCTTTCGTTGGGCCAAGTGCCGACGGGGAATCCGCCCAGCCCATTGCCGAAGCCCGGTTTGATGATGTCGCCGCCGATATCAGAGTGGTAAATCTTGCGCTCCGGGCCGGGGTTCACGTAGCCCGTTGGCGCTTCCGCCCCGCCGATGGCGTAGTACGTGCCTGCGGGAAAACTCTCGTGGTAGGCCATGTTGCCGTTGTGGTAGCGCCCGCCCACGAGGATGTCCTCGTTCCAGCCGCTGTCGAAGCCCCAGAGCGCCGCCCCGCTGATGCCGTTGTTGCGACCTTCGACGCTTTGCCCGAAATTGGTGGAGTAAACCAAGCCGCCGTCCGAGGCAATCCAAAGCTCATTGCCGACGGCAGCCGTCATTTGGATGTCGGGGTGGCGGTCGCCAGTGATGCCGCTGCCTCCGACGTAGCCGCCGTAGCCGCCCCACGTCGCCCCGCCGTCGTTGCTGCGGAACCATGAGCAGCCACCCGCAATCAACTGGTTGTCGTTCAGGGGGTTCACCACAATCGCTTGGTCATAGAAGCCCTGCCAGAACCAGTCCACGCCATTGGCGTCCATCAAATTCGTGTGCGCTGGAATCGAGTAGGGCTGCCCGATGGTGTTGTTCGGGTGTGTGTTTGTCCATGTCGCCCCGCCGTCCGTGCTTTTGAACACGCCGATGTAACCGCCCAGCCCGTCGCCTTCGCCGCTGAGGAAGGTGTAGATTTTCGTCGGGTTCGAGGGGCAGGGGGCGATGATGGCCCCGGTCACTTGGCGATTGCCAGTGGGCTGCCACCAGCCCGTGTTGGAGGCCATGAAGCTGGCGCCACCGTCCGTGGAAATCATGAAATCGGAGTTCGTGCCGTTCTCCCGGATCGCCCAAACGGTGTTCGGGTCGCCGGGCTTGGCCTTCACGCCCCAAGTGTTTGTGTTCCACAATTTCACCCAGTTTGCTCCGCCGTTTTCGCTTCGCAAAATGCCCTGTTCACTGGCCACCAGCACGATGTCGGGCGTGGTCTCGTGGATGTAGATTTCTTGTGCCCAAAAATTGCTTTCGGTGTAAACAGTGGCCCAGGTTGCACCGCCGTCCACCGTTTTGATGAGCTTGCCACCCGTGCCAGCGTACACGATGTCTGGGTTTTGCGGGTTGATTTTCACTGCTCCGAATGCGCCGTGCAGCACGTCGGCGGTGAGGAGTGTCCAGCTCAGGCCCTTGTCGGTGGTCTTCCACACGCCGCCCGCCTCGCCGCCAGCGTAGAGGATGTTGGGGTCGGCGGCGTAGATGTCGAAGGCGTAAATGTTGGTGTGGTCAACGGACTGTGCAGAGGCGTCGGGGAAGAAGTGGACTTTGGGGCCGTTGAAACTCCAGTTGGAAATTGGGAAATTAGGAAATTGAGAAATTGGTGGAGCAGCGTGTTCGTCATGCAATTTGTTAATTTCATAATTTCTCAATTTCAAACGCTGCTGCTCATCCTTGTCCAAATCATCAAGGGATGGAAACAGCAGCGTCCCATCTGCCTGCGCATACGGCCTTGCCCACTGCATCCAGCGCTTGTAGAACTGGGTGTAGCGGGTCTTCTGGAAGGGCTGCTCGTCGTGGTAGGCTTTGTAGGCCGCTTGGATGTTGCGGACGTTAGGGCTTTCTTCGAGGAGCAGTTGCGCCCAGGCAGGGGCGTCGGCGTCGAAGTGGGGCGGGGTGGGTTTTTGCTGCGCAAAAAGGGCGGTGGCCACGAGGGCGATGACGATGGTGTGGATGAGTTTTTTCATGCTAAAACAAATTTAAAAGGTCATTTTATTTTAAAATTTTCCCAGTCCAATGCCCATTGCTGGAGCAAGTGGCGGAGCAGTTCTTTATCAGGCATTTTGGTTTCATAAGCTGCCACGAGGGACGGGCTGAGGCTGCGGCTCATGGCATATTCCACGACTTCCTTGTTCTTGGTTTTGCAGAGCACGACGCCGATAGAGGGGTTTTCCAGCGGTTTCCGTACGTCCCGGTCGAGGGCTTCGAGGTAGAAGTTCATCTTGCCCAAATGTTCTGGCTGAAACTTCTCCATTTTCAAATCGAAAGCAACAAGGCATTGCAGCTCCCGGTGGAAAAGCACCAAATCTATGGCAAAATCGTCCATCCCCACTTGCAACTTGAACTCTTCGCCAACGAAGAGGAAATCACGCCCCATTTCCAGCAGGAATTATTTTAAATGGCCCACCAGTTCCCGTTGCAGTTGGCGCTCGGTGTGAGGCTCTGGCAGGTCGAGGAACTCGAAGGCGTAGTGGTTACGGAAGATGTTGGCCAGCATGTCCTTTTGCGGGTGTTCGGGCAGGACGAGGTTGCCTTTGCTCAACATTTGGCGCTCAAAAAGGCTGGATTTGATTTGGCGGCGAAGGTCACGAACGGTGTAACGTTCTTTGAAGGAGAGAAATAAATAAAACAGGCGTTCTTCCTCCGATGCGGTCGAAGTAAGCAGGTCAATATGTTGACTCCAACTCATCCTCAGCAATGGTGCAGGGATGTTTGCCAATTGTGGTGACACTGTCACCACAATTGGCGACAAAGGCATAGCTGTACTGGAATTGATGGCTTTTAAGCTGGATTCACCCAAGTAGGTTTCCCATGCTACGTCCACCCAGGTCTCAAAAAATTGTCGCATCCTGTATAAACTGCGACGGTCAAAACCAATCAGTTGAGGCTCCTGTTCCAATAGCCATGCAGCAAAGCTGTCAACGACCTTGTCACCGTAGGTGCTTTCTGAGAGTTGTATGCTCAAATACCCTCCAACCTGCCAATGCAATGTAACAACGCTAGCGTTGATTGCCTCCCAAGCATCGCTCTTCGCCTGTCGGATGAGCTGTCGGATATTTTGAAAATGCTGCTGCAAGTCCATCGTGGTAGTTTTGGTTTAAAAAACGGTCAAACTTACGGAAGGTGGCGGGGGTTTTCAAATGGGGCAGTGCTGCTGCTGGACTTTCAGGGCAGCGCCCATTTTATCGAGAAGATTTCGGGGGAGAAGTATGCAGGGTATGCGGAGTATGTGAAACAGGTGGGGCGATTTTTTGCCGAGGATTCGATGACGGGAAAGCAAAGAATTATTCAGTCGGCTTTTTTGGGTTTAATTTTTTAGCAGCTTTGTTTTCAGGCAATGCAGATTTGGCGTTTAAGGCCGTCACCACTTTTTTCCCTGTTTTTGCTTCCAATTCTTTGAGGGCCACTTTGGCTACATTGCCGCCCTGTTTCGCAACTTTTTTGCTTTCTTCAAAATCTTTTGGGTTTACGGCTTGCGAAATATCTTTGGTAGAAGCCTCGGCAAGCATGTTCAAGATGAGTTCGGTATTGGTCATGTTGTCCCGCAGGTTTTCCTTTTTCAAACCTTTCAAGATTTTGTATTCTTTGGTGGTTTTCCCTGCCCAAGCCTTGGTAATAATATCAGTCAGTGTTGCAAATTGTTGCCCTTCCTTTAAGCCTCTTTTTTCCCATTCGTCGGTCAGTTCTTTTCGTATTTCAATGCTTTTCAGCCGTTGGTTGATCCAGTTTTCTGAGTAGCCCAATTGCAAATATTGTTCTAATGCCCTGTCAATGCTAAGTTCGGGGTCCTGCATTTCGTCCAACCTTTCAGCGGCCACCCTTGCCAACCATAACTTAAAAGGTTCTGCCTTGGGGCTGGGTATGGATTGTACCAACCGGAACAATTGCTCGGTGTCTGCCACGTCGGTCAGGTAAAATTTCCCATCTGCTGATTGCATTTTCAGTTGGTTACAATTTGTAACCGACTCATTTCCTTCCTTTGCCAGTCTGTGTTTTAAGACCTTCCAATAATTTCTCGGGTTTGGGCTATCGGTCAGCACCCCAATTACATCTACAATGGACAAGTACCATTTTTCCTGTTCTGCATCCCAGATGGTGCGTACATTCCTGTCTTCGAATATTTTAATGTCGCTTTGTTTGCTCATTTTAGGTTTGTTTTTGCCGAAGCCAGGTTTTGGCCTAATAGCAGGACAAAAGTAGGAACGGCTAGGTAATTGGCCAAGGGAAAACCGTTTCGAGGAGCCAGGTGACGGCGTGACTAGATGCCAAGTCTTAGGTTTGCAGAATAAAAGTGCTGTTGGGGTGAGATACCGCTTTTTAGAACAGTCTCCTCAATCGAAGCCGGGAGCCTTGCCCAGCGGTGAATGATGCTGTATCATGCCTTGCCTTTCCCAAAATACTTTTGTTCCTTTGACTAAACTTGGAAGGCGCTGTGGCGTCCAAGCCCCTGTTTTTACCAAAAACATCCTCAACTTAATTTTACCATGTTGAAAAATATCCTGCTGCCTACTTTTTTGCTGATTTCTCTCAACCTTTCTGCCCAAACCTGGGCCGACGACATCGCCTGCATCGTCTATTCCCATTGCTCGAAATGCCACAGCCCTGGCAACATTGCCCCGATTTCGCTGATGAACTATGCTGAGGCTTACGATGCCCGATACGGCATACAGGGCGCTGTGACCAGTCGGGTGATGCCGCCTTGGAAATCCGACCCAACCTTCGCCCATCATGTTGGGGAGCGGCTGCTCACAGACGAAGAAATCGCACTGATTGACGCTTGGGTGAACAACGGCGCACCCGAGGGCATCGTCGGGAATGCACCTCCGCCACCGGTTTTTGCCAGCACGGAAGAAATCCAAAATCCAGACCTGACTGTACAAATCCCTACCTACACCATCCCCTCAGTGTTGCAAAACGACCTCTACCGGGTCTTTGCCATACCTGCCAGTTTGCCCGGCAGCCGCTTCATCACGGGCATCGAGGTCATCCCCGGCAACCGCAGCGTAGTACACCACGTGCTTGTTTACCAGGACAGTACGGGACAGGCGCTTGCGCAGGATGCCGCCGACCCACTGCCGGGCTACACGGCATTTGGTGGCATCGGTGTGTTCGGGGCGAAGCTCATCGGGGCTTGGGTGCCGGGCAGCGGAGCGGAGTTTTTCCCGACCAACATGGGCATCCGCCTACCGCAAAACACCGCCATCGTCTTGCAAATCCATTATCCTGTGGATGGGGCCGGGCAGGTGGACAGCACCCGCATCAACTTCCAGCTTTCGGACGGAAGCTTGCGGGAAGTTGCCATTGCGCCGGTACTCAACCATTCCACTTCGATGACCAACGGTCCGCTCACCGTGCCCGCCAATCAGGTGAAGACTTTTCAGGAGCAATACACCGTGCCGGTGCAGGTGACGCTGCTGGCCGTCGCCCCACATGCCCATCTGATTTGCACGAGCATGAAGGCATTTGGCATCACGTTTCAGGGCGACACGATTCCGATGATTGACATTCCTGAATGGGATTTCCACTGGCAGGGCAGCTACAATTTTCAAAAGCCCATCAAGATTCCCCCGCTGACCAAGCTGGTCGGCTTTGCGACCTACGACAATACCGTAAACAACCCGGACAACCCCAATTCGCCGCCGCAGACCGTGAACCTTGGCGAAGCCACCACGGACGAAATGATGCTGTTCTATTTTTCCTACACGGGCTACCAGCCGGGGGATGAGAACATGGTGATTGATACCTCAAGCCACACCCCTCACCATTTGGATTGCGAGACGAATACGGTTATTTCAGCGGTGGAAAATCCAGCGCAAGTGCTTGAATTCAGGTCTTTCCGAATCCGGTCGGTGATTTTTTGACCATTGAAAAATCATTCAGCGAAACCATACAACTGCGACTGACGGATTTTACGGGTCGTATTGTCCTGGAAAAAACGTTGGCTTATCCTGCGGAAAAAATCAGCCTGGAAGCATTGCCACAGGGCATGTATGCGGTGAGTTTGGTTTTGGAGAATGGGAAGTTGGCTGGAAGTCGGCGGTTGTTGGTTTTGCGTTAAGGTTTTTTGCCCCAACCTAATTCAACTTCCCTGCTGTCTTTGATTGAAAATGACTTTTTATGAAAGCAACCATTACTTCTACTTTTCTATTGCTGTTTGGCTTTTTTCAAAAAGCTCAAGCTTGCGATTGCAATTTTATTCCAACTTTTTGCGAAGCAATTACCTATGAAAACAATGGACAGGTATTGGATTATCTGTCTGTTTACAGGATAAAAGTTAATGCTATTGTGGGCAATGGCTTGCAAGTTTTCATTAGCCAAACCTATTCGGGCGAAGACATGGTAGGGCACACGCTCTTCATCGAGGACGGGAACGGCGCAAACTGTGTGCTCTTTTCAAGTTCCTACTTGGACATTGACAAAGAGTACATCATTGCTGCCCATAAAATTGGCGACACCCTCACGTTGTCGGAGTGCGCTGTTTCCTTTTTGGAAATTGAAAATGGTTTGGTAAAAGGCGCTATCGCTCCCGGTGTTTCGGAAGTAGCGGTTTCGGAATTTCAAAATACAGCCAACTGCGGTGATTTATCGCCTTCAGCCGTGGTTGACCCCGGGGTGTTGGGCGGCATCGTCGTGCGACCCACGCTAACCAAAGGTTTGGTAGAAGTGCGAACCACCTCTGGGCAGCTAGCTGACCTCAAATTGACGGTATTCGATGCAGCCGGAAGGCTTGTTTTTAAGGCTGATTACCCCGATTTCGGGTTCTATGCAAAGGCTGAAGTGGACATGGCAAGCTGGGGCAGTGGCGTTTACTTTTTGCACTTGGAGGCATCTGGAGAAAGGTTTACCGAAAAAATTGTGAAAGTAGGCAGCGATTGAGTTCGACATTGTTAGCCAAAAATAAAAACGGGAAGTGGCAGTTGCCACCTCCCATTTTCATTTTACCGAAGGAAAAAATCGATTAAAACTTCACCACCCGCTCCATGATGCGGCGGTTGCCCTCGGCATCGGTGGCCATGAGCCAGTACACGCCCGGCGTCATGTCGGTGAAATCGAGCGTGGCCATGCCGCCAGCGAAATCGAGCATTTGCGCCAGTTGACGGCTGCCGTCGGTGCGGAAAACCTGCACGTTGAGTTGGCCAGCGTACTCGTACTGGATGTACAGGCTGCCCGTGGTCGGGTTCGGGAACAGTTTCCAGTTTTTCTTCGCAACATCAGCCGTAGCGCTCACCTCGTCCACCTCGCCGTCACAGTCATTGTCAACGTTGTCGTTCGGCACTTCAGTGGCAGTTGGGCTGATGCCAGCATTGGTATCGTCGCAGTCGCCGTCGTTGGTCACGTAGTCGCCCGGTGCTGTCGTTTCACAAGAAGACAAAAACGAGGCGGCATCGCCAAAGCCGTCGCCGTCGCCGTCAAGGAAGTAGGTGAAGAATGTCAGCCCATCGTCGGCCTGGCCGTCGCAGTCGTTGTCAATATCGTCGCAGATTTCGGCGTCAGCCGGGCTGATGGCGGCGTTGGTGTCGTCGCAGTCGTCATCGTTTGCAGCGTAGTCGCCCGGGGGTGTCGTTTCGCAAGAGCTAATGAACGAGGCGGCATCGCCAAAGCCGTCGCCGTCGCCGTCGAGGAAGTAGGTTGTGAACACAAGCCCATCGTCGGCAGCGCCGGAGCAGTCATTGTCAATGCCGTCGCAGATTTCCGCTGCGCCGGGGTTGATAGCTGCCACGAGGTCGTCACAGTCGGCGTTGTTGGCCACAAAGTTGGTAGGCGCTGTTGCATAGCAAGAGGACAAGGATATAGCCGCATTGCCGAAGCCGTCGCCATCGGAATCGAGGTAGTAGTTGGTGAACACAAGCCCATCGTCGGTAGCGCCGTCGCAGTCGTTGTCAATATCGTCGCAGATTTCCGTGGCACTTGGATTCACGGCAGCCTCGGTGTCGTCACAGTCGGTGTTGTCAGTGGAATAGCCAGTAGGGGCGGCAGCCAGGCAGGACGACAGTGCCGAAGTGGGGTCGCCGAAGCCATCATCATCAATATCAAGGTAGTAGTTGGTGAAAGTAAGGCCATCGTCGGCTTGGCCGTTGCAGTCGTTGTCAATGTCGTCGCAAACTTCTGTTGCATCGGGGTTCACGGCTGCGTTTTGATCGTTGCAGTCCACGTAGTTGTAGAAACCGTCATTGTCCTCGTCTTTGAAGAAAAAGGTTTCAGCGTGAATGACGGCATCAGCCGCAATTAGCATCCCGGCCTTGCGCCCCGGGATGTCGTCAACTGGTGGGTGGATACCACCCCAGATGCGTGAAAGACTGCACTGGTCGGAGGCGTCACGGTAGGTGGCCCACTGGAGCGTGACGGTCTGGCTGGGGCCGTCCTCGAAGACGAGGAACTGGTTTGCATTGCAAACAAACTCGCCCACGCCGCCGGGGAAGTATTCATCGCCAGTGAGGGCGGTCAGCACTTCGGCGGCGGTGCGTGAGAAGGTGGAGTGGCCGGAAATATAGCCCGGGAACGGCGGCGTCACGAAGGTTGGCCGCTGGTAAGGCCACCAGTATTTGGCCAAAATCCAATCCACGCCAGCCTCGTCGGTGGCTGGCACGGCAATGTAATTTGGGCCCCGCCATGCAAGGACTTTGACCTCTCCGACATATTCGTTGCTCATCCCAGCGAGCGGGTCGCCCATTTCCACCATTTCAATGAACCCTGGGATCAACGGCAAGCCACCTACGTGGTAATTTGGCAGGTTGGGGTCGCTGCTCTGGCCCAGCTCCGCCATGCCACGGATGGCCGAAATCGGGCGGATGCCGTCGTAGTAGCCCTTGACGCCCCAGGCCGTCACCGCTGCATCGTGCAGGGCGCCGCCGAGCATGAAATAAGCCTTCACTTCGAATTCGAGCGTGTCAATTACTTCGCCCTGGCCACGGTATTTCCTTGGAAAATCTGGGTGGCCCATCACGTAGTTCAGGATTTCGTACCAGTGGCCGGGAGGGGTGTCAGAGTTGGGGCCGTCTGCCCAAAACTCCGCCAATACCCTGGCGTAATCACCACGGGTGACGTATTGCGGAGCGTAGGGCTGGCCTGTTTTCGGGTTGACGGCATGGCCATTGGCGAAGTTTGTGCCGCCTTCTGCCAGCTTGTAAAAACCTTGGTACTCGTTAAATGTGGAAGGATAGTTTTCGACTGCCAAATTGCCGTTGGAGGCCGGGGAGATGTCCCATACGGCATTGTCATCAGGTTCGAGGTGGCTCGACCACGCCGAAACCAAGGCAAAGTTCCAGAGGTACTCAGCGGAAGATGTGTTGCCAGTGGTGTCCAAGAGTGGCGGTATTCCTGGGTCGTGGTACACTTTCCAATCGTGGCCAGCGCGTTGGAAGGTGGTCAGGTCACCCGCATTCATGGCAAATGGGGTCACGTTGCCCCATTCGGGCGTGAGTGCTGGGGGGGTGTTGAACCCAGTTGGGATGCCGTTCTGGTCAATGAACAAGTCGAGGGTCAGTGGCTGCCAGCGGTCGAAATCCAAAAGGTTGGGGTTGCCAATAAGTTTGGTGACCAGCGGCGGGTTCACCGGGGAATAATACTGGTTGGCGTAGTTGAACTGCTCGTTGGAGCCGTCCTGGTAGCCGAAGCCGATCATCTGGCTGGCAATGTAGTTGCCAAGTGCGGCAGGGTCGCCAGAGGAGTAGTCCATGGAAGTATTGGTGATGTCGTAGCCCAGTTGCAGCATTTTGAAGTCCAATTGCTGCGAGGTGAAATAATTCGGGTTGGTGTTGCCGGGAGAGTTCAGGAAGCGGTGCTTCAGTAACCGGTAGGCCGCAAAGCTGACAGCTTCTTCCCGTGCTGCCTGCAGGTTGGCGGGCACTGGCACGCCATTGAATGGGCAGGTGAAGTTGCCCACCGTTTTGCCCAATAAATAAGGTGTGGCCACGGTGTCGTAGGCTGCCCACGCATCGTACATGACGATGGATGTGTGAAACAGGTTGCGGGCATGGACGGTTGGCCGCCCCAAGTCGCCCTTGATGGCAAACAGCAGCATTTCGTTCCAAGTACGGGCAGCGGAGTGTTGTGCTTGCACCGCGCCGAACATGGAAAGTAAAAGGAAGATGGATGTAATGATTCTCAATTTCATAAAAAAGGATTTAATTACCGCAAAGCGGTATGTTCATTTGACAAAAAGAAATGGTAGTGTCGAATTTCCTAGCGAATGTTGTAAGAAACAGGGCTGGCGAAAGGAATGCTTTGGAAAGTATTACGGGCAAAGTTAGCAGGAGGTGCAATTTTGCAGCTTAAAATCCCCTTAAAACTTGAACCCCGCCAACTGAAAGCAAGTATTTGTAGATTGGCAGTCAGTTTTTGCTGCCCATCACGTGAAAAACGCAACCCAACATGACGCCATTCATTCGAATTGACGAGCACCTGAGCCTCCACCTTGCCCGGCCCGAACTGGCCGAAGCCGTCTTTCAGGCAGTGGCCGAAAACAGGGCCTACCTCCGCAAGTGGCTACCTTGGGTAGATGCCACCCGCTCCGTGGATGCCACAAAAACGTTCATGCGGGAAAGTATGCAGCACAACAGCGACGGCCGCCGCCTCACCACGTTCATTTTGGCAAATGGGCAAGTGGCTGGCTCGCTGGGCGTCGTGCATTTCAACAAAGAGCACTGCCGCTGCGAAATCGGCTACTGGCTTCGGGAAGACTTCCAGGGGAAGGGCATTATGACCCGGGCTTGCACAAGCTTTATGGAGTTTTTGTTTAAAAAGAAAGGAATGAACCGCCTTGAGATTCTCGTGATACCCACCAACGAACAGAGCCGGGCCGTGCCGATTCGCCTCGGCTTCCAGTCTGAGGGCATCCTCCGAAAGGCGCTCCGAATGCACGGCAGCTTTCACGATGTGGAGGTTTTCAGTCTCTTGAAGGACGATTGGGCAGTCCGCAAACAAATTTGAAAAAGAATCAAAAAATTTGAACAAAAAATTTTGAGATAAAATAATTTGTTTTAATTTTGCCTCCGTATCACTGATTAATTGTTTAAACTTCAAAATCAAAAGTCATGATTGGAGAAGACCGTCTCGAACTCAACGACCGTTTCATCCGGGTCTTTCAAATGCTCGAAGACCGTGCCGCCATCGTCAAAAACGACCGCAGCGGCAAGGGCATCGGCGACGTAGCAGAAAAAATACTCGGCAACAAAGGCTATGGCCACATCATCCGGGCATTCCTCACCGGCGACGACAAGCGGGTCGTCAGCTACTCGCAGGCTCGCAAGTTCTGCCGGGAGTACGGCGTCAACGAGGACTACCTGCTCGACGGCACCGGTACCCCGTTCGGCGTTGACCTGCCCAAGCGCACCTCCGAATTGGGGTTGATTACTCCCAAAGGCAATATTCTTTTTACCACCGTTGCAGCATTTGCAGGTAGTTCCGTGGATACGGGCAGCTTCGCCACGGAAGAAAGTTCCTGGTTTTCGCTACCCGGCTTGCAGGGTGGTGGCCTCGTCGCCTTCCAAATCAATGGCAACTCCATGGAGCCAGTCATCATGGACGACGACATCGTGGTGTGCCGGGAAGTGGAGCGGATGGACCAGTTGAAGGACAACGAAATCTACGCCGTGAAGAACAACGGCTCCATGTGGGTCAAGCACGTCCAACGGATCAACCACGGCGGGCGAATCACCCATCTCAAACTCATCTCCGCCAATCACCTGGAGCACGACCCGTTCATCGAAGAGGTGAACGTACACACACGGCTGTACAAGGTCGTGCGCAAAATCAGTGATTTCTAAGGCAAATTTTCGGCAGCGGATTGTTTGTTTCGGAAACAAAGCCGTTCAAACAAAGACGGGTAGCTTCACGTCCGTGGGCCATGCCAGGTGAATTGATGGTAGTTCCAACCACCGTCAACCGTCCCCATCGTCTGCCAATTCAAAAGTCATTTCTCTTTACCATGCGTCCTAGCATGGAATTATCCTGCTGTTTTTAAGTTCTGTGCTCCCGGCCTTGCAAGAAGGTTCGGGAGTTCTTTTTTGAGACGCTAGACGGAAGCTTGTAGATATTATCCGGAAGCTGTTGAAAGCCCAAGGAGGGCATACTTTTTGCCAATGGCGGTAGTAATTTCAAACAAATGAAAGTCCAAGCGCCGATTCCCTGTTCCTTGCTGGTGGAAAGCGGCACTGATTTCCACCTTGGTTTAAAAAACAAACGAAGACCCGACCTACTCCTTCAAAATGCTGACCGCTGGATGAAGCCAAACATACCTTTTTCTTTTCTTCGCAGGTTGCTCGAACCGCCAACACCTGGTGGTCGGCTCGGTGATTTGGCATGGGCAGTGCTGCTGGTCGTGGTGCTTCAATCGCCTGCACGTGCGCAGCAGGAGCCGCAGTTTACCCACTACATGTTCAACACGCTGGTGTACAATCCAGGCTATGCCGGGAGCAGGGAATACCTGTCGGCGGTGGCCGTGTACCGTGACCAATGGGCGGCACTCGGCGACAAAGCAGGCTGGCAGGGCCGCCCGCTGACGCAGACTTTTTCCATCCACAGCACCTTTAAAAAGCGAGTGGGGCTTGGCTTGAATCTCGTGAACGCCAGCGCGGGTGCCCGACAAACGACCTACCTAAACGCCATTTATGCTTACCGTATTAACTTCGGAAAAGGAACGCTCTCCATTGGCCTGCAAGGCGGCGTGATGAACTGGAAGGCCGACTGGAGCAAGCTCGATTTCCAGCAGCCACAGGAGATTGACAATGCATTTGACACCCAGACGCCCAGCCTCTGGCTCCCTGATTTTGGCGCTGGCTTGTTTTTTTACACCTCCAACTTTTATGCGGGTGCTTCGATGCCACACCTCGCCAACTTCCAACTGCGTGATATTGCCCCGGAAGAGCAGGATGCGATTCGAAAATGGGCGCGGGTACACCGACATTTTTACCTGACCACTGGCGGCGCCATCCCCCTGGACGGCGACAACCTCGTGTTCCGACCTTCATTTTTACTTAAAAGCGTGGGGCTTTTCAACAACTTTTTCCGCCAAGGCAACCTCGTGCGGGAGATTGGCGCTCCGTCCAGTTTCGACCTCGATGCCTCCCTGTTTTTCCAGAAAAAACTCTGGCTTGGCCTTTCTTTCCGCTCCGCCTTTGCCGCCTTCAACACCCAAGGCCCGAAGCAGAGCAGCTACGATTCCTTCGACCTCTGGACGACGTTTCACCTCCGAAATGGCCTACGTCTTGGTATGTCCTACGATTACCCACTCGGAAAACTGCAGTCGGCTGCCTCCGGTTCCTTCGAATTGATGCTCGGTTATGACTTCGACCAGCGGGTGGAGATGGCGAGCCATATCCGGTATTTTTGAGACAATAGACCTAAAGACTTTAGACATTAGACGATAGACGAAGCCCTGGCTCACCTTTCAGTAGCCGGGGCTTTGTTTTTTTAGTGCCCTGGGTAACTGTTTCAGGAAAAAGGCCATCATTTTTCTGAACTCACTACCTTCGCCCCCATGAAAATACACCGAACATTGGTTTTGGCCGTGACCCAAGCGCTCACTGACATCTTCCGGGACGGCATGTACGCCGACAAGGCCATCGAGCGCATGCTCAAGTCCGACCCACGATGGGGCAGCCGTGACCGTGCATTCATCGCCGAAAACACCTACGAGATGGTGCGCTGGTGGCGGTTGGTGGTGGAGATAGGATTTGGGCATTGGGAGTTGAGGAAGGTGCCGAATGAACCGTCATTGATACGGCTCGTGGGCGTCAACCTGCTGCTCAAGAACCTCCGCTCCCCGATTTTTAATTTTGAGCTACCCGACTGGCCGGAGTTGGCCGGGCTGGATGCCAAGTTCGTACAGGAGCGAAGGGATGCGCTGGTCGCCGACCGCAAAACCACGCAGTCCATCCCCGATTGGCTCGATGAGCTTGGGGTGGCCGAATTGGGTGAAAAATGGGACGCCGAGCTGACGGCGCTGAATATCCCGGCCGCGGTGGTCATCAGGGCCAATACGCTGAAAACCAACAAGTTGGAATTGAAAAAACTGCTGGCCGCTGAGGGTTGGGAGTCAACAGAAACGCCCATCGCACCCGATGCGCTGGTGCTGGACAAACGGGGAAACATCTTCCAAAGCCCCGTTTTCCTAAAAGGTTTTTTCGAGGTGCAGGATGCCGGGTCGCAGTGCATCGGCGAGTTCCTGCGAGCCGAGCCGGGCATGCGGGTGGTGGATGCCTGCGCCGGGGCCGGCGGCAAGTCGCTCCACCTGGCTGCGCTGATGCAGAACCGGGGCAGCATCATCGCACTGGACACGGAGGGTTGGAAGTTGGAGGAGCTGCGCAAACGGGCCCGCCGCAACGGGGCGCACGTCATCCAAACCCGCACCATTGAGTCGTCCAAGACCATCAAGCGGTTGCACGGCACGGCTGACCGCCTGCTGCTCGATGTGCCCTGTTCTGGCCTCGGCACCCTCCGCCGAAACCCCGATGCCAAATGGAAACTATCGCCCGAATTCCTGGATAACGTGCGGGAGAAGCAAGCGGAAATATTGCGCAGCTACTCTAAAATACTGCGCCCCAGCGGCCAGTTGGTTTACGCAACGTGCAGTATTTTGCCTTCGGAAAATGAGCGGCAGGTGGAGCGGTTCTTATCCGAAAATCCCGGATTCAAACTGCTGGAGGAGCGCAAAATCTCGCCATCGGAGCATGGATTTGATGGGTTTTATATGGCGAGGATTGAGCTGGTCAAAAATTAGGCGGTGCCTCAAATGTAATGCTAATGCCCACTGTGTTTTGAGCAAGGGGTCTGGGGCGGCGCAGCCGCCCCAGCGAACACTTTCCTCCCCCTGCGGCGCCGGAGGCGCCGCAGGGGGAGAGAGGAGGCTTTTGGGGGCTTCGCCCCCAAACCCCCATGCCCTAGATTGGCAGCATTACATTTGATACACCGCCAAAAATTAAACTGCGCTTTTCAACGCCGCCAAGTACAATTCTACATACTCCTCCACCCGTTTCCGACGGTACTGCATGATGAAACGGGGGTGGGGCAGCGGCACTATTTTTTCAAAAAAGCCCTCCTGCTCGTTGAATTTTGAGAGGAACTTGAAGTTCTGACCTTCTCCCAAGCAAAAGCAAACCGATGGGTTCATGCCCAATGCCAGTAGGCTGCGCAGGTGGTGCTGGATGAGCGGGAGCATGGCCTCCTGCAAGGGTTTTTCATCGTAATAATTATAGTTCACGCCATTCTTCACAAACCCAAACGGCACGACGGAGTTGACAAAGAACTGGGCATAAAACGCCTCCAACCCGCCGAAGGCATGCACCACTTTGTAAACGAACTGTGCGGAAAGTTCCTCCCTTTTTTCAAAATCGTTTTCGATGCCGCACTCCCGCACCAGGTGTACGGGGTCAGTGAAGGCCACGTTGGTCACGCCTGCCCCGAACCGCCCCGGGTTGATGCCCAAAATCAACGTCCGGGGGCGGGCATCATCGTAGTATTTTTTCAAAAAAGCCTCGAAAACCCGCCCCGTTTCTGGCAATTTGGCGAGCGGCAGCAGCCACTCCACGCCAGTTGGCAGTGCGGGCAGGTGCTGGTGCAGGTCGGTGAAGTGTTGTTGGAGTCGCTGCGCAATGGTGTCCATGGTGTTGGATTGTTAAATTGTTGAATTGCTGGATTGCTGGATTGTTGTCGTATTACGGGCAACAATACAACAATTCAACAATCCCAATCCCCCGTTCTTCCATGAAAACCAGACAATCGTCAAGTGCTGTGCAATCGCAAACGGGAAATATTTACATTTGCGGGCATTTTGGCGAAGGGCAGTATTTTGGTTTGAAGTTAAAGGGCTACGGAAACCTGAAACCACAAACCTGAAACCCCCGAGTTGCGCCAGCAAAAACAACATTGATGGAAAGAAATACAGTAATTGGATTTGTTTTGATATTCGGCCTTCTCATCACCATGCAGTTGGTCATCGGGCCGGAGCAGAAGAAAATGAAGGAGGTGACGGAAGCCCGTTTGGACTCCATCCGCCAGGTGGAGCAGCGTCGGGCCGACAGCCTGGCTCGGCTCCAAACCTTGCCGATCAGTGAGGACACCCTAAAACTCGACTCGCAATCCATTGCCAAACAACAGGGCGAAATGGTTGGGCAGTTTGGGTCGCTTGCACCAGCGGCCACTGGTTCCGAGAAAGTGGAAGTGCTGGAAAACGACGTGATGCGCATCCTGTTCACCAACAAGGGCGGTCGCATCAAGGAAGTGGAGCTGAAAAAGCACTTCAAGGTCGAACTGGACTCCAACCACAAGGAAGTGAAGCTCCCGCTCAAATTGTTGGAGGATGAAAAGAACAAGTTCGAGTACTTGATACCGATGCCGGGCGTGGCAGCTGGGCAGGTGGGCACGGGGAATTTGTATTTTCAAGCGGTGAAAAAGGGCGAAAACGCCATTATTTTTACGGCAATGGGTGCCAACGGCGCTGCTTTTGAACAGTCGTACACCATCGAGCCTACCGGCTACGGCGTGGAGTACGGAATAAGGCACCAGGGGCTGAACGTGACCACGCCCATTCGTCTAACGTGGATTGATTATCTCGACCGCCTCGAACAAAACTTCAAGTACGAGGTCAACTACTCCACCGTTTATTACAAACCCGTTGAAGACGATTACGATTATTGCTCCTGCACCAAGGCGGATGAAGTGGACAAGTCGAAGGACAAACTGAAGTGGGTGGCGCACTCCAACCAGTTTTTTGCCACTGCGCTGCTGGCCAAGGACGCTCCATTCAGCGGTGCTTCGATGGCCACCGAGATAGTTGGGGAGGGGAGCGATGACCTTAAAAAACTCACCTCCGAAATTAGCTTTCCAACCGACGCCCAGTCGTTTGCGATGCAACTGTATATTGGGCCAAAAGACTTTGATGCGCTGCGGTCTTACGGCTCCGATATGGAAGACATTATTCCTTTTGGGCAAAGCATCATGGGCACGTTCAACCGCTGGGTTATCCGCCCGCTGTTCAATGGGCTGATGGGGCTGGTCGGCTCGCAGGGCATCGTGATTTTGCTGTTGACGCTTATCGTGAAGCTGCTGCTGTACCCGCTGACCTACAAAATGCTCCATTCGCAAGCGAAGATGACAGCGCTCAAGCCGCAATTGACGGGCATCCGGGACAAGTTCAAGGACGACCCTACCCAGTTGCAGATGGAGACCATGAAAGTCTATCGGGAATTCGGGGTGAACCCGCTGGGCGGCTGCTTCCCAATTGCGCTTCAGATGCCAGTGTGGTTGGCGCTCTACCGGTTCTTCCCGGCCAGCATCGAGTTCCGCCAAGCTGATTTTCTTTGGGCCACCGACCTTTCCAGCTTCGATGCGGCGTTTTGGCTGCCGTTCGAAATTCCATTTTATGGGCAACACGTGAGCTTGTTCACGCTGCTTTGGGTCGTCACCACCATCATGTACACCTACTACAACATGCAAAACATGGACATGGGTAGCATGGGCGGCGCCAATGCCACGATGATGAAGTGGATGCAGTACCTGATGCCGGTTTTCTTCTTGTTTTTCTTCAACAATTTTGCCTCTGGCCTGACCTGCTACCTGGTGTTCAGCAACGTGCTGAACATTGCGCAGACGCTGGTGACAAAGAACTGGATAATAAACCACGAAAAGATAAAGGAAAAGCTCGAAGCCAATCGAAGTAAGCCGAAGAAGAAGGGCGGCATCCAATCCAGGCTGGAAGAGGCCATGAAGCAGCAGCAAGCAGTTGCCGCACAGCGGGAAGCAGCTTCGAAGAAGAAGAAATGAATTGTTGAATTGCTGTATTGTTATCCGAAACACGACAATGCAGCAATTCAACAATACAGCAATACAGCAATTCAACAAAAATGAAACTCCACCTCATAACTGCCCTTGGCCTACTGGCCGCCGTCGTTCTTTTCACCGCCTGTCACCGCAAAGCAGCACCACCGATGCCTGCTGAAAAACCCGCAATGCCTGGCACCGACCGCCCAGGGAGCGAGCCGAAACAGGAGGCTTACCAAGTGGTGGGCTACCAAAAAACGGCCTGTTTTGGCAAATGCCCGGTTTATCAGGTGAAGTTTTTTTCGGATGGCGAGGTGACTTGGTACGGCCAGCACAACGTGGAGCGAAAGGGTTGGTACGAGGCCAGGGTCGAAAAAGTCGTGCTGACCGCCATCCGTGACAAGGCTCATGCCGCCAAATATTGGGACTTCTCCAATGTTTACCCAACAGGTCAGAAAGTGGCCGACCTGCCCAGCACCGTTACCTACATCCGAGCGGGCGACATGGAAAAAAGCATCGTGAACACCCATCAAGCTCCGCCCGAACTGGAGGCTTTTGAGGATTACCTCGAAGGCATCATCAATGGACTCGACTGGCGACCCACGGTGGGCAAATGATAAGGAAGTATTTGAGGGGTTTGGAGTTTGAGGGTTTGAGGGGGGTACTGGGCTGACCTCACTCCTATTGCAAATCGGTACACAGAATGCCGGAACGGTGGTAATTTTTGCCGGAAATGTTAAACTTTAAATTTTTTTTCCCAAAAACAACCATATTTGGACTTGCAAGCGTAGGCAGTTCAACACCGATCGCCCATTCTCATTCCCTAGGCTAAGCAGGATTTATTTACCACCTGTTCAATCTGCTAAACTATCAGCGTTGACAGGCGTTTCAATGCCATCGAATCGCCCATTTGGCACCAAAATTTAAAGATGAGAATTAAGTATCGGCTCAAAAGGCTTTATGTCAAGCACGGCAAAAAGGCTTTGATTATTTTCCTAGTCTATTTCGTCACGAAATGGACGCTTACCATTGTGTTCGGTGCCAAGATTGTCGCAGCCATCAGCAACTGGTTTGGGTAAAAACGCTCCGCTGATTATTCCTTCACCAATCTCAACACAAGTTCGGCAAGTGCTCTCTCGGAAGGCTCTTCCGCTGTTGCGGCATTCGTGATTTCCAGCTTCCGCAATTCGGTGGCTGTGGTATTGCCAATGGCCACCACCTTTTCGCCTTTCCATTTGTATTTTGAAAAATAGGACTTTGCGTTCAGTGGGCTGGTGAACACCAACACCTGGCATTCTGGCAGGTCAAAATCTTGCTTTGCAACGTTTTCGTACACCACCATGTCCAGTACAACAAGCTGGTCGGCAAGCAACCGCTGGATGGACTGGCGGCTGTCCCTGGCACGAGGGAAAAGCACCCGGCTGCCTTGCGCCACTTTCAGGAAATCCGCAGCCGTGCGTGCTGGGTCACCATCGCCGATGAACTGTGGCGGGTGGCCTGTATCTACCAAAATCTTGGCCGTTCCGGCGCCGATTGCGGCAATTTTGACCTGAGCCAGTGCTGCGTGGCCGACATTTGAAATAAAAAATGCGACCGCATTTTTGCTGTAAAAAAAGACCCAATCGGTAGGTGGAATCTCAGGGACTGGCGCTGGGGCAAAGGTCACCAGTGAAGCTGCATGTACTTTAAAGCCATTGATGGTCAATGATTTATGAAATATGCTATCTTCGCCCAAATCCCTCGAAATGAATATTTTTTCCATCAAAAATATGGTCGGTCGTTGATTGGTTTTTGTGGATAGTTGCGGCAATGCAAACAACGAGATTTTGAAACATGTTTTGAGGAAACGGTTTTGATTATTTTTGCGCTGGTTTTTGCGTCATTACCACAATTGGTGGTTCGCCTAAGCATCAAAAAACATTAGCATCAAGCGATCAGTATTCTCACAAAATGAAGGAAGCGACTTTGGATTTGGTCAAGGAAAGAAAGCTGATAGGCATTCTCCCCAAGCACCTGGCTTACTTGGTGCGGGTATATTTATTGGGGATGTTAGGTTTTATGATTTTCCGTGGCATCCTGTTGATACAGGAGTTTCACCAGCTCCATTTTTTACCAACCGACGAGGGTATTTGGCTGGTCTTCAAAGCGTTCTTGATGGGCTTTCGCTTCGATACGGTGGTCATGGGCTATCTCCTCACCCTGCCGTTCCTATTGCTGATGCTTGACGCCCTGGCTGGCTGGAACAGCAAGCTGCTCTATCGCATTGTCTTCGGTCTAGTGATGCTGGGCGTGGTGGCGACGTTGTTCGTTCATGCTACCGACCTGCCGTTTTTCCACCATTTTTACACCAGGCTGAGTACCTCCGTCATGATTTCGGCGGACATGGGGGATCCGGGCAGCATGCTCAGCGGCATGATAATACAAGAATGGCGCTATATGTGGCCGCTCATCCCGTTTTTTATCCTCTCTTGGCTTTTTTACAAACAGAACAAGTCGTTGCTGTGCAATATTTTATTCAAACATGGAGAAGGCTCGGTGTCTAGCAATGTGAAGTGGTTTGTGGTGTTCGGTGCCTTGATTTTTTTCGGCATTTGGGGGCGGTTCTCGTTCCAGTCGCACCTAGTCGCCAGCACTGCCTACTCCTCCGACTACGGCTTCATCAACATGCTTGGCCTGAACCCGGCCTTTACGTTTACCCAAAGTTATGTAAGCTCTAAGACCGACGCCAAAAACGTGCGGCTGATGGGTGACGGAGAGGCCGTCCGCAACATGCAGCACTACCTGAACATCCCCTCGGCACAGGAATTCAATTCGCCGATAGCCCGGCAGGTGAGCTTCACCGATACCCTGGCCTCCCGCCCCAATGTGGTGCTAGTCATCATGGAAAGCATGAGCGCCAGTAAGATGGGCCGCTACGGCAACCCCAACCACCTGACCCCTTTCATGGACAGCCTCGCCACCCAAAGCCTTGCTTTCGACAGTGTGTTCACCGCTGGCATCCATACGTTCGCAGGGGTGTACGCCACGCTGTTTTCGCACCCGGTAGTGAAGCGAAAGCACCCGCTGGAAAAGGTGGTGCCGATGTCCGGCATCGCTTCGACCTTGAAAGGACATGGCTACTCGACCATCTATTTTACCACCCACGACAAGGGTTTTGACAACGTGAACGCCTTCCTCGCGGCCAACGACTTCGACCAAATCGTGTCCAAGGACGACTACCCGCCCGACCGCATCCTCAGTGCGCTGGGTGTGCCCGACGACTACCTCTACGAACACGCTGTCGGCGACTTGGACCGCCTGAGCAAAAAGGGCAATCCCTTCTTTGCCGCCATCATGACCGGCAGCGACCACGGGCCGTTCATCATCCCGAAATACTTCAAGCCCAAGCACAAAGACCCCATAATCGGCGTGGTGGAGTACGTGGACTGGTCGGTGAGGAAGTTCCTCAAAATGGCCTCACAGAAGCCTTGGTTCGACAACACCATCTTCGTGTTCGTGGCCGACCACGGCTCCTCGCTCGACAAGCGCTACGACATGCCGTTGAGCTACCTCCACTCGCCCCTTATTTTTTACGCTCCGCAATTGTTGGGCGCTCCGCAAAGCCTGAACCAGCTCGGCAGCCAAGTGGACGTGTTCCCAACCATCATGGGCATGTTGAAGCTGCCTTACGTCAACAACACTTTCGGCATTGACCTCTTCCGGGAGCAGCGCCCCTTCGCCTGTGCCTACGCCGACGATAAATTCGCCGTGCTCAACTCCGAGTACATGTACGTGGCCCGTGACAACGGCGTCACCAGCCTCTACCGCTATCGTACTGGCGATGTGAAGGACTATTCCGATTCCTTGCCTGAGCTTACGCAGCAAATGAAAATTTACGGGGAAAGTGTTTTCCAGACGACGCAGTGGTTGCGGCACAATGGGAAGCAGGCGCCGCAGTAGGGTGGGTTGGAAAAAGTTTTCAATTTTTTTCTGATGGCCTTGGGTTTGGCAATTGAAAAACAGCACTGCTGGTTTATATCTGGTGAGGAACTAGCAGTGCCGTTCTTTGATGGGAAGAGCTTGAGCCAGCTATTTTTTCAACACCCCCCATCCCTTGGCACCGCATAAATCACGTTGCCCAAAACGGACAAATTGAACACCTTTTTCCCGATGGCGGGAAGTAGGAGTTCCCAGGTTTTGCCCCGGTCGGCGGAGCGGAAAATGCCGTCGGGGTGGCCGCAAAAAAAGTATCCGCCCACCTGTTTGATGGAGGCAATGAGCGGATCTGGCGCAAGGCCCGCATCAATGGGCTGCCAGGTTTTGCCGCCGTCGGCGGAAGTGCGCACCCGCCTGGTCTTCAACTCGGTATTGTAGGTGATGGCGGCGAACCCGCCCTCGATGCGTTCCACGGCGATGCCCACGCCGCCTTCGCTCAGCACCACATCCCAGTGTTCGCCGCCGTCGGTCGAGCGCAAAATCCCTTGCTCGTTGGTACAAATGAGCACGCCACCTGACTCCACCATGTTTATTACCCAGCCATCCTCAAAGACGTGTTTCCAGGTTTTTCCATGGTCGGCGGATTTGAAAATGCCGTTGTCGCAGCCGACGAAAACGGAGCCGTCCGGGGTTTCAAAAACGGTGCGCACCGACTGGTCCTGGAAGTTCGTGAATATGGGCAACCAAACCCCCGTGCCGTTTAATTTTTGGGAAAAACGGCCGCTGTTGTTGTAGGCAATTACCCCAGCCGGGCCAGCGGAAACGGAAGTGCTTCGGTCGTCAATGGAAAGTTCCTTTTCCCAAACAGGGGCTTTGGAAGCAGTGCTACTGCGGTATATGCCGTGTTCAGCTCGCAAATAAAGCTCGCCATCGCCAACAAAAAATCCCTCGGCCTGCAAACCTCCGGGCAGCCCTGCGCTGATGTCCTGCCATGTTTGCCCGCCGTCTGAGGATTGGAAAACGATATTGGCAGCCCCTGATTCCGATTGCTGCTGGCTGGCAGTGATGGAATTAAAAACGAGGCTGGCAGGAGATAGCTGGGATTCTTCCGACACCTGGTTACAGGCAAAGAAAGATTGAATAAAGAGCAAAAAAGCAAAATTGTAGCTATGCATGACTTAAATTGGTTGGTGAAACAATGCAACAAAGATGCAGGCGGGCAAGGTATCAGGCCGCTTTTGGGTTGTAAAAGGATGTAAAGGATTTGTAAAATGGATATTTTTGGGTGGGAGGTGGCTCGCTCATATTTAATCTATTCGCTTCCACACCTTATCATTATTCGTTGTGAAATTTAGCAAGCCAAAATCTTTGGAAAGCACGAAGCTTTTCATTTGGTATTCAAAGCAATTTGACCCACCGACACAAACAACATTTAATGCTTTGATGGTATCGCTGTTCCAAATATAGTTTTCGTCAAAAATGGCAGTTGAGTTATCATTTGAGACAAACGCCGTTTCATTTGTTGTGCTTATTTCCACGAACAATCGTTTATCCGTTTCTTCGTAACTATTGATTTCTACAAACATATTTCTTGTGGCTGAAACGGTGAAAGTCAAGTTCGGATTTTGGGAGGAAGTAAGAACTGCTCTTTGGACTTCTCCATTTGTACCGCATTCATCACCACCTAGGAATTCAGTGTCTTCCATTCTTTCCACCTTAAAACTGTCTATGACACTGTTTTCATCTTCAAAAACTAGGAATGGCTTGTTGTCATACGGATTCATCCATTCTCTTGCTTTTGCAGTTAATGCTGGACTTGGCGGTTTGCAACCACAATCTTGCGAGGTAAATGCACAGCATCCACTGATGACGACGACAAATAGTAATAATAAGATTTTCACGTAGTTCAGTTTTAGTTTAGCATCACTCCTTTACTTCCCAAAATTCTTCCCTCGTCATCCATAACCCAGTTGTGTCAAGTATGTATGGGGCAGTATCGAAGTCTTGAAGTTCTGGCAAGTTTGCAACTTGCCAGCGCAGACTTTTGCCAAAAGCAGCGACTCCGCTGTTCAACCCTACCAAACCCTTTGCACCGGATACGCATCAAATGCACCATCATCCCCCAATATCGGCAAGCCTTCAGACATAGCCTGTGCTATCAGCAGTCGGTCGAAAGGGTCACGGTGGTGCAGGGGCAATTCCGTATAGGCTACAATTTGATAGGTAGAAATGGGCAATAACTGAAAGCCATCATCCAGCAATTTTTGCTCAAGGTCGGAAAATGGTATCTGTAAACTTAGCTTGCCAATGGTCAATTTTATGGCGATTTCCCAGAGCGTTACATGGCTGACAATCGAGACCTTGTCGAGGTCTTCAATCGTATCAAGGGCCGTTTTGCTCAATTTCGGGTTGGCTTCGAGATATCAAAGCAGGGTGTGGGTGTCCAACAGGTAGCTTTCCATTATTCCATGTATTCTTTCATTTCTTCCAAAGGAGCATCAAAATCAGGCGCTATGACCATTTTGCCCTTCAGGCTACCGTAAGCGCCACGTTTCCTGGCAGCAGAAGGCTTTGGTGACTCCTGTTGCTTTCCGGCTTTGTTTCCCAAAAATGTTTGGATAACCAACAAAATTGCCGCTTTTTGCTCGTCGGTGAGTAGTGAAAACTGGTGGAAAAATAACCGTTCGGCTGTCATGATTCTTATTTTTTCCAAAGTTAGTCGTTTTCAATTTTTTGGCAAAATTCGGTGCTATTTTATATCTTTCAAAAAGCCGTCACTTTTCCACAACCACTCCCTCACTCCCCAAAACCCGTCCATCTCCCTCCACCAAAACCACGAAATACTGCCCACTCACAACCCCGCTCACTGACAAAGAAACATGCCGCAAATCCCCACCCCCACTCATCTCCCCCCTCAAAACTTCCCTCCCCATCAAATCCACCACCCGCCCCGTGCAAGCCCCAACCTCCCCCTTAACCGCTACGTTCACCACATCATGCGCCGGGTTGGGATAAACGGCCAGTTGCAAGTCATGCTCCACTGCCGTCGTAGCTGAAACCACCGCCACCTCGCCCGGCGAGCCACCAACCGCTTGCACTGATTGCCTGGCGGTCTTCCTCTGAAAAGGCATTGGTGATACGAGAAGGTCCCTTATTCGCATAAAGAACAAAAATGCCCGGCGTGTTTGCGCCGGGCATTCTTGTTATAAGGCAAATCCCTCATCAATACCCTTGGTTCTGTTCGAGCATCGGGTTGGCCTCCATCTCACGGAGCGGGATGGGGAAGACCAATTCCGGGGCGTTGTAGGCATAAGGCCCTGCGTCCAGCTTCAAGCGCTTCAGGTCGTGGATTTTGAAGCCCTCGTGTGCCAGTTCCCGGCGGCGTTCGAGCAGGATGTCGTCCACACTGACCGCATTGGCAGCGGGGAGGCCAGCACGGGTGTGTACGATGTTGTAGTCGTCGAGGGCGGAGGCACCGGTGGCCGTGCCGAGGCGGGCGTTGCACTCTGCCCGTATCAGGTACATCTCTGCCAAGCGCATCAAGCCGATATTGCCGAATTGGTTGTTCCATTTGCCGGAGCGTGTTGCGCCGCTGGCATCAAAAAACAGGGCAAGCCTAGTATCGGCTGGGTCGTAGAGCGCCAAATGGTCGGGCAAGATTTCGATGTCGCCGTCACGCCCCCCAAAGTCGGGGATGGAGAAGTAGGTGTTCATCGAGTTGGTGCCATCTTGGTTGCTCACCTGTGTGGCGAAGATGTCTTCCGACGAGTTGTCGTCCCGGTTGAAGAGGTCGGCGTAGTTGCCCATGAGGCTGTTGACGCCGAGGTTAATGACCCGGTCGGCAGCGTCACGTGCATTGGCGTAGTCGCCCATTTGCAGGTAAACCCGTGCCAACAAGCCAGCGGCTGCGCCCTTGCTGGCCCGCCACTCGTTTTCGTCGGGCAATAGCCCTTCTGCCGAGGTCAGGTCAGCAATGATTTGCTGATAGACTTCCTCCACCGACTTGCGCGGAACGTTCTGCTTGTCGCTAATTTCCCGGGTTGGTTCCAGCACGATGGGCACGCCAAGCTGGGCATTGTTTCCGCCCGATTCATAAGGCAGCGCGAAAGTGCGAACCAGCTCGAAATAGGCATAAGCTCGCAGGAATTTGGCTTCGCCTTCCACAGCGCCCCTGTCTTCCTCGTTCACCACTGCCAGTGCGCTGAGGACGTTGTTGCTAATGTTGACGGTGTTGTAGCCATTGACCCACATTTCCTGTGCGTCGAAATTGGATGCGGTCATGGTCTTGTTGAAAATCTCCCTTGGGCCTACAAAGGTGCCCACCCAAATTACTTCGCCATCGCCGCCTTGGAGTTCCGCATTGCGCAGCACGTCGGCACCGAGGAAATTATCTTCAGAAAATGCGTCGTAAGCCCCGTTCAAAACGGTCTTGACGTTGGCATCGCTATTGAGCGCCACGCTTTCGTCGAGCGATTGGTGTGGGAGCAGGTCGAGTTTGTCGTCGCAGGCGGTGAAGGACAATACCGTCATGAAGACCGCCAGCAAAAGGATTTTATTTTTCATAAAGCATTTTTTTATTTTAGTAAAAATTTGTAGGTCGTCAGGTAGTTTGGAATATCCCAATATCCCAATATCCCAATATCCCAATTCATCAAAACCCAACGTTGATGCCGAAGGCAATCACCTTGGGCTGCGGGGCCGAGTAAAAATCAACCCCCGAAACGATATTGTTCGTGAAAGCATCGGAAGACACTTCGGGGTCCCATCCGTCGTATTTGGTGAAAGTCAGCAGGTTTTGTCCAATCACGTACAAGCGGGTACGGGAGATTCCGAGCCTTTCCAGCACCGATTTTGGCAGTTCGTAGCCAATCGTCAAGGTCTTCAGGCGCAGGTAAGAACCATCAGCAATGTAGCGGCTGTTGCGGGTTTGGTCGCCGTTTTGGTACCAAAAGCGTGGCTCGGGCACACTGACCACGTCGCCGGGCTGGTTCCAATGGTCGAGCTGGTCGGTGGTCTGGTTGTCGAACCAGCAACCTTGGCAGGCCATGAACCTGTCCCCATCTTTATAGATTTCGTTGCCATAGACGCCTTGGAACATGATGTCGAGCGAAAGCCCTTTCCAGGAAAAGGAGTTGGTGATGCCGCCAATGAAGTCAGGGTTTGGGTTGCCAATCACCACGAATTCTGCTTCCGCATAATCGTTGGTGGTTTCACGGCCCGTGCCCTCCCCGTTTTTGTACCAAATCGCATCGCCGTTGGCGGGGTCAACGCCTGCGTACTCTGCACCATAAAATGCGCCGATGGATTCGCCGACCTTCACCACGTTGGTGTTGCCGTCGTCAATCAAGTCCTGTCCTTCGGACAAGCTGACCACCTTGTTTTTGTTGATGGCGATGTTGAACGAGGTGTTCCATTTGAAATCTCCGACGAGATTGTTGCTGTTCAGCACAAATTCCCAGCCCTTGTTTTCCACTTCGCCCACATTTTGCGTCTGGGTGCGGAAGCCAGAAGTAGAAGGCACTGGCACGTCGAGCAGCAGGTCGGTCGTGTTTTTGATGTAGTAGTCAATCTCGCCACTGAGCCGGTTGTTGAACATGCCGAAGTCAATCCCGAAGTCGGTCTGGGCCGTTTTTTCCCACTCAAGGTCAGGATTGGGTATTTGCGAAGGGGAAAGGCCGGATTGACCGCCATAGGCAGCAGCATCGTAGAGGCCAAGGTGCCGGAAATTCCCGATGGCGGCATTGCCCGTCTTGCCATAGCTGGCCCGCAGTTTCAGGAAGGAAATCAAGCTGTTGTCCACCAGGAAGTCCTCTTCGGAAAGCACCCAACCTGCCGAAACGGATGGGAAGAAACCGTAGCGGCTGTTGCTGCCAAACCTGGAGGAGCCGTCAATCCGGGCGCTGGCCGACAGGAGGTACTTGCGGTCGAAATCGTAGTTTGCCCTGGCGAAATAGGAAAGGAAACTGAACTCCGTAATGGTGGAGGAACCCAATGTGATGTTTGCGGCGCTGGCCAGCGTTTTCAGGTCATCCACTGGGAACTCACCCCCTTCAACAATAGTGCGGTCGGTGCGGGAATGCTGGTATTCCGTGCCCAGCGTAAGGCCGAGGTTGTGTACGCCAAACGATTTGTCGTAGTTCAAAAATGCTTTTGGCGTCAAGTTGACGGTTTGGGCATATACCGAACTGCCAAAGCCGTTGGTGGCATTGCCAGCGTCCGTGCGGGAGCCGTAGAAGGCATTGTCGCGCAGCGTCCACACATCGGTGCCAAGTTCGCCGTTGAGCAGCAGGCCGTCCATCAGTTTCCAGCGGGCATAGCCGTTGGCCAGGCTGCGGAAGGTCGTCACGTCCCGGTTGGCTTCTTCCATGTCGATCAAGCCATTGTAGTAGGTCGTTGTAGGGCGGTCGTACAGTACGCCGTCTTCGTCCCTCATCGGCGTGAGCGGCGACAATGCCACCAACTGCATGGGCGTGGAGAAGGCGTTGTCGTTGGAAACCTGGTCGGTGAAGGTGCGTGCCAAGCTCATGTTTACGCCAAAATTGATGCGCTCCGTTGCCTGTTGGTCGAGGTTGAGGCGGGCGCTCATCCGCTCAAAATTGTTGCCCCTGAGAATGCCCTCCTGGCGATTCCAAGCGGCGGCGGCATAGTACTTGGTCCGTTCGTTTCCGCCAGATGCGGAGAGCGAGGCTTGTGTAGAGACGGGTTTGTCGGCAAAAAGCTGGTCTTGCCAGTTTGTATTTGTATTGGTGGTGGTGTAGTCCGTTACATTTGGGCCAGAGTAGCGGTTGAGGCGGCCTTTCACATAATCGGTGTACCAATCAATGGCATCCTGTTCGTTGCCGCCCCATGCGTCGGGGTCCAGGGCGTACTCGTAACGTGCTGCACCCTCCGCAGAGCGCAGGAACAATTGGGTATATTCGTCCCGGTCGAGGAATTCCCGCTTGCCGGTGGGCTGTGAGGTGCCCGTTTGGAAATTGGCCTCGATGTAAGTCTTGCCCGACTTGCCCTTTTTGGTGGTGATGAGCACCACGCCGTTGGCGGCACGGGAGCCGTAGATTGCGCCAGCAGAAGCATCTTTTAGGATTTCCACCGACTCGATGTCGTTGGGGTTGAGGTCGGCAAGTGGGTTCAGGCTTGCGCCCGAACTGTTTTGTGCGTCCACGGAAATGGGTATCCCGTCCACGATGTAGAGCGGCTGGTTGCTGGCCGTGATGGAGGCTGCGCCGCGGATGCGCACACGCACCGCACCGCCGGGCTTGCCGTTCACCGATTCCACGAAGACCCCAGCCGTCCTGCCCTGGATGCCCTGTTCCATCGAAACAATGGGCAGGTCCTTGAGCTTGTCGCCGTCCAGTTTGGCAATGTTTCCCGTCAGGGTGCTTTTGATTTGTGTGCCGTAGCCTACCACCACGACTTCACTCAGCGATACCTGGTCGGTCGCCATCGTAATGTCCACGACATTGGAAGCGCCCACGGCCACTTCCAGCGTGGCATAGCCCGTGAAAGAAACCACCAAGGTGTTTGCGCCCGAGGGGAGCGAAAGGATGTAGTTCCCATCCACGTCGGAGATGGTACCAGCGCTGGTACCTTTGGCAAGGATGGTTGCTCCGATAAGCGGTTCCCCGCTGCCAGCATCCAAAATCTTGCCCTTGATAGTCCGGGTTTGGGCAAAAGCCACCGCTGCGCCAAACACCAGCAAGAGGGTGAGCAAAGTTTGTTTCATACTAATTGATTTTAAAATTATTGAAATAGAGTAATGATTGCTTTTGAAGAATAGCCAGTTCGTTTTACAGCTACAACGTTAGAAAAATCTATTGGAAACTTGGAAACTAATTGCAAATGAACCAATTCTTGGCTCATATTCTCCTTCAGCGAAACAGCGGCTTGGTATCGAGGAGGGCTTTCTTATGAAAATTGTGGATTCAGTTTTTTGGCAAACAAGTCGCTTTTGAGCGTGTATCAAAAGTCGAGTCTGAATTGTAGCCGCCAAATTTATTTGGCTGGCTAATAGTCAATGAAAGTTAATACCAAACAAAACGCTGCATTTATGAGGGGCCAGCCAAACAAGTTTGGCTGGCCACAATGGAGCACTGACTTTTAAAAAGTACGCAAAGTGGGGCGTCGTCAGTCGTAGATCGTCAATCAACCCAGTCCTTCCACCAACTTTTCCGCCAAACCAAAACTTGTACTCTGCGACAACCGAATCCGCCGCACGGGTTGGTCCCAGGCATCGGCTATGGCGGCCCAGACGTGGTAGTTGCCGCCGCTGTCCTGCTCGCAATATACGCCGAGGGGTAGGTGGCAGCCGCCGCCGATGAGCTTGAGCACTTTGCGCTCCACGTTGGTAATGGCAGAGACCTTCGGCACATGCAGGTGCTGCTGGATGATGCGGCGGGTTTCGAGGTCGCCGGCACAGCACTGGAATGCCAGCACGCCTTGGGCGGGGGCTGGCACAAATTCACGGACGTTCAGGGTTACCTTTTCCACGCCATCCATTTCAAGGCTGAGGCGGGCCAAGCCTGCTGCGGCCAGCATGATGGCGTCAAAGTTGCCGGAGCGCAGCTTGTCGAGGCGGGTGGGCACGTTGCCCCGGATGTCCACCAGGCGCAGGTCGGGGCGGTAGCCGAGCAGTTGCGCCTTGCGCCGAGCGGAGGAGGTGCCGACCACAGCGCCTTCCTTCAGCTTGAACAATTGGCCCTCCGCCAACTCGCCCTGCCGGATGAGCAGGCAGTCGGCGGGGTCTTCCCGGTAGGAGACGCCAGCCACCACGAGGCCGTCGGGCTGTGTGGTGGGCAGGTCTTTCATGGAATGTACGGCCATGTCCACGTCGCCACGAAGCAGGGCATCTTCGATTTCTTTGGTGAAAAAACCCTTGCCTTCTATTTTGTCAAAACTGAGGTGCTGCACGAGGTCGCCCGTGGTCTTGATGATGATTAGCTCGGCCTCAATGCCTTTTTCCGCAAGGGAAAACTGGGTGTAGTTGGCCTGCCAGAGGGCGAGTTTGCTACCCCGTGTTCCGATCCTGATTTTTTTCAAAATGCGATTTTTTCGCAAAAGTAGGTAGATGGTTTAATTGCCGTATTGCTAAATTGTTGTCGTCATGCGGGTAAACAATCGTACAATTCAACAATATAGCAATCCGATGCTCCCGTTTTGCCAACTGCCAACTATCTTTGCCGCCATGCAAATCGCAGCTAAAGAAATAGCCCGAATGCTCGGTGGCACCCTGGAGGGCGACGGCGAGGTTTTGGTGAGCAAGCCGGGTAAAATCGAGCAAGGAGGCCCCGGCACCCTCACTTTCTTGGCTAATCTCCGCTACGAGCACTTCGCCTACACCACACCGGCCGCGGCCGTACTCGTGTCTCGTGATTTTTCTCCAACACAACCAGTGGCCGCCGCCGCCCTGATCCGGGTGGACGATGTGTACAACAGCCTGCGCATTTTGATGGAAAAATTTGATGGGCAATTGCAGGGCACAGGTGGCATTTCTGACAAGGCATTCGTGCACGGCACGGCGGTTTTGGGTAAAAACGTGGCCGTGGGCATGTTCAGCGTGGTGGAAGAAGGGGCGAAAATTGCCGAAGGCACCCAAATCCATCCGCAGGTTTTTGTGGGCAAAAACGTGGAGGTCGGCGCCAACTGCGTGATATACCCCGGCGTGAAAATCTACCATGATTGCTTCATTGGCGACAACTGCATATTGCACAGCAACGTGGTCGTCGGCAGTGACGGTTTCGGCTTCGTGCCACAGCCGGACGGCAGCTTCCTCAAGCTCCCCCAGCTAGGCAACGTAGTGGTGGAGGCAGACGTGGAAATCGGCGCCAACACGACCATTGACCGGGCGACGATGGGCAGCACCTACATCCGCCAAGGCGCCAAGCTCGACAACCTCGTGATGGTGGCGCACAACGTGGACATCGGCGACCACACGGTGGTGGCGGCGCAGGCGGGCTTTGCAGGCAGCACCAAAATCGGCAAGCACTGCCGAATCGGTGGGCAGGCAGGCTTCGTCGGGCATATCGAAGTGGCCGACGGTACACAGGTACAGGCGCAAAGTGGCGTGGCAGCCTCGGTAAAGCAGCCAGGGACTGCGCTCTACGGTTCGCCAGCTTTGCCCTACAACGACTACCTGCGCTCGTATGCTGTTTTCAAGAAATTGCCTGAACTGTACAAGAAAATAAATGAAATGATTAAAAAGGTATGAGGTATGAGGTATGGAGGTATGTTGCCCCGTGGGTTCATACCTCCATACCTCATACCTCATACCTCTAAAAACTATGAATCAACATACCATCCAACAGCCAGTGACTATCAAAGGCATCGGCCTGCACACTGGTCACGAAGTGACGATGACCTTCCGTCCAGCGGAGGCGGGGCACGGCGTCAAGTTCCAACGGATAGATTTGAGCGAAAAGCCGTTGATAAAAGCCGATGTAAGCCAGGTGGTCTCCACGCTGCGTGGTACGACCATCCAACAGGGCGAGGCGCATGTGAGCACGGTGGAACATGCCCTTGCGGCGTTGTTCGGGCTATGCATTGACAACGTCCTGATAGAAATTGACGGGCCGGAAGTGCCCATCCTTGATGGGAGCGCTGCGATGTTCGTGCAGGTGCTGGAAGAAGCGGGCCTCGCCGAGCAGGCCGAGGAGCGGGAGTACCTCGAAATTACGGAGCCTATCCGTTATTATGACGAAGCGACCGGAACGGAGCTGGTGGCCATGCCTGCCGATGATTTTCAGCTCACGACGATGATTGATTTCAACTCAAAAATATTGGGGCAGCAATACGCATCAATGTCCCGTACGGAGGATTTTTCGGTGGAAATAGCGCCTTGTCGCACCTTCGTTTTCCTGCACGAGTTGGAGTACCTCGTTGACCACAACCTCATCAAGGGCGGCGACCTGAGCAACGCCATCGTCATCGTGGACCGGCTGATGAACCAAGATGAACTGGACGCATTGGCCAAGAAACTGAACAAACCCAGCGTAAAAATTGACAAGGAGGGCATCCTGAACACCATCGAGATGTACTTCAACAACGAGCCTGCCCGCCACAAACTGCTCGACGTGCTGGGCGACCTGGCGCTGGTAGGCAAGCCCATCAAGGGCAAAATCGTGGCGACGAAGCCCGGCCATACGGCCAACGTGGAGTTTGCGAAGCTGCTAAAAAAAGCCTGGGTGGAACAACGTCGCATGAAAGGAGTACCCAAATACGACCCCAACGCCGAGCCAGTTTACAACACGATGGAAGTGGCCAAGTACCTGCCGCACCGCTACCCGTTCCTGTTGGTGGACAAAATCATCGAAATCTCTGACAACCACGTGGTTGGGGTGAAAAACGTGACGTTCAACGAGGCGTTTTTCCAGGGTCACTTTCCGGGAAACCCAGTTTTTCCAGGGGTTTTGCAGATAGAGGCGCTGGCGCAGGCGGGTGGTATCTTGGCACTGTCAAAAGTGGGCGACCCCGGCAATTGGGACACCTACTTCGTGAAGATTGACGGCGTGAAGTTTAAGAACAAGGTCTCGCCCGGCGATACGCTGATTTTGAAAATGGAGCTGACGGCGCCCATCCGCCGGGGGCTGGTGCAGATGCACGGCACGGCCTACGTGGGCAACAAGTTGGTGTCGGAAGGAGAACTGACTGCCCAGATCGTGCGCCGCACCGAGAAGCAGGAAGCGGTGGCTGAAAAGGAAGCGTGATTTGACATCCGCCTTCCATTTTTAAAAAACATGATTTTAAGGAACAATAAAAGGAAGCGTATTTAGTTAAAATGACGTTAAGAAGAAACGCAGAACTAAAACCGGGGAGTAATTGACCAATTTGAAAGGACAAGATAAAAAGCACTACGAACCCTGCTAGGTGTCAATTGAGATGGGAAAAGGCAAGTGATTGATTTTTAACTTGCTGAAAAACAATGATTTACTAAGCCTTGACCAACTTTGTTTTGACAAAATAATAGGAGATTAACCTGCTTTTTTGAAAAGAATATTCGCAAAACGACGATTTGCATCCTTCATTCTGCCACATTATTTTCTCTCCGAACCAAACTCCACGCTGACTGAACAATCAGGAAATCGTTCATGTTGGTTTGTTTTCTGGTAGTTCCGGTTTTTTTGATTGGTTACGCCAAGAAGTTAGTTTCGAGAACACCACTTATAACTTTTCAAATCTACAGATGAAATTTACTACTGAACAGCCCGCTGTTTTTCCACACCTCAACGGCAGTAGCCACATCATGCGTTACATCCACCCGGAAGCCCAAATAGGCCAAAACGTCACTATTGAACCTTTCACCACCATCGGCAGGGACGTTGTCATCGGCGATGATACCTGGATAGGTCCAAACGTGACCATCATGGACGGCTCCCGGATTGGAAACGGCTGCAAAATCTTCCCAGGCGCAGTCGTGGGCGCCGTACCGCAAGACCTCAAATTCAAGGGAGAATACAGCCTCGTGGAGCTTGGCAACAACGTCATCGTGCGGGAGTACGTGACCTTGAACCGCGGTACGAAGGCCAGCCACAAGACCACTATCGGGGCAGGTTCGCTGCTCATGGCCTACGTCCACGTGGCGCACGACTGCCACATCGGCAAAAACTGCGTTATCGCCAATGGCGTGACGATGGCTGGGCATATCGAAGTCGAAGAATACGTGACGCTGGGTGGCCTCTCCGCCGTTCACCAGTTCGTGAAAATCGGCGCACATGCCTTCGTTGGCGGCGGCTCGTTGGTGCGTAAGGATATTCCGCCCTTCGTGAAGGCCGCTCGTGAGCCGCTTTCCTATGCTGGCATCAACTCCGTCGGCCTGCGCCGGCGGGGCTTCACCGCCGAACAAATCCACGTCATTCAGGACGTTTACCGCATACTTTTCGTCAAGGGCTACAACACGACCCAAGCCGTTGAGCTTATCGAAACGGAAATAGACGCCACCGACGAGCGTGACTATATCCTCGAATTCCTCCGCAAGGCCGACCGCGGCATCATGCGTGGCTTCCAGGGCTTGTCGGGGAAGAAATGAGGTTGGAAGGTATGAGGTATGGCTCGGCTTTACCTCATACCTCCATACCTCATACCTTTTCTTACCTTTGTCCTGCAAAATTTGCGGGATTTCATGCACCAACAGACAGAACATTTGGCCAGCCAGACTAGGAGCTACCGACGGTTACATCGGTTTGTGGCAGTTCCGTTGTTTGCGTTCATGTTTATCATCGGCTTGACCGGGGTGCTCTTGGGTTGGAAAAAGCAGGCAGGGCTTGTGCCGCCCACCCAAAATGGTTCAGGGCCAGATGCTGATGCTTGGATTTCTATTGACAGCCTGCAAAAAATCGCCGTTCGGTTTGTCAAGGACAGCATTCTCCTTGACCCAAAGGTTGACCGTATTGACATTCGGCCCGAAAAAGGCATTGCCAAAGTGGTTTTCATGCACCACTACACCGAAGTACAGCTTGATTGCACCTCAGGCCGGGTGTTGTCCGTGGAGAAAAGGTTCAACGACCTTGTGGAGCATATCCACGATGGCACCATCGTTGACCGGCTGCTCGGCACCGAAAATGAGCTGCTAAAAATCAGCTACACCAGCATCACCTCCATTGGCCTAATTGTGCTTGCATTCAGCGGATTTTGGATGTGGCGCAACCCGAAGCGGATGCGCAAACTGAAATCTGACAACCAATCTTAATGCCTGCGATACCCGAAAAAAGGCTGGAAAAAATAGAACGGCTCGCACGTGGCAATGTGTTGGGCAGGTTCCTCAACGACCCGCTTCGCTACGTGTCAGCCATTGGGTTTTGGCGGCTCGTTTATCCGATGACAAAACGGGGGAAGTTTGCCCGTGCCCGCACGTTTTTCGACGCTGAAATGGAAGTTGTGCTGCCCTCGGCCACCGAGATTTTTCTCTTTGGCGCAAAAACCCACGACTCTGAAATCCGGCTCGCCAGGTTCTTGATGAAACACCTCCAACCCGGCGATACTTTTTGCGATGTCGGGGCGCACTTTGGCTATTTTTCTTTGTTGGCTTCGCAATTGGTGGGACAAAATGGGCGGGTGCTCGCCTTCGAGGCTTCCCGTTCCACGTTTGGTGTTTTGCAGAAAAACTTGTTGCCATTCGCCAATGCTACAGCGCTCCACCAGGCTGCCTCCGATGTGGATAAACCAATGGTTTTTAATGAGTTTCCCCCACTTTTCTCCGAGTACAACTCGCTTGTTTTGCCCGAAACAAAAAATGCTCCGTGGATGAAAAACAACCCTGCACAGCGCACAGCGGTAGCTGGGGTGCAGTTGGATGGGTTTTTCGCCGAAGGCAAAATCAATCCAAACATCATAAAGATTGACGTGGAAGGTGCAGAGCCGCAGGTGCTGCGGGGCATGGCACATTTTTTACAGGAAGATTCGCCGATACTTGTCATGGAGTACCTCACGGGCGAGGGGCAAAACGAGGCGCACAGGCAGGCGGTTTCATTTGCGCAAGCAAGTGGCTATCAGGTTTTTAGGATAAAAAAAGATGGCGGATTGGAACCTTGTGGCAATGTCGATCTGGCAATGACGGCACTTGGCCTGGATTCTGACAATATTGTTTTGATAAAATGAAGGCGCATCTGCCAGATATGCGTCATTTTGAAAAAAGATAGCACTACATGACCCTGTTATGCGATATTTGCAGGACTTTTCAAAGTCTTTGATAGCAGCACCGAAGTTCAATCGGATGAAATATTTCACCACTATCCTCTTTATTCTGTTAGTTTCCGGTGTGTCCTTGCAGGCACAAGGCGTTCGCCGTTTGCTGCTTTTCGCTGGTGACACCTCCAACACCGACCTAAAGCTCCAGCGCCAATGGCTTCAATCCGACTCCGCAGGAGTGGTGCAGCGTGACATCTGGATTGCCATTTTTGCCGATGCCCGCACTTTTCGGCGCATGTACGACCATCACGACGTTGACCGGGACGAATTTACCCTTGTTTTGATGAAGAAAGACGGCACGGAGCAATTTCGCTCGGAGAAGCCGGTGCCAACGAAGGAGTTGTTTGAATTGATAGACAGCCTGCCCGCACCCGCTACCGAGGTGGGCAGCAGCAAATCGGGGAAAAATCAGTAGCACTTCCCTCATCCCTCATCCCTATTTCAGCACCACCATCCCCAACTGTTTCATCAGCTCGTTGCGCATTTCGTTCAGTTTCATTTGCACCTTTATCAAGCGCATGTCAGATGGTGCATCTTTCATTTGCAGTTGGTTCTTTTCGCACAGCCGAATGATTTTGCGCAGCTTGAAGTGGAGCAGTGCGCTCACACTGTCTTTGTTGAAATTATCTTCCGGCATTTTTTGGGAATGGAGATATAGCTCCCGTTCCGCCCAGCCAGGGCTGTACTCCCAGGGCGAGTGAAGTAAATCAACCGATAACTCACTGATTGTCTGGTCTTTGTGCCCAATGAAATATTGGGTGGTCAATGGCATTTTGTCCAAAACAAGCTGTAGGGCCTCCTTTGCGATGCGCAGGTAGTCGGGGTTGTCGAAGTCTTCGAGCACCTCCTCGATATTGCCAAGCACAAACTCGGCCACCGTCATGTTTTCTTTTTCGTCGTAAATTTTGCCTCCAGCTTCCACCAAAATGCGCACAATGTCACGCTCCTGGAACTCGTGGCCCGTGGTCCGGCGGGGAGGTTCGAAAGCCAATGGTTGGCCCATTTCGGGCGGTGCTTCGGTCGGAAACTCACCGTCCTCTGGTACGATGTTGACCTTCACTTCCTGCTTCTTGCGCTTGTCGAAGTCCCGTTTTTGGAGGATTTGCTGAACCACCTTGTTGGTCTCCGTTACCAGCACTTGCTCCTCCAACTCCATCACCCTCGCACATTCTTTGACATAAAATGAGCGCTTGAAGGGGTCGGGCACTTTGGCGATGCTGTCCACGATGTCCCGCACGAGACCCGCTTTTTTCACAGGGTCGCCCTTGGTTTCGGAAAGCAGCAGGTTGGTTTTGAACAGGATGAAATCTTTGGCTTCCTTGTCAATGAACTCCTGAAATGCCGCAGCACCCACTTTTTGCAGGTAGCTGTCAGGGTCGTCGCCATCGGGCAGCAGCACCACCCGCACGTTCATGTCCTGCTCCAGCACCATGTCGAGACCACGCAGGGCGGCCTTCACGCCAGCGGGGTCCCCGTCGTAGAGTATTTTTATGTTCGGGGTAAAACGCTTGATGAGCGCAATCTGGCCATCGGTGAGCGAGGTGCCAGAGCTGGCCACCACGTTCTCGATGCCTGCTTGGTGCAGCGAAATCACGTCGGTGTAGCCTTCCACGAGGATGCACTCGTCGGCCTTTCGGATGGCAGTTTTGGCAAAAAAAGCGCCGTAAAGGTTTTTGTTTTTGACGTAAATCTCCGTTTCCGGCGAGTTGATGTACTTGGGCGCCTTGGCGTCCTTTTCCATGATGCGCCCAGCGAAGGCAATGGGCTTGCCGCTCAGGTTGTGGATGGTGAACATCACCCGGTTGCGGAAAAAATCACGGTCGTATTGCGAAGCGAGGCCAAGTCTTTTCAAAAAATCGAGCTTGTAGCCCGTCTGGGTAGCTTTTTTAACGAAGGCGTCCTGCTCATTGGGCGCATAGCCCAGTCCAAACTTTCGGATGGTGTCTTCCCGGAATCCCCTGCCTTTGAAATAGCTCAGGCCCACGCTTTTGCCCATGTCCGTATCGAAAAGCTGGTCTTGGTAAAACTGCCGGGCGTAGTCGTTGACGATGTAGAGGCTCTCCTCCGCCTGCTGCTGTGCGACTATCTCTGGCGTGAGTTTCACCTCCTCCACTTCGATGCGGTATTTGCGGGCAAGGTAGCGCAGGGCATCGGGGTACGAGAGGTTCTCGTGCTCCATGATGAACTTGGCGGGGTCGCCAGCCTTGCCACAACCGAAGCATTTGAAGATATTCTTGGCCGGAGAAACGGTGAAAGAAGGTGTTTTTTCGTTGTGAAAAGGGCATAGGCCAATCATGTTCACCCCCCGGCGCCGCAGGTTGACGAAGTCCTGGATGACATCCTCGATTTTGGCAGTTTCGAGGATTTCCTGCACTGTTTTCTGCGGGATCAATAGAAAATTGGTTTGTTTTTAGAAGAATTTTGAACTCAAAATATGCCTCGGACAACTTCAGCGCTTGGCAATTCGTTATTTTGATAGCATTTTTTGAGCAACATCCAGCATCAACAAAAGTAGTTTATTTTTAAAAATTGAATTGGAAAGCATGCTTGCCGATGCTGCTTTCACGGCCTTAACAAATACTTAATCAGAAAGGCCGACCAGACGAACCGGAACTTACCAACTGAGAATCAACCATTTACAAATAAAGTAGAAATTTTTTTTGCGAAAGTTGTGCTTTCGGTGTGTGAAGTTTTTACGGTTTGTGCGTCTTTAGGTTGTCTTTAACGATGAACAAACTGTAAGGCTAAAAAGCATCTAAAGACGAAAAACAAAAACTGATGAGAAGGCTTAAAAACGAATTTTCTCCAGCCCAAAGGGCAAATTCCTTTTCTACTGCACAACAAAATTTTACCAAAAGATATAATTGGGTGTTCTCATAGTGTGTGGGCTGCCCCGCTACCTTGTGTGGTTGGGGCAGTTTTTTTGAACTATGAGTTAGGAGTTGCGAGCTAAAAGTAGCTCGCAGGTCTCCACCAGCAAATTTGAAATTGAAGCATGGTAAATGAGTTTTGATGAAAGTTACGAGCCTCAAAACTCATCATCAACGAAATATTGGGTGTTCTCATAGTGTGTGGGCCAGCCCGAATCCCTTCGGGGTGTAGGGCTGGTTTTTTCATGAATTGTTTGATTGCTGAATTGTTAAATTGTTGTCGCACTACGAGCAACAATCAAACAATTCAGCAATCAAACAATTCTATTGAATCGTCTAAATAGTGGGTGTTCTAATAGTGTGTGGGACTACCCCGAAACCTGCGGGCGGTAGGGGTAGTTTTCTTTAACTTTTGGGTCACCTTTGAAGATATTACTGAACAAACACAAAGCCCCGGTCAAGTCAATGGCCGGGGCTTTTTCGTTTGCTCTTTTCAGTTTATTTTTCCTCAAACCGCTACGCCATAGTCTCTCAAAGCGGCGTTCAGTGATACCTTTTTATCGGTGCTTTCCGTGCGTTTCCCGATGATGAGGGCGCAGGAAACGCTGTAATCCCCTGCCGGGAACTGCCGGGAATAAGCGCCAGGTATCACTACCGACCGGGCGGGTACCCTTCCTTTGTAAGTGACTGGCACTTCACCAGTTACGTCAATGATGTGCGTGGATTGGGTTAGCACGACGTTGGCACCCAGCACCGATTCCCGTTCCACCCGGACGCCCTCCACCACGATACAGCGGGAGCCGATGAAACATTCGTCCTCGATAATGGTGGGGGCTGCTTGTGGTGGCTCCAACACGCCGCCGATACCCACGCCACCACTTAGGTGCACGTTCTTGCCGATTTGAGCACAAGAGCCAACTGTGGCCCAAGTGTCCACCATCGTTCCAGCACCGACGTATGCGCCGATGTTCACGTAACTCGGCATCAAAATCACGCCCGGCTCCAGAAAGCTGCCGTGCCGAGCAATGGCATGTGGAACCACCCGAACGCCTTGGCTGGCAAAACCTTTTTTGAGCGAAATCTTGTCATGGAACTCGAAAGGCGGTGCCACGATAGTTTCCATTTTTTGGATGGGAAAGTAGAGGATGACCGCTTTTTTTACCCAATCGTTGACTTTCCAATCGCCATTGGCGGTAGGTTCGGCAACCCGCAGTTTGCCAGTGTCCAGCAGCGAGACAACGTGCCGGATGGCCTCCTGCACAGGCTTGTCGTTGAGCATGGAACGGTCTTCCCACGCCGAGTTGATGATACTTTCTAATTGAGACATTGTGAGCTATGAGGTATGAGGTATGAAGGTATGAAGGTATGCGCCCATTCATACCTCAAACCTCATACCTCATACCTATTTGATAAGTTCTTCCGGTTTGATTTCGTTGTCTTGAACAGGGTAGGCCGTTGGGTAGTCATATTTGAGCAGGTATTGCGCAGCGATGGCGTCTCGCTTGGAAGTATAAGCGCCTGCCCGAAGCTTGTAGTATGGCTTTGACTGAATCCAATCGGCGGAGATGTTGGGGTAGAGCGACACGAATTTGTTCAGAGCATCCTCCACCCGCTGGCGGTCGGTGGTCGCCAATATCTGGATACGCCAACCGGAGATGGTCTTGGTGCTTTTGTTGGTGTCAACATAGCGCCTCATCAATGCGGTAATGGCAGGGTCCACCTTTTCGGTGACATTGCCCTGTGCCTCTGAGGCTGTGAAGCAAATGGCCAGCAATAAGAACGAAAGGATGTATTTTCTCATGGCCTTCTTATTTGATTGAACATCAACTGTTTACAATGGTAGTACCTACTGAGGTGCCGATGCGGTCAGCGCCAGCCGCAATCAGTTCTTCGGCAAATTTGCGGTCACGAATGCCACCGGATGCTTTGATTTTGACTGTTGACGGCAGTTTTTTGCGCAACGTTTCCACGATTTGCACCGTCGCTCCCTTGCCATTGACGCCAGTTGAGGTTTTGACGAAATTTACTTTCACCTCCGCAGCCATTTCACAGAGTTTGGTCACTTCTGCTTCGGTCATCAACCCAGTTTCGAGGATGAGCTTAATGGTTTTCCCTCGCATTTGGCAGGCCATTGCCATGGAATCAATTTCGTTGCGCACGTAATTCCACTGCTTGCTTTTCACGGCGCAGATGTTGATGACGCAGTCAAGCTCCGTGGCACCTTCGTCAATGGCCTTTTTGATTTCCTCGACCTTGGCCGGGGTGGCAGAGTAGCCCATCGGGAAGCCCACCACAGTACTGGTAATAACAGGGGTTCCCTCCAATGCTTTCACGGCGTCCTTTACAAAAAAAGGAGGTACGCATACTGCCGCAAAACCGTGCTTTTTGGCGTCTTCGCACAACTTTTTGATGTCGGCGAGCGTCGTGTCGGGTTTCAGAATTGTGGCGTCAATAAAACGAGCTAAGTCCATAATTTTCTTAGAAGACAACGTGGAGCAGCTTGTGGCGAATAATTCTTCGCTTTTCAGTTGTTCCGTAAGAGGGGGCAAGGTAAGGCAAAAAAAATAATTTCAAGTTGAGATAAATCGCTGGCTGTGCATTTTTTCAACAGTTTTCCAAGGTCTAAAAAACATGGATTTCGAATAATGAGCGTCTTTGTTTCTCAGGTTAAAAAATTGATAATCAAAGAGATGTAGTCTTTTTGATGAAAATTTCCCAAGCAACGACACTATTGTTTTAAGTTGAAAAATGAGGTTTCCACAAGCCATGCCCAATTTTCCACACAAGGCCGGGAAAACAGGCCGCAAGCCTTTGGGATAATTCTTAGTAGCTTTGTGGACTAGTGGTTAGTTAAATCACGGTGATTTTAGAAATCACCGTGATTTGGTTCAGGGAAATAAAACAAATATGGCTGACAACAACCCTGCAAAGAAAAATTCGGAAATTAAATCCAAGCTCCGCCGCCAAGAGGGCGAGCTGTCAGATTACGTGTTTGGCAAGGTGCAACCACAAGCTCTGCCCCTTGAAGAAGCGGTGCTTGGTGCCCTCATGCTCGACAAGGACGCACTGCCCATCATCCTCGACATCCTACGTCCCGAGAGTTTTTACACTGATGCCCACCAGCTCATTTACCGGGCCATTTTGCGGCTTTTTGAAAAATCGCACCCCGTTGACCTCCTCACCGTCACCGAAGAACTCAAGAAATCCGGCGACCTTGATTCCATTGGGGGCGGTTACTACCTGGTGGAAATGACCAACCGGGTTGGCTCCGCTGCCAACATCGAATTCCACGCCCGGATTGTGGCACAAAAGCACATCCAGCGGGAACTCATCAAGGTTTCCACCCAAATAATCCGGGATGCCTACGAGGATACCACCGACGTGTTCACCCTGCTCGACGACGCCGAGAAGGGCCTGTTCAACGTGACGCAGAACAACCTCAGCCGCCAGTACGAAAGCATGGGCGAGTTGGCCAGCAAGACCTTGAAAATCCTCGAAGAACTCAAGAACAAAAAGGACGGCCTCACGGGCGTCCCGACCGGGTTCACCGCACTCGACCGCCTCACCAGCGGCTGGCAACCCAGCGACCTCATCATCGTGGCGGCAAGGCCGGGTATGGGCAAGACCTCCTACGTGCTTGCACTCGCCCGCAACGCTGCGATGGACTTCAACAAGGGCGTGGCGCTGTTTTCGTTGGAAATGTCAAGTACGCAGTTGGTGCAGCGCCTCATCTCCATGGAAGCCGAAATTGCGGGTAGCAAGCTCCGCAATGGAAAGCTCGAAGAATACGAATGGCAACAGCTTCACACGACTATCGAGCGCCTCAGTGAGGCTCCGATTTTCATTGACGACACGCCCGCCATCAACATATTCGAGTTGCGAGCCAAGTGCCGCCGACTCAAGATGCAGCACAACATTTCCATGGTCATCATTGACTACCTCCAGCTCATGAGCGGCGGCATGGAATCCAACAAAAACGGCAACCGTGAGCAGGAAATCAGCTCTATTTCACGGGCTTTGAAGGCAATGGCCAAGGAACTGAGCGTGCCGGTCATCGCACTTTCACAGTTGAGCCGGGCTGTGGAAACGAGGGGCGGTACGAAGCGGCCACAGCTCTCGGACTTGAGGGAATCTGGCGCCATCGAGCAGGATGCGGACATCGTGACCTTCATCTATCGCCCTGAATATTATCAGATAATGGAAGACGAATCCGGTCAATCGCTCAAAGGCGTCGCCGAAATCATCATCGCCAAGCACAGGAACGGGCCGCTTGATACCGTAAAACTCCGCTTTACCGACCAGTACGCCAAGTTCGGTGACTTGGAGGATACCAGTTTCGACAGTTTCCCGAGCAGTGATCCGTTCGCCACGCCGTTCGAGCCATCAAAAGTGAGGACCGTGCCATCGAAAATGAACGATGACGAGGATATACCGTTCTAGTATCAACCGATTGAACTGATTGTTCCGAAGGGAACAAAATCCTTTGAAAATCTGGGTAAAAATTTGAATCTTGCGCCGCTTTTAGAAAAGCGAGCTTTCAGAATTTCAACCTGCCGTAAAAATGAGGACGTAATTGGGGCTTTTTTATAAAAAAGCTCGATAAAAAATGCGATGACCATGCACGGCAAACGGAAGATTTTTGACAGGATTTTTATCAAATAAATAGTATAAAATTGAAGTTTGCCGACTTTGGATTGGCGCCAACGCTTTTGGAAGGGTTGGACGCCATGGGCTTTGAAAACGCCACACCCATTCAGGAACAAGCAATACCGGCCCTGTTGAATGGACAAGACGTTCTCGCTTGCGCCCAGACTGGCACCGGAAAAACCGCTGCCTTCCTCCTCCCCATCTTAAATCGCCTTATCTCCGAGCCTATTGCGGGCATTGACACCATCATTTTGGAGCCGACCCGTGAGCTGGCAGTCCAGGTTGACCAACAGCTTGAGGGCTTCTCCTATTTCACCCCCGTTAGCTCGGTGGCGATATACGGCGGGCGTGACGGCCACTCCATGGAAATGGAAATGCGTGCCTTGAAAAAAGGCGTGGACGTAGTGGTGGCAACACCCGGACGCTTCCTCGCCCACCTCCAAATGGGCTATGTGGACCTAAGCACCGTGCGCCACCTCGTGCTCGATGAGGCCGACCGGATGCTCGACATGGGCTTCGTGCAGGACATCATGACCATCGTCAACAAGATACCTCGTACGCGCCAGACTTTCCTGTTCTCCGCCACCATGCCCACCGAAATCCGCAAATTTTCGCAGGCCTTGCTGCGCAACCCGCTGGAAATCAGCATCGCCATATCCAAGCCTGCCGCTGGTATCATGCAGGGTGTTTACTTCGTGGAGGATGAAAAAAAGAACCGCCTCATCGAGATGTTGCTCCGCAAAGAAGACCCCACCAAACGGGTGCTCATCTTCGCTGGCACCAAAAAAGCGGTAAAAGAACTGAACAACCACCTGAAAAACAAGGGATTCAAATCCGCCGACATCCACTCCGATCTGGAGCAACAGCAGCGGGAAGACACCCTAATGGCCTTTAAAAACGCCTCCGTTCCGATCCTCGTCGCCACCGACGTGCTCTCGCGGGGCATTGACATCAAGGCCATCGAAATCGTCATCAACTTCGATGTGCCCAGCGACCCCGAAGACTACGTACACCGCATTGGCCGTACCGCACGTGCCGACGCCACGGGCATCGCCATCACGTTGGTAGGCCGCATGGGTCGCAAGAAATTCGACCGCATCGAAAAACTGATGGACCTGAAAGTGAAAATTCTGCCTTTGCCCGAAGGGCTTGAAGGAGGTGGCGGCGGTGGCTCGTCTTCACAGCGAGGCGGCAGGCCGCAACGTGGTGGCCAACATTCGGTGGGTCACCATTCCGGTGGGCAACGCTCGGGTGGCCAACGTTCGCCTCGTGGCCCGCACCCTTCCCGTGCCGAAGGCCAAGGTGGAGGAAGTGAGGGCGGCGAGCGCCCAAAACGCCGCAGCCGGGGCGGCCGCAACCGAGGTGGTGGTAGGGGCCAAGGCGGGAATCCTGAGGGCAGCCAAAATCCGGGCAATAATACTACCAATCACAACCCACCCGCTCCGCCAACAGCTTGATGCAGTTGGTGTCTAACATGGGACTTTTTACAAATAATTGATAACCAATCAATTATTTGTAAAAGTCGTTGTGCAACTCCCAGTTCCTAATTACTAGTTCCCAATCCACCAACAATAAATGGAAGACAAACAGCCAAAACGACAAGCGGCAACAAGCAAAAAAACGGCTGCGCCGAGAAAAGCAGCTCCGGTAAAAGCGGAGACTGCTACCAAGAAAGCGCCCCGCAGCACAAAAGCGGCAACCGTGGATGCCCCCAAAAAGGCAACCCGCACAGCCAAGCCCAAGTCTGAGGCCGCCGCTCCAAAATCGGCAGTGCCCCGCAAAGCTGCCGCTCCCAAGCCGAGCGCTCCAGCAACCGTGGCCGCTCCGAAAAAGGCTGCCCGCACTGCCAAGCCCAAGGTCGAGGCTGCCGCTCCGAAAACAGCAGCGCCCCGTAAAGACGCCGCCGCCAAGCCGAGCGCTCCAGTAACTGTGAGCGCTCCAAAAAAAGAAGACCGGAGCAGCCCCAAGTCCAAAGTCCAGACCGTGGCTCCGAAAAAGGAATCGCAAAGTGCGGCGAGCAACCGCAAGTCGAAGGTAGCCTCAAAGCCACGACCCGTTAAAAAGCCTGTCAACAAGACGCCGTTTTGGGCGCCATTTGCCAAAAAAACAGCGCCCAAGCCCGAGCAGCAGGAAGACCGCAACGACCGCAGCCGCCCTTCCCGATCCAATCGGCAGGAAGAGCGGCCTGACCGCAACGGATCCAATCGCCAGGAGGAACGCCCTAACCGCAACGGCCCTTCTCGACCTAATCGGCAGGAAGAGCGCCCTAACCGCAACGGCTCCTCCAGGCCAAGGCCGCAGGATGGACAATCTGACCGCCAACGGTTTGCAAAACCAAGACCGCAATCCTCCCATAAACCAGCACCCAAGCCCGCCACAGCAGAAGAGATGGACGAGCCGATGCGGCTCAACAAGTTCCTCGCCCACTGTGGAATTGCTGCGAGGCGGCAATCGGCAGAGTTTGTGAAGAAGGGCCTCGTGACCGTCAACGGCGAGGTGGAACCGAACCCCGGCTACCCCGTGCAGCCTAGTGACGAGGTCAGGTACAAGGGCCAGGTCGTGAAGTTGGAAGGACGGAAAGTGTACATCCTGATGAACAAGCCGAAGGACATCATCACCACCGCCAGCGACGAAAAGGGCCGCAAGACCGTGCTTGATATCATCGGCAAAAAAGTGGAGGAGCGCATCTTCCCCGTTGGGCGCCTCGACCGGATGACCTCCGGCCTGCTGCTGCTCACCAACGACGGGGATCTCGCCAAAAAGCTCTCGCACCCCAGCCACAAGGTTCAGAAGGTCTATCACGTGACGCTTGACAAGCCGTTCATCAAAAATGATTTTGAAAAAGTGCAGAAGGGGCTGAACCTAGAGGACGGCCTCGCCGTGGTGGACAGCCTTCACTACGTGGAGGGCACGAAGGACGAACTTGAAATCGGCATCCATATCGGCAAAAACCGCATCGTGCGGCGCATCTTCGAGCACCTCGGCTACGAGGTCATCAAGCTCGACCGCACCTACTACGCCGGCCTGACGAAAAAGGACATTGGCAGGGGACACTTCCGGCACTTGACGGAGAAAGAGGTGATCATGCTGAAGCACTTTAAGTAATGATGAATGATGAATGGTGGAATGATGAATTTTGTCCCGTATTCATCATTCCACCATTCATCATTCATCATTTTTGAAACTCCTGTTTCACCACCGCCATTTCCTTCACCTTCGCAAAATCGGGAATCGCACCCAGCGCCCTCATCCCCACCAGTGCGGCACCCAAGGCTGGGCCGCCTTCGTTTTCAAACGTCAATACTTTTTTACCGAAAATATCCGCCGCCATTTGCACCCAAAACTCCATGCGGGTGAAGCCGCCGTTGGCGTAAATTTCGTGGAACGTCCCGGTCATCTCCTCTAGCACATCCCCAATCAGTCTCATGTTTTGTAAAATACCTTCCAGCACCGCCCGATGGAAATGCGCCAGCGTGTGCCCTGGCCGGATGCCTTGAAAACTGCCCGTGGCCGAAGCGTCCCAGAGCGGTGCCCGCTCGCCGTGCAGGTGCGGCAGGAACCTCAACTCGTCGCAGCCGAAGGGTACTTGCTGCATGGCAGCTCGGTGGCGCTCCATGCCCTTTGCCGAAGGCGACATGCCAAAAAAACGGCGGCAAAACCAGTCGTACACCACCGCCCCGTTGTTGCTCGCCCCGCCCGTGACGTAGCTCGCAGGGCTGCCCCCAATCGGTGGCAAAAGCAGGTAGTTGAAGATGCGCTCGCCGGGGTCGTACACAGGCTGCGGTGTGGTGATGCGCAGCGCCCCGCTCGTGCCGATGGACAGCACCGCCTCGCCCGGCGATAGTGCCCCAGCGCCAAGGTTGGCCAGGCAACCGTCAGATGCTCCGATGACCCAAGGCGTTTCCAATGGGATGCCGAGGTAGCGGGCGAAGCTCTTTTTTAGGTTTTTAAGGATAAAGAATGGCGTGACGTGCTGTGGCAACTGTGCTGCTCTGATGCCCGCAAAATCGAGCGCCGGGCCATGCCAGTTCAGCCGTTCTGCATCGAAAAGGCCAGTGGCGGAGGCGATGGATTGGTCGGTAAAAAACTCGCCGAACAGCCTGTAAATCAGGTATTCTTTTATCCCCAGAAATTGGTGGGTTTTAAGAAAGAGGACCGGTTCATTTTGCCGCAGCCAAGCGATTTTGGGCAGGGGAGACATGGGGTGCATGGGCGTTCCGGTGTGCCGATAGATGTCCTTTCCGAGCGGTGTGCCTTTGAGTTGGGTGGCAATGTCGGCGGCCCGGTTGTCGGACCAAAGGATGCTGCGGGTGAGCGGCTGGCCCTTGTCGTCCACGGCGATGAGGCTGTGCATGGCGGCGCTGAGGGCGATGCAGGTGGGCGGCTGGCCGAGATTTTCGACCAGTTTTTTTAGTGCCAAAAGCGCTGCTCGGACGACCCGCTCTGGCTCCTGCTCCTGCCAGCCTGGCCTCGGCGAAAGGGTGGGGTAGTGCTTCGTCACCTCGCCCAATGACCGACCCGACTCGTCGAACGCAACGGCCTTGGTGCTGGAGGTGCCGATATCGAGGCCGATGTAGGGCATTGGGATATTGGGATATTGAGATATTGAGATATTGAGATATTGAGATATTGGGGGGTCAATGCTCGCTGGAACTGCTGTGCTTGTGGCTTGACTTTTTGTAGTCGAAACCTGCCCGGAACAGCGCCAGCCAACCGCCCATGAAAAGCACCCCGCCGATGGGCGTCATGGGGCCGAGGATGGAGACACTGTCCCCCATACCGAATGCTTCGGCCACGGCCAGCAGGTACAGCGACCCACTGAAAAACGCAATGCCCGCCACAAACAGCCACCCAGCGATGGCCGTCCAACGATGGCTCAAGTAGCGGCTCGTGATGGCCACTATCAACAGGGCAAACGTGTGGTAGAACTGGTAGCGGACTCCCGTCTCGAAAAACTGTACTTCTTCGGGCGTCAGTATTTTCTTCAAAATATGCGCCCCGAAAGCGCCGAGCGCCACGGCAAAAAGACCGGAGATAGCAGCCAAGAGTATAAACCTTCTGGTATTCATTTGGGAAGTTGTTTTGCGTGAGTTGTAATAATGACGGGCAAAACTAATATTTTGGCGGTAAGTTGATAGCGGTTCAGCGGTAATCGTTCTATACTCGACGCTAATAGGTTTTGTGCAAATTACAAATTATAAACTGCTGCCCCTCCTTTTGGCTCAGACTTTCGGCTCCGCCGAGCAAGCGCAGGCCTTCGGCGGCTCGTCGGGGGAGGGGGCCTTTGGGGGCTTCGCCCCCAAACCCCTATTTGCACAAAACCTATTTGCGCATAGTATAACAGAAGGCGACCCGGCAGGCAGGCGACCCAAAAGCCCTATGCGGAATTTGTGTGCATTTGCATGGCCAAGGCTTTTAAAATCTAGAAGATTTGGAAAATCTGGTTTGCAAAGGGATTAGCGGAGAAGAGGAGGAGTTTGGAAATCGGTGCGACGAGTCGTGAATATGGTGCGATGAGTCGTGAATATGGTGCGACGAGTCGTGAATACGGTGGGACGGGTCGTGAATATGGTGCGACGGGTCGTGAATATGGTGCGACGGGTCGTGAATACGGTGCGACGGGTCGTGAATTTGATGTGAGTTTGGTGGAAAATGACTTGAAAAAGCCCCGACAGTGCGATGGTGCGATGCCGAGGCTTTTCTATTAAATGCCTGTCAGTATTACATCGAGGGCGTTTTCTTCTCCCCTGATTATTTTGAAAACGGCGAGGAAAAAAGGATGAAAGCCATCTGCCGTGACGATGACGGACCATTCGCCGGATGCGATGGTGGGGAAATATGCCACGCCGCTGACATTGGAAAAGAGGACTTTTTCCTGCGACAGTTTGTTGAGGACGCAGCGGGCGTTTTGGATGGGCACGTTGTTGCCCGTTTTGATGGTCAGCGTGAACGGCGTGTGCGTGGTTTGCGGGTCAACGATGGTGCGGGCGATTTTCCAGAGGCTGACGAGCGTGGGGGCGGAGGGTGCGAGGGTGGTCACGAGGCGGTCGAGCTGCTCTTCGAGGAGCTTGTCCATTTCTCCGATGATTTTTACGATCTGTTGGTTGGCATTTGTCAATTGGCCGTGGGTCAGTCGGGGCGCATTGGCGACGGACACGTAGGCTGGAATGGCGGCTTCGAGGGTATCGAGCATGCCCTGGGTGAGGTTGTAGGGTGCTGCGGCCACCTTGACGGCGTCGGCCTCGTCGAATATGTCCTGGCTGATAGTGGGCAGGCGGTCTTTTTTGTCTTTTACAAGGTAAGATGCCCGCACGTCCATGATGTTTTGGAGGGTTGGGTCTGGGATGCTGGCGGCGTAGGCACCGGTGGGCATGGCCACATCCTCGGTGGCCTGGGCCAGTTCTATTTTCCGTTCCTGCGCTTGCTTGGCGACAATGGTCGGGTCGGAAAGGGCAATGGTGAGCCAGGGATTGAGGCTGGCCAGTTTTGCTTTGTAGGTGACCATGAGCGTGGGAAAGATGGTGATGACGTCGTAGCCGAGCTTGTTGTCGTCATAGCACTGGTCCACGGTGCGGAACATGTTGATCTTGGCGTCGTAAATAGATTTCATGAGGGAACTGGTTTAGTTTAGGAAAAAAATTAATATTTGGAAGGGAGCAATGAATGTGCCATTTTCTGAAATTACGGTTTCTAGTTGTGTTTTTTATGATAAATTATTAAAATATTTGATTGGCAAATTATTTTTTGCCAATATTGTGGCTAGGTTTAATTCTTTAAATCTGACTACTGAAGATTCTTGTTGGAGACTGAACACAAACTACTGTAAAGTTGAAACTGATTACAAAATACCTAAACAAATGAAAGACGACAACCTGCCTACTCGTTCCATTCTGTTTTAAGGACGATGATTATCAGATTACCTGCCTTTATGGAATCTCTGCTGTGCTATTGAAATTAGCATTGGCAGATTCTTTTTACTTCTAAACTTAACCCATCGTTATCCTTCAATAGGGTAACAATCCTAATTCATGCCTTATTGGCAATTAATTAATTTTTTACCAAAATTCACTTCACATGAAAAACCTAATTTGTATCCTCGCTTTATTTATTTTCTTAGTATTTTCAAAAACGTTAAATGCACAAACGAGCTGTTCTTGTCCGACAGGATATGCTGAGATAGGCTCTGGAGCAGGGGTATCTACCTTGGCCGATGCGATCACTGCCCATTTGGTTACGAGCGCTGCTAATTCTACTTCCACACCGCAGCTAATTTGCATTAAAGGGACCCTGTCTATTCAAAGCTTGAATTATACATTCTATACTTCATCTATTAGCATGGGTCCGGATGCAGAAATCAACATCAGTTCAAACGGATCCCTTACATTCGACAACACGACGGTAGATGCTTGCACAGACATGTGGAAGCACATAGAAGTATCGGGCACAGGAAAACTAAAGTCCTATGCATCTACCATCAAAGATGGAAAAGAGGCATTCAGGATTAAGACCCTGGCCCACGTCGTTGTTAAAGGCACTGACTTCATTGATAACCGTATTGGTATCAGCCTGGTCAATACGGTTCCAGGCACGCTGGGACTAATGGTATTGGACGACGTGTTCGAAGGAAACGATTTTGAGACCTCTGGTGGCCTTAAATATCCCTATTCTGGGCAAACGGGATTTGCAGGCATCCAGAATATCGGAATGGCTGGGCTCACCGTGGGCTCTAGCAACAGTACTGCGTCCCCGAATACTTTCACGGATTTACAAAATGGTATCGTAGCCGAGAGGGCAAAGTTAGCTGTCTATGGGGCAAGTTTTACCGATATCAATGAGCTGGAGACTAGCAGCGGCATTCGATTGGATGGTCAATGTGGAGGGGTGTTTGTAGAAAATAATTTTGATGAATGCAATTATGGCCTTAACTCTTTTAACTCCTACCAAATAAACTTTTCAGAAAATACGCTGACCGATATCCGAAGAATTGGGGTCCTCGTAGAAGGTACGATAACAACCAATCAAGGAAACATCAACATTCTTTCCAACAATATTAGTACGCTTAGCAACGGGGTAGTTACTTCTGGAGTCATAGTGGGTCATTCTAAATTAGCGAATGTCTCTTATAATGAAATTACTATTGGGGATGGCATTGGTACATATCCTGAAGATGCTGGTATACACCTTAACACTTCCAATTTTTCTGCGGCCCAACCTGGAATGGTGATTGGTAATACCATTGTTGCTAATAATGGCGCAGCAGGGATACGTTTGAATACCATCAAGAATACGGTAACTGAAGATAATTCCATTACCTTGGAGGAACCTGCGTCTGGTGCTCCAAGTTACACTGCATTCGCAACAGGTATAGTACAAGGTACTCTGGACAATGGAATTACCCGTGCAAATTCCATCATTGGATATGGGGCCACCGACAATTTTACATCAGGTATTAATACGCTATTTGGCAACAATATGGTTTTTTGTTGCAACAGCACCAATTTGACATTACGGGGTTTTCACTACTTTGGCACAGGTACGCTCTGGAAAATCGCTCAGACCTCCTTCGGCACCCACTCCGTAGGATTGCGAGTACAGGGTAATTCCTACTTCGGGGTACAAGACAATACAGGGAACAAATGGCTCGGCAGTTATGCGGTTGCCGGGGCCCAGCATACAGGATCTTTGAATACTGCTATTTTTAACTCCCGCTTTAAAGTCAATCCCTTCTCCTCTCCTTACAAGCCCGCTGTCGTTTCGACACCCAATGCCCCCGGTGCCTCTTGGTTCACGACTGGCACTGGCACTGTCTTGACCTGTGATGAATATCCTGAATGTGGCATTGATGAACAAGCTACTGATGACCACGATGCTTTTGACAAAATCATTGCTAAAGACTCGTTCGAGACTGGTACACCAGAGGAAGCGGTCATGCGTTGGGTGGCCGAACGGGGACTGTACAAACGCATTCAAGCCGATACTTCCTTGTTGTCGGTTGACACATTATTTGCTAATTTCTACACTGCGAATGACACCACCAAGGTGGGGCTTTATCAGGATGTAGAGAACAGCATAGAGGCCCTTGATGACAGTAGTTATTTCTCCACAAAGCTCAAGGCCAATAATGATATAATATTGGGCTACTTGAGCCAGCTTGTGCAAAAGGACAGTGCGATGGTGGGCGCTTCGGGAGGAGCAGTGGACACGCTCGCCGCCCAAAAATCCATCGTGACAGACAGCATCTACCTACGGGAATTGGCCAACGACCTGGTTGCCGATTCTTTACAAGATGTCATCAGCAGCCTGGTTTCGACCATACAGACTCAAAATGCCGCCTTGGTGGCAAGCAACATTTACGAGCAAAACGAAAAAACGGTCAACGAAATTTATTTGGATTATATTCTCACCCATGACCTCGACACAACACAACTCGATACCCTTGAGGCCATTGCCTCACAATGCCCCCTACAGGGAGGAAGAGCGGTCATCGGTGCAAGGGCTTTGTATACCCTAAAAGTACCGACCGTGTTCGAAGACGGGATAATCTGTGATACCATAGTAAACCGGGAAAGCGGAGCAGCCATAAAACAGACAAATGCCCGTTCCGATTTTTACCTGCAACCCAACCCGGCCATGGAAGAAGTCACGTTGGTCTTCGGCACACAAGATGCATTGCAGTCTCCTGATAAGGTCACCATCACGAGCATGTTCGGCCAAGAAGTGGCTACATTTGAGATACAGGGGACAACCGAAAGCATCACGCTGCCCCTCCACGGAATCCCCGTCGGGATTTATCTGGTGAGGGCATGTATCGGCAATACAACCATTGCCGTGAAGAAATTGGTAATTGCCCGATAACGGCACGATAATTTGGGGTTGTCATTGGGAGCGGTTCCCGGTGACAACCCCATTTCCTTCCAATGCACCAATCGAATATCCTATGAAGAATATAATAATTATCAGCTTCCTTACCCTGCTGGGCTTCGCCGCCGTCGCACAAAACGACGGGATGCGGGACAACCTCTGGCTTTTCGGCTATGACACCAACCCCACCGATACGAATTTCGGCGGCTCCAATATCGATTTCTCCGTTTCCCCGCCCGATGTTTATTATGTGCCCAGGGCCATGGACATACAAGAGACCAATGCCAGCATGTGCGACGAGCAGGGCCACCTGTTGTTCTACACAAACGGCATCTACATCGCCAACAAGAACAACCTCACGATGTGGAACGGAGACGGGCTGAGCCCCGCCGGGCTTAACTCCGAATGGAACGACGTGGGACTGCTTTTGCCCCAAGGTGCCCTGGCACTCCCCGTGCCTGACAACGACAGCTTGTACATCCTGGTCCATGCCGCCTACGACCTGATCAATTTTCCAAACACGGAAGGGGTAGTCATAGTCCTGTACTATTCCCTCATCAACATGGCCAAGAACAATGGCCTGGGGGCCGTGGTGGAAAAGAATACCATCATCAGCCAGGACACCTTTAGTCTTGGGCAAATCACGACCACCAGGCACGGCAACGGCAGGGACTGGTGGATACTGGTGAACGAGCGCAAGTCCAACAGGTACCACCGGTGGCTCCTGACACCTGAAGGGCTTGTGGACGAAGGAGTACAGGCCATCGGGGAACCTGTAGAGAATGGCCTGGGACAAGCCGTCTTCTCCCCGGACGGCACCCATTACGCCAGTATAAACCTTGTCGGCACCATCTGGGGAAACGAGATAGACCTCTATGACTTCGACAGGTGCACAGGGCTGCTCAGCAACCAAATGCAACTGTTCTATCCCGACACTGCTTATTCTGGGGGCATCGCCTTTTCGCCGAACTCCAGGTTCCTTTATGCCTCCATGTACCTGAACGTGTACCAGTTCGACCTGGATGCCCCCGACCTAGCCGCTTCCAGGGATACGGTGGCAACCTACGACGGGTTCGTCGACCCCTTCTACACCACATTTTATCTAGCGCAACTGGCACCGGATGGAAAGATTTATATCAATAGCCCTAATGGCTCTAAATGGCTCCATGTGATACATAATCCCGACCTGAAGGGAGATTCGTGCAACTTTGAGCAACATGGCATGGGGCTTCCCACCTACAACTCCTACTCCCTGCCCAACTTCCCGAACTTTAGGCTGGGGAAATTGGAGGGAAGCCCTTGTGATACGATTGTGGCATCGGATGTTGAAGCCGTACAATTGTTTTCCAAGATTTTTGTGTACCCCAACCCAGCCAGTGACCGCATACAACTTTCCAGCATGTCGTACAACAGCCCGAACCTGCACTTCAAGTTGTTCGATGTAACGGGAAAACTGTTGGACAAGGCATCCTTAACCGCCAATGCCGAAATGAGCTTGGATGTTTCCGGGCTGACGCCCGGAATGTACTTCTACACGGTTACGACACAGGGAGAAGTGCTGAAAGCCGGGAAGTTGGTTATCGCACGATGAATTTTTCAAAAAAGTTTGCGGCCATAAAGCTATCCGTGTTGGTTATCGAATAAGCTCTGCTTGCAGAGAGTCTGCCATCTGGAATGAAGAATTTGTTGGCCCCCGCTGGCGCAGCACCGCCCTGTTGGCGCAGAGTCTGCCCTTCCTGCTCAATACGACCTCCAGGTCGCATTCACACCAAGGTGGCGGCCTCCCCCATTTCCTCCGAAAAAAATCCCGCCCTTCCCCTACATTTGCCCCGCCAGTCGGCACCGCCACCTTATGAAAAACGTCATTGAGCAATACCGCAGCATCGTCATCCAGATAGCCACGCCTTACAGTACTGGCACGGGCTTCCTGCTGCGGGAGGCCGTTTACCCTTTTGGGGGGGTCATCGTCACCAACGACCACGTGGTGCAGGGCAATCGGGAGGTGGTGGTGGACGGCACGCTGCTGCCCCGCCAACTGGCCAAGGTGGTGTTCAGCGACCCCCGGCACGACCTCGCTTTCATTGCAGTACCACCATGCCCGGATGCACCGGTAGCAGGGTTGGGAATAGGTGGCAACGTATCTGTTGGAGACATGGTGGTGGCCATCGGGCATCCATTTGGACTGAAGTTCTCGGCCACGCAGGGAATCGTGTCCAATACGAAACACCTCCAGGGCGACCTCCCCTACATCCAGCATGATGCGGCGCTGAACCCCGGCAACAGCGGCGGCCCGTTGGTCAACGAGCAGGGAGTGGTCATCGGCGTGAACACCTTCATCGTGAACGGGGGCGAGAGCATGGGTTTTTCGCTGCCGGTGCGCTTCCTGGCCGAGTCGCTGGCGCTGTGGCAGCAGGGCAAGGGGCAGGTTGGTACCCGCTGTGCGAACTGCGCCACTGCCGTTTTTGAGGACACGGTGGAGAGCGGCTTTTGCCCCAATTGCGGAGCGCATATAGAACTGCCCAGCGATGCAGAGGTGTACGAACCTGCCGGAATCGCCCGCACCATCGAGGAGATTTTGGAGAAATGCGGCCACGATACCCGCCTCGCCCGCCGTGGTCCGAGCGTTTGGGAGGTTCGCAACGGCAGCGCCAACATCTTCCTCAGCTACTACGAACCCAACGGCCTCATCGCCGGGGACGCCATTCTTTGCGACCTTCCCTCGACCAATATCCAGCCTGTGTACGAGTACCTGCTCCGCCAAAACTACGAGATGGAAACGCTCAGTTTCAGTGTGCGGGGTCAGGAAATCGTGCTGTCGCTTGTCATATTCGACCGCTACCTTACCCTCGAAACAGGCATGAAGCTCTTCCGCTACCTGTTCGAGAAGGCAGACTACTTCGACAATGTGCTCGTGGAGCAGTTCGGGGCGGGATGGAAGGAGAGGGATTGAGTTATTGGGATATTAGGTTATTGAGATATTGAGTTATTGGGATATTGAGTTATTGGGATATTGGGTTATTGGGTTATTGGGTGATAAATAGTGACCAAATAATATCCCAATAACTCAATATCCCAATAACTCAATCACCCAATAACAGTTCAACAATTCAAATATGGATACATCAACAGCGCACCTCCGATCAGCAACCATTGATGATGTGCCGCTCATCCTGCAGTTCATCCGGGAGCTGGCGGAGTACGAGCGGATGCTCGACGATGTGGTGGCCACCGAGGACATGTTGCGGGAAACGCTGTTCGGGCCACGCCCGGCGGCAGAGGTCATACTTTGCCACGAGGGCGAGGTTCCGGCGGGGTTTGCGCTGTTTTTTCACAACTACTCCACCTTCCGGGGCAGGCCGGGCATTTACCTTGAGGACCTGTACGTGCGGCCAGCGTTTCGTGGACGGGGCTACGGCAAGTTGCTGCTGGCAACGCTCGCTCAACTAGCCGTCGAGCGCAACTGTGCCCGCCTCGAATGGGCGGTGCTGGATTGGAACACCCCCTCCATCAATTTCTACAAATGCCTCGGAGCCCTGCCGATGGACGAGTGGACGGTGTACCGCCTGACGGGGGAGGCGCTGAATAAGTTGGCAGTTTGACAGTTGGCAGTCTTGAAACCCGCTGGAACTGTACTTTCCAAGGTGGTAAAATTCGGCTTGATTCATATTTGCCCTAAGTGGTTTGTCCAGTTAATCTTGACAGGTAGCGAAAGGGGGTTTGGGGGCTTTGCCCCCAAGGAGCTACTCCCCCCGTCCCCGCCGCCTCCGGCGGCGGGGACGGGGGTGAAGTGAGTTTTCGGGGCGGCTGCGCCGCCCCAAGCCCCTTAGCTGAACACGTCAGGATTAACTGGACAAAACACTAAGTGCTTTGTCAAATCAATAATGACGGGTCAAAAAAACTGTCGTATTTGCCCCTTCTCGCCGCCTCCGGCGGCTCGGCGGGGGAGAGGTTCTTTTGGGGCGGCTGCGCCGCCCCAAGCCCCTTGCTTTAACCCGACACTATTTAATTGACAAAGCCCCAAGCCGACAGTCTCTCGTCTAATGTCTTTTGTCTAATGTCTTTTGTCAATAATCAAACTTGATAGAGCTCAGCGACCCTTTCAGCCCCGGCTTGCTGAGGTCCACGGCGATGTTGAGCGGGGTGTCCTTGATTTCCCGCTTGAGCTGCCCGGCGAGGCTGAGGAAGTCTTGTCCAGCCGAGGTTTTGTTCAAGGCGAAGCCCCGGAACTCAAAGGAAAGGGGCTTGCCGTATTCCGGTTCGATTTGGGTGCAGTAGCCCCGCAGTCCTTCCACTTTCACCTTGCCCATCACACTGGGGTCGAACAATGCGTAGAGGCCGTCGTAATCGCCAGCAATTAGCATTTGCGAAGCCTTCTCAATGGCCGGATAGCGTGCCTGAACGATGGCGAGGTCGGACATTTTGTACGAGAGGTTGACGGTAGTGTCCTTGAGCTTGGCCGTAAGGTCGAGCCTTTCAAAGCTTGGCTTGTCGGTGCCCATGTTTTTGTAAAAAACCCAGGCGGCACGGGAGGCGTGAAGCGGCAGCAGGTCGGATTCCTGGTCAAAGACGGCGCTGTTGGCGATGGTCATTTCCAGGGCCTTGCCGTCAGCAGAAAGGACGCCCGTGGCCTCGCCGCTCATGGCAGTGCCGGAGAGCAGCACGGCCTTTTGTTCCTCGGCAGATAGTGCTGCGCCTGAGCCGGGCGTGCTTTCGCTGGCGGTTTTGGAAGTACTGGGCTTGCAGCCGAGCAGGCAGGCAAGTAGGCAAAGGAGGATTGTATTTTTCATGGACAATTTTTTTATTGACTTTGGTCACTCACTCAATTCGTTCCGTAGGAATGGCATCTTTGTAGTTAGGTATAGCCAATTTTGTTTCTAACCGTTCCTCTATTTGTGCCAAATGGCGATACGCTACAAATAGGGTTTGTGCGAATGCGTAGCGTATTGACTTTTGGCACAAATGCAGATAGTGACTTTTGGAAATATGTTGCCAAACGGCACTATCTACGGAACGATTTCGAAAAGCCTCCGAAGTTTAATTTTTTTATTGGTAAAACGAGCCTTTTCAAACTGGCCGCAAGATTACAAATTGGCGCTTGAACTTCTTTCATTTTGTTAAAAAACACATACCTTTCCGCTCACATTCCAAAGAGGCAAGCCTACAGAACTCCACTAATTTCTAAATCAAACATTTTATTAAATGAGAGCAACCATCACATGCTTGTTGGCCTTTTTCGCATTGGTCACGATCCCGCTTTTTTCCCAAACCACGCAAGACGCCGTGGTAAAACTTGCCGCTACTGTTGACGTCGTCGAGCCAAAGGTGACGCTGACTTGGGACAACCCCGCCCCATCCGACATTGTGCTTTTCAGGAGAGACAAAGACGACCTTGCTTGGTACGTTCTTTACCAAGAAAACCCCAATACGGCAACGTCCTTTGAGGATGTTTTTGTGAGTGTGGGCCAAACCTACGAGTACGGCATTCAACGGCTCATCAACGGCGTGTACGCCTTCGGCTACATTACCGTGCCGGTGGAAGCACCCGTGGTGGACTATCGTGGCACCATGTCCGTGTTCGTGGAAGCTGCCCTCGAAGCGCCCTTGGCGACGGAACTGGAGCGCCTCCGCCTCGACCTCATCGGCGACGGCTGGCAGTTGGTTTGGCACAGTGCGCCAAACACCTCCACGGTGGCCAGCATCAAGTCCCAAATCGTGGACGACTACACCAGCCAGGGCAGCAATGCCGTGTTTCTTTTTGGTGAAATCCCGGTGCCATATTCCGGCAACACTGCTTGGGACGGACACTCGGACCACCAGGGCGCTTGGCCTGCCGACTCCTACTACGGCGACATTCAAAGCGCCGACTGGACAGACAACTCGGTGAACAACGTCACGCCAAGCCGCCCGGAGAACGACAACGTGCCGGGCGACGGCAAGTTTGATGTTAGTTACGTGCCTTCCCACTCCGAATTGGTGGTGGGCAGGGTGGATTTTTCCAACCTCTCGGAAGCCACTTTCGGCACCACCCGGGTGGTGCTCTACCGCCGCTACCTCGACAAAAACCACAACTGGCGCTCGAAGCAATATACCGTGACCGAACGGGCACTGGTGGACGACAATTTTGGCTACTTCAATGGCGAGGCGTTCGCAGCCAACGGCTACCGCAACGGCTACCCGCTCGTGGGCGTGAGCAACGTGGTCGCTGGCGATTTTTTCAACGACACCGATGACCAGAGCTTCCTTTTCGCTTACGGCACCGGTGGCGGCTGGTACACCAGTGCCAACGGCGTGGGCACCAGCGCCCAGTTCGCCAGCGACACGGTGAACGTTGTGTTCACGCAGCTTTTCGGGAGCTACCACGGCGACTGGGACTACTCCCCCAACCCGTTCATGATGAGTGCGCTGGCCTCCAAGGGCGGCATACTCAACTGTGGTTGGGCAGGGCGTCCGCATTGGTTTTCTCACCATTTGGGTGCTGGCGAGACCATCGGCTACTGTTACAAAGAGACCCAAAACTCCTGCGAGAACCCCGGCTATTTTGGCACCTTCGGCGAATGTGGCGCACACATCACCCTGCTTGGCGACCCCAGTGTTCGGGCGCAAATCGTGGCACCGGTGAGCAATGTGGCCGCTTCGCAAAATTGCAACGAAGTTGAAATCACCTGGGCCGCTTCGACGCAAACGGACGTGCTGGGCTACCATGTTTACCGCTCCACGAGCCTCAATGGCTACTACGAGCGCCAGTCTGCCGACCCAGTGAGCGGCCTCGCCTTCACCGACGAGTTCCCGGAATCGGGCACCAATTTTTACCTGGTAAAAGCAGTGGTCAGGGAAGAAACGCCGAGCGGTATTTTCTTCAACACCAGCACGGGCATTTCGACGAGCATTGATTATGTTCAACCCACCCCGCCAGTGGCCAATGCAGGCCCGAACCAGGTGTTGACCTGCTCGCAGCCCGCTGTAACCACCGTTGATTGGAACACCCTACCTTACCTGTGCAGTTTTTCCAGTTCGACCGGGGTGCAATACACTTTGCCAGCAGTGCTGACCCAGCCCGGCACCTACACCCTCACCGTCACCGACCCCGCCACGGGCTGCACCGCCACGGACGACATGACCGTGAGCCAAAACATCACCCCGCCAGCGGGGCCAACGGCCGCTCTCAGCAACATCAATTGCGCAGCACAAACCGTCCAACTGATGGGCAACTCCAACCCAACGGGCGTGACCTACGCTTGGGCTGGGCCTAACAATTTCACCTCGAACCAACAGAACCCGACCGTTTCAATGTCTGGAACCTACACGCTGACGGCCACCAACACCAGCAACGGCTGCACGTCCACTGCCTCCGTGAGCGTGCCCAGCCTTGCTGGCCCGAACGCCACGGCTACGGGCGGCAACCTGACTTGCGGCACACCTTCGGTGCAACTGATGGGCAGCTCGACCACGCCCGGCGTGACGTATGAATGGGTAGGCCCCGCCAACTTCACCTCCAATGAACAGAACCCAATCGTGAGCGTGGCGGGCAGCTATGCACTCCTCGTTACTGCCCCGAACGGCTGTATTGAGATAATCAGCGCCTTCGTCACTCAGTCGGGAGACTTGCCTGTGGCCGACCCAGTGGCGATGGGTGTGCTGACCTGCAACGTCACGCAAGTGACCATCATGGCCAACCCTGACATGGCTGGCTACAGCTTTGTTTGGTGGGGCCCGAACAACTTTGCCTCCAGCGACGAGAACCCGGTGGTGACGGAGCCGGGATTCTATTACGTGCAGGTGACGAACCCGGTCACGGGCTGTGCGGCGACTTACGAGGCGTTTGTAGATGAGTATCCGATATTTACCATCATACTTGATTTGCCGGATATCGAACTGGACTGCGGCATTCCCACCGCTGTGCTTGACTTGGCAGCGCTTTGTGGGACGCCCAATTTCGCTTGCACCTTGAACGGCCAACCCGTCAACGGCCCCGTCACCATCACCCAGCCCGGCAACTATTTGCTGGTGGTGACCGAGAATTTCTCTGGCTGCACGGTTGGAACCGATGATTTTGACGTGACGGCAGACATGGCAGTGCCCGACCTGACCGTGACTGGTGACTTCTCGCTCGACTGTGCGTATGATGTGACAACGCTGACTGCCAACTCGACCACTGCCGACGTAGTTTATTGGTGGACGGGCCTCAACGGAAACCCTGTGCAAACCGTGCCACCCGGTACCTATACCGTGACGGTGACTGCCATGAACAACTGCACGGCTTCGCAAACGGTGACGGTGACGGCACCGCCTGCGCTGCAATTTGATATAATTGGGACGGAGGGCTGTGATGGATTAGTTTCAATATCGGTGGCTGTTGCAGGTGGGGTTCCTCCTTATAGCAATATTTGGACTCCATTCCCACCTCCATTCCCACCAAATACCGATTTTCTATTGGAGGTTATAGATTTTAATGGGTGTTTTGCATTTTATAATGGCCATATCGGTTTTGGTACTCCACTACTATCAGCCACGGTTACCCATACGGATGAGACTGTTTTGGGGGCGAATGATGGAACAGCCATGATTACAGCAAATGGCGGTTTCGTGCCTTATTCCTACCAATGGAGTAATGGACAAACTAGTCAAACAGCTACCAACCTTGCCCCCGGCAACTACGGATGGACGGTAACTGATCCCCATGGTTGTATGGAAACCGGCACTGTGGTAATCCAGGCAGGCACCAGCGCCACGCAAGACCTCCCCGGCCTGCGCCGCCTCGCCCTCTCGCCCAACCCGACGGGCGGCAGGTTCGAACTGGCCATTTCACTCGAAAATCTGATGGCTGTGCAAGTGGAACTGCTGGACGTGGCAGGCCGCATTTTGTCCAAAACCAACTTGGAGAACGTGCTGGAAAAAAGCTGGCAGTTTGACCTAACGGCTTCGCCATCAGGCGTTTATTTTTGTAAAATCACCGCCGACGGCCATGTGGCCGTGCGGAAAATAGTGAAGGTGGATTGATTGCTGAGTTGTTAAAATTGTTGGATTGTTGGGATTGCTGCATTTCGCTCAACAATTCAACAATTCAACAATTCAACAATCCAACAATTTCAAAATGATTCGAGAACTTGTTCTGGAAGGCAAAATCGAAGCGGCCATTGACGAGCTGTCGAGGCTGCACGAGTCGCTGAGTTCGGATGCCAACACGCTGGCCCTGCTGAAATCAAGGCTGGCCGCCATTGGAAACAAGCGGATTGGCAGGACTGGCACACCAGAAGAATTAGAAATCGAGATGAACCGGGTCACCGATTCGTTCCTCTACTTCTTCGAGAACCTGGAGGAGCGGGTGAACACGGTGCTGGGGCTGAGGTACGATGTGAACGATTTCAACAAACAGGTCAGCCTGAAAATGATGCGGCAGTTCAAGGACTTGGAAAAGCTGGGCGAGGGTTCATCCGCCGTGATTTACAAGGCCAAGGAGCGTTCGAGCGGAAAAACGGTGGCCATCCGGGCATTGAAGGACATCAAGCCGCTGTCGGACATTTTGACCAAGACGGCCTATCAAATCAAGCACCGCAACATCATCGAGGTACTCAGCTCCCACGAGAGCGACATCCCGTTCTGCATCGTGCTGGAGTACATCAACGGCATCACGCTGGACCACCTCCTGGAGGTCGGCTACTTCCCGGTGCGGGATACCGTCTCCATCGCCCGGCAGCTTTGCGATGCGCTGTACTACCTGCAAAACCTCGGCATTGACCTCAAAAACCTGCGCCCCTCGAAGATTATTATTGACCACGAACTGAAGCCGGTCATTTCCGTTTTCGAGATTTTCAAGGACCTGCGGGGCTTCACCCGCCTGGACAAAATCAAGGACGACCTCGTGTATTCCAGCCCGGAAGAGCTGCGCAACCCGCCGGAGGAGGTTGACTTCGACAAGGCCAACCAGTTCCTCATGGGCCTGCTGATTTACGAGATGCTGACCGGTGAGCCGCTTTTCAAGGGCGAAAACGTGGAGGAGGTCATCGAAGGGCGCAAGCGGTTCTTCGAGATGCCGACCCATCGACGGGCATTGCTGAAAGCTGCCAACCTGCCGAAAGACCTGCTCACCATACTGCAACGGCTGCTGGAAGAAGCGCCGGAGAAGCGCTACGGCAACCTCGTGGAACTGGAGAAGCAGCTCTACCGCTTGCCCGTACACGGCGAGCGAAAATCGGAACTGGTACACGAGAGCTACCTGCGCTGCTGTGCCAAGAACCGGGACTTCATCAGCAGTTTTTACGTTCGGCTGTTCGAGCAACATGCAGAAAAGAACTATGCTTCCCGGTTTGGCGGGGCAAAGGTCAGCAACCGCACCCGCAAGAAGCTGCGGGTGATGATACTGCAACTGATTGACGTGGACAATCCATGCGCGCCTGCGCATTTCTCGAACATCAAGCATTTCGGCGGACACGCAGGCCTTGAAATGGAGGACTTTGCCAACTTCCTGCACACGCTGAAGGCCGAGATTGAGGCCAACGATTTTCTTTGGAAGCGAGACCCGGCCATCGGGCAGGCATGGGACGAGGTGATAAAACTGGCGCTGGAAAAATTGTAGGGAAGTAAACCTCAAATTCACACATTTCGCTTGACTCGCCTAACCCCTCCCTTTTTCCTCATTCTTCCGCTTGCGCCAGTCTTTCCAGCTTTTCAAAATGAAATCATAGGTGAAAATGAAAACTACGGAGCGGTATTTCGACTGTATGGTACCCGTTTCGCTGAACCCGAAAAGGTTATCTGGCGTGATGTTCGTCAAATCAACCAAGCGGCCCGTGGTGAGCTTTTTGCCGAAGGAATAGTCGAGGCCAACTGATAATTTATTGTTATTCAATGAAAAAAGACTGCCCAAAGACAAGTGGTAGACCGAAGGTGAGGTACTCAAGAAGCTCATTGATTGTTGTTGCTGGTCAATGATGCGCTGATTGAAATCGGTGCGGAACCCCATGATAAGGGACGACTGTTCATTCCGAAGTCGAGTCTGTGCCCCGATGGCAAAATTGAGCACAGAGCGATTCTCCAGTTGCACCAGGGTTTCTACTGCTTGGTTGCCATTTGCTAGGCCATTGAAGGGGTCGTCCTTGTCGTCAATGACGGCGTAGCGTGGGATGTGCTCAAAATATTCCGTGGACAAGGAAACCCGGGTACGGCCAATCCTAAAATCGGCACCCAAGCCGATGGACCAAGGCGTTTTGTAATCGGGCAATGCGGCTGAGGTCAAGTTGGAAAGTAGCACCGTGCTGTCCCTGCCATACACCCGGAGGTCGGCGTTGTCGTAACTAGCCCTTTTGGTGAAGTAACGGTAGGTGGCCGTGGTGGCCGTTGCACCCAGCTTGACATTCCCCCAATTGGCCGTCAGGCCGATCTTGGTCAACATGCCCCCCTTCGCTGTAAGGGAATATTTGAACCTCGATGACCAGCCCAGCATCAGGTTGTAGGGGTTGTCTTTTTCAACGATTTCTTTCTGGATGGAGAGGGCGGTGCTTTCCGAGCGGAAGGTGAAGAACTGGGAGGCGCCGATGGACAGGTTGTCGGTGAGGCGGTAGGCCATCCCTGCTCCGAACCAACGCTCGGAAACTGCCCGCTTGAATTCAAGGTTGCCGATGAAAATCTGGCTTGGCTCGTTGACGACGACCCCGACTTCCCGTTCCCGCAGGCTCAAACCAGACTTGTACCGGCTGAAAGACGTGATGGCCGCCCGCCACCGATGGCTTCTGAACGGACGAAAGCCGACCGCACCCAAGTTGGAAGCCAAGCCCAGGCGACTGTCATTGGCTTGGGTGTTGCGGCCCAGGTACCCATCGGTTTTCAAGACGGCGTAGGTGGGCGTGAGAAAGGAAAACGAGATACCAAAATCCTCCCCGTTGCCCAAGGCACCGGGGTTGTAAAAGACCGCCGTCTCGTCCTCCGTGGAGGCGATGACAGCCCCGTTCAAGAGCAGGCCCTTGGCCCCGTATTGGTGCGTCCAGTAGTGGTCGTCGTTTTGGGCGTTTGCTTCTGGCAACCCAGCCAGCACAGCAAACAATGCGAAGAGTGGTTGGTGGAGGAAGTGCTTCATCATGTTCGGTTTATACTGTGCATTCATGGGTTTTGCGCAAACAGGGGTTTGGGGCGGAACGCCCCAAAAACCCTCTCCCCTGACGAGCCGCCGAAGGCGGCGAGGAGGGGCATGATGCGATTTGCACAAAACCTAATTAGTGCGAAATATAGTTAGCTGGATGGTGTGCTGATTCTGTGTTTGGCAAAAATAGGGAATTGCCATCATGCTGCAAAAATGGTTAGAAATGAAAAACTCCCGGTGGCGGTGGCTGCCGGGAGTTTTTTGTGGGGGAAGGTGGGGTTAACGGTTTCGGGCTTTGCGTTTGTGGGCTTTTGAAACCGAAAACTGTCTGCCTGCACCAATGTTTATTAATTGCTAAAATGTTTCTAATCGCACTGGCTGCCCACTAACGCAAAACCCTAGAGATTCGTTGTTCTTTTTCTGTCGAGTGGTGTCCGTCCATATTGGTCTGTTTTGGTGCGTTAGCTTGGTTCAGTTTTTTTACGAGGTTTTGATTTTTCAAATTTAGTTTCATAGATTTAGTTAGTCCTCTATTGCCTCAATACCCTGTTCTTTAAGTTTTGCTAATCCGTCTTTCATTGCTTTGACTTGTTCTGGTGAGTGTCCTTGCCAAATAGTAATTTCGCCAACAACCTTAAACGGATGTTTTGAGCGATAAGACTTTGTTGGATTACCTGGGAATTTTTTGTCAGTCAAATTGGGGTCATCCTCAATTGAACCTGTCGGCTCTACTAAATATATTCTTTCACGTCCCTCGCCAAAAGCAAGTTCAGCACCCCAAATAGCAGCATCCAAAGTAGCAGTGAGATAGATATATTTCGCTTTTTTCTTTTGTCCATAGTTCGAGTTAAGACCAACCTCGATAAAGTCTCCAATATTTAGGTCAGCCTTTGTGCCGTGGAAGAACGTCTGAGAAAAAGGGCTTTGAATAGATTCATTCGATTTGTTCTCACTTTTGTTTTTTTCCATTGTCGTATATTTATGTGCGATTGTTTTTTCGTGCATGTTGGGGTGTCAGTTACAATGACCGCTAATGTTTTTGAGCTTGGCGAAGTTGGCGATTTTCACCACAAATGTTGATGCGGAGAACCAATGTTTGATTATCCACAAAAGTGTCTCTTCAAACATTCGTTTTCCCATAATGTAAGAACCTGTTCTTGCAATTGTCTCTCTAATAAATTTACCATCAGGTCCGTCTTCATTACCGCCTTCCATTCCTAAGTGTTCCCAAAATGCTTTTTGATTAAGCATCCACATGTGAATTTTTCCTGATACACCACCCATTGGATTGCTTGGACTTCTGTTGTCGCCTGCGAAAAAGCCATCAATGGATATTCCACTGTCGAAAATTATTCTGCTCATATTTTACCTTTTTATTTGTTGTTTAAGTTATTTTTTGACCGTTTCTTTAACTGTTGGAACTGTTGCTATACAATGCCCGCTAAGGGTGTATTTCAAAATTTCGCTTTTCGATATCCTTTGCTGACAAGCGACTCCAGCGTTTTCAGAAAGTGATGCGAAACTTTGAAATACACCCCCCGCTAACGGTCTCGCATAAACGCAGTTGCCAGCTTTTGCTGGCAATTGCCGTTTTATGACATGTTAGCGGCTGGCTTCAATTTTCAATATTAATTTCATTGTCAATATCAATTTTTGTGTCATCTAAATTCTCAATAGTTACGGGGATAAAAGACTCAGTAACATTTCCATTCCCATCAACTATTTTTATTGAAATTCGGTTATAACCACCGTCCAAATAAACAGATTTCTTAAAGTAAATTTCTTCTCCGAGTTGAAATGGAACTTTTTCTCTATCAATATATATTTTTGCAACATCACCATAAGCTCTCCCCACGAATGGGACTTTATATGGGTTATATCCATAAAAGTGTTTAGTGTCTAAACATACTTGTCCTTCAATAAGGGGATTCCCATTAAAAGAGCAATAGCTTGAATTTTTGAATTGAGGTGGAGTTCCATCTGCTAGATAGCTCCCTACTTGTTGAATAAAATAGTTATTTAATTCATCGAGGTTGATTAAATACAAAGCTATTTCACCTTGTCCATCTTCAACTTTGTATTCATCAGTAATCACAAAGTAGCCATCTTCTTTAACTCCAGTAAACTCGGTCTTAATACTTTCATCTGCTTTTTCAATTTCTTCTTTTAAGTTTGATTCTATATTGACCTCAGAATAGTAATTATTAGTCGGAGCTGGATATCTCCAGATAAATGATTTTTTGTAAACTGTGTCAACAAGAAGTTTTATGCGAATCACATCTGAAGGTTTTAGAACTGTAGTCAGAGATTGACTGTTAGCTAAATCAACTTTTCTATTTTTATTTTTAACTACATGTTGCAAAAGAACTGAAGATTTTTTACTGTCGCCAACATAGTTTTTACCGTCCGCTTTCATAACTGTACTCATTGGAGGGAAATCAAGTGCGATTTTATGTTTATCTGCAATTTTTATTTTTTCATCTTCATTGATAAAAAGTATTTCAAATTCTAAATATTTATTTTCTTGGATATCTTTTGAAAGTAAGTTTATAACGTTTTCTTCCTTTGAGAAATCAAGAATGAAATTCTGAAATTCACTATCGAAATGACTTTCAATAGAACCTTGACTTATTACATGATCATCTACTTTTATTTTCAGCACTCCATTGATTGATTCCGAACCAACTAAAGCTATTTGAATTTTAGGGTCAATTATGTCAATCGTTTCATTTCTTACAACTAACTTTAAATCGCTGTAATCTTTACATGAAAACAGTATTGTTATTAAGATTATCAGACTTGTAGAATATCTGTTCATTGATTCTTTTCTCTTTTTTGCTTGCCGCTAACGGTGGCACTCACGCATACCGCCGCCTGCGCTGGCTTTGAGTTAGGCGCTAGCGGCGGTTGGCGGGAGTGCTTTGTTCTCGGCTTTTATCTTCAATTAATCCTCTATCGTAACGGGTATTGGATCAGTGCCGAAAGCCCATTGCAAAGCCCATGATTCGCAGGATTCGATATTTACGTCTATCGTGCCTGAATTTGACTTGATGTTCACGTCAATCGAGCCGTCGGGATTTACGGGCAAGGCGACGAAGTTTTGATTTTGCTTGAAGGACGCTTGCTTGACAAACGAGTTTTCGGGCTTCTCTTGGGACAACTTGCCAATTATTACCTGATTTTGGGCAAGTATCCCGATGATGCCGAGGGCAATGATTGAAAGCAAGAGGGTCTGGACGAGTTTAATTTTATTCATCTTATACTTTTGAGCGTTAGGTTTTGTCTGTTCCTACATAATCAACCCAGGATAG
>CAZDSU010000013.1:0-37211 GCA_964508135.1 uncultured Saprospiraceae bacterium
GATGAACAACTTTGTCGCTGCATCATAAAAGAGGGACAAAACGCTGCTGCACCCTAGCCAAAGTATGGTGTATATTGCATCAATTAGGATAATGATGAATAGGCAATAATAGGTTTTAAAACAGCCTCTAACGATTCCTGAATTGTACCCCAAGATTCCCGATTTGTGCGACAACTTTCCCGAATTGTGCGACACTTAACGCTACCGATGGGCATAACTTTGTGAAAGAAAGGACCCAATGCCGCACTTTTTGGACGAGAGACGGCAAGGGCCCTTTTGTTAACTAAATAACTCAACAAAAGTATGAAAAAATCAAAGATTCTTGGGTTTTCCGTCATGGCAGTCGCAGCCGCTGCCATGGTTTTTCTCGTTTTTTCCTGTAAGAAGGAGATGGCCACGATAGCCACAACGGAGGGCTTTTCTTCCGGATGCGATTATCTGTACGGGACAAAAGGTTACATTGTGCAGGAGGACGGCATCATTAACTTTCAAAATGCCACCACGTTTTCTGCCCTTATAGACACTGTGCCTACGTGGAGCGACAGTGCTTTTGTGGCGTGGGAGACAAGCCTTGGCTCGAACACAGCTTATGGCAACTACATCGAAGCGGATAACGCCCTGACCGCTTTTATGACGCCTTACGAAAACGACACCGTTACTACGGAAGCGGCTTTTCAGCCGACTTTCAACGCTTTCGCCCAGAGCAAGGCCCATTTGGCATCCGTAACAACCGAGGGTGTCGAGCCATACTTTACTTTCCCTTTCTATTACTTCGTTAACGAGGATGGTATTTACCGTATTTGCAGCCAAGAGTACAGCGTTCAAGGCAGCTTGCTACTTTCCTATCCCGTCGGAAAACAGGATTTGGTGAAGGAGTGGAACGGTCAGGTCGGCGAGTTTGGCGAATTGAGGGTGCAGCAGATACGAACGGCCCGGTCAAGCGAAGGAATTCAAGAACGGGATGAGGAATTTCAAGCAAACTGCACAGCCACACTGGATGGCAATAGTAAAAAACGAATCAAAGTTTGGTGGGATTCAAGTTCATTTCATGAATACAATATTCCTGATGCCCCTGACGGTTCATCTTCAGGTGTGGACGGTTATTGGTGGGCGCATCAAGTTGAAATAAAAGCCCAAAAGAAATGGCTGGGGATTTGGTGGAGTGATACAAGGCACATTGCCGTCGCTGTAAACGGAACAATTACGAATAGGCACCAACACGAAGCTATCAACTATTCGAATACCGTTCCCGTCAGTTTTTTTAAGTGTAAGCATGCACATAGCATCAAGGAAAAGTTCGCAAGTGAAAATCTCCTTTCTTATACTCAATCGACTCTGAACAATTTCGCAATGAACTTGACTGTGACAGGCACCAACCGCCGGACAGATTGCATAGAGATACAAGCAACCTGTACAATGAACTTAGTCAACAATTAACAAAGCGAAACCGTGGGCACTAAAAGAAAGCCGTCCAATTTCTTTTAGTGCTTACGGTATCTTTTTTTACTTACATTTTTGAGATGAAAAACGGATTGCTACTTATTTTTATAGCGCTGTACTCTCAGCATTTAATTGCACAATCGTTCTTCACCGTTGGTACGAACTACTCTACCTTGTCCTATTGGCATTCTTTTCCATTTGGGAAACAAAAACCGGAGAATTTCAAGTTGACACCTTCATTAGGATACGGCTATCATTTCAAAATCAATGATAGGTTGACCTATGAACCCGGAATTTCTTTGGGCGATTTGGGCGGTATAAATTATCCTCATAAACCAAGGACAGTTTATGCCATATATGCCCTTTCATTAAACCAGTTTGTCGATTTCAGGCCGTTGAAGTGGTTTTCATTTGGGCTTTCACCATCCGTCAATTACAATATATACGCTGGAATAACAGGTAAAAACCTGCATGTTGGTTCAAACGGTGCCGTTTATTCTGAGGAAAAATTGATTAATTGGAAAGATGCATCAGAAAGTTATAAATTGAACAGGTTTGTTTTTTCCATAGTGCCACGTATTTCTTTTCACTTAAAAGATAGATGGAGCATGGCTATTTTCTACAGGTGTGATTTGAATTCTGTGGGATACCCCATCAGGGTCTTAAATAATAACCTAAGAGGTTATGGCGTAGGAGCCAATTTGAGGTATCTCTTGAAAAAAAGCAAGCAATCCTGAGTATTTGGTTCTTTGTACAGTACAATCATTAAAATCGCAGTCTAATCATGAAAAAAATCAAGAGCGTTTTTTTATTACTCTTCACGGTTTCCATCTGCTTTCAATGCCAAGATGATGACCCAAAGCAGCCAAGCGACCCATATGTGGGCTGCTGTGGAACCGACCCCGTGGAATTTACCATCGGGAATGCCAAGCTCTTTGTCCCCAACGCCTTTACACCAAATGGCGATGGGATAAACGATATTTTTTTTCCTACTTTCAACGACAAGGCTTCAAAAATTGAAGTGTTTCAGATTTCAAGCCCAGAGCTTGGAATCATCTATTTTACTTCGGAGGTAGATAAACAAAACCCAATAATAAATGGATGGAATGGCATAGATGCTGATGGTAAAAAATATTCTGGGCCTTTTAGTTACGCAATGACGGTTACGGATGATACAGGTTATCTACAGTCGTTTAGTGGTTCAGCTTGCAGCATTACTTGCGATTCCTTTGCGACAGTTTTTAAGACCAAAACAGGCTGTTTCTTTCCTGTCCAATCTGACGGGAATGGAGGGCTTGACGCCAGTTTGCCCTCCCTTGAAGATGATTGCTTTGGTAACTAACAATCCTATTCTGGCAATCAACTCCTGCCGCTTTTTGGCATCCGTCCGCACCATCCATTGACAGCATTAAGTGACCATAAAATATAAAACCTTGCGGAACAGCCCGTAGCACTTACCCTCGGAACGATGAAATAAACGCCGCTAACAACGCACTCCCGACCATGCCGCCCAAGCCCAACCCGCAAGCCCAACGCAGGGCGGCACGGGCGTGAGTGCCACCGTCCAAGGCAGTTTCAGCAAAACCTAAGTCCCTAAGCTCTTGCAAGTATTTAGGTGTTCAGTCCTATCGCTGGGCTTTTGTTTCAGCCCAAATGTCCCACCACCAAAAATTGCACCGTCAGAAAAACTTTGAGTAAAATATCTCAACTTATTGAGTAAATTTGCTCAACTTATTGAGTAAATTCTTTTTCATGTTCCAACGTCCTCATTTTCAATCACTTATAAGTCGACTGAACGAACCAAGAGCCTTTATCCAAGTGCTGGCCGGGCCAAGGCAGGTAGGCAAAACGACGCTTGTTGGGCAGTTGTTGGCGGCAAGCAGCATTCCGAGCTACAATGTTTCCGCTGATGGCGTGGCCAATGTCGGTACTGCTTGGCTCGACCAGCAGTGGGAAACTGCGAGGATAAAATTCCGCCAATCTGGGGCAACGGAATTCATTTTAGCCGTGGACGAGATTCAGAAAATCCCGAATTGGAGCGAAACGGTCAAAGCGAACTGGGACGCCGATACCCGCACCAATTTGCCGTTGAAGGTCATTTTGCTTGGCTCATCCCGTCTGTTGCTCCAGCAGGGGTTGACCGAATCGCTGGCGGGACGCTTCGAAATGACCTACATCGGCCATTGGTCGCTGACGGAAATGAAGTCGGCCTTTGGTTTTTCCGCCGAGCAGTTTGCGTGGTTTGGCGGCTACCCAGGTGCCGCTCGTTTGGTGGAGGACGAACCTCGCTGGAAAAGATACGTTCACGACTCCCTCATTGATCCCAGTATTTCCAGGGACATACTTTCGCTGACAAGGGTGGACAAGCCCGCCCTGTTGCGGCGGTTGTTTGAGCTTGGTTGCTTGTATTCGGGGCAGGTGATGGCGCTCAACAAGCTGCTCGGCCAACTCCTCGACGCCGGGAATGTCACCACTTTGGCGCATTACCTGACCCTGTTGGATTCCGCCGGGCTGTTGGGTGGATTGGAGAAATACAGCGGGGCCGTCATCCGGCAGCGGCAAAGCAGCCCCAAGTTTCAGGTTCACAATACGGCGCTGATTGGCGGCCAAGCCCCTGAAATGTTCAAGGAAATCAAGGCCATCCCTGAAAAATGGGGCAGGGTCGTCGAGTCGGCCACCGGTGCGCACCTGCTCAACCATGCCCGTGAAGCAGGCTACCAACTTTACTACTGGCGGGAGGGCAACCACGAGGTGGACTTCGTGATGCAGCACCGGGGGAAAATGCTTGCCATCGAAGTGAAAAGCGGAACTTTGCGCAGCACGGCTGGCATGGAGGTTTTTCGGAAAAGCTTCAACCCTGACAAGATAATGCTCGTAGGAACGGGCGGCTTGCCTTGGGAGGAGTTTTTGGGGATAAATCCAGTTGAGTTGTTTTGAAAAAAGTGCGAGAAAAGCCCGGTTTATAGATTTACCAAGCTCCCAAAAAAACCTAACTTCGCCCCCCGTGTTTAACAAGCGCCCAGGCTTGCAAGAGAGAAGGAACGAATGATGGAATGAGTGAATAACGCTTGTCCCACGCCTTTTTTCAACAATAACAAAAGAGCATAAATGTCCAACATCACCGACGTTACCCCGACCTTGAATCCGCAATCCGCAATCCAAAATCCGCAATCCATAAGGAACACCATCTTCATCAAGGGCGCCCGTGCCAACAACTTGAAGAACATTGACCTCGACCTGCCTAAGAACAAGCTCATCGTCGTGACGGGCGTCAGCGGCAGCGGCAAGTCCAGCATCACGATGGACACGCTGTTTGCCGAAGGCCAAAGGCGCTACGTAGAGAGCCTGAGCAGCTATGCCCGGCAGTTCCTTGGTCGCATGAAAAAGCCAGACGTGGATTATATCAAGGGCATCTGTCCGGCCATTGCCATCGAGCAGAAGACCAGCACCAGCAATGCCCGCTCGACCGTGGGCACGCTCACCGAGATTTACGACTACCTCCGATTGCTCTACGCCCGTGCTGGCCGAACTTTTTCCCCTATCAGCGGCGAGGAGGTGAAGCGCCACAGCGTGACGGACGTGGTGGATTTTATCGAAAAACAGCCGGAAGGCGCTCGGGTACAGTTGTTCATTCCGCTGCCTGTGAAGTACCAAGACCGGACACTTTCGCAGGAACTCAACCTGCTTTTGCAAAAAGGTTACTCCCGTGTTTTCTGGGAGGGCGAGCTTCGCCAAATCCAGGACATCATCGAATCGGACGAGTTTGACCTCAAAAAAACGCTGAACGAATACCAGGACGAGGACATCCGCATCCTCGTTGACCGCTTCATCGTGACGCCCGGCGACGAGGAGAACCGCAAGCGCATCGGTGACTCCGTGCAGACGGCCCTCTATGAATCAGAAGGACACTGCATGGTTGCCGTTGAAGCAGCAGCCCCAATCCGCAATCCGCAATCTGCAATCCGCAATTTCTCAACTCGTTTCGAGCTCGACGGCATGGAGTTCCTCGACCCGACGCCGCAGTTGTTCAACTTCAACAACCCCTTCGGTGCATGTCCGACCTGCGAGGGGTTCAGCCGCATCATGGGCATTTCGGAGGAAAAAGTGGTGCCCGACCCCCGCAAGAGTGTTTACGAAGGAGCAGTTGCCTGTTGGGTGGGCGAGAAGTACGGCGAGTTGTTGAAGGACTTCCTGCGAGTGGCGCACAAATTTGATTTCCCCGTACACAAGCCCTGGCAAGATCTGACGAAAGCGCAGCAGCGGCTGATTTATACGGGCAACCAATACTTTGAGGGCATCAACGCCTTTTTCAAGGAACTGGAGGCTAATTTGTACAAAATACAAAACCGGGTGATGCTTGCCCGCTACCGTGGCCGCACCGTCTGTACGACCTGCGGCGGCGGCAGGCTGCGGCCAGAGGCGACTTACGTGAAAGTGGCAGGACGGGCAATCACAGAGTTGGTGGAAATGCCTGTGGATGAACTGCTGGCTTGGTTTGAAATGATTAGCCCAAGCCCCCCCCTTCCCCCCCCGAAGGGGGTGGTGGAGGCGTCGGTTGGCCAAGGTTCTAAAATCGTGGATGTTTCCACGGGCCAACTCCCCTCCTTTGGAGGGGCTGGGGGAGGCTTGACCGAACATGAAAGGAAGATAGCTTCGAGGCTGCTTTTGGAGATAAAAAACCGCCTGCGTTTCATGTGCGACGTGGGGCTTAAATACTTGACCGTCAATCGTTTATCCGCCACCCTGAGCGGCGGCGAGACGCAGCGCATCAACCTCACTCGCACCCTTGGCAGCAACCTCACGGCCTCCATGTACATCCTCGACGAGCCGAGCGTGGGCCTGCACCCACGTGACACGGGCCGCTTGGTGGAGGTGCTGAAAGAACTGCGTGACCTCGGCAACACGGTCGTGGTAGTGGAGCACGAGGAGGACGTCATCAAGGCGGCGGATTACCTCGTGGACATCGGCCCAGCGGCGGGCATCCACGGCGGGGAACTGGTCTTCGCCGGGCCTTACGAGGACATTTACAAAGACGCCTCCGAGAGTCTGACGACCAAGTACATGAGCGGGCGCATGACCATTCCCGTTCCGAAGCTGAGAAGGAAGGCCGTGAAATGGCTGCACCTCCGGGGCTGCCGCCAGCACAACCTCAAGAACATTGACATCAAAATCCCGCTGAACACCCTGACCGTGGTGAGCGGCGTCAGCGGCAGCGGCAAGACGACCCTGGTGAAGGACATCCTCTACCCTGCCCTGAAAAAGCACTACGACGAACCCACCGCCAAAGCGCCCGGCCAGCACAGCGAACTCAGTGGCGACCTCAAGTCGCTGACGCAGGTGGAAATGGTGAACCAAAGCCCCATCGGGAAGTCGAGCCGGAGCAATCCGGTGACTTATGTGAAGGCTTACGACGCCATCCGCAACCTGATGTCCAACCAGCAATTGAGCAAAATCAGGGGCTACAAGCCGGGGCATTTCAGCTTCAACGTGGAGGGCGGACGCTGTGAGACCTGTCAGGGCGAAGGCGAGCAGGTCATCGAGATGCAGTTCCTCGCCGACGTGCGGCTGGAATGTGAGGACTGCAAGGGCAAGCGCTTCAAACCGGAACTGCTTGACGTGCAGTACAAGGGCAAGAACATCTTCGAAATCCTCAGCCTGAGCGTGGAGGAAGCGCTCGATTTTTTCAAGGACAACAAGGAGGTCATCAACAAAATAAAACCGCTGTTCGACGTGGGCCTCGGCTATGTGCAGCTTGGACAGAGCAGCAGCACGCTTTCCGGCGGCGAGGCGCAGCGGGTGAAATTGGCCAGCTTCCTGCAAGGCGGCAGCGCCAAGAACCCGCTCCTGTTCATCTTCGACGAGCCGACCACAGGCCTGCATTTCCACGACATCCGCACCCTGCTCGGCGCCCTGAACGCCCTCGTGGAAAACGGCCACTCGGTGCTGGTGGTGGAGCACAACATGGAGGTCATCAAATGCGCCGACTGGGTCATTGACCTTGGGCCGGATGGCGGGAAGGATGGCGGCCACCTTGTTTTTCAAGGTACGCCGGAGGATTTGGTGAAGGTGAAGGAGAGTTGGACGGGGAAGTTTTTGAAAGAAAAACTGGGGGTGCAGTAGCATCCTAGTGGAGTACTGTTATTTTCGCAGTATTCTTTCACAATTAAATCGCTAGAAAACATGCCAACAAACGACAACTGGGTAAAGAACCCATCGAGAAACGCAGTACTAATGACGCTGGTAGCTTGGTTTGTAGGAGTGTCATGGTTACTGCTTTCCATGAGCAATTTTTTTAAAGAAAGTCCTTTCCAAAGCAAGTCCGTCATGCTCTGGTTAGTAATTGTCGGTGCGACTAGCACTACAATTTGGGTCTGTAGGAATTATTTCAACAATAAAAAGGGGTAAATGAATCATCGCAGTCTGGCTGTTTGACCTAGGGCCGGATGGGGGGAAGGATGGCGGCCACCTCGTTTTTCAGTGGACGCCGGAGGATTTGGTGAAGGTGAAGGGGAGTTGGACGGGGAAGTATTTGGGGGAGAAGTTGAAAGGGTGAGTGAATCAAAAAGCTCAAAAATCCCTTTATCTTTGCTCAAAATCGTATCAAACATGGTCGTAACTATTCGATTTCAAACGCCAGAGGACTTTAAGTGGATTGGGCCGCTGATGGAATTGTTGAAGCAGTCCAACGTCAAAGTTGACTTTAAGGGAGGTGCACCAACAAAGCGGGACTCTACTAAAGGCGCATCCAAAAAACAAGCTGCTACACCCATCACCGAGCAACTTCAAGGTGTTATCAACCTGCCAGAAGGTTTCGATTACAAGACGTTCATGAGTGATGAACTACTGCAAAAATACTTAGCAAATGGATAAGGTTTTTGTAGATACAAATGTACTTATTGACCACCTTGCCGAACGGGAGCCATTTTGCCAATCTGCGAAGCAAATATTCCAATTGGCGGAAACAGGGCAGATACAAATGTGTGTTTCAACTTTGTCCATTTGCAATATTGCCTACATCTTCAGAAAATTAAGACCAGATACAGCCCTTGTATCCACACTTGAAAAGCTTATCAGCTTGGCTTCGCTGACCACAATTGACGAGGCTGTTGTTACACTTGCCATCAAAGCAAAATTCAAAGATTTTGAAGATGCCGTACAGCATTTTAGCGCATTGAACGAGGGCGGAGTTACCCATTTGGTTACTCGAAATCCGAGTGATTTTGAAAAAAGCCTTCTTCCGATTTGTTCTCCAGAAGAATATTTGAAGGGAAGAAATTGATGTGACGAGGTCGCAAGTCACGCTGTGCTAGACTTGCTCGAACTGGGTGAGAAAGTTGTGAATGCGGCTTTTTGACTTGCAATGAGAAAGTGATACCTTTGGAAAAACAAACCAATATGGCCAAAGACCTACTCCATCAAATCGTAAAAGAAACACTCATTCAAGATGGGTGGACGATTACGCACGACCCTTACCAGATGAAGGAATACGACCCCCAATGGGAGGTTGATTTTGGCGCAGAAAAAATCATCGCAGCGGAGCGGGGAGCCGACAAAATTGCCGTTGAAGCAAAAAGCTTTTTGGAGACTTCCTTTGCACACGAGTTTCACGGAATTTTGGGGCAATACCTTGATTACCGTTCAGGGTTAAAACGTCTGGAACCAGCCCGCCAACTTTACTTGGCAGTTCCAGTAGAAATCTGGGAAAATGAGTTCCAGCGCATTGGAATCATCAACTCAATAAACGATTACGACGTTAAGGTTTTTGTCTATGACCCATTTTCGAAAATCATTTTGCAATGGAAAAAGTAACTGAAAAAATAGCTAGATACAGTCAAGTTCTCACCTCCTACCTTGAAGCCTTGGCAGAAGAGCGCAATACTGCCTTGGGCGGTACGGCTGATTGCAACGTCATCGCTGACACTAAAAACCACCACTATCAGCTTACCAGAATGGGCTGGGAGGGCCGGAAATACTATTTCGTCGTGCTGCTACACTTTAGCATCAAGCCCGATGGCAAGGTTTGGATTCAACAGAACAACACCGAGATTTTAGTCGGTGGGGAGCTTGAGCAGCGGGGTGTTGAGAAGATGGACATTGTCGTGGGATTTAGGCCTGAGTATTTGAGGGAGGCAACAGGGTATGCTGTGGCGTGATGCCGCAAGTCACGCTGCGCTAGACTTGCTCGAACTGGGGGGAGTTGGACGGGGAAGTTTTTGAAAGAAAAGTTACTTTAGCGTTCGGTGAAGTGCGGATAGTTGTGTCTGCTCCGAAACTTGGACTTACTAACATTTAATGCAGAATGAAGTTGCTTAAAGGCTTTATTTCCTATGCTCATGATGATGAGCAATATTTCAACCTCATTAAAGAGGGACTTCGGAAGCATGGAAGTCAATCTGCTATTATCGATTCCGATTTGTGGCAAGATGAAAAAATTTTACTTGGCTATCCTTGGCACGAGACTATTCAAGAACAGATTATTGGATGTGATTTTGCAGTTTTTCTCGTCAGTGCAAGCTTTCTTTCATCTAAATATATCATCAAACATGAGTTTAAAAATTTTCTAGAACGCCAAGAAAATGAAGGATTTCTATTTTTCCCTTTACTAATAGAGCCTTGTGATTTTGAAAAATGGGAAAGCCTTGCTGTAAGGCAATTTTTTAAACCGAATGGTAGAGATTTTGGATGCCCTGAATTAAATAGACATTTCACTTTCGGAGACCTTGTTAAATACAATCCAGTCACAGGTGATATTTTTCCCAATACTCATCGAGCACAATATTTTAAGGAGGTTATAAAGAAAATCGATGATGCTTTAAGTGAAAAATTGATTAATAATTTGGAAGAGCAAAAAATTGAAGAACAAAATGATATAAAAGCTGAAGAGCAAAAAGGAATGCTCGTTCTAAGCCCTTTTCATGATGAGATGATACATGTTGAAGGTGGCGACTATAGTATGGGAAGCGAGAATCGTGATACAGAAAAACCAATTCATACAGTAGCTATTAAAGATTTTTATTTATGCAAATATCCAATAACAAATGGTCATTGGAATCAAATAATGGGTGTTATCACAAATAATCAGGATGACGATAATATGCCAAAAGGAAATGTTAGCTGGGATGACGCTCAAGAATTTATTAAAATACTTAATAAACAAACAGGTGAACACTACAGGTTGCCATCAGAGGCAGAATGGGAGTTTGCTGCAAGGGGTGGAATAAAAAGTCAGGGATTTCAATTTGCCGGTAGTCATGATTGGCGTGAAGTTGCTTGGCTATTCGAAAATTCTGATGGCAAACCCCATCCAGTTGGACAAAAAAGAGCTAATGAATTAGGTCTGCATGATGTGAGTGGTAATGTTTGGGAATGGTGTGAAGATGATTGGCATGACAATTATTTTGGAGCACCATTAACAAATTCCGCTTGGGTTGATATATCAGGAGACAACAATTATAAGGTACTTCGTGGAGGTGGCTGCTTTAGCAATCCTCTTAAAAAGGGGAAGGGTTATACTACTTTTAGGCAACCACACATACGTGATAAACGTCTTCAAGATTTAGGGTTTCGCCTAGCTAAAGATTTTAGCCCAGTTGTCCCAAGCATTTAAGTTGCGTTAAGTTTGAAACTTACCGCCGCAGCCACATGGCAACCCAAGTTCCAGTAAGTTTGAAACTTACTGGCGCAGTCATTCGGCCGGCTCACCATCCACCCACCACAAACCAAGACAGGATTGCACCACTGATTTAGCGGTTTGGGCGGATGAAAACGTATTTGTCAACAAGCACAGCAAAAATCCTTTTTCATCGGCTCAATCTAGCGCCTACTCCATCGCTCAAAAGCACCAAACTTTTTCACTGCCTACATGAACATCTCGTGGTGTCAGCCTTTAATAAGGTAACAATGGTTGATGACCGTGTTCAACTAATTACTTACTCCACCTTTCATATTTGATAAATCAGGAAGTTCAACTTGTTTAGGACTTGGGTTGTGCCAGTTAAAACAGGTATTACCCTCCGTCCTAACTTACTCTTAAATCATTTTACGATGAAAAAAAGCAACAACGACAACACTAAAAAAGCCTTGAAAACGGATGCAGGAGAACCCAAGCCATCCAATCAAAAAACAGAAGAATTGCTCAGGGATGTCAGCCATCCCGATGATCAGTTCCTCACCACCAATCAAGGCGTTCGCATCAACGACAACAACAACTCGCTGAAAGCGGGTGAACGGGGGCCTTCCCTGTTGGAGGACTTTATCCTTCGGGAAAAAATCACGCACTTTGACCACGAGCGAATCCCGGAGCGCATCGTGCATGCGCGGGGCAGTGCTGCGCACGGCGTATTCAGGGTTTATGAGTCCATGTCAAAGTACACGAAAGCTGGTTTCCTCACCGACACCGGCCGTGAGACGCCCGTCTTTGTGCGTTTCTCTACCGTGGCAGGTTCCAAGGGTTCATCGGACCTGGCAAGGGATGTGCGGGGGTTTGCCGTAAAGTTCTATACCGAGGAGGGCATATTCGACCTCGTTGGCAACAATATCCCGGTCTTCTTTATCCAGGATGCCATGAAATTCCCCGACCTCGTGCATGCTGTCAAGCCGGAGCCTCATCACGAAATGCCGCAGGCAGCTTCCGCTCACGACACTTTCTGGGACTTCATTTCGCTGATGCCCGAGTCCATGCACATGATTATGTGGGCCATGAGTGACCGGGCCTTGCCCCGCAGCCTCCGCATGATGGAGGGGTTTGGCGTTCACACTTTTCGTTTGATCAACGACAATGGCGAAGCCGTTTTTGTCAAATTCCATTGGAAACCACTACTGGGGGTCCATTCGGTGTGCTGGGACGAGGCGCAGAAAATCTCCGGCAAAGATTCAGACTTCCACCGCAGGGACCTTTGGGAGAACATCGAAAAGGGCAATTTTCCGGAATGGGAATTTGGTCTACAAATTATACCCGAAGCGGACGAGCACAAATACCCGTTCGACTTGCTGGACCCCACTAAGCTGGTGCCAGAGGAACTGGTGCCCGTGCAGCGGATAGGCAAGATGACCCTCAACCGCAACCCGGAAAACTTCTTTGCAGAGACGGAGCAGGTCGCCTTCCATCCCGGCCATATCGTGCCCGGCATTGACTTCACCAACGATCCGCTGCTACAAGGCCGCCTGTTTTCCTATACGGACACCCAACTTTCCCGATTGGGCAGCCCCAACTTTCATGAAATACCGATCAACCGTTCCATTGCTCCCGTCCACAACAACCAGCGGGACGGCCACATGCGCCAGACCATCAACGCTGGCGGAACGAATTACCACCCCAACAGCATCGGCAGTGGTTGCCCGTTTCAGGCAAAAATGGCCGACGGCGGCTTTGTGAGCTACACCGAAAAGATTGATGCCGTGAAAGTGAGGAACCGCAGCGAGAGTTTTCGGGATCACTTCAGCCAGGCCACCTTGTTTTTCCATAGCCAAAGCCCAGCCGAGCAACAGCATATCGTGGATGCCTTCAGCTTCGAACTTGGCAAGCTGGAGCGGCCCTATATCCGTGAGCGCATGGTGGGCGTGCTGACGCAGGTGGACAAAACACTTGCCACCAAGGTGGCCGCCAACTTGGGCATTCCAGTACCCAATGGGCCGGAGCGCCCGATGAACCTCGGCGTATCTGCCGACGACAAGGGCAACCATGAGCCTGTGTCCGCAAAATCTGTCATTGAAAAATCGCCAGCCCTCAGCATGGCCAATACCGTGAAAGACACCATCAAAACCCGCCGGATTGCCATTTTGGCTACCAACGGCGTCAGCGGCAGTTCTCTGAACACCATGAAAGAAACTTTGCAAAATGAGGGTGCTGCGGTCAAGGTAATTTCGCAAAAGCTGGGTAGCATACAAACGGAGGAAGGCGGTGCCATCCCAGTTGACGGCAGTTTCCTGACCGAGGCTTCCGTTGTGTACGATGCCGTGTTTGTGGCGGGAGGCAAAAAGTCCTTGTCTGCGTTGGCAGGTGACCCCGATGCGCTGCATTTTGTCAACGAAGCTTACAGGCATTGCAAGGCAATAGGCACCGAAAAGGAGGGAAGCGATTTTCTAAATGCCACATATATTGGCAATAAGGCTTCGGATAGCAAAGCCCCGGACCCAGGCGTTTTGATAGGCATGAAACCAAAGGAATTTGTTTCGGCCATTGCTCAGCACCGATTTTGGGAACGGGAGACGGCCCGTAAAGTACCTGCGTAGCAGCGAGGTTTAATGTAATAAAAAAGGAGCGGATGCGTAATGTACGTGTCTGCTCCTTTTATATTGCGGAAAAAAGCGCTTCTATATTTCGCAAAAAAAATGACCGGGCGAAGTCTCACCCAGTCATTTTTTTTCAAAATCGCCTATGGTACAACGGTTTATATGCGGGTATTAAACCACGCTAAAACCATTAAGTATAATGCTATCCAATCCCTTTAAAGCGGGGTATTGGACGCTTGCCCAGGAATGGTAGGACTTTCGTCTGGCAATGGATTGGTCGGGTCAATATCTTCATCCATGTCAGACGATTCCTCGTCTGTGAACTCAGGGTCAGTGCTTGGCCTCCGACGATAGGGGTCAGTATCTGGCAAGGGGTCCCTTGAGTCGGGGTCTTTGTTGTCGTTCGTGCCCGGTTCAGTGCCCGATTTTTGTTCGCCGGAAAGGCGACGGTAAGGGTCTGTATCAGGCAGGGGATTCACCGGTGAAGGCGCATCACCCCCTTTTTCCTGGTCAGGAAAATTCGGGCGAGCACCCGCTGGATTCAAAGGATTGTTGCGGTTTTTATCCTCATCCGGCAACGGATTGGTCGGCGTAGGATGAATGCTGTTGTCTGGCATGATGTTACATTTTTTTGGTTAGCGATATGGTTCAATTCACAGGCAAAACGTGCTATAGTTTCAGATGTTCATGTTGAATTGAATGTTTTTGATAGCAATTCAATCTTTTGTTGAAGGCTAACAGCTATAGCATTTCAATTCAAGCGAATTTACCTCGTCATGGCAATGGCTTTCCCGACGCTGCCAAACCTGGTTGACACAAAAAATATTGCGATGGAGTAAATTAGTGTAAAATTTTTCACCTTAGCCTTTCAAAAGGAGTCGCCTTTAATCAAGCAAAACTATCAACAAATGTTACAGACAAAACGCACCAATTTATTCAAGGCATTCTTCCTTATTTCCGTTCTGGGGTCTTTGCTGTCCTGCGAACCCGAAAAGCAGCCGACACCTGCCGACCTTTCAAAAGTCAGCTTCATTCCCCAGCCCGTCTCGGTCACGGCTACTGGGAGTTCGTTCGAGCTGTCGGACAAAACTGATATATATGTGCAGGGGGAATCCGAAGAACTACAACAAATCGGCCAATACCTGGCCGACAAGCTCAACCCTTCCACCGGCTTGGGGATGGAGGTGAAATCCACCACCCAAGCGCCCAAGGCCGGGAACATTTACCTGACCCTTTCCGAAAGCGATACGCTGGGGGAGGAAGGCTACGAGCTGACCGTCACCGAAGACCTCGTGACTTTGACGGCCCACCGCCCGGCAGGATTGTTTCGGGGCATCCAAACTATCCGGCAGGCATTGCCCGCCAAGGTGGAAAGCTCGGACAAGCAGGAAGCAGCTTGGATAATAGCGACGGGCACCATCCTGGATTATCCGGCATACGTCCACCGAGGCTCCATGCTCGACGTTTCACGCCACTTCTTTGGGGTAGAAGACGTGAAGCGGTTCATAGAGTTAATCGCCGCTTACAAAATGAACGTGCTGCACCTGCACCTCTCCGACGACCAGGGATGGCGCATCGAAATCAAGTCGTGGCCGAACCTTACGGCGCACGGCGGCAGCACACAAGTCGGGGGCGGCAAAGGCGGCTTCTACACCCAGGAGCAATACGCCGACCTCGTGAAATATGCCCAGGCCCGCTACATCACCATCATTCCCGAAATTGACATGCCCGGCCATACTAATGCGGCACTGGCCTCCTATCCCGAACTGAACTGCAACGGCAAGGCTCCCAAACTGTACACTGGTACAGAGGTAGGCTTCAGCACGCTTTGCGTAAACAAAGAAATCACCTACAAATTCATAGATGACGTCGTGCGGGAACTGGTGGCGCTTACGCCTGGGCCTTACTTCCACGTCGGTGGTGACGAATCCCACGCCACGAAAAAAGCGGATTATCTGCTCTTCGTCAACAAGGTGAAGGACATCGTGAAATCTCATGGCAAACGCATGGTCGGTTGGGACGAGACCGCACAGGCCAACCTCGATGCGCAGGATGTCGTGCAGCTTTGGGCCAATGCCGATTTTGCCAAACTGGCGGTGAGCAAAGGCGCCAAGCTCATCATGTCCCCGGCCAACAAAGCCTACCTCGACATGCAGTACGATTCTACCACCCGCCTTGGCCTGCACTGGGCCGCCTATATCGAGCTCGATAGCGCCTATATTTGGGACCCCGCCACACTCGTGCCCGGCATCACAAAAGAAAACATCCTCGGCGTGGAAGCACCCCTGTGGACAGAAACTATCGTCATCATGGACGACATCGAGTACATGGTGTTCCCCCGTCTCCCTGGCTATGCAGAAATAGGCTGGTCGCCCCCCACCAACCGGAACTGGGAAGAATACAAGGTGCGGCTAGGCAAGCAAAAGGAGCGGTTCGAGGCGATGGGGGTTGACTATTATCCGTCGAAACTGGTGGAGTGGATGGAGGTGGAGAAGGATACAGTAGAATTGAAGGATTAAGTGGTAGTCGGCGTGATTCGAAGGTCACGCCTACTATTTGAACTACATCAAAAATCAAAATCATGAAGTACCACTTTTTTTTGTTCGCTATCATTTTGTCGGCCTGCGGCAATGGCAATGAGACTACCTCCGAAACCACGGCCAGCAAGGATACCGTGAGCGTTCAACCAGCCATTGCCACTGAGATTGAAGTTGAGGACTCCACTGCTGCCGAACCGGAAAGCCCGGTATATGAAAATGAGCGGTTCAAAGAAGTGACGGTGCAGAAAACGGGCGAGCACACTTTTCAAATTAAGGGAAAGGCCCAAATCTTCGAAGCAAGCTTCAGTTGGGTCGTGGAAGATGGTCACCAGGAACTGAAAAAAGGACATGAAATGACGGACGCCGGTGCGCCAGAATGGGGCAACTTCCAATTTACAGTAGATGTGAAAAAAGACCGTGAGAATTCGACCCTGATGCTAATACTCTTTGAGTCAAGCCCAAAGGATGGGAGCCGCCAATATGAACTGCCTGTTTTGCTTTATTGATGGAGGGGGGGGATTTCAAGGGACATTTAAATCCAAGCGGAGTAATGCAAAAGGGAAGGCATCCAAAAATGCCTCAACGGCCATTACTAATTCGCTGGGATTATCAAGTTGTATTTATAAACTTTAAATGCCTATGACGCCCCATTCCTACCAAAAAAAAATGACCGGGCGAATCATCACCCAGTCATTTTCTTAAATACCTATAGTATGGCGGTTTATAAACGGCTATTAAACCATATTAAAACCACTCAGTAAATCAATTCCAATCCCATTAAAGCGGCGTATTGGTTTGCCCAGGGATATTAGGGAGTTCGTCCGGCAATGGTTTGGTCGGGTCTATGTTTCCATCCCTATCGTCTGCCAGTTCTTCGTCTGTGAATTCAGGTTCGGTGCTGGGCCGCCGACGGTATGGGTCGGTATCGGGCAAGGGGTCACGTGAATCGGGGTCCTTGTCATCATTGGTGGAACCCGGGTCAATGCCTGATTGCTGGTCGCCGGGCTGGCGGCGATAAGGGGCGGAATCAGGCAATGGATTTACCGAAGAAGGTGCATTTCCCCCTCTTTCTTGGTCGGTAAAATTCGGGTCGGTACTCGTTGGAGTCAACGGATTGTTGCGGTTTTTATCCTCATCCGGCAACGGATTGGTCGGCGTTGGATGAAAGCTGTTGTCTGGCATGATGTTACATTTTTTTGGTTAACAATATTGTTTAATTCATAGGGGTAACGTGCCGCTGCTTTCAGATGTTCAAGATGAATTGAATGTTTTTGTCACTTGAAATCTTATGTCATGCTTTACTAAAAATGTAGCCAATCGAGACAATTTGTCATCGGCCAAAACACCAGTGCGCCTTAATCTCCTCAACTACTCTCCCTCCACCGGATAGTAATGATAACCCAAGTACGCAATCTTCCACTCCCCATTTTCCTTTTCGAGGATGCGGGTTTCAAGCGATTTGCCGAGGAACTTGCGGGTGTCCTTTTCATAGGAATTTTGCTCGAAAGTGTACCAAGCCATGTCGCTGGTGATGCGGAAGTTTTCGTTGGAGCGCTCCTCGGTCGAGCCTTTCCAGAGGGTCTCGTTTGCGTCGAACTGCTTTTTCTTTTCTTCTTTCAGTGACTCAAAGCCGATGTTGGCGGTCACCTTCTCCGGGAAGCCCTCCCAGTAACCAAACTTGCGAAAGGCGGGCGACTGGAGGTAGGTGCTTTTCCAGGCTTCAAAGTCCTGCTTGTAGTACGATTCCGTTTCTTTGGCGATGACGGCTTGGATGGCCGCCTTTTCTTTTTCAAAATCAATGGCTGGAGCAGCTGCTGGCTGCGGTGGTTGCTGGTTGCAACTGGCAATCAGGCTGCCAAGCACAAAGAGGAGAATCGTTTTTTTCATTTGATGAAATTATTATGGTGAAAGATTAATATCCAGACCCTACCTCACCCCGTGCATTTTCTTCCTGATTATCGGCGTAAACACAATCGCCACGACGGCCACCGCAAGGGAAACGCCCGCCAGTATCCAGAAGAAATAGCTGATGCCTTTTTCGTCGGCAATCTTGTCCACGTTCTCCCCGAACTTTGCGGCACCTTTCATGCCGATAGCCACGGCTAGGTACCAAATGCCGAACATGACCGCAATCATACGGGCGGGCACTAGTTTGCTCACGTAGGACAGGCCGACGGGGGAGATGCAAAGCTCGCCCATCGTATGGAAAAGATAGACCAGAATCAACCATATCATGCTCACCGACGCTGTTTTTGCGCCCGGCTCGATGGAGCTGGCACCAAACGCCACACAGGCCATGCCCAGCGCCAGCAGTGTCATGCCGATGGCGTATTTGACGTTGGCGGGCGGGTTGTACTTGCTCTCCCACCATTTTGAGAACAGCGGCGCCAAGCTGATGATGAACAAGGAGTTGAGGGTGGAGAACCACGAGGCGGGGACTTCCAGCGTTGCTTCGGCCATTTGGCTTTTCAGCATCCAGATGGCGATGCCCCAAACGATTATGAAGCTGGTGCCGAGGATGATATTGGCGACAGCGTATTTCTTGAAGGTTTGTTGGAACAATTTGAACAATACCCAAGTGATGATGCCCAATGGCACGACCGTCATCATTGCGTTCACGATTTTGAAAGTAGTGCCTGCGCTGCCTTCCAGTATCCGATTGGTGTAGTCACGGGCGAAGATGGTCAGCGTGCCGGGCGACTGCTCAAAAATAGCCCAAAAGAAAATGACCAGAATGGCAAAAAAGGTCACGGCTATCAACCGGTCACGGGTCACAACAGAATATTTCAACAAACGGTAAACGAGTAGCCCGATGAAGAGTGCAAGGGCCACCAATATCGTAAAATTATTGCCCATTAACCCACCCACATCCCAGTTGAAAATGTCCACTGAACCATTGGAGATTTTCTTGGCCGGTTCGAAGATTATCCACATCAGCCCGAGGAAAATCATCACGGCGATGAGCACCAATTGGCCGCCAGTGAATGGGTTTGGCTTGTCGCCATCCAGTGCAAGTTCAGTGGCGGCGGCGTCTTTTTTCACAGGCTTGAGGCCGATATTGCCGAAGATGTTTTGCGCCAGCCAAAACTGCAAAAGACCAAAAAACATGAAGATACCAGCGAGGCCAAAGCCCCAGTTCCAGCCTACTTTTTCGCCCAAATAGCCGCACAGCAGGATACCGAAAAATGCGCCAGAATTGACGCCCATATAAAATATGGTGTATGCGCCGTCCTTCTTTTCTGGGTGGTTTTTGTACATTTCCGAGATGATGGACACCATGTTGGGCTTGAAAAAACCATTGCCGAACACCAAAAATACCAGGCCCATATAAATGGAAACACTGGTCTCCAGCGCCATGCAGCCATGCCCCAAGGTCATGAGCGAGGCACCCACCACCACTGCCCAGCGGTACCCGATTTTTTTGTCCGCAAAATAGCCGCCCATCATCGTGGACAGGTAAACCAACCCCACGTAGGAGCCAAACAAAGCCATCGCTTGTTCCCTGGTCCATTCCCAACCCCCATTGGCGAGGGTGGAAGTCAGGAACATCACGAGCAATGCCCGCATCCCGTAGAAGGAGAAGCGTTCCCACATTTCGGTGAAGAAAAGCACGAACAGCCCGGCGGGGTGCCCGATGACCGGGTTTTCAAAGAAATGGTCTGTTCCGCCATGCGGCGACTTTGGCGTATCGTTGCTCATAATTGCGTTTTATTTTATTTTGAATTGATAGACTTTCCAAGTTTTTCAAACTTGGAAAGTCTGCCTCCTGCGAAGGCAACATGGCAAATGTAATACGACCCGCCACATTTTCTGTTTTTGTATTTATCTTTTGCAAGCTGTTTGCCAGTCCTTGGGCAAGCAGCAGTCACCCCAAACTTTCCTTTCAAACCCCTACCTTCGCCCCACAAACTCAACCGAATGAGCTATCAACCGCCAGCAATCAGGAAAGTAAACGTCGTACGCTACGTGACGCCCCTGCGGGAAGGCGGCTCCCTGCCAGCCATCGTGGAGGCGGACGACGATTTTCTGTACGTCGCCAAATTCAGGGGTGCGGGGCAGGGGACAAAGGCGCTGATTGCCGACTTGATTGGTGCCGAAATGGCTCGTTCGGCTGGCCTGAAAGTGCCCGAACTTGTCTTGGTTGACCTCGACGAAGCGTTCGGTCGCACCGAGCCGGATGAAGAAATCCAAGACTTGCTGAAAGGAAGCACGGGCACCAACCTCGGCGTCCATTACCTCTCCGGGGCCATCAGCTACGACCCGGCGGTGAATGGTGCTGACCCGCTACTCGCCTCCAAAATCGTGTGGCTGGATGCCCTGCTCACCAACGTGGACCGCACCGCCAAGAACACCAACATGCTGGTTTGGAATCGGGAACTTTGGTTGATTGACTTCGGCGCCTGTCTGTATTTCCACCATAGCTGGGACAATTGGGAGCAACAGGCGATACTGCCTTTCACAAATATCAGGACGCATGTGCTGTTGGCGCAAGCCAGTCAACTGGCCGAAGTGAATGAGGTACTGACCTCCCTGCTGACGCCCAATCTGTTGTCGGTCATCATCCAGCGCATCCCCGACGATTGGCTGAATGGTCACGGCACACCGGACGAAATGCGCCGGGTCTATCAAGAGTTTTTGACACGGCGCATCGCCGCCTCCAGCATATTTCTAAAAGAAGCCCAAGATGCAAGAGCGAAACTTATTTGAATATGCAGTCATCCGAATCATGCCCCGAGTGGAGCGGGAGGAGTTCATGAACGTGGGCGTGATACTGCTTTGCAAAAAGCAAAACTTCCTTCATGCACTTTACGAAGTAAGCCCGCAGCGGCTGGAAGCGCTTTGCCCTGGCTGTGACGTGGAAGAATTGGCTGCCCACTTGTCCGCCTTTGCACGTATTGCCGCAGGTGACCCGACCGCTGGTCCCATCGCCCAGTTGGACATCGCTGGCCGGTTTCGCTGGCTCACCGCACAACGCAGCACGGTTTTGCAGCCTTCCAAAGTACACCCCGGCCTTTGCGACGACCCGATGCAAATGTTGGAGCGGTTGTTTCGGGAGATGGTGTTGTGAAGGCAAGCTTCACCACTTTCCAGTTAACACGTTCTCCACCCCCGCCTGATAACTCCTCCCAATCGGCAACTTCACCCCAGCCACCTCCACCTCCGTCGCCGAAAACGCCTCGATTTTGTCCTTCGCCACGAGGTAGGAACGATGGATTCGGAGTAGGTTCGGGTCGTTCAGGTGGACTTCGAACTCGCCGAGTTGGAACCTCGTCACCACTGATTTCCCACTCGCTAAAATAATTTTCACGTATTCCTTCAGACTCTCCACGTACAAGATTTCATCATTGAAAACCTTGACCTGGCGCTTGTTTTCGTTGAAGAAATGAAATGAACGGCTTACGGTGGACGGTGGTTGGTGGACGGTAACCGGGCCGTCCACCGTCTGCCGTCCCCCGTCCACCGTTAACTTATTCACTGCGGCTAGGAAGCGGGGGAATCCGAACGGTTTGAGCAGATAGTCCACCACATTGAGTTCATAGCCTTCGAGGGCATACTGGTGGTAGGCGGTGGTGAGGATGACCTGCGGCGGCTGTTGCAGGGTTTTCAAGAAGTCCAAGCCCTTGAGTTTGGGTAAATGGATGTCAAGGAAAAGCACGTCCACTGCATGGTATTTCAGAAACTCCAATGCTGAGAGCGCATCGCCGCAAGCCCCGACGAACTCAAGCGTCGGCACTTGCCGGATGAACTCCTCCAATCCCTCAGCGGCGAGGGGTTCATCTTCGATGACGAGGCATTTTAACTTAGTCATTGGGTTATTGAGTTATTGGGTTATTGAGGACGATTTTCAAGCCTACCACGAACTTATCACCCTGATTATCAAGGCGTAACTCATGCTCAGGATAAATCAATTCCAATTGCCGCTTCACGTTTTTCAGGCCGATACCTTCGGTAATTTCTCGGTCGCTGGGGTCCTTGGCGTTTTCCACCGAGAAGTCGAGCCTGCCGTTTTTTACCCTTAAAAAAATGCGCACCCAAGTCTCGCCACGGCTTTCGGATGCGCCGTGCTTGAAGGCATTTTCCACGAACGGGAGCAGTAGCAGTGGGGCAATGGGCTGGTCTTCGTCGTCCACTTCCACCTGAAAATCGGCACGCAGTCGGTCGCCGTAGCGCAGCCGCTCCAGTTCAAGGTAGTCACGGATGACCTTCACCTCCTGCGAGATTCGGATGCGTGGCGTGGTGCATTCGTAGAGCATGAACCGCAGCAAATCGGATAGTTTCAGGATGGCGTCGGGTGTGTCTTCGCTGCGTTTTCGGGCGAGGTGGTAGAGGTTGTTCAGCGTGTTGAAAAGGAAGTGCGGGTTCGTTTGCGCCCGCAGGAAGTTGAGTTCCGACTGCAATTTTTCCTCCACGAGTTGTCGCTCCCGTTCGGAGGCGGCCTGTCCCATTCTGAACAACTTGATGGCTGACGCCACGCTCAGGAGCAGCAGGATGTCAATCGAGTTCCAAAGCCAACGGAGCAGCTTTCGGGCGAAACTGGCCACTGGTTCTGGGTTTGACACTTCGTAGATGTGCGGGTAAATGACATTGAACCAAAACGCCTTGGCGACCAACGTGGCTGCAATCGCCACTGCCAACACAGAGAGCACAAGTTCCATCAGGTTTTTGGTGCGGAAATACCTAGGCACCAAAAAATAAAGTACAAAATACGTGGCTGGTATCTTATAGAACAGCACTCCCAGCTCCGCCGTGTATGCCAGCAGCATCCGCTCGCCGAAGCCGAGATGGGCATACGAACTCCCCGCAAGCGGGGCATTCAGGTAGCCGTCGTAGAGGCCGTAGGCCAGCCAAAAAGCGAAGTGGAGCAAGATGCGGTGGTGCTTCATCTGGCAAATTTCGCAAAAAATTTGCCCCACTGCAGTCGAAGATTCCAAACGTTGGCTTGCTCCAAACGAACAACGGTTTGCGTTGAAAAACGTCGTTTGGGAGGAGCAGGCTGCCATTTTTACCAAAACCAGAATGGCGGCGGAGGGCATGGGTAGTTTTGTGCAAAACATTGAAATTCAACATGAAAAAAGTAATCACCCAACTGTTCTGTCTGATGTTTGCCGCCCAAACTTTTGCGCAAGCGCCACTTTTCCAAAAAATAACCACAGGGCCGCACGTCACCACACCTTCCGACAGCCGCAGCGTCAACTTCGTGGACGTGAACAACGACGGCTGGGAAGACCTGTTCATCAGCAACGGGCCACAGGCAGGTGCGGTCAATTTCCTTTACCTGAATGATGGGACAGGCAATTTTACGGCTGTGACGAGCGGCGACATCGTGGCCGATGCCAAACCGTTCGATGGGGCGACTTTCGCCGACTTCGACAATGACGGCGACCTTGATGCCTATGTCGTGACTTGGTATGGCGTGAAGAACTTCCTCTATGCTGGCAATGGAGATGGGACTTTCACCTACGATGGCAACGCAGCGCCTTCGACCATTGGAACCCACTCCGAAACGGCCTCGTGGGGCGACTACGACAACGACGGTTTGCTCGACCTCTACGTGACCAATTCGGATGGAAATTTCAAAAACCTGATGTTCCATAACAACGGTGGACAGGTTTTCTCGCAAGTGGCCATTGGCGCTCCAGTGACCGACGCAAATGCCTCTCGCTCAGTCAATTGGGTGGATTTCGACGATGATTGCGACCTCGACATTTTTGTTTCCAACGAATCAAACCAGCCTGACGACCTGTACAAAAACAATGGCGACGGCACCTTCTCCAAAGTAACCCCTGGCGCTCCCAGCCAGAGCGCCCGCAGCAGCATGAGCAGCAGTTGGGGCGATGTGGACAACGACGGCGACCTCGACCTTTTTGTGGCCAATTCCGGCAATTTTTCAGCGCAAAACAACCAGCTTTTTTTGAACGAAAACGGGTCGTTCACGGCAGTGGCTACGGGCGATTTGGTGACGGACGGCGGCTGCTCCTTCGGCTCCAATTTCGGCGACTACGACAACGATGGCGACCTCGACCTCGTGGTGTCCAACGGATTTTGTGGCGGAAGCATCGTCAATTTTTTGTACAAAAATGACGGCCTCAGCAACCTCTCCCGTGACCTGACGAGCATCGAAGACCTAGCCACCCCGTGCAGCTACGGCGCAGCCTGGGGCGACGTGAACAACGACGGCTTCCTCGACCTCGGCATTGCCACCTGCAAGAATTCGAGCACCGCTCCCCTACCTTCCAACCTGTTATACCTGAACAATGGAAACGGCAACAACTGGCTGAAAATCAAGCTTACCGGGACAATCGGCAACCGTTCGGCCATTGGAGCGAGGGTGTGGGTGACGGCCAACATTGGCGGGCAAACGGTGACGCAGGTAAGGGAAGTCAGCGCCCAATCGGGCTACTGTGGGCAGAACAGTTTGACGGCGCATTTTGGCCTCGGCGATGCCAATGTGGTGACCGAAATCCGAGTGCGTTTCGGCTGCGGACAGGACACGATGCTGACCGGTATTGCACCCAACCAGCTCCTCGAAATCACGGAAGCCATGTTGCCATCAGCCGTACAACAAGTTGAAAATGAGACCCTTGCAGTGAGGGTTTCTCCAAATCCAGCCAATGACAGTTTCCACGTCGCAGTTGAAACCAAGCGGCCAATTTCGATATTGAACTTGCGACTGACGGACCGTGCCGGACGGGTCGTTTTCGAGAGAAAATATGAGCAGGTAGGTGGAAACTTCACGGTTAGTTTTTCTAAAACCGCACTTGGCATGGCAAACGGCGTCCACTATTTGACGCTTTCAGCGGATGGATTCTCAAAAACGGTTTTGGTGCACTGAGGTTGCCTTGATTTTTGAAAAATTGGATTTTGTTTTTAAACTTTGTGAAATCGTGCAGGTCTCACCACTCGTTTTGCAACTAATTTAAAAATTCACCAACATGAAATTCAAAATCAAATCCTTTATCCTAACTTGTTTGGCCGTGCTATTTGCTGCCAGCATTACTACGGCCCAAGACGCAGAAAGCACGGGCCTTCCCGGCGAAAACTTCAGCCTTGAGGGCGCCCTGGAACTTTTCAAAAAAGCAGAATCCCCGGAAGCTTTTGAGAAGATGTTGAACGAAGAAGGCAACCACGTTAACAACCTCGACCTCAACGATGACGGTAACATTGATTATGTCAGGGTCGTTGACAACATGGACGGCGACGTTCACGCCATTGTGTTGCAAGTGGCCGTTAGCGAGACCGAGTCGCAGGACGTGGCCGTGATTGAAGTGGAAAAAACGGGCAAGGATGAAGCTATCCTGCAAATCATTGGAGACGAGGACGTGTACGGCGACCAAACAATCGTGGAGCCATTCGAGGCAGAGGCCAGTGAAAATGGCAAGAACGGCCCGCATGTGACCGTCGCCCGTATCGTAGTCAATGTTTGGGGCTGGCCATCGGTGCGCTTCGTGTACGCACCAGGCTACCGGGTCTGGGTTTCGCCGTGGCGTTGGAGGCACTACCCGGTTTATTGGTCACCTTGGAGGCCGCATCCTTTCCATGTATGGCATCCGTTTGCAGTGGTGCATCGTCCTCATTATCACGTAGTTACGACGCACAGGGTAGTTCGGGCACATGCGGTTTACGCTCCGCACAGGGTCGGTTCAAAGACCGTGCATACCCGTACCACAGTCGTAAAAACAAAGCATGGAGCAGTAAAAAAATCAACAAAGACAACCACTACCAGGGGCAAAAACGGCCATGTGAAGTCGCAAAAAAAGACTACAAATGTGCAGGGTAAAAGGAGGAAGGGGTAAATAAGTTGGCAGTTTACGCAGCTAAACGTTACGCCTTTTCGGTAAAAAATTGGGCGGTGTATCAAATGTAATGCTTCCAATCTTGGGCATGGGGGTTTGGGGGCGAAGCCCCCAAGAGCCTCCTCTCTCCCCACTGCGGCGCCTCCGGGGCCGCAGTGGGGAGGAAAGTGTTCGCTGGGGCGGCCCAGACCCCTTGCTCAAAACAAAGCGGACATTAGCATCACATTTGAGGCATCGCCAAAAATTGTTGACTAGAGCCAATTAAAAAGGAAAGCGACATGGAAGTATCCACGTCGCTTTTCTTTTTTTGCCAAAAAAAAGGGCGACTGAAAAGCCACCCTGAAAAATTGAATTAGTATGAAAAAACTGCTCTTGATATTTTTTGATGGGTTAATACAGGTATGGCACGATGAAAACTGTGCCATATTATCAAAAATCCTTTCCAAACATGGCTAGCTGTGCAGATTCCTGCGTTTCGATTTCCGAATAGAAACCCTCCAAGTATTCCACTATCTGCTGCTTTGAAACTTCGTCCAGCAAATTGAAATCATTTACGATACCAATTAAAGCCGCCTTTTTTGAGCGGAAGTAGCTGAGGGTAACGTAAAGTTCCTTCGCTGAAGCTGCATTGCCCATGAATACCCTGTCTCCTATCCGTTTTTGCCCCACATCCGTGTTCGGGCGGGCATAAGGTGCGGCCACGATGGCCGAAAAATCGAAGTCGTATGGCACTGGAATCAGGCCACCATCTTTCTTTTGGAGCAGCTCCAAGTTGCGCAGCATCTCCACGTTCCAATCTGTATTGCTCACCATGTACTGGAACACGGACGCAATTTTTTCGTGCGAAGGGTTCAGGTTGGCGGCCTTGGTACCCATCGTTTTGGAAACCTCGCCATTGGTGCGCCAAGTGAGTTCTTCTTCGTCTTCAATCAAGAACCCAAAGCGAGTCAAACGATAGTCGGGATTGTTTTTGTCGAGGTAGGTAATCTTGGCCAACTGCACACGAAAACTGTTGGGAGTCAGTTCGTTGTACATCTTATAAACCAAATACTCTCGAAGTATCAGTCCTTTTGACACGTCCCTATCGTCGAGGCAGTGGGTCACCAATTTCAACTCGTTCATCTCGCTCAACCCCGCTGCTTCAAGTTCTGTTTTGGCAAACTTGAGCTTCAGCGGCGGGAAATCGCAGGTCATCCTGCGGAACTTTCCCCTGGGCTTCACCTTTGCCTGGAAATTGTGCATTACACCATTTTGATCCAAAAAACTGAAATCGGCAGGCTGGTAGTCAACCTGCTTTCGCTTTTGCAAAAGGGAGTCGAGCTGAGTTACAATGGTCAGTTCCACTACATCCTGTTGGTTCATCACCGTGAGCAAGCTCTGGTCACTGTGGGGCTGGTAGTTGCTCAAGTCCTCCTCCATCAGGCCGGTTGATGCACAGGAGTTGAACGAAAACAAAGCGAGAATGGCCAACAAAACGAAACTTGTCTTTACGAATCGGGTTCTCATAATCTTAAAAAGGTTTTATACCATTCATCTTTAAGCGCAAATATCTTTAACTGCCTACGTGGAGGTTCAAATCTTTAGACCAGCTTTTAGTTTTACCCGCCGGAATGATTTATGAACCAGGCTGTATTCTCTTTTATCAAATACCCTTCCATAGAAAGGTTATAGTGTTTTTTTAACACAAACTTCGGAAGAAAAGTTTTACCCTACAAGGGGAAATATTGTTTTGATGAAAATAATATCTCCTAGCCAAACAGAATAAAAATCTGAATTGGACTTTTTCTCCAAAACCATATCAACGGTTCTTACAGACCACAAAAATCAAATAAGGCTGTACGGAAAGAGGAATGGCAGCGTTAAGAAATGGTTAATTATCCTTGCGAAGAAATTTCAAAAAATAGAAAACGCCGACCCCAAGCAACAGCAGGACAAGTCCCGGCAAGGCTTGCTCCGGGCGTTCGAGGAGGGTATTGATGGCAAATGCAGCGGAAATCAAGACGAAGATTATCGGCACAACCGGGTAGCCCCAGGCACGAACGGGCCGTTGTGCATTTGCCAGCTTTTTGCGAAAAACAAAGATGCCAGCACCCGCCAAGCCCATGAAGGCGATGTCCATGAAGGTGACAAACGTGATGATTTTTACAAAAAGCCCTTGAAAGAAAACCAGCACAGCCATCGCCCAGACTACTTGTACCACCATCGCCACTACGGGTGTCCGCCAGCGGGGATGTACCCATGCGAGTTGCTTGAAAAAGATGCCGTCTTCGGCCATGGCATAGTAAATCCTGGGTGCCGACATGGTATAAATGCTGATGGTGCCAAAAATGGAGAGTGCAATGGCCACGGCCACCGCCTTACCACCCCACGGAGCGAGCGTGGCAATGGCATCCCCCGCCACCGTGCGGGTACCTGCGATGGCATCGAGCGGGAGCAGCAGCATGTAGGCGACGTTCACGAGCAAGTACATGCTCGTCACAATCAGCACACCAAGGAACATCGCCCGCGGCACGGTGCGTGGGGCATCAATGGCCTCGCCCGCCACGTAGGAGGCATGGTGCCAGCCGCCCACGGAAAACAGCACGCCAATCAGACCGGTTAGCATGGCAGTAGTGAGGTTGGACGGCAGGTTTTCGGCCAACGAAAAATCCACGGGCACCTTCGCCGAATCGAAAAAAACAAAACCAGCCAATATGATGGCAGCGATGGCGAGGAGCTTCAGTCCTGTAAAAAAGTTCGATAAGCTTTGGCTAACGTTCACTCCGAGTATGTTTATCCCAGTCAGCACCAGCATCGTCACGGCGGCAATGGCCGTTTTTGTCCCCTCGCCCATTTCAGGCGCAAAAATCTTCATGTAATCGGCAAAAGCGGCGCATAGCCCCGCCAACGCCCCGGTGTTTATCACCAACAAAATCACCCAGCCGTAGAGGAACCCGGCCAGTTCACCGTAGGCTTCCTTCAAATAGACGTACACACCGCCCGACTTTGGGAACAGCCCGCCAAGTTCGCTGAACGTGAGCGCACCCGTAAGCGCTATTACGCCACCCAATGCCCAAACTCCCAGCACGAGCACGGCGTTCGGCACGGCACTGACAATCTGGCCCGGTGTGGCAAAAATGCCGGAACCAATGCAGGAGCCAACCGCTATCATCGTGAGGCCGTACAGGGTGAGTTTCTTTTGAAGCATTATTTGGATTGTTGAATTGTTGTGATTGTTGAATTGTCGGGGCGAACTTGGCTGAATCCAGCTTTTTTGCGAATTTCGGGTTTCGGGACAAATAACCTGCTTTTTATGAAAAAACTGTTGCCTTTGTTGGTCGTACTCGTCTTGTTGGTCGGCGTCATCCTTTTTTTTAGGGGAAATGGGCCGAGGGATAGCCCGACTACCGTCTGGGAACAGGGCACGGAAATCCGCACCGACGCCGTCAGCCTTTTCGACGAGTTCATGCAAGACGAAACTGGCGCCAACGAAAAATACTTGAACAAGGTCACTGAGGTGTCTGGCGTGGTATCAACCGTGCGGACCGACCAAGGCGGCCAATCCGTTATGCTGCGCACCAACGACCCGACTTCCGGTGTTCGCTGTCGTCTTGACCGAAAGCCGGGGCAGGATAGCAAAAATTACGAAGTGGGGCAAAGCGTCACGTTTAAATGCATTTGCAGCGGCTTCGTGCGGGATGTGGAGATGGTGCAGTGTGTGGAGAAGTGAAATTGGGAAATCGAAGATTCACGCAAGTAATTGGGGATTGGTTATTGGACGAGCAGGGAGTTTTTTAATTGACAAGTGGTGCGACAGCGGGCCCACTATTTTATAGCAAGTTGTTCGACCCATGTATTGGGTTTGCCATCGAAATAATCCCTTAGCCTATCCTCAACATGTTCAGCCTCCCAAACCGCAGCACATTCCAACCCTTCGCATTGTTCTCTTGTTGCTTTTGTAATCTCACCTGTATTAGGGTTGTATAGCTCAAAATTATTTGGATTCAAAGAATCTTGGATAAACTTTAATGGTGTAGTTTGATATTCTTGCTTTATGGGCAATTTACCTACCTTCTTCCACCTTCCACTTGCAATAGTATCATTATATACTCCTAAAAAGAACAATGGTTCCTTGTTGCACAGAATGCTAACGTCATCTAATGGCTTATCAGTAAAATAATCAAAGAATTGAATATCGACATCGACATCCTGAGCATATGCAAATACTCCATTGATCAATCTTATTTCTAGTACCGAACCTTTTGTCCTTCGTTGTTTTGCCATTTTTAGTGCTTTTTATTGGCCAAAATTGACTCTTAGCTGCCCCCCGTTGGTTCCGGTTTGGAAAACGGAATCCCTATCCGCACGTCTCTAACGTGCTAAAGCAACTTTTCTCAAGCTATCAACCCTGCTTTTCCCACATCAAACTAGGGCGCAGTGTCTTTTGCTTTTCAAGGTAGGACTTCAATTGTTCTAGCGTCAAATCTTTGATTTCAAGATTGACCTTGTCCCTGATTTCCCTCATTTCCTCGACGAAGTTTTTCCGTGTTTTAGTTTTTTCTTTAGTCTTCATCTTATTCTAAGATTTCTCTTGGCGTTCTGATTTCCAAGAATTCACAAACATTCCCACCCTCACTCAAACAACAACCGATACAGCTCCTCAATCTTCCCAATAGTCTTAATTTCAATCTTGTAGCGTTTAGCATCCAGCCCTTTCGTGTTGTATTTTGAGATAAACATCTGCTTGAAGCCCAACCTGTCCGCCTCTTGGATGCGCTGGTCAATGCGGCTGACGGCACGGATTTCTCCACTTAGGCCCACCTCTCCAGCAAAGCAAGTATCCTTCGTCACGGCCACATCTTGCAACGAGGAAATGAGTGCAGCCACGATGGCGAGGTCAATGCCGGGGTCTTCCACCCGGATGCCCCCTGCGAGGTTGAGGAACACGTCGTTTTGCGAAAACGGAAACCCGCCACGCTTTTCCAGCACGGCGAGCAACATGCTCAAACGGCGAAGGTCGAAGCCTGTGGCCGTTCGTTGCGGGGTGCCAAAAACCGCTGTGCTGACCAGCGCCTGCGTCTCGATGAGCATGGCCCTCATGCCCTCCATCGTGGCGGCGACACTGCTGCCGCTGAGTTCTTCTTCCGTTTGCGAAAGCAATAATTCAGAAGGGTTGGAGACCTCCCGAAGTCCACTTTCCTGCATTTCGTAAATGCCCAGTTCGTCGGTGGAGCCAAAGCGGTTTTTCAGCGTTCGGAGGATGCGGTAGGTGTAATTGCGGTCGCCCTCGAATTGCAGCACCACGTCCACGATATGCTCCAAAAGCTTCGGACCGGCTATGGAACCGTCCTTGGTGATGTGGCCGATGAGGAACACCGGGATGTTCGTCTCTTTTGCGAAGCGCTGCAAGTCGCCCGCACATTCCCGCACCTGCGAGATGCTGCCGGGCGTACTGTCAATATGCGCCGAACTGAGGGTCTGAATCGAGTCAATAATCATCAGGTCGGGCGCCAAGGTTTGGGCATGGCTGAGGATTTTGGCGGTGTTGGTCTCCGTGAGCAGGTAGCAATCCGAGACCTGGCCACCGAGGCGGTCGGCCCTCATTTTTATTTGTTCCTCGCTTTCCTCACCGCTGACGTAGAGTATCTTGGCCTTGATGCGCAGCGCCAATTGCATCATCAACGTGGACTTACCAATGCCCGGTTGCCCGCCAATCAACACCAGCGAGCCGCTTACAATGCCGCCGCCGAGCACCCGGTTGAGTTCTTTGTCAATGGTTTCGAGGCGGTGCGTGTTCCCGGTTTGCACGTCGGGCAAAGCAATCGGCTGCGGGTCACGGCCTACACCACTGGCCCCCTTCCAGAGTTTGCTCCGCTCTTCGGGGGCAGTTTCTTTCATCACTACCTCCTCGACGATGGTGTTCCACTCGTTGCAACTTTGGCAGCGCCCCATCCATTTCGGGGAGGTGGCACCACAACTGGAGCAGACAAATATTTTTTTGACCTTTGACAAAATATTGATGTTTGGTTGAAACGCTACAAATCATTCCCGTTCATGTGCTATACTCTGCGCTAATAGGTTTTGTACAAATCAAAAATTATGCACCGCTGCCCCTCCTCGCCGCCTTCGGCGGCTGGTCGGGGGAGAGGGTCTTTGGGGCGTTCCGCCCCAAACCCCTATTTGCACAAAACCTATTAGCGTGAAGTATAAAAATTCTCGTTCTCCATTTTGCGGGAACAATCTACCAAGCTAGGATTTACTTTTGACGCTCGAAAATAACTGCATTTTCATGAACGCTGTGCAAAGAAAAAATTCAACGCTGTGTTACTTTTCTTTTTGACTTCGTCTGAAGACCAGCAGTAAAATCAAGCGTAGTTTTGGAAAACTGCCGAAAGATGAGCCACCAAAACAGGCTATTTGCCTTCGAAAAATATGTAGATTGTTTTCATTTGGTTTTTTGGGGTTTTGCAGGGTGCAACGTTTGTTGACGCCCTGTTTTTTTACTGCGCCTTCTGCTCAAAACCCTTTATGATTTCCTCTGGCGATTTGCCCAGGTTTTTCAGCAAAAACTGCGCATCATCCGCAAACTCGTCGTTTGGGTATTTTTGTAAAAACGCCTCGTAAGCCAGTTTTGCCTCCTCTAATTTCTTCAAGTCATTGTCCAAGGTAAAAGCCTTCATGAACATGGCGGCAGCAGCTTCCCTACTGTCCGGGTAGTTCTTTTCTATTTTCCCAAAAATTTCGAGGGCCTTGTCGAATTGGCGGAGCAGCCGGGCCGTTTCGCCCGCCTTTGACAGGTACTTGACCGAGAGACTATCGGTTGGAAAAGCATCGGCGTAGCCGACAAGGGCATTTTGGAGCGCCTCGACTTTGTCTGGTGGCGGCTGGGCAGAGGCCCCTACTTCTTTTTCCAGTGTTTTGATGGATTCGGCCATGGCAGTTTTGTCGGGGCCAGATTGGCAAGCTGCAAACAAGGCCAGAAATAACAGGATGGCGGTCGTTTTTTTCATAATTTGGCGTTTTTGTGAGATGCAATTTTACACCACCGGGCGAAGATAATTTGTTGACAGCAAGGCTTTCACTTTTTGCCTTCTCCTTTTTACTTTTTACTTCGGAAGTCATGTTCATCGAAATCCACCCAATCTCTCCAGAGCCACGCAAAATCAAGCAGGCAGCAGACATCCTGCGGGCGGGCGGCATCGTCGTTTACCCAACCGACACGGTTTATGGCCTTGGCTGTGACATGACCAACCACCAAGCCGTCGAAAAAGTCTGTCAAATCAGGCACCTCGACCCCGACCGGGCGATGCTTTCCCTGATATGCAAGGACATCAGCCAAGTGTCGGAGTATTCCTCGCAGATTGAAAACGAGGTATTCAGAATACTGAAAAAGAACCTGCCTGGGCCTTTCACGTTCATCCTGCGCTCCGGCAACACGGTACCCAAACTTTTCAAAAACCGGAAGCGCACTATCGGCATCCGTATCCCCGACAACAAAATCGCCTTGGCTTTGGTGGAAGAAATGGGCCGGCCCATCCTCAGCACTTCGCTAAAAATGGATTCCGAAGCGGATGATTTCGACGAATACTTCACCGACCCGCAGGAGTTCCGAGAGCATTTTGAGAAAATAACCGACTTGATAATTGATGGGGGGATGGGCGGCCAAGAGCCTTCAACACTGGTGGATTGCTCGAAGGATGAAGTCGAAATCATCCGGCAAGGGGCCGGGGTTTTGAAGGTATGAAGAATGAGGTTTGAGGTATGAAGGTATGAGGTAGGGAGGCTTGTCCATCGTGACATACCTCATACCTCATACCTTCACACCTCATTCATACCTCCACACCTCCACCGCTCTTGTTCTTGAAATTGTTGAGGTAAAACCGCATCAATCCCGCCGTGTTTTTGACCTTCAACTTGTGGATGAGGTTTCTGCGGTGGGTTTCCACCGTTCTGGGGCTGATGAAAAGCAGGGCAGCTATTTCCCTGTTGGTCATTTCTGTTGCAATAAGCTCCAGTATTTCCAATTCCCGCTGCGTCAGCGATGATTTTTCAGCTGGTTCTTTGGAAGCAGACGGGCGGCCAATATTCTCGAGCATGGCAAGAATTTTCACCGAAATTTCCTTCGCAAAATAGCTGCTTCCAGTGGCAATGGTTTTTATGGCCAGCACCAGCTCCTCTATCGGAGCTTCTTTCAGTACATAGCCCTTGGCACCTGCCCGCAGCATGTTCACCACATAATCCTCTGTCTCAAAGGAAGTCAGGGCCAATATTTTAGCTTCAGGAAATTCGGCAAGAATCTGCCGGGTGGCAGCGATGCCATCCATCACTGGAAGGTGGATATCCATCACGATGACATCGGGCCGAATCTGGCAAGCAAGCCTGACAACCTCGTTGCCATCTTTTGCCTCTCCAACCATTTCAAAACCCTCTTCTTTTTGCAGCAAGTTGGATATACCTGTACGGAACATCTGGTGGTCGTCGGCCAATAGGATACGAGTATTGCTCATAGCGATAGCTTAAAGTGTTTGTTCTAAATTCAAAAAAAATAAAGGCGCAAGCCATTGAAAATCAATGATTTGAAAAAATATTACTAACAGTGTGAGCCAGTAAGAAAGCAATCGGAACACGAAGAATATCGTCCGTTGCCAAAAAAGGGGGGAAAGTTTTCAATCTGGAACAGGCAAGAAAAGGGCCGAAAAGATTTTCCAAAAAGGGAAAATTGTGTTGCCTTTCAAATAAAAACGCCTCCAAAAGTACAACTTAAATTGGTGCTGCGCAAATTGCGGCGAAAATCATCCAATGCTTCTTGCTTTGGCAAAAAAAACAAAGTTTTGATGTCCAACAAAACAAGGCGTTTCGGAATAATCGGGTTTCCGCTTTCGCACAGCTTTTCACCGGGCTATTTCACGGCCAAGTTCGAGCGGGAGGGAATTACCAACTGCCGCTATGAAGCCTACCCCCTACCCTCCCTCGACCAACTGCCAAAGTTGCTTGCCGAAAACCCCAGCTTGGAGGGCCTCAACGTGACCATCCCGTACAAATCGCAGGTCATCCCCTACCTGCACGAATGCTCCGAAGAGGCCGCTACTATTGGTGCAGTCAATGTCATCAAAATCAAGGATGGGCATTTAACTGGCTACAATTCAGATGTTTACGGTTTTGAAAAATCGTTGCGCAATTTTCTTCCAAACCCGCTGCCACCTGACCTGAAAGCCTTGGTGCTTGGCACGGGAGGCGCTGCCAAAGCGGTGCGGTTTGTTTTGCGAAAAATAGGTGTTCCTTACCTGCTGGTTTCCCGGCAGCCAAGCCTAAAACACCTTGTTTACGGGGGAATTTCTCCTGAAATCTTCCAATCTCACCACCTCGTCATCAACACCACTCCGCTCGGCATGGCCCCAGGCCTAAATACCTGTCCACCAATACCTTATGAGTTGTTTACACCCTCGCACTACTGCTACGACCTTGTTTACAACCCCGAAAAAACCCGCTTCCTCGCCCTCGCCGAAGCCGCCGGGTGTCCCATACAAAATGGACTTTCCATGCTATATTTGCAAGCAGAACGGGCCTGGGAAATTTGGAATACGGAAACAAGTTATTGAGTTATTGGGCGATTGGGTTATTTGCAGGATTTTAACCCAATAACCCAATAACCCAATTGCCCATTAACTCAATAAAATGAAAATAGCAATCGGCTGCGACCACGCAGGTTTTCCTTACAAGGACAGCATCATTTCCTTGCTGAAAAAGCAGGGCATCGGAGTGCTTGACTTTGGCACAAACTCCTCACAGTCAGTGGATTATCCCGATTTCGTCCACCCAACGGCTACGGCAGTGGAAACGGGCAAGGCTGACCTTGGAATCGTGCTTTGCGGCAGTGGAAACGGGGTCGCCATGACCGCCAACAAGCACCAAGGCATCCGTTGCGCACTCTGCTGGAAGGTGGAACTCGCCGCTCTCGCCCGTCAACACAACAATGCCAACATGCTCGCCATTCCCGTCCGCTTCGTGAGCAAAAAAATGGCACTGGCGATGGTTAAAACTTTCTTGGAAAGCGAATTTGAAGGGGGAAGGCATGAAGGAAGGGTCGGAAAAATTGCTTGCACTTAAAATGCTCACCCCTCCAACCGATGCTTGTTGTTCAATGAAATATTCCCCACCACCCATTCCACCCTTTTAACAAATGCGGCCTTCCGCTCCGGGCAATCCTGTTTGGAGCAAATCTGGCAGGAGAAATCGAGGCAGCCGTCCGTGTGTACGAACATTTCCACGCTTTCGCCATATTTTTCTTTGACCAATCGGTCAATTTTGTCCACTTCGACATGGGCTTGGTGAACATTCAGGTACCAGGGAACCGTGAAGTGAAAATCGAGGTGCAGCACGCTGCCGTACTTGATGATGCGGAGGTTGTGTACGTCCACCCAGTTCTCTTCCCGGTGTTCGTTGAGGGTGGCCACAATCAGTTTCAGCAGGCCCTCGTCCACCTCGTCCATGATGCCAGCGATGGAACTTCGCACGATTTTAAGGCCGGTGAAAATGATGACGAACGCAAAAACCAGCGCCACCACGCTGTCCACCCACACCCAGCCCGTGAAGCGCATCAGCACCAGCCCGGCGATGATGCCAATGGAAGAGTAAGTATCCGATTTCAGGTGTGTGCCACTGGCGATGAGGGCGAGCGAGTTGTTTTTCCTCCCACGTTTAACAGCAAGGAAGCCCACCCCAAAATTGACTGCCGCCGCCACCCCAACGAGCAGGATACCAAAATCCAAACTGCCGATTTCATGCGGGTGCCGGAGGTTGTTGATGGCCTCGTAGATGATGACCAGACCAGCTACCGCAATCAGTGCGCCCTCGATACCTGCCGAGATAAACTCGACCTTCCCATGCCCATAGGGATGCTCGGTGTCCCGTGGTTTTGCTGACAAAATCAGGCTGTAAAGTCCGATGAAGCTGGCCACCACGTTCACGGTGCTCTCCAGCGCATCGGTGAGGATGGCGACCGATGAGGTGATGTACCAGGCCACGATTTTGATGACGAAAAGCACCAGACCGACCCCCACCACGAGCTTCTGGACATTGAGGTTTTCTTTCGATGCGGTCATGGTTTTTGAATTGTTATTGAGTTATTGGGATATTGGGATATTGGGATATTGGGATATTGGGATATTGGGTTATTGGGTTATTGGGTTATTGGGTTATTGGGTTATTGGGTTATTGGGTTATTGGG
>CAZDSU010000013.1:37311-58073 GCA_964508135.1 uncultured Saprospiraceae bacterium
TTATTACGCAATTGAAATATCTCAATAACCCAATAACCCAATAACTTAATTCTCAATTAGCCGCAGGGCTTCCCGTTTGGTAAGCGATGCGAGTTGGGGGTTTTCTTGGACAAAATCGGTGACGCCCTGCGGGTCGGTGCGGGAGTGCTGGCGCAATGCCCAGCCAGCCCCTTTTTGCAGGAAAAACTCCTTCGAACTTGCCACTTGGAGGATGTATTTCTTCATCAAATCAAAATCCGTTTTGTCGCGGTAGGTGAGCTGGAAAATGAAGCAGACCCGCTGCAACCAGAAATTGCCGGAGGCCATCCACCGCTCCGTGACGGGCACGATGAGTTGCGGGTGCTTTTTGAAATGGATGCCCACAAGCTTGGCCAGCCAATCCACTGTGTCCCACCAACTTTTGGTGGTGATGAGTTCTTCGTAGAAATCAATGAACTCGGCGGGCTGCTTTTTCAGTGTTTTTTGCACCATTTCGAGTGCGAAGTAGTGCAGTTCCCGATGAACGTCATCAAAGGAAAGCCGAGCCAACGACTTCAGTTCCTCGCCTTCCAGAATGCCTTTTTCTTTAAAAATTTCCTTGGAAAGTTCCATCCAGCGTCCTGCCTTCAGGCCGTAGAACTCGAACTGGTTGCGCATGTACCGCATTTGGCCGAGGGCCGTTTCCTGGTCGCCTTTTTCCAGAAAAATGGATTGAACGTGTTGGAGGTATTGCATCTTTTCCATTCTCCATTCTCCTCAAATCTTCGCCCCGCCAATCACCTCCAGGTACATGTCGTTCACGAAGTTGAAAAACTGCTGGAGCGCATTGGTGTCTTTATTGGTCATGTTGAGGAACATTTCGCTGTCCACCGAATTGCCCACTTTTTTCGAGGAAGTCATTTCCATGCTGTAAAACTCCTTGCCGATGTTGTTCAGATAGCCCATCATGCCGATGTTGCTGCCGGACTGGCTGCCCGCTGCTGCCCGGAGGGTGTTGGGGATATTCCAGTAAACGACCGAGGCGCTTTCGCAAAGGCGTTTCTTGTGGTTCTTCGGCAAACGCAGCTTTTTGGCGAAGCCGTTCTCCAAGTTCTGGCGCATGAGGTAGGCGTTGTTGGTAAAAATGAGCAGTCCATCGTGTTTTGCCAGAAAAAACTCCATGCCGTCCATGCCCGGCAGCGCCATCCGGTAGAAGCTGCCCTCCTGGGTCAGCACTTTGCTGTGCAGGCCGAGGTCAATGAATTTTTGGATGTCCTTGCCATTGCCGTAGGAAGCGAGGGCGGTGAAAATGGGCATCTCCTTCATCACGGTGGTGTCCCTTGTAGTGAAGTTGAAATCGGCGTCGTAGTCGTAGGTTTGGGTGGTCATCGCCACGGTCTGGATGCCAGAGACGGCCAGCATCAGGTCGCCTTTTAGTAGGTTGCCAACGGCGTCCTCGTCAATGAAAATGCCCAGTATCTTCATCATGTCGGCAGCCATTTCGCCGTACTGCGGCGTGGCAGCGAACATCTTGTAGAGCAGCGCCTTGCTCTCCTCGATGGTGTTTTTGATGTTGTAGTTGAGGTAAAAATAGCCGAACATCTCGTCGCCGCCCTTCACGTAGCGCAGGAATTTCTTGTTGAACTTCGTGTCCAGCGCCCGGCTGTAAAACTTTTTCATGTCATCGTTGAAAAACATCTGGCTGCGGATAGCCATGCGCCCGTCCTCGAAGTTGAGACCCATGGAGAGGTAAGTATCGCCGTAGAACACGTCCATCATGCCACCCATTGCTTGGGCAAAGCCATTTTGGGGCAAAATTGTCATGGGTGGATAGGCTACCCAGCCTCCAGTTTTGGAATTGGTTTCGGTAAAAAAGCCGTAGTCAATCCAAACATGCACGTCGTCCGTTTTGCCCTTGGCCATTGCGAAACGCTCGTTGCGGGCGATGGGCTGCAAAAAATCCTTGTTCAGTACCTTCACTGCCCACCCAAAAGCAGCAGTGTCTGGCTCTTCCACCCAATCGAGGCCATCGAAGTCAAATACATCGTATTCCTCCTGCCCGTACTGAAGGGTGTCAGCTTCCGGCATGGGCGTAACATCCTCCACCACTTCCTCCTGCTCAATAATTGGCTGATCCTGTTCAATGATTTCCTCCCAATCAACGCCTTCCTCGGCATAGGTGGTGTCGAGCAAAACTGGGTCTTCCCAGCCTCCTGCATCGCCGTAGTCCCAGGTGTTGACGTCTGGGTTGATGCCTGCCTGCCGGATGACGTTGATAACGACCTCCTCGTTCCAGGCAAAAAGCTCGTCGCCTTTCTGCCATATTTTAAGGGCTTCCTGTTCGTTCAAGTTGGGTAAGTATTCCTCCTTTTTCAGGACTTGAACGGCAGACTCGTAGCGCACCTTGTCGCCAATTTTCTGCACGAAAGTCAGGTAGGTGTCGAACCCAACTTTTTCCACGAAAAAATAAAAAGGTTCCTTGGTATCAAAGCCAAGACTGACAGGGTCGGTGAGGAGTTTGCCCAAGTACTCCTGCTTGCTCGTATCGTTTTCCAGCCCAGGGGTTTTGTTCATTTCCTTGAGCATTGCCTGGTAAAAATCGTATTGCTGGAGCTGGGCCAGGTTCACCTTTTTGTCGAGATTTTGGAGGTTGACCGTGATGACCACATCGGCGGTGGACGGCACATATTTCAGGGCGGTTTGGCCAAAAGCAATTTCAGCAAGCGACAAAAAAAGCAGCACTAACAAGCTGTTTTTAATGGAATGCAGGCTGCATTTTGGCGAGTTTTTTTTAAAAATATTCATTGATTGAAGGATTTAACAGCTACAGTTAAAATAGTGATTGGGCAGGTTTGGTGCTTCCGTCAAACATACAGCAAAACGGCTGCTTATGCAATGAGTTGCAAGGATTGGCAGCCCATTCTCAATTTTCAATTCTCCATTTTCCATTAAAAAGTCACCGTATCCGACAGCGTCGCCGTCCCTTTCATCAGTTCGGAGAGGGGTAAGGTGAGCATCACGGCCTTGCCGCTGGGCGAAAGTTGCGCCTTCGGGTGACCCACCTTTCGGATGCTCCGGTCGAAACGGTAGATGCTGGTCATGGTCGCCGACTCCAGCGCGTAGCGCTGCATGGAAGGCAGTTCCCCGAACTCCTTGGCCTTGGGTGGGTAGCTCGAAAACCGCCTGAACTGGCCGTTGCTGTACCCAAAACCCAACTTGCCGGAAGCGGCATGCTTGCCTTCTTTGTCATATTCCTTGGCCACCAATTCCATCGCTTTGTTCAGTGCCTCCACGTGCGCAAACCGCCCACTGACCGTGAAAATATAGTTCGACCAGTCGCTCTTCGTCATCACGGCGGACATGCCCGGCACAGCGCCCATCATGCTTTTGATCTTGGCCAGCGAAGCCTCCACGTCTTCTTTTTTCGGCACTTTATAACCCTCCACCGACCCCATCGCCATGTACTTGGCCACGTTTTCCTTGCTCTGGCTCAGGTTCACAACGAACGATACCTCGCCGCTGCCGTCGGCCTTCATGTTCACCTCCTCCCGGATTTCGAAGCAGCCGGAGAGGAAAAGGGCTGCCATGAGCATTGCTAAAATTCTCATTATCGTTGAATTGCTGAATTGTTGGATTGCTGAATTATTGGATTGTTGGCTGTCGTTGTGCGAGCAACAATCCAACAATAAAACAATCCAACAATTAGCGAAAGTACATCAGCACCGCCCCGAACAGCGTAATCAGCGCAATGAGCACTGACGCCATTCTGATGGAATATTGGATATGGTTGGAGAAATCGAGGATGTCCTGCCGCATGTGGGGGTATTTTGGCAGCACCTCCGCCTCCATTTTTTTTCGGTTAAACAGGTGCGCAGCGCCGAACTCCACCCGATTTTGCACCAGCCGCTTGTAGGTCTTGAGCACTTTCGCCCGAAAATAGACATTGATAAACAGCATGGCAACAAACAAGCCTATGAGGAGAAATGCGAGTATTTTTAACATCGGTGTCTTCGTTATTTTTTGCAAAAGTACGTGGTTGGGGCAAATCGTTTGAGGAGTTTGATGGGTTTACTTGTTTGGTGGGTTTGTGGTATTTTTGCTTACTGTATTGTTTAACGCAAAGGCGCAAAGTTTTTCACGCAAAGTCGCAAAGCGCTCGTCACAACACTTTGCGGCTTTGCGTGAAAAACTTTGCGGCTTTGCGTGAATTCCATCACCAAAAATCAGCATGAAAATCAAAACCCTTTCCATTGCCATTTGCCTACTTTCCAGCTTTTTTTCGCTGGCGCAAAATGCTGCACCGCAGCCCTACCGGGTCGGCCTGGTGCTGAGCGGCGGCGGTGCAAAGGGCTATGCCCACGTTGGCGTACTGAAGGTCTTGGAAGAAGCCGGCATCCGCATTGACTACATCGGCGGGGCGAGCATGGGGGCCATCGTCGGTGGGCTCTACGCCAGCGGCTGGTCGGCGGCGGAACTGGACAGCATCTTGAAAAACACTGACATGGCCGCCCTGCTCGAAGACGAGATTCCGAGGGAGGTAACGCCCATTTTTGAAAAGCTCAATGGCGAAAAATACGCCTTCACACTCACCGTGAAAGATGGCAAAGTTGGCCTCCCATTGGCCTACTCCGATGGACAACTCGTTTACAACCTCCTCAGCCGCCTCACGGCAAAGACTGCATTTATCACCGATTTCAGCCAATTGCCCATCCCGTTTTTTTGCACCGGCACCGACGTGAGCACGGGCGAGAGCGTTATGCTCGACCACGGAAACCTGGCCTTGTCCATGCGGGCAAGCGGTGCATTCCCTGGCCTCATTGCCCCCGTCGAAATCAACTACCGGCTGCTGGCCGATGGCGGCATCGTCAACAACTTTCCGGCCAAGGAGGTGAAGGAGCGAGGCATGGACCTCGTCATTGGGGTGAACGTGGAGGAGGGGCTGCTTGGGCGCAACGAACTCAATTCGCTCGAAAAATTCCTCACCCAAATCGGGTCGTTCCAAATGAACGCCAATTCGGAGGAGCAGCTGCAATACTGCGATGTGCTCATCTGCCCCGACGTGGTGGGCATCGGCCTGACGGATTTCGAGTTGACCGATACGCTGATGAACCGGGGCGAGCGCTCCGCACGGGAACTTTGGGAGGTGCTGACGGCCATTGCGGAGCGGCAAAAAAAATCACCACAACCGACCCGCCACCTGCCGCAGGCCACGGTGAACCCTTGGAAATTTGACACTGTCTTTGTTTCAAAAAATGCAAAAATCAATCGTCAGGCCATTCTGCGCAACTTTCCAGGTGAACTGCCTGGGCTGCTCTCGGAGAAGGATTTCTACACTGGCATCACCAACCTCTACGGCGCTGGCACTTACCAGTTCATTGACTATCAATGCTTTAAGACGGAAGATGGCCGTTACGGGCTGAACCTGAACCCCCATCCGAGGACTGGCTACGACCGCCGATTTCGGGCAGCGCTGCACTACGACAACGAATACCGGAGCAGCGTTTTGCTCAATGCCACTTTCCAAAACCTGTTGATTGAAAACTCCATTGCATCGCTGGACTTGATACTCGGCGACCGCTTCCGCTATAATTTTTACTACTACGTGGACCGTGGTGCACTGCCCGATTTTGGCGTGAACAGCCGCCTGAACTTCAACAACGTTCGCTTCCGCTTGCCCAATCCGCTCCCGCTCCCCGATGGCAGCAAGATTGACCGGTTGGTGTTCAGCTTTCTCGACTTCTCCAACGAGGCATACATCCAACTTTTTGCTGGCAGTGACCACGCATTCGGCATCAGCACAGAAATAAAATATTACAAGTTCAGCACCGACCAAGTACAGGGCAGTGTAGCTGATGCGCCTTATTTCGATGAAAAAGGGCTGTACCTCACGGCGGCCACTTTTTTCAAAAAAGACACCCGTGACCGACGTTATTTTCCACGAAACGGGACCTTGACCTCGCTGTTCGGGCGAGTCACTTTTCCGGCGGCGGTCTTCGCTGGCGACGAACATTCGAGGGGCGAATTTGGCTACAACCTCGACCTCAACTTCCTCGCTGTCAAGGAGTTGGGCGAACGAGCAACGGGCGGGGCGTCCGTTTCGGTGGGTGGCCTTTTGGGCGAAGAAGCATCTCCCTACCGCTACTACGTCGGCGGCAACAACCTGAACCTCATCAACAATTTCAAGCCATTTATTGGGCTGAGTTTGGGGGAATTGGCAGCCACAAGGCTGGCCTTCGGAAGCCTGTACTGGCAGCGGCGTTTTTTCAAAAACCAATACCTGACCATCAGCGGCAATGCCGCCTACCTGCAAAATGCGTTTGAAAAAGGGAAACGAGCCATCTACAGCTTTGGTCTTGGCTACGGCATTGACACGGTGCTGGGGCCAATTGAACTGACCTACGGGCAATCGAACGAGGGGGCGGCGGTTTATTTTAATTTGGGGTATTGGTTTTAGAGATGGAACACGGATTGCACGGATTGGACACGGATATAATCTGATGTGCCCCTTCAAGGATTTATGAATTTGTTTTAATCCGTGTCCAATCCGTGCAATCCGTGTTCCATCCTCTTCGCCTCCAATTCTCAAGTTTTATTGCCAAACATCGTTGCATTAAACTGCTGCGTGCCGCCCCGCGGGATGGACAGCGAATCCCAGTCCGCATCTTTCACCATTTTGCCGATGAAAACGATTTGCCCAACATGGTACGGATAGTGCGCCAACTGCCGATTGATGGCCTCGGTGATGCTGTGGCCTTGGTTTCGGATGTAGAGGATGGTGTCGAAATTGCTTTCGTTCACGGAATCCAAAGCCCGAAAAAGGCAGTCCCAGCCCTCGTTCCATTTGGCCATGAGTTCCTCCCGACTTTGCAGGTCGTTGTCGAACTCGGCCTCTCGGTGCCGCCATTCCTTCTCGCCGTCGGTGGTGAGGAAGTCGGTCCAGCGGGAAAGCATGTTGCCCCAGAGGTGCTTGACAATGGTGGCGATGCTGTTGCTCTCGGCGTGGTACTGCCAGAAAAGCTGCTCGTCGGTGAGCTGGGCGAAGGTCTTTTCGCCGAGCAGTTTGTAGTATTCAAACTGCTTTCGGGCGCTTTGCAGGTAGTCGTTTATCATGCAGGTAAAATTAGGTTGATTCGGAACAAATTGAATTACTGACAGCAAGATTTCACAAGCCCATCAAATAATTCGACCCCGCCAAAACCAATGGCAGGGTCGAAGTTTGCTAAAAGGAGCGCCAATCAAAGAAATTGGCGCCAATCCTTTTTGCTGATCAATATGGTTATTGCGCTTTTACCAGCCTCGCACCCAATGGCAATACGGGACGGTAATTTTCGTGCAAGATGGCTTCCATCTCCTCAAGTTGCTCGTGCGAAGCCTCAATCGTTGATGACCAAACCATCCAATTGACGATTTCAGAACATGGGGGCGTGGTCAGTGAGCCATCGTACCACCAAAAATGCGCAGTGCTTGAATTGTTGTAACCTGCGGGCATCAGCACGTTCGGATTGTAGGTACTGGTATTAGTATAGTTGCCCTCGTGGTGTGGCCACTCATCGCCGATGTGCTCGAAGAAGGGGTTCTCATCTCCCTCTTCCACCATCACGCCCACGACTGCAAGCTGTCCAGTGGTAGAGTTGCGGTGTACGAAGTGGATTTCAACGGGGTAATGCTCCCCGTTCACCGTATGCTCGGAGGCCGCATGAAAGTGAAATTGAAGCAAGTAATACTTCTGTCCGTTCAGCCAGATGAAGCTGCCTGCGTTAGGGTCGGCAGGTTGGTCAATATTGTACTGAATGGTATGCCCGTTGTTCACGATGTTGGTGCTGGTGTTTTTCCAGAAAAATCGGAGCAATTTTGAAAGGGTGCGATTCAACGGTGGAACGATGTTGACGGGTGATTGGCGGTTGCCATCACAATCCCAAGTCTCGCAGATATCGTCCCAATGGTCGGGTCCATCTATGCCTTCGTATTCCCAATGGATATCCGTGCCTTCGCAGTCGGTGCGCAGGGTAACCTCTCCGGTGAAGTCGTCAATGACATAAGTTTCAGGTATATCCGTAACGAGCGCTTCGGATTCTATTGCCTCCTCTTTGCCGTTGCAGGCAAACAAAAAAGCAATCAGTGTGGCAAACAGCAGGTTTGCCGAGAGTCTTAAAAAAGGGTTTTTCCTGTTCATGTGAGAAAGGATTTAGTAGGTAAAAAATGAATGGATAAAACAGTTTTAGGAATTTTCTTCCAGTTAATAGGGGCAAAAGGGCGAACAGTTTAGACAGCATTTGTGGGAAGCTGCCCATCCTTCATTTAAGGATACGGTTGCCAAATAAAATGGGTGCATCTTGATTACTTCAGGGTGCCTTTTTTTTCTAGTTTGTCGGGAAGGTGCAATACCGCTAAAGCGATGACGGAGAGAACGAGGAGGATGAGGTCATTCATGGTATTTTCATTTTAGTTTAAGGTTATACGAGGTGACAAATATGGGGTAAATAATTGGGATTATAAAAAAAAAATTTGGGAGCAAAATGAACATTTTTGCTAAAAAATAGGCGGCAACTTGTCTCAAGGAAGTCCCTTGGGAAAATGGCTTCCAACGTGCAACCTATTTCAGGACGAGACATTGGTTTATTTGCGCCGTTTGCCTTGTCTCCTCAATACCAGAATGCCAATCAGCAAAGCCCCAATCAGCCCAAGCAGCAGCATCGTCTCATTATCTAAATAGGTGGTTTCTTCCATTGGAATTGCTATTGCAGCTCAAAAAAAAATGACAGAAAGAAGCAGAAATTATCGGGTAAAAGACCTTCCAAGTTTTGAAACTTGGAAGGTCCCCTTTCCCAATTCTCCCTGCCTACCGGACAGGCAGGCATTTTCAATTTTCAATTTCTAATTCCCCACCCTATCTTCCAACTGCCCCCGCTTCAACGTGATCAAGTGCCCAATCGGCTGACCGTTGCGGTACTGCTGCACCCGCAGCGTGATGGGGCCTTCTGGCAGCGTGACCGGATTGCCGCTGGACTTGGTCGAGTGGTTGTCCGGCATGGTATCGTCAATGGTGTAGTAGGTGTCGAGGCCAGATATTTCAGATGCCAGCGTCAGCACCAGCTTGCCGTTCACCATTTTAGTGCGCACGATGGGGTCGTACACGGCCTTCGAGTAGTTCTTTCCGGCCACGTCAGAGCGCTGAAAATGTGCCTCCATCCGCTTCGCAAAATTGTCCCAGTTCTTGTCCTTTTTCTGTGACCAAAACACCTCCGACAATGCCCAAGCCCGTGGGTAGGTCATGTACTCCGCATAGCGCAGGGTCGGTATCTGCTCCGTCCAGAGGTTGGCCTGGCCGCCAAGTATAAGTTTGGCGTCCACGCCCTCCGGCACCGGCTCGAAGCTGTAGCTTTTTTGGCAGCGCAGGAAGGCATAAATCGGCGGGTCAATGGTCGGGTCGCCTTGGCAGTAGTCAATATAGACGTAGTCCGTCGGCGTCATCACCACCTCATGGCCGAGGTGCGCCGCCTCGATGCCGCCCTTCATGCCCCGCCAGCTCATCACTGTGGCACCGGGCGAGATGCCGCCCTCCAAAATCTCGTCCCAGCCTAACAGTTTTTTGCCCTTCGCTTGCAGCATCTTCTCCACCCGACCCATGAAATAGCCCTGCAAATCCTCGACGTGGCGAATGCCTAATTTTTTCATAAGCGCCTGACAACCAGCGTCTTCCTTCCAGTAGCCCTTGTAGCACTCGTCGCCGCCGACGTGGATGTACGGGTTGGGGAACAACTGTGCCACCTCCGTGAGCACCTTGTCCACAAATTCATAAACCTTCTCGTCCGAGGGGTTCAGCGTGTTCTCCATGTTCACCCGGAAAGTGCCGTTGCCGAACCAGTCGGCGAAGCCAGTGCCAGGGTTCACGTACACTTTTTCGTCGGTGCAGCTCAACTCGGGATAAGCGGCCAGCGCTGCCATGCTGTGGCCCGGCATCTCGATTTCCGGCACGATGGTCACGTTGCGCTCGGCAGCGTATTTCACGATTTCACGGATGTCTTCGTGGGTGTAAAAACCGCCGTAGGTGGCCTTCTCGCCCGGCTGCACAGCCGCCCGGTCGCCGAAATGACCGGCCCGCTCCACCCGCCAGGCGCCTACCTCCGTCAGCTTGGGCAAGCTCTTGATTTCGATGCGCCAGCCGTTGTCGTCTGTGAGGTGCCAGTGGAAGGTGTTGTACTTGTAGCGCACCATCTCGTCAATGTACTTTTTGACATCTTCTTTGGAGAAAAAATGGCGGCTCACGTCGAGCATCAGACCCCGCCAGCCGAAGCGGGGATAGTCGGTGATGAGCACGGCGGGCACTGCCCACCCCCCACCCCCTAAAGGGGGAGTAGTAGCTTTCGGGCTTTCGATTTCCTTCGGGAAAAGCTGGAGCAGCGTCTGCATCCCGTAGAAAAGCCCAGCGGGTTGGTTCGCAGCAATGGTCACGCTTTTTGTGCCGACCTCCAGCGTGTAGCCCTCCTTGCCGATTCGGTCGTTGGACTTGGCGTTCAGGCTGAGGTAGATGGCGGCGGCCTTGCCCTCCTTCGCCGACAGCGCAAAGCCCGTTGGTGTGCTCAGGTGCCGGGCCAGCATATCGGCCACGGGCTTGGCCTCTGCCCGGTTGTAACCGATGGTGCTGGCTTTGGAGAGGGTGAAATTGCCCGCAAGCTGTTGAATTTCAACGGGTTGTGGGATGATGTTCAGGGATGCATTTTGCGCCAGCACAGTGGTCGTGGCCAGCAAAAGCAGCAGGTGAGTCAGTTTTTTCATGTACTGTTCAATTAGTTTGGTGAATGGAACGTCGGCAGGGTTTTCGACGCCGATCGTTAAAGAGTCATGTATTTCGTCCCATCGGGACGGCATCTTTGTAGGAATTGCCCACCCATTGCCAACCGTTCCATCGGAACGGCATCTGCTTGGACAAGATACCGTTCCGATGGAACGGAGACACGGGATTATTTTACAACTGCTACAAAGATGCCGTCCCGCTGGGACGATTATTCTCAATTAACGCTCGACCCAATGAACCTTGCCGACATTTTCGCAACAATAATAACAGTTTGGTGGGATTTTGATAAGGTGATTTTTGCCGTGGAAAGCTAAACGCTCTCAGCGAATTGCCCTGGCACTGCCGATGGATACAACAGAGGATATGAACTTCTCCCTTTTTAGACCGTTGGCACTTACAGACAATCATCTTTAAAAATAAGACAACATGAAAAAGACCATTTTCTTCAGTTTGAGTGCATTCGCCATGATGTTTACAATGGCCTGCACCCAGGCACCCGACAGCGACAAAGCGGAAACCTCCGAAGCACAAGCAGTGACGGAAACTGCACCCGGCGAAACCTGGGCAATGGACCCTACCGTCAGCAAGGTAGAATGGATTGGCACGAAGGTAAGCGGCTATCATTTGGGCGCTCTCCCGATAAAAAGCGGTGGATTGCAGGTGCAAAGTGGCACCATCACTGGCGGCAAATTTGTGATGGACCTCAGCGGCCTCACGGTCACTGGGCCAAAAGGTTCCGACAAAGCGGGCAACGACAAGCTCACGGGACACCTCAAATCGCCCGACTTTTTTGATGTGGCCAATTATCCCGAAGCGACCTTCGAGGTTACGGCGGTGACGCCCTTTACCGGCGAACAGGTAGCCGAACAGGAAGACCCCCGTCAAGCGGACATCAACAAATACATGGTTGACACGCCCACGCATACCATCAGCGGCAACCTGACGATAAAAAACATCACCAAAAACATCCAGTTCCCAGCCCGCATCATGGTGATGGACGACACGGTGAACGCCATGGCCAAATTCAACATTGACCGCTCGCAGTGGGATTTAAAGTACACCGGCAAACCCGATGACCTGATTCGCAAAGAAATTCACCTGGGGATTTTGCTCAAGGCAACAAAATAGGTGGGATAAAAGCTGAACCTGTTTAAGCTTTTGGCTCAAGAAGGGCTTCCTTATAAAAATTGTGAATCCGGTTTTTGGCCAAATAAGTCGCTTTGGTCATGGCCGAAGGCCACCTCTGCATCACGACGGGTGCCTCGCAGCGCATCAAACTTGACTCAGAGGTGGCCTTCGGCCATGACCAAACCGACAAGGTGGGCCAGTTCTGCGAATATCATCGCCACACTGCGGCTTCCTTAATCTCCGAACTCAAGTTAATAAAGTAAAACTGGTAATTCATATTGACGGCTTCCATCTTTTGGGCTGGATTCAAACAGTATCAACATCAAGGTTGAATTCGCACGTTCTTTTTGCACGTCTATCGTAAACTTAAACTTGCCCCATTCCGGCGCACCAGCGTCCGTCATCTCGGAGCCTTTTTTTAGCTCTTGGTGGCCATCCTCTACGACCCAACCAAATCTCGCTTCAAAAATTTGTCCCTTGCCCTGTATTAGAAACGTATGCTCCCCAATAGTTTCCACCGTCACATCTTTGAACCGCTCATTGGAATACATCTTCGCTTCCGGTAAGGGAACAGTGGGTTCCTCGGTTTTAATTTCTTGAGTTGGTACTGGTTGAACGGTTACCGTATCACCATTGGCAATTGCCTCGTTTTGCCGCTCGTTGCTAGTGGTACATGCTACCCACGTAATGGCCATTAAAAAATAGAAGTATTTCATGATTGAGATATTTGATGATTTCTTTTTTAGCACCACAAAACTAACCTAAACCCACCGCATATATTTCATCAAAAGTCGGGGAAGTTTGAAACCTCCCCGACCTTGAACACCTTGTCTAGCTCCTTCATCAACTTATCCGTCTCCGTGAGGGCGACGATGATTTTCTGGTAATGCAGAATGTCCTCAAACTCTAACACCCGCTCCTTCCTATCCTTTAGCCACTTCTGGGCGGGCTGGTAGCCGCCGATGTAGAACTCCCAGGCCACTTGCGGCACCCGGTCGAAATACTGCGTATCGTTGATATAGACCCGGCCACCTTCGTAGCGAGGCTTGGTCACCCGGTTGTCGCCATCCACGGGGTATTGGGTGAGGTACTGCTCCACCTTCGGGCTTTCCAATAAATGCAATTGCCGAAGCTCGCCGCCCAAGCGCACCAACTGCCAGAACTTGTCCGCATCGGTCGGATACGGAACCCTCGGAAAGTCTATCTTCAAAAACTCCTTGTACCGCTCCCGGTAGCTGGGCGAGTGCAGCACGGCGTAGATATAGTCCAGCAGGTCAATGGGTGCAAAGCTTTGCTTGTAGGCATCCTGCAAATCTTCGTGCTGGTTGGCGAAGCAGACCCCGCTGCCGCCTTCCCGCTCCGGTGTGAAGGCCAGCCCCAGCCCCTTGGCTATTTGCTGCACGATGTCCATGTTTAGGTTCGGCTGGCGCTGGGCAAAAAGGCCGTCGGTAGTTGTGTCGATTGTTTTGGTCATTCAATTTTTTTTACCACCTTAATTCACAATGCCCAAGGAACAATTTCTTCTCGTTCTCCTGTAGTTTCAGCCTTTGAACATCGATTAAAGTATTTCCCGTTATGGTCAAGAATCTTCAACAATAAAAGTTCAACGTACCAAATTCCAAGTTGTAATGCTTCGAATTTGGCCATATTAGGAACTTTAGCAAGTTTTTTCCTTTTTTCACTCTGAGAATGAACAATCGAATTTCTGATAAAAACAAAAGTTTCAAGTGCATCTTCCAAGTCTTTTTCACTCTTTTTGTACTTTATCAAATTTTCTAATCCAGAAGGTATTTCACTACTTATCTTTAATTCAGCAAGTAGAAGTCTTAGCTTGTTTGAAGCAATTAAGTTATTAGCATCATTACCTTTAATCATTTTTTTTGTTCAACTATGTACCAATTGTATATTAATTCTAATGCTGTTTGAATCATAATGATTGAGCCTTCAACTAAACCGGAATTGTTGTTCGCTTCCAAATACCAATGTATTGCGGTATTTAGAAAATCATTATCCTCCTTCCACACTTTGTTAAAATTTATCCATAATTCATTTAATCCTTCTATTGAATAGTTTTCTGGCCAGGAGTAAACTGACTTTATAGGGTCAGCATTATAACTTCCATAGTCGCACCAAACTTCATTCCCTTCATACATTCCAGTCCTGAACAAGATAGCGCATCTTCTACCGTTTAAAAACCATAAAAAATTCAAAAATATAGATAACTTTTCACTAGCCGCTTTAAAATTTATTGATTTTTGCTTATTAGATAGAATGCCGTTGTAAAGTACTAAAAACCCTCCAATTTCTTTTAAAGATTTTGACTTTTTATCATAATCATCTACTTTGTCAATAATTATTTCAATATCATCAACTTCAAATTTTAATCTTCCTCTTACCCATTTTTCGGCGCTAACCATAAGAGCATCTCCCATAAAACTTCTCAAATTAGTGATTGAGAATATTACAGAATCTACATTAATACTCTTATCACCGTAAACTACCTCATTTTTAAAAAAACCTGAAACTTCACCATTTGATGATTGCTCAGTAATAACACCATTCTCAAGTATATTTTCTTTAAATTGAATCTTGACTTCGCTACTTATCAGCAGAACATTCGCACCCATTTTTTCATTTATTCCTTTAAAACAAAGCTTGAGATTTGGAAACCAAGAATACCATATATCGCCAATAAAGTAATACTGTATTTTTCCGTCCAAGACAGTAAAACTTCCGCTATGGATAATAACTTTTTCGTTTGGATGTTCCATAGTCTTTTTAGAAAATATGGTATGCGGTATTTCATCTTTCATTTGTAATTTATATTTTAATTTAATGAAAATAATAGCTGCGTAATGCCCTGTTGCCCCTCGAACCGCTTGTGTACGTGCTTCACCACCTCGGCGAGAAAGGTGCCCGTGCCCGTGGTGGGGTCGAGTATCTGCACCCGGTGGGTCTCCACTTCATGGTCTTTGTAGCCGGACTTGGTACGGGCATCGCTGGTGGGCACTTTCACGGACAACTTCACTTTGCTGGTGTCGGCGAGGCCGCTGGGCAGCCCGAATTCGGTCTTCAGCACCTCGTCCACGGCCCGCACGATGAAGCCGACCACCGGGGCGGGCGTGTACCAAACGCCCCGTGCCTTGCGCAGCCGGGGGTCGTACTCGCTCAGGAAGGTTTCGTAGAAATGGATGATGGGGTCTTCCATCTTGGTGGCCTTGCCGTAGTTGCGCAGGATTTCCTCCACGTTGCAGGCGAGGAAGATTTCCACGAGGCTGTCCACTATCCAGCGTATGCGGTCGTCAATGCCCGGCCCAGCGATATAGCCGAAGAGCTTGCGCAGGAAGGGGTTCGACTTGGGTATCAGTTCGGCGGCCTCCTGTCGGCTGAAGGTGGGCAGCGTGGGGTCGTGCAGCCGTGCGGCGAACATACCGTATGCGATGGTCTGCGCATACACATCGGCGAAGCTCTTGGGCGTGATGTCGTGGATGAGTATCTGCTGGAAGGCTTGCAGTTGCGCCTTAAGGGTACTGTCCTCCTTGTTGTCCTCGTCGCTGAGGAGCGCCTTTTCTATCACATCGGAGAGGAGGCGGGCCTTTCCGGCCATCATCTCGGCTAATTTCTTCGGGCTTTTGATGGTCTGCCCGACGTAGGTGCAGAAGTCCTTGACGAGGTTTTCAAAACGGGCGAAATTATCGGGCAAAGGCCGGATGCCCTTCTCCGTCACCTCGCCTATGGTGATGCTGGTCACGAACTGCCCATCCCGATAGAGCCGGAAATCGAGGTAGTCGGTAAAGAGGAGATTGGGCAGGGCGGCCTTGTAGCGGTCGAACTGTTCTTTGTTGCCCGTTTTCTTGTGGCCGTCAAGGTCACGGTCGCCGATGTCCTTGGCCTCCACATAGCCGATTTCGATTTCCTTGCGGGTAAGGATATAATCGGGCGCTCCGCAAGATTGGCGATTGGGTTCGTTGGTGGCCCGGATGTCCGGCACGAGGCTTTCGATGAGTTGTTGGAGGTCGCCCCGGAAAGTGTGTTCGGTGGCGTTGCCGAGGGCGTAGCGCCGGAGGATGTTGTCGAGGTATTGAGGTGTCGTCATTTTGGAGGATGCAAAAATTTGATGGGTAAAATCGGTCGTTTCAACCGCTGACAACAAGCAAATAAATACAAAGCAAATAATCTTAATCCAACCTGCCAAACTTTGCCCAACCTTATTTCCACCAACCCAAAAAAACGAACCAACCAACCCACCTTACTGAAAATCCGCAACTTGGTTAACCTCCACCCCATCCGTTATCTTGACCTTGTGGCATACCAGTTTCAGCCCAAATTGCAGCCGGTACGCCGAGGTCATTTGCGCCACAAATCCTTCCACAGCCGCCGCTCGCACCAAGTTCAAGGTGCAGCCACCGAAGCCGCCGCCCATCTGTCGGGCACCCAAAACGGCGGCATGGGCACGGGCTTCTTCCACCAGGAAATCGGTCTCCGGGCAAGTGACCTCGTACTCGTGCCGTAGGCCCTCGTGCGTGGCGTACATCAATTGCCCAAAGGTGGCGAAGTCGCTGGTTTTCAGCGCATTGCAAGCAGCACCCACCCGCTCGATTTCCTCCACCACGAACTTGCAGCGCTGGAAGATGTTGCCCGGTAGCCGTTCTTTTTCACCCAAAACCAAATCGAGCGGCACATCACGCAGCGTCTTTGCCTCCGGCAAAAAAGCTTGAAAAAGCCGAACACCCGCCTCGCATTCCGCCCGGCGGGTGTTGTACTCGCTGTTCACGAGGGAGTGCTTCACGCCGCTGTTGCACAAGACCAGCGCAAAATCGGGCGCATGGAAAGGGAAATGCTCAAAGTCCAAGCTGCGGCAGTCGAGCCGCAGGACATGGTCGGCACGGCCCATCATCGAGACGAACATGTCCATGATGCCGCAGTTCATGCCCACGAAACGGTTCTCGCCCCGTTGCGCCAACTTCACAATGTCCAATTTTTGCAGCTTTAAGTCGTACAGCTCGTTCAGCCCCGCCAGCATCCCGCTCTCTAGCGCCGCCGACGAGGACATCCCCGCCCCGATGGGGATGTCGCCGCCGAACACCACGTTCACCCCGCCAATTTTCAACCCATCTTTTTGCGCCTCGCTGATGACGCCGAGCAGGTAGTTCGCCCAGTTTTTCTCCGATTTTTTGAAAGCACCCACCTCGCCACGGTAGCTGTCGTGCAGGTCGAGGGAGTGGAAATGCAGCTCGTCGTCGTTGCGCCGCCCCATCGCCAACCAGATGGCCTTGTCAATGGCGGCGGGCAGCACGAAGCCGCCGTTGTAGTCGGTGTGCTCCCCGATGAGGTTGATGCGGCCAGGCGCCCGCACCACGAGGTCGGGTTTTGTGCCAAAAATTTGTTGGAAGTTGCTGATGGTGGTTTGTTCAATCATTGAAATGGCGGCGGTTGGCTAGGTTATGCTGCGCATAGCCAAGTTTTGGGCATGGGGTTTGGGGGCGTTCCGCCCCCAAACCCCCACGCCCAAAACTTGGCGGCGTGAGATAAAATATTCCCGCAAAAATGGTTTAAAATCAAACTTGTAACCTGATTTTGGGCAAACAAAAAAAGGAGAAGGCAACGCCCTCTCCCCTTTCTCATAGAAGTTCAATCTCAAACATTTATCGCCCTCCGACAATCAACTGCCGCACAAACGGCCTGCTGCCCGGAGAATTTATCACTACCGCATAGTGGCCTGCCGCATAGCCGTCCAGTTCTATTTTCAATGGAATTGAAGGTGCCTCATCCAACCTAACCGTCTGCATCTTGACGCCGAGGTTGTTGAAGACCTCCACGACGACTGGCTTGCCAGCTATCGGCGAAAGGTCAAGGTAAACGAGCCTGTTCGTCGGGTTCGGGTACAGCGTGATTTCAGTGGCTGGCACCTCGTCTTCACAGGCCACCTCCACACTGACAGTTGACTGCATTCGTTTGCCGTTTTCAAAGCAAACCTCGTAAGTAAACTGGTCCAGCGGCTGGTGCTCGTACGAGTTGCAGCACTCGATGAGCGGTCGGTAGCTCACCGTGTTGTCCACGTTCACCCAAGCCGTGCCGTTGGCTGGTTGCTCCGCAATGGTCATTTGCTTGATGTGCTGTTTGATGACATCATTGGCCAGCACATCGCCGATGACCGGAGTGCCTTGCTTCGTCCGCAGCGTGTCAGGTTGCAGCGTTGACGGCTCCACCTGCACGATTGCCTCCAGGTTCACGGTGATGTTCAAGGTATCCGAGCAGCCCGTGCTTGCGTTCGAGACGACCAACTGGTGCGCCCCGGTAGTCAGGTACAGGCTCGTGCCCATGGCCACTTTCACCATTTTCGCCTTGCTCTCCTGCACTTCGCCTGTCGGCAAATGCGTGATTTGCAGCTTGCCGTAGCCACCGACAACGTTGCCGGAAACAAAGCGCCTGTTCACCGCATCGAACGACCAATTACCAGTTGTATCGAGTTGGTTCATGAAACCAGCCACTGCGCCGAGGTCGTTGACCAGCGTGTAGAAAGTATCGGCTGCAAAGCGCCACCTGACCTGCAACAGGCCGTTGGGGAATGCCTCAAATCCATAATTGAGCACATCTTCCGGATCGCAGGGAGTCAGGTTTCCGGCGGTCGGAGCGCCATCCATTTCAACTACTTGCTGCGACAGCGCTGCGAAAGGCACCGGCAAACACACCAGCCCCGGTGAGTCCGAAACGCTCACCGTGTACAATTCAGTCGAGAATATTGGCGCACATTTCGGGCAGTCGTCGAATATGTCGAACTCAAATTTCTCCACGCAGTTGTTGTTGCCCTTGTAGGTCACAAACACCACGTAGTGCGAGGCGGGTAGGTCTGTGCGGGCATTGCCAGCGGCGTTGGCTGTGCCAAGGTTAGGTATCCAGAGGAAGCCGTAGTCCGTCACATCGCCCGCCAAACTGAGTGTCGCAGTGCCATCGGCATTGCCACAGGTAGCATCGGTGATGTTCAGCGAATCGAGCACGGCAGCCACGCAGTCGCAGCCGTCGGCAATGTCCACCGTAAAGACCAGCGAGCATGCGCCGTTGGTGGCCGTCACGGTGTAGCTGCCAGCCGCCAGGTCATTGCGCACAGCGCCCGTTCCAGCACTTGCCCCTGTGGGGTCGCTCCAAGCGTAGTCGTAGTTTGCTGGCGAAATGGTTGCCGTGCCATCGCCACCGGCACAGGTTTCCGGCGTAGTGTTGATGGACTCGATGGCCAGCGGCACTTGCACGTTGGTAATCGTGACTATCAGCACCTCGGTGCAACCGTAGTTCGTAGCTGTTACCGTGTAGGTTCCTGCGCTGAGGTTGTTGCGGATGTTGCCGTTGCCGCCGCCGCTCCAAGCAAAGCCGTAGCTATCTGGCAACAACGTTGCGGAGCCAATTCCCATGCCGCAAGTATCGGGCGTGGTTGACGCAATGTCCACGTCCATGAAGCCCACCACGATAATTTCCTGCTGCTGAACGACGGTATTGCCGTCGCTGTCGGTGGCCGACCAGGTGCGGATGATTTTGGTCATGCAACTGTCGTTGCCCATCGGCGCAGAAGTTTCGGAGAAAACAACCGGGATGGACTGTGCCGGACAGCCGTCGGTGGCCGTCACGGTTGCCGCTAGCGGCACGGTTTCACCGTTTGCCAAGTAGATGGTGCTATCTGCTGGCACACCGCTGATGACCGGTGCCTCGTTGTCCACCACATGCACGGTGCTGCTGGCTGTTGCAATGTTTCCGCAATCGTCCGTTGCCGTCCAGGTACAGATGCGGTCGTAGCCGTCGGCAGTCAGAACGGTCGTCGAGTTGGAGGTCAAGGCCACGTTGCCGCAGTCATCACTCACCGTTGGGTTGCCGCATGGCGGCAACGGGTCGGTGCAGTTGATGGTCAGGTCGGCTGGCGCGTTGCTGAAAACTGGTGGCACGTTGTCCACCACCATCATGTGCAAGGTGACAGAAGCCGTGTTGCCACAAGTATCGGTGGCCATCCAAGTGCAGTGCATGATGACGATGAACCCGTCACCCCCCTGCCCCCCTGAAGGGGGATTGCAGTTGCCAGGCGTGATGCCGTTTTCGTTGAAAACAACGGGTGTATCACCGCAGCCGCCAACCGCCTCGGCGTCACCTGCATCGAAGATGGCCGGGTTGCTACAAGGTATCACCAGTGTATCACCATCGCCAAGCCCAGACAGCACCGGGTTCGTGAACACAATTTGAATGGAAGACGAATCCACCACCGTGATTATTTGAACTTCCGTTGCGGTGTTTCCGCAGTCGTCGGTAGCCGTCCACGTGCGAGTGATGGTCAGGTCGCAGCCTGTTCCCGCAATTGTTTCCACAAAACTTAGGACTGGTGCTGGGTCGCAGTTGTCGGTGGCCGTCACGAGCGGCACGGGCGGTACTTGGCCACATTCAACCGTGGCATCCGCTGGAACGCCCGCAATCACCGGTGCCAATTGGTCATTGATGATGACGGTGAAAAAGAGGCTGTCCACATTGCCGCAGGCATCCGTCGCCGTCCAGCCGCAGTAGCGCAGTTCGGTGAACCCGTCCACCGAGCAGCTTCCCTGTACCACGGTTTCCGTGAAATCAATGGTCGTGGCCCCGCAAAGGTCGTAGGCCGAGAACCCAATCGAGTCCAGCGACGGTATCTGGCTGCAGTCGGCGTAGAGCGTGTCGCCGTGCTGTATCTCCCCAAAGAAAGTGTGGATGGCAAACATCACGGGCGGTGCGCTGTCCGTCACGGTCAGTGTCTGCTGCGCAATGGTCTGGTTGCCACAATCGTCGGTGACCGTCCAGGTGCGGGTGATGGTGTAGCTACAACCGCTGCCAGCGGTCGTTTCCACAAAAGTCAGGACGGGCGCTGGGTCGCAGT
>CAZDSU010000013.1:58173-114081 GCA_964508135.1 uncultured Saprospiraceae bacterium
GTGTCGCCGTGCTGTATTTCCCCAAAGAAAGCGTGGGTGGCAAACATCACGGGCGCTTCCGTGTCGGTAACCGTGACAATTTGCACTGCCGTTGACACATTGCCGCAATCGTCCGTGGCCGTCCATGTGCGGGTCAGCGTGTAGCTGCAACCGCTGCCAGCGGTCGTTTCCACAAAAGTCAGGACGGGCGCTGGGTCGCAGTTGTCGGTGGCCGTCACGAGCGGCACGGGCGGTACTTGGCCACATTCAACCGTGGCATCCGCTGGAACGCCCGCAATCACCGGTGCCAATTGGTCATTGATGATGACGGTGAAAAAGAGGCTGTCCACATTGCCGCAGGCATCCGTCGCCGTCCAGCCGCAGTAGCGCAGTTCGGTGAACCCGTCCACCGAGCAGCTTCCCTGTACCACGGTTTCCGTGAAATCAATGGTCGTGGCCCCGCAAAGGTCGTAGGCCGAGAACCCAATCGAGTCCAGCGACGGTATCTGGCCACAGTCGGCGTAGAGCGTGTCGCCGTGCTGTATTTCCCCAAAGAAAGCGTGGGTGGCAAACATCACGGGCGGTGCGCTGTCCGTCACGGTCAATGTTTGCTGCGCAACGGTCTGGTTGCCACAGTCGTCGGTGGCCGTCCAGGTGCGCAAGATGGAATAGCTGCAACCGCTTCCGTTTTGTATTTCAACGAAAGTGACTTGGACGTTTGCGTCGCAGTTGTCCGTCGCCGTCAGCGTGGCTGTGGCCGGGACTGCACCACATTCAACCGTAATATTTTGAGGCAAAACACCAGTGAATACTGGTGCTTGCGCATCGTTTACCAAAATCGTTTGCTGCGCAACGGCTTGGTTGCCGCAATCATCGGTGGCCGTCCAGGTGCGCAAGATGGAATAGCTGCAACCGCTTCCAATCGGCACTTCACTGAACGAAACCGCCACGTTGTTGTCGCAGTTGTCCGTTGCAGTTACACCTGCCGGGACGGGTATGTTGCTGCACTCCGCCGAAGCATCTGCTGGTACCCCAACGAGAACTGGCGCAATATTGTCCGTCACCGTCAGCACTTGCGTGGCCGTGCTGCTGTTCCCGGCATCGTCGGTGGCCGTCCAGGTGCGGATGATGGTTTGGCAGGATGCGCTGCCACTACTGGTTTCGTTGAAGGCGAGCGTCGGCGAGGCATCACAATTGTCGGTGGCCGTCAAGTTATTTGCCGCAGGCGGGATTGGCGCTCCGCAATCCAAACTAATATCCGGTGGCACATTGGCAAGCACTGGTGGCACCACGTCCGTCAAGGTGACTGTAATCGTCTGACTTTTTGTGCCAACATTGCCGCAGGCGTCCGTGGCCGACCAGGTGCGGGTCAGGATGTAGCCACCGGGGATGTTGACCGTGCTGGTACTGAAAGTGACGGTCAGGTTATTGGTGCAGTTGTCTTGTGCCACCACGTTTGGCAGTGTGGAGGAAGGCGTTTGCCCACAAGGCAAGCTCATGTCCGCTGGCACCCCGTAGAGTTTCGGCGGTATCGTGTCCGTCACGATGACCGTGAAGAACAGGCTGTCCACGTTTCCACAGCAGTCGGTGGATGTCCAGCCGCAGGTCATCAATTGCAGGTAGCCGTTGTCTTGGCAAGTGCCCGCCGTCACCCACTCATGGAAGGTCAGGGTCGGCGGCGTGGTGCAGCAAGCATCCACGGCGATGGCGCTGCCAGCCGTCAGCGAGATGACCTGGTTGCACTGCCGGATGAGGGTGTCGCCGTGACTGAGCCAAGTTAGGCCGGGCGCTGTGACGGAGATGACCGGGCCTTGGTCATCCACCACGTTGATGGTTTGAGTAAACGAAGTGGTATGCCCACAATCGTCGGTGGCTGTCCATGTACGGGTGATGGTAAAGGCGCAGCCGCTGCCCGTTTGAGATTCTTCCTGAATGACAACCACATCGGTATCACAGCCGTCGGTGGCGGTCACGGCAGGCGCAGGCGGCAGGCTGCCGCAGCTCGCCGTGATGCTGCTTGCAGGAAGCCCAACCAGCACAGGGGAATCGTCGTCCGTCAAAGTGATGGTTTGCGTGGCAGTTGCCACGTTGCCACAGCCGTCGGTTGCCGTCCAGGTGCGGGTCAGCGTGTAGTTGCAGTTGTTGCCAGCAATGGATTCATTGAAGGTAATCTGTACGCCCGAACCGCAATTGTCGGTGGCCGTGATACCCCCAGGGATTGGCGGGATGTTGCCGCAGGTGCCGGTCGTGTTCGCTGGTATGCCCGCAAAAATTGGCGGCTGGTTGTCGGTGGTAATGTTGATGATTTGCGCAGCAGAAACCGTGTTGCCGCAGGCGTCCGTGGCCGACCAAGTGCGGGTGATGGTCGTTGTGCAGCCGTTGCCCGTTTGGGTCTGGCTGAACGTGACGGGCAGGTTGCCGTCGCAAAGGTCATTGGCCGAAACATTGGCCACTGCTGGGGCCGCTTGGCCGCAAGGCACATCCACACCGGCGGGTACACCCGCCAAGGTCGGTGGCGTGGTGTCCGTGATGATGACCCAGAAAAAGAGGCTGTCCACGTTGCCGCAGGCATCGGTAGCCGTCCAGCCGCAGTAGCGGGACTGGAGGTAGCCGTCCACCGCACAGTTGCCGTAGGTCACGTTTTCCGTGAAATTTATGGTCGTTGCGGAACAAAAATCATACGCCGAGAAGCCCAGCGAATCCAACGAGGGTATCTGGGTGCAATCGGCGAGGAGTGTGTCGCCGTCCATGATTTCCCCGAAAAATGAATGGGTGGCAAACATGACGGGCGGCGTGTTGTCATCCACCGTCACGGTCTGCGTGAAGGTAGCCGTGTTGCCGTTGTCGTTGGTGGCCGTCCAGGTGCGGACGATGATGCGGCCACATGGGTTGTTCGTCACCGTGCTGTCCAGCGTGACCGTCAAATCTGTGTCGCAAGCATCCGCAAAAACAGGAGCCCCGAACGGCGTCAGTGGGCTGGTGCAGTCAATGGTCGTGTCGGCAAACGGCGAGTTGGTCAAGTACGGTACGGGGCTGCCCACGGCTATTGTCATGGTATCGCTGTCCACGCAGCCAATGCCGTCGTCGAAGGTCACGGTGTAGGTGGTGGTTGCCGAAGGCGTTGCGGTTGGGTTGGCAATGTTCGGGTTGCTGAGGCCAGTCGCTGGCGACCAGGTGAAGCTGCCACTGCCATAGGGAACCGTTGCGCTCAACTGGCTGGAATCGCTGCTGCCGCAATGCGCCAAGTCTGGCCCAGCGGAAACATCGGGGCAGGTGTAGAGGCAGATGACGGTGTTGGTGTCGCACTGCCCCCAGGTCAGCGTGATGCAGGGCGAGAAACCGTTTTCGTCAATCACGCCGCTTGAAATTGGGCGCACACCGGGCGGCAGGTCGTAGCCGACCATGTAGTTGCCCGGATCAAGGCCATCAAAACGGTAGTGTCCGAGCGAATCGCTCGTCGTGGTGAATATCGGCGTTGAGGTGTCGGCACAGTCGTATAGGAAGACCGTTGCTCCCGCAATGGGCTGGTCGCCTGCATCTGACTGGTCGTTGTGGTTGGCATCGTCACAGACCACCGATGCAATGAGGATGCACTGCACGGGCAGGTTGTTGTGCAGGATAATGGGGTCGTTTGGCTCCAATTGAAACGAAAGGTAAAATGGGTTCCCAGCACAGGTCACGTCCTCAATGTAATCGATGTTGAGGGTGTCAGAACCAAGTACCACGGGACTTTGCATGCCGGTCGGATCGAAGGGGCCAGCCAGTGGTGGGCAATTTGAGCTGATCGGATAGCCCAGCGGATGCGAATAACTCAGGGTGTAAATACCGGGCGTACCATTGGTGTAGAACTCGTAGTACCCCTCCGAGCCATCGTGAACGATGTCCACCTGACTGTTTGGGATTCCGTTTGGCCCAGTGACGGTGATGGTGCCACCCGTTATGATTTTGCCTGTTTTATCGCAGTAAATCCAGCCGGTCGGATCGTGGGGCAATAGTTCAATCACCTCCTCGTCAATGTCATCCTCGTCGGGGTTGCCGTTGTTGGGGGTGGAGTCGAGGTCGGCATAAACCGTGCCGTCATCGTCCTCTGCGGAGGTAATCTCTGCCACGTTGACGATTTGCTCCCCTGAAGCACCGTAAAGCACCACCAGGAGGATTTCAATCGAGTCCGATTGCCCCGGCAGGAGCGGCCCCGGGAAAATATAGCTGACCATGTCCGGGCCGTTCACCGTCCAATTGGGGTCGTTGGGACTAAGCCCCAAGCCCGCCGGGATGTTGTCGTTGACATCAATATGGTACGCAGGCAGGGTGCCTTCATTGGTGATTTTGATGGTGTATGAAACCTCGTCGCCAATGTCCACCAAGGAGGCTTGGCCGGGTGTAAGCATTTTTTCCAAAGACAAGTCGAATTCCCCTGCTGGAATTATATGTATGGGCGCCTCGTCAATATCATCTTCCTGGCCGCTTCCAAAACCATCGTTTACCGCATCGTCGTCGGGGGTGCTGTCTCCGTCTTGGGGCGAGCCGTTGCTCGGGTTGTTGTCATTGTCGGCAAATGAAATTTCGGCAGTGTTCAGGATGGTATTGCTGTTATAAGCTGGGTCAACTATCAGCAAAATATTCACAGCGGCAGTGCCGCCCGGCGGTATCGTGCCCGGCAATTGGGTCGAGTAGCCGTTGGGGGCAAGGCTCCATGCTGGGTTCAGCGCCGCATCGAACAGCAGGCCAGACGGAAGGTAGTCCGTCACCTCCACGTTGTGGGCGGTCACTTCTCCCTGGTTTTGCACGGTAATCGTGTACGTCACCGTGTCGCCAAGCTCCACATTGGAACTGGTGGTGCTTTTCAGCAAAGCCAGGTCGAACAGGCCGAGTTCAATTCCAAAGTCGAGCGTGGTGTTTGTTTCGCCCGGCCCCAGCGTCACCACGTTCGTGGTCCCTGAAACGTCGGCGTCGCTGTCGGAGGCGTCGTCGCCAGTGTTGGGCTGGGTTGGTTCATATTCAGCGGGTAGTGTACCCACCTCGAACACCACGTAGTAGTCGCCTGGCGGCAAATCATCAAAGAAATAACCGCCATTGGCGTCCGTGGTATCGGAAGCCAACAGGTTGTTGTTGCCGTCGTACAAATGGACGATGACGCCTTCGACGCCAGTTTCATTTGCATCTTGCTGGCCATCGTGGTCGTTGTCGTACCAGACGTAGTCGCCGAGGGCGGAGGCCAGCACAGTAAGCGTGGCACCGTCGTGGTCGTCCTCGTCACCGCCGCTGTTGTTTATCTCGTCGTCAACATTGTTGTCGGTATTGCCGTCCTGCTCTTGGCTTTCGGGCTGGGAGTCCACGTCCCGGTCGTCGTCTGAGTTGATTTCTGCAAAGTTGGTGGCCTGTCCGCCGTGCGCCACTTTCAGTGAAACGGGCAGGTTGATGGATGCTCCGGGCAAAAGCAAGCCGTTCAAAGTCACCTTGCCGTCGTTGCCGGATGAGGCCCATGCGTACGGGATGGCAGCCGAACCGCTCGTTGTGCCGGGCGGGTTGTCGGCGGGGTTGAAGGGAGCGAAATAAGCAAGGTCAACATAATCAATGATGGAAAACAGCCTTGCGGGAAGGTCGCCCTGGTTCATTATTTCCAGCGTAAAGTTGACGATAGAGCCAACCGTCACCGTCCCGTTTTGGCCTACGGCCAATGTTTTGCGAAGCGCCAAATCATAGCAACTGTCCTTCACCACCACCGGGCAACAGGTCAGCGTTGGGCAGCCATTTTGCGTAGCGGTAAATGCAAAAATCCCGGCTGACGTGATGTAAAATGTATCCTGTGTGCCGCCTTGATTGGCGGGAATCAGCACGCCGTCCTTGTACCATTGTATGTCGGTAAACATCGGGAGGAGCGTCACCCTGACCGAGTCGTTGAGTTGGGAGCAGATGGTGATGGGGACGGAGACGCAAGCCTTGTCCATGTCGTCCTCCAATAGTTCGTCGTTGCCGGGCTGGCTGTCCTCGTCCGTGCCGGACATGGCTATTACTTCGGCTAGGTTCATGTACATGCCTTCGGATTCCACACGGGTTTTGATGGTCAATACGAGTTCGGCAGTAACGTCATTGAGCTGGCTGCCAATCATCCAAATGCCGTTGGCAATATCGTAGTTGGTGCCACTTGGGGCCGTGTGGCTGATATAGGTAAGGCCAGGAAGCAGCGTATCACGCACTTGCAGCCCGGCCACATTGGTCATGTTTTGGTTGAAAACCCGAATGGTAAACGTGACGGTATCACCTGCGGCGACGCTGTCCACGTCCACCGTTTTTTGCAGTGCGACGTCGTGCTGGGCAAATGCCCCGACTGCCGCAAACAAGAAAACCACTGCCATTGCGAAGCGCAAAAACAGCAGTTTGCTCCTGCCAAATATTGGAGAAACGGCCTGTGTTGTATCGTTTTTCATCGGATGCATGTTAAAATTCTTGTTCAATAGCCTTTTAATTATTGCAGGAGCTGCCGAGGGGAGGGTCATCGCCTGTGCCAGTTTATGGCTTTCTTTTTCTTTTGTTTTTTGGGCAAATGCGGTTGTCAAAGTGGTAGCAGTCTGTTTTGAAAAATGGCCACCGGAAGCCGACCTACCCTTGTGGTACCCAGCTCCGGTGGCCGTTTGTTTATGGTTTTTGTTTTGATTGGCCTACCCAATCAGACAGGGCCGGGCAGCCCTAAAATGCTGCCCGGCAATCTGTCATTTTCATGGCTATATTATTCTCCAGCACGCTTCACCGTCACGTTCACCGGTGGGCAAACAAGCGGCGCGATGTCGTCCACGTCCGCTGTTTTGACTGTTTCGCAGCCGTTCTCATTGCGCACGGTTACGGTGTTCGTTACTCCCAACACAAGGCCGTCAGCCGTCGTGAAGGTGTAACCTGCCTGGTAAGGATTGAAACCTTCGCCGTTCAAGTCCATGAGCGAAAGGATGGCGTCACCGTTGGTCAGGCCGCTAATCACCAGCGTTGGCTCATCGCCAGGGCAAGTAGTCGGCATAGTCAGGGTGAAGTCTGGCCTTGCGTTCACGTTCAAGGCAACCGTAGCTGTTGAGTAGCAACCGTAGGTGTTCTCTACCCGAACATAGATGGTGCCTGGTGCAGCCGAGTACGGGCTGCTCAGTGCGTTCGCATCGTTGTCGGCATCACCTTGTGTGCCGTGGTAGGTCACGGTCATACCCGTTTGTCCGTTGAGCACATCGGCATCGGCGTCCGTCAGGGTGAAGTCGCCTTCGCCACTGCCAAGTCCGTTCTCGCACTCCGTCAGTGATACGCCGGCTTCAGCGGTCGGCTTCGGATTCACCACCACCTGGATTTCCTGGTACGGGCGGCAGGTCGGGTCAGCCGATGGTGTAGCCATGATGGCGTACACGTAGTAGGTAATTACCGATGTGCCCGTATTCGGGAAGTCAGCATTGCTGAACGTGTAGGTTGCCGTGTATGGGTCAGAAGCACCCGCTGCTGCTACCGAGCCGATGGACGTGCCACCGCTGTACATGGCCGTACCAACTTGAGCAGTGGTGAAGCGCACGAAGCGGATGTTCACCGAGTTCTGGTTGGTGTTCACGCTCAGGTTGCTGCCGCCTTCGGTAGCACAGAAGGTCTGTGCGCCAGTTGGGTTGGTGATGGTCGGGCAATCCGGCACGAAACCGAAGTCAACGTGCAGGTTGGAGTTGTTGTCCGTGGTCAGTGGGTTGTCGGTGACAGCGGGGTCGCCCATTGCCGTTCCATCCTGAGGTTCGCCAGTCGGCTCGGTGCCGGCGCCAAGTGTGATAAGGTTGGTTTTAACGATGTTGCCAACTGTGTTTACACCGTTGTCGTCGAGGTCGTCAGATTCAGGTGTGCCAGAAGTTGTAATGTCGTCGGAACTGTGCTGGCCATCCAGCGCAGGGCTGCCGTAATCAACACCAACGATGTAATCTCCTGCGGGTAAGTTGGTGAAAAGGACGTTGCCATCAGCATCGGACGTGGTGGTAGCAATGATGGTGGTACCGTTGGCCGCATACAGGTTAACCGTTACGCCAGCGATGCCACCTTCGGTAATATCCTGCACACCGTTGTTGTTCACGTCGGCGAAGATGGTGCTACCGAGGCTCATGCCGTAGAAACTGAAGCCAACCGTGAGGTTGTCGTCGCCATCGGCAATGGTGCTGTTGTCAGGTGTTTCGCCCAACGGCTCGTCCGTGTAACCAAGGGTTACTGCACCATTGGTTAATACGCCCCCGATGTAGAAACCAGTCTTCATAGTCTGGCCATTGTCGTCGGAGTTGGAGGCAACGTCTGGGTCTGGCGGCGCCGTTTCGGAGGTTACGCCTGTGCCACCCATGGTGGTTCCACTGCTGTAGAGGTACTGAAGCGTACCGCCCGAACCAAATTCACTGGCCGGGATGCCCACGAAATATTCGCCTGGGGGCAGGTTCTCGAACAGATAAAGCCCGCTTGCATCGGTCGTTTCCGTGGAGTATGGCGTCTCCTCCAATAGTTCAATCACACCGTTGCCGTCGGCATCATAGAATAGGTCAACCGTAACGTCCTCGATGCCGACTTCACCCCCATCAACCGAGCCGTTGTTGTTGGTATCATACCAGACGAAATTGCCGAGGTTGAGGCAGCGCACGTCAACGATGACGCTGTCAATGTCGTAACAGGCCGAGCCTTCAGCGTCGGTGGCCGTCGTGTTCTTGCGAACATAATATTTTGTGGTTGCCGAAGGGTTGACCGTCGTGCTGCCGAGTGCATTTGTGCCAGCCTCAGCATCAGCCAAGGTTGGGTACCAGACTGGCGAGGGGCCAGCCGTGCCGTTTGCATCCGTCACCAAACTGGCCAAATCGGCAGTTTGACCCGCCGAGGCACAGATGGTATCCGCCGTGGTCATGAGGTCCGGAATCGGCAGGTACTGGATGATCAGCGTGTCGTTTTTAGTGCCACAGCCTGCCGGGGTAGCATGCTCAGAGGTGAGAATGTACGTCCCCCCTGGAGCGGAAACATAAATAGTGTTCGACCCCAATCGGTTTGGGTCAACATTGAAGGAAGCTGCATTGCCGACTCCGATGACATTTGCTGGGGAAACCGAACCGCCGTGCCAAACAAAATTGGTGTACAAAACCGTGTTGGATGGCACCAATTTTACGGTATCCTGTGTGCAATACTGGTAGGTATTTTTACAATCGGCAGTTGTGATTTGAGCGGTGGCTTTCATGCCACCGAACCCCAGTAATAAAACTGCCAGGATTCTGAGCCATGTGCGATGAGGAGACGATTTGGAAAAGTTCATCAGATTATGAGTTAGTAGTTTGATTATGAAACATTTATACAAAAACATGGTCCATCGGTAGTCATCACCGATAGCCCTGCCGATTGGTTCCGACATTGCAAAAGGGGGTATTTTTAAAGAAACCGGGCTGTCGCAAAGGAGGGGGAAAATTTTTGACAGCCACTTCATGCTTCCCATCATTCAATACCTCGGTATTTTGGTCAGTTCCACCGGAGGACAAGTTGGGGGGGGGCAAGGGGAGCAATTCGCCTCTGGTGTAGTGTTCAGGATTGTTTCATCAAACGAATTATCGGTATCACGGACGGTCAGGGAGTAGGTTGCAGCACCATCCGCCACGAAACGCAACGTGTTGGCCGCATTGCGCCATTCAAGTGTTACGCTGTTTCCGTATGTTCCAGTGGCCAATAGGTCTGCACCATTGTAAACTTCAAATTGGTTGCTGCCACCTGGGTCTGGATTAGTAGCTGTTAGCTCGATTGTGAAATAGTCGTCAGTCGTGATGGAAGGTGTGCCGTTGTCATTGCAGGTCTGGGTAGCACTGACATCAATATCGGGCATCGGTGAAACCACGAGGTACACGATGGCGGTGTCGCACTGCGCTGGCAGCGGCGTGCCGTCATCGCAAACTTGGTAAACCAATGTATCCAAGCCACTGAAGTTAGCATTGGGCGTGTAGGTAATGACGCCAGTTGTCGGGTCAACCAAGACCATGCCGTTGGAGGGCATGCCCGTTATGGTCACTGTTGTTGGGTCAATGCTACCATCCGTATCGTTGTCGTTGAACAGGACGGTGATATTGACGGGCATGTCCTCGTCCGTCGTGTCACGGTCAAAAACAGCAATTGGCGGGTCATTGACATCCACCGTGATGAACCAGTAGTCTTCTACCTCGCCCCCATCGGCCCTGCCGGAATAGGCAAATTGAGGGAACGGCGGCTCCTCGGTGAACAACCTGAACCGAGCGTACACTTTGTCGGTACTGGCAAGGTCGAAACCAGCAGGTATGTCGAAGTTGATGGTATGGATGCCTGTCGTCACAGCTTGGCTAAAAACAAGGTTGCCCATGTCCGCAAAGCTGAAGTCTCTTTCAAAATCTATCCAACCCACCAGCCAACCCTCGCCAACGACGGTGGCCGTCAAGGAACCCCCATCGGCACCGATGGCCCAACCGGTAGGCGAGTTGAAAACAATGCCATCTTCATCGTCCCCGGTGTTGTCGTCGCCGTCAGTCGTGGCGCTTGGGCTGCCGTCTGCCTCGGCATCCACGGCTGCGCCAAGGAGAAGGCCGGGCACGGCTGGCAAGATGTGGAAAGCCCCCGTTGGGCCTCCGTTTAACAGGGTCGGAAACCCAGCAGGTAGGTCGCCAAAGTCTAAATCAAACACAAATTCAAAGGCGAAATCAACGCCGCTAACATTGCCAGTCACGGGTACGGTCTGCACCACAGAGGCGGCATTTATAGTAATGGCCGTTGCGGGCGTATCATCGGTGGTAGTTGTTAGCGCCATCAGGTCGAAAGGCGTCAGGGCAGTGCCTATGGCAACAAAGTAGCCGTCGGCTGGCAGTCCGCTGAATTGGTATTGCCCCGATGAGTTCGTATAAACAAATCCGAGGTAGTCGCCTCCGTCATTGTAGATATACACTGGAATACTTTCCAATTGGCTTTCGCCGCCCGTGCTGCAAATGCCATCACCACTTCCATCGTCCACGCAAATATTGCCGCTCAGGGAAAAACTGCCGTTCAGCTTCAACCCGAAATCGAGGTCGAGCGAGCAATCGGGGCCAGAGCACCAAGCATTGCCCGTGCTGGTAACAGTACCGCCAGCGATGACGACGGTAGCTTCGTTGTCCAGCCCAGCATCAGCATCGTAGGTTGGCAAGTAGGCAACACCGGGCTGTACCGCTACCGACCAAGTGCCGTTTGGCAAGTTGCTGAATATATAATATCCATCGTAGTCGGTGTAAATGGTGTCCATGTAGGCTCCTGCGGCGAATGTTAGCCCGTCAATGGTCACAGGGGTCAGGTTGGTGATTTCCACCAAAACATCCGCTATACCGGGTTCGCCAATGTCTTGCAAGCCGTCATTGTCGGAATCGAGCCAGACGAAGTCTCCAATCACGCCGGGCGGCACGTAGCCGAAATCCACGCCAGCGAACACAGCGCCATATTGCAGCGAAAAAGCGTATTCGTCGTCGCAGCCTGCTGCGGTGGGATCGGAGCAGGGGACGCCATCGGCACTGGGATCAGCCATGAGAGTCGCACCGCCAAGGTCGGGGTCTGCTGTGTTTACCCGGATGGTGTAATCGCCAGGAACGAGGTTGGCAAAGTTGTAATAGCCCACGGGGGCTGTCCCAGCGCCATCACTGGTAACAGTGGAATCGAGCAGTACACCGTTTTCATCGAAAAGATAGACCATGACGTTTGCGATTCCCTCCTCGTTCCAGTCCTGCTGGCCGTCTTGGTCGGCGTCCCAGAAAAGGTAATCTCCCACTGAGGCAAGTTTTGCGAAGCCAAAATCGAGGTCAAGGTCGCAGTTCGAGCAGGCTGTGCCGCCAATGCTGGCAACTTGGCCGCCGGCAATCGTCAGGTCGAATATGTTATTGGTCGTTGTGGCGACGGGGTTGCCCTCACCATCGGTCGGCAGGTCAACATCCGTGCTGTCCACGAGAATCCGGAAGTTGCCATCCGGCAAATTGGCGAAGCTATAATTGCCATCGGCATCGGTAACGGCAGTGGAAAGCAGCACATAGATGCCATCGTCATTGAGGTCGGCCCATAGTTGTACCAAAATATTTTGTATGCCATCTTCCAGCACACCGGATGGAGTTCCATCCCCATTGGCATCGAACCACACAAGGTCTCCAATGGTTGCTGTGCCAATGGGCTGGTATCCAAAATCGAGCGTCAAGTCGGCCCCTGTCGTCAAGGTGGATGTGCCTACGCCGTTGCAGGTGGAACATATTCCAGCCTCGTCGGGGTCAGCGGTTTGCAGGAAAAAAGCGGGCATATCGTTGTCTGTTTCATCCACGACCACCACGTAATCGCCTGCGGGCAGGTTGCTGAACAGGTAAGTGCCACTGGCATTCGTGCTTGCCGAGTCCACAAAGGCGTCTGTGCCGCTGTCATAAACGCCATTGCCGTTCCTATCGGCATACAGGTTGATGAGCACGTTTGGGATGCCTTCCTCATTGGCATCTTGCGTCCCATCGCCATCAAGGTCATGGTATAATTTGTCGCCAAGCGAGGCAGTCCCAGCGGCCACCCATCCAAAATTGTGGGAACCCGATATTTGCCCTGCCGTCAAGGTAACGCTGATGCTGTTATTGATGCTCGCATCTGACTCCGCCGTTTCGGACCAAGTGCTGCCCGCTGGCAAGGTGGCTGTTTTTACCACCAAAGTATAAGCCGTGCCAGCCGTCAGGCTGGTAAACTTGTAGTTTCCGTTAGCGTCGGTGGTCGTCGTAGTGCAGTTGACATTGGGGGTGCAGGTGCCATTTTGTAGCTCAACTATAACACCCGATAGCCCCCCCTCGCCTACCGCTTGCGCCCCATCCCCATCCTTGTCTTCCCATACGTTACCGAATAGCGAGGGCTGCACGGAGTAACCGAAATTGATGTTTGAAACGTCCCAGGAATTGCCGCCCCAGGTATCCACCCCGATTTCAAACCAGCTGTTGGCGTTGTTCCACAAGTTGTTACAGGGCACGTTGCCACCGCCTGAACCGCAAAGGCCGCCGTTGCCAGCGCCATTGGTCGGGTCGTCGTCAGGGTCACCTGACTGTGTGACACTGCCAGGAATGGAAGAAGTCAGCACTTGAACCCGATAATGCAGGTTGGGCAACAAACCTTCAAAAAGATATGCCCCGGTGGATGTGGTGTAAATTGTATCGAGGTAGGTTAAAGTACCACTGCAGGTGCCATTGTTAGCAACTGTTGAGCAGGACAGCAGCACGACGGCAACATTTGGGATGAAAGGCTCGCCTGTCTGATAGCCATTCGTGCCCTGCCAGCCATTGGCAGTGGTAAGGTCGCTCCAGACACGACCGGCTATGCTCCCGCTCCTGAGAATGCGCACCCCAGCGGTGTCCGTTGCGTCGTTGGTTGGGTTGCCATCCAAGAAGTGCGCCGCCGTTGCGTTCACGACGTTGTTGGTGGTATCCCCGTTCGTCAAATCAACAGGTTGTAGCGCCTTGAAGGTCACGGTCAAAGTATCGGTCTGCCCGGCATGAAGCGGGCCGAGGTCGTTCCAAGTCAAAGTGCCAGCGGGGGTTGTGCTATTGGGCGTCACCGAAGCGGTTATGTATTGCAGTTTGGTGGGGTCGTAGGTGTCTGTCAGGGGAAGGGAGTCAATGGTGGTTGCACCCGGCCCAAAATCATCATTGGTGAAAACGGGTGGGTAACAGCCCTCATCATCCGAGGTAAAGCGAACGCCTATGGCGTCGAGGTACAGCGTAGCGCCGTCCCAGGTATCGCCATTGGCGGTTTTTAGCGGCGAAATACCGAGGCGGCCTTCCGTATTGCCAGCGTTGCCATCCCAAAAATTCCAGTTCAGCGCATTTGTGGCCGAGGAGATATCCACGAAATAGGTAGAGGAACTCGATCCAGCGAACGCATTCAGCCCTGCCGGGTCGCCTTGAAAAATGGTTTGGTCGAACTCAACGTTACCGCCAGTTTGGTCTTTCATCACCACCCGCAAATAGTCGTTGACGATTGACGGGTTGTCCAAACGCATGGAAATGGCCAGTTCCACTTTCGTCAAGTTGCCACAAGGTGTTATGTTGAATCCATAAGCCCAGTCGAAGTCATTGGTGTTCGTTGAATACTTCCACGGCGTCACGCTAATGGCCTCCGTGCCATCTGGGTCGCCTATGATGTTGCCGCCCGTTGCCGGAGTATAGAATGCGCTCCCTGCGCTGTAAGCGTTCTCCCGGAAATGAGTCTGCCCCCAAAGCACTTCTGAGGTCTCGCCAGTGACACCAGTGGTTGCAGCATTGTAACTGTTGTTTTTCAGCACAATTTGGTAGTTGACCGTATTTCCCTCGTAGATTGGTGAAGTCCCATCAAGGGTCTTTACCAACTCCAATGCAGGCGCAAATCCAAAGTCGGCGTCCAAATAGCTGACAGCGCTGGAAACAGCGCCAAGTGTATCCAGCCCCACGGCAAAAAATTTGTTCGTTGTGGCAGTCCAGCCAGTGTATGTTGCGCTTGTTTTAACGGCTTCTTCCTCCACTTTTACGATGAAATGCCCATCTGGTAGGCTGCTAAACAAGTAGGCACCAGCCACGTTGGTGGTGTCCATGCCCCAAAGCAGGTCGGTGTCGTCCAATTCGCCGTCGCCATCGCTGTCGAAAAAGAGCGAAACAACGATGCCAGCCATGCCAGCCTCATTGCCGTCCTTGATGCCATTGGCGCTGGTGCCGGTTGTGCCGCCGTCGTCTTCCCATACAATATCTCCAATGCTGTTGGGGCCTGGTAATTGCGAGCAGTCATACGCCTCGGCAAAAGCGCTGCCACCACCAAAATTGGCATTCGCCCCATTGCAGACAAAAGGCATGTTATAAGTGCCGGGCACGACCACCTTGAAGCGCACCGTGCCAGCAGCACCGGGCTGCAATGGGCTATCGAGCAGCCAGCGTACCTTAGTCAGGCTGCCGGGAGCAGGTTCAGTTGTGGTCCAAGTGTCGCCGCCGTCGGTACTGTACATTAAGGTATAGCCACTGACCCCTGTCGGCAGGGTGTTGTCAGCGGCGGCGCTTCCAGCGATGAAGTTGGTTCCCGAAGGAATGGTGTCTTCTATGATGAGCGGAATGCCCAAGGCAGGTGCGCCAACTGCTACAGGCCCTGTGTTGGCGATGGTGATTTCAAAGGTGAGCGTATCCGGCAATACGAGGCCGAGTTGGCTGGGGCTGGCATTTTTTGTGAAAGAGAAAGCAGGGGTTCGGCTAATTGCGAGCGGCAGCGATGTCCCGTAGTCGCCATTGAATTTTTCATTGTCGTAACCTGATGCGACCTCCTGATAGGGCGTCAAATTGCTCGAACACGGGCCATTCAAGGCAGCGAAACGGTAGAACACCAAGCCAACTGCTCCTGTGTTGTTTCCAGGCAAATTCTCAAAATACAGTTGGTCCTTGAACGGTATGAGCATCTCAGTACCGTTGTTCAATTTCACTATCACAAGACCGAAAGTACCCAAGAGCCTAAAGCAGGATGGGTCGTAGGCACCGGGGTCGCCCACAGGCTGCATCCAAGCATTACGGTCAGGGACTAAGTCGCCGTTGTTGTCAAAACCAGCGCCCACGTTGCCGAGGTCGTACCAAATACCCTGCAGGGAAAAGGATTCGCCAACGTAGGTAATGGAGTCACCGCTTGGGGATGCAATGTCCCATCCAAGCGATTCCAATATGGCCTGGCGGTATTCCTCCGGCACTTTGTTGTCCCCGTTTGGCCAAATCTTATTGGCCATGGCGGAAATCTCGTTACGCATGTACATGGTCTGGGTTTCGTTGGCAGCGACGGGAGTACCATTGTCATCTGCCGTTGCCCAAACGTCAAAGTTTAGCCATAGGTCGTCATCCGTCAACCTTGTGGCCTGCGTCACGGAGTTGCCGTTATCATCCAGCCGGGGATAGCTTAATAGCCAGTATTGGGTGAAGCATTCTCCCGGTGCAATAAACTTGATGTAGCGTGAAGCGTCGTTTGCACCATTGCTCCCACCCTCATGGGTAAAGGAAAAAGTACCCGTCAGGCCGGGGTGCGTCCGCTCAGGGTAAATGCCTGGGGTGATGTTCGCAAAATCACCAATGTGCATGAACACATTCCAGAGGGTGTCCGCCCCGTCGTTGCAGAACTGAACCCCGGCGTGAAATGCCTCTGGCGCATAAGTGGATGGCGACTCCACATTGGAGTCAACGATTAGGTTGTAAGCAGAGATTATATTTATCCTGAGATCTCCAGAAGTATTGTCGGTCGCTGGCATGGCGGGTTTTTCCCAAACCCTCATTTCGCCGTTACCCACTGTATTGATGCAAAATATGCCCTTGCTAATTGGCAATGTAGCTTTTGCACTTGCCTGTATTGGAGTTGCAGACAAAAAAAACACAAGGGCCAACAGGTTGAAAAAGGGCTTCAGCTTGAACCGTGGTGAAGAAAGGAGGGAAATTATGGAAAGTAATTTAAGCTCAAACAGGCTGGGCTGGGCTTGAGCAACCAAATCAGCATGGTGCTTCTTCGTCAGCCGAATTGCACGAGCAATTGCTGATATTGCGGCAATGCACAAAAGCCCGAAGACCAGTATAGCCAATTGAGAATAAAGGGAAGACATCATCAATACAATTTATTATCCAGTGGGGGGATAACAAAATGCTTGAAGACCTTGCACATTTTTAAATGTTTACAAAGCTATCAGCGCGTGTCCAAATCTATAATCCTTAGTATTTGCAATAGTGAAGTTAGGAGAAAGGTAATCTTAGAGTGCAAATGGGTTTTCAAGTATTATGCCAAATGGAGTTGCCAAAGCAGCTTGACGAATGTAACTCCACAATATTATTACAACCCATCGGTAAACAATATGGCGTGCGAGATGGGGCGTAGGTCCAATTTTTACAGGAAACTTTCCTGATTTCAATTCATTTCCGCTCCACCGTTTGCGAAGAAATGATGTTCCCAAAGAAAACCGCATTGGCCAGCAGCTTGTCCGTGCCGTACCAAAATGCCCGGAAACAAGGATTGTCCAGCATGCAAATGATGCGCCCAGCGCCTTGTCCAGTTACCATCACGGAAGGTGTGCCCGACGTCATTGGCTTTAATTTTTTTGGGACATAGCCCGCCATCAACGGGCTTTTGCCAAAGACCAACGGCGTGGCGTAGGCATTTTTCGGCTGCTCCGCAAACAGGCCATTGCCCTTGAAAACGGGCAGTTTCGACCGCCGAAAACCATAGGCAAGCGGATGCGTCAAGTCGAACTCTGCCTCAAAGATGGAACCCGGCAGTTCCAGCGCAGCCCGGTCCTCGGAGGCATTGACATAGGGTCGGCGTGTAGTCGGGACAGCGGCAGGTTCAGGCTCTTTTTTGAGTACCACACCGCCCAACTGCTTGGTTTCCAACCATTTAACCGCACCTTCGAGGGCAATGAGGGTTCCGCCGCCGCTTACCCAGCTTTTTAAGGCATCGGCATTCAGCGAGCCGTAACCACCGTTGGGCATCACCACCACGTTGTATTTTTCGAGCAAACTGGGCGTGACATCTGTCAGGTCAACCTTCGTCACGGGCATTCCGTAACGGGTGTCGAGCAGGTGCCAAAGCTCCCCGGCATCGGTCGGGTTGACTCCTTCGCCCGTCAGTAGCAGCAGATTTGGCTTGCGCAGCAACTCCATGTTGTTGCTGCCAAGGTCGAGGCCATCGGCGTTGAGGCCAGTCGTCAAACCATTGATGGTCAGGTGGCCGAGACTGGCCGCCTCCCGCAACACCGACAGTAGCGACTCGCCGGATAGGGCTTGGTTTTGGGTGGGGATGACGATGCTGCCAACATTGAAATCCTTTGTCCCGCTCGCAGTCGTGCCTGTGAAGGGCTTGGTGGCTGTTTTTACCAACAGCCCTTTTTTCAACAAATGGTATAGCGCCGCAGGCGCAAAATACTCGTCCCACTCGAAGGCGAAGGCAAAATCGGTGGTCTTCGCAAGCGCCTGTCCATCAGGAAGTTGTGTGGTAAAAACTTCTTTCCCAAGCAGCTTTTTTGAAAACTGGCCACCTGTCAAACTGGCGTACTCCAAGTTGAAGGCCAGCGGCATCGTCCAAGCACTGATGTCGTAAAAAATGCTGTCGGTAAACATGGTGTCCCGCTGGAACATCCCCAAAATCAGCTTGTGCTGCGGCTGCTCCAACGGAATCACATACGAGCTGCCGGGCAAGAACTCCACGCCGTTTGCCGTGATTTTCTCGCTGGTTTCAAACACCTGAACGCCTTGGCGCTTCACCAACTCCACGAACCTGAGCAGCCTGGCACGGTCGTATTTTTCACCCACCAAGAAAGCCTTTCGGCTATCACGCCGGGCTTCTTCGAGGTTGTTTTTATAAAAATTGCGTTGGTAATCAAGCAGTTCCGTGCGCATTGCAATAGCGGCCCGCTGTGTGGTGAGTGCCGTTCGCACCTGGTTTCGGATCGTGAAGGCGAACGAGAGCGGTCCGTTCACCGTGTTCTGCAAATGCCCCCTGCTGCTTGCCTGCTCAAACAGGATACCGATGCAGCCCTGCGCATCGGGATAGGTTGAGCCTTTCCCAAAATAGAAGTCGTCGAAGCCCTCCCCGGAGTAGTACAGCGAGCCGATGGCGTCGAGCGCCTCGGCGTGGTAAGTGCCGATTTTGGCAGTCAGTTCTTGGTTGAGTTTGGGCGTCAGCGGGTTCACCCGGCTTGGTACGCCGGGCATGAAGAAGAAGGTAGCGTTGCTGCCCATCTCGTGGTGGTCGGTGAGGATGTTCGGCTTCCAAGCCTGAAAATTGGCGATTCGCCCCACGCTTTCGGGTTGTTGGCCGGGCAGCCAATCCCGGTTCAGGTCGAACCAGTAGTGGTTGAAGCGGCCACGGGGCCACGGCTCGTCGTACTCCCGGTCGTTTGCGTCGCCGTTCAGGTTGCGGTTGCGGTTGGCGTTCACCCAGCTTGAAAATCGCTGCATCCCGTCTGGGTTAAAGCAGGGGTCGAAGAGGATGACTGCTTGGTCGAGCAGGCGGCGGGTATCCTCGTCCTGAGCAGCAGCGAGGCGGTAGGCCACCAGCGGTGCGGCGTTTGCCCCGCTCTGTTCGTTGCCGTGGATGCTGAATCCTTGGTAGATGACGACGGGCATTTTCGACATATCAAGCTTGCTGGAGCGTTCGGGGTCGCAGAGCGCAACATGCTCATCCTGAATGGTTTGCAGGTTGGCGTGGTTCTTTTCAGCGGTGATGACGAGGTAAATCAACGGCCTGTTTTCATGGCTTCGGCCATACTCGTGCAGCGTGATTTTGTTACTGGCGGCGTCCAACATGCGGTAGTACGCCAAAATCTGGTCGTGGCTGAGGTGCCACTCACCAATTTGAAACCCAAAAAACTGCTCCGGTGTGGGGATTGCAGGGTCATATTTTGCGGCGGGCAAAAAATAGTCGAGGGGTTGTTTTTGGGAAAAAAGGAAGACCGGCAGGCCCAGTAGAATGGCTAGGATGGTATTTCGCATTGTTTGTAGTTGTCGTTTTGTTTTAGGTTCCAAAAAGGATTCAGTCAGTCCCTGACTGCCAACTGCCCACTGTCGAACTGCCGAACTCCAATCACCCTCGCCGAAACAACTGCTCCCGCTCGAACCGCATCACCGTTGTGCCCTCCACCTTTCGGAACACGCTGTCGAGGCTGGTGGCGAACGGTAGCGTCATTGCTTGTAGCTTTATGGCCAGTTCCGAGTCTGGGATTTTCTCCTCGTTGGTCGGCATCTTCATCACCGAACTGGGAAAGCCCAGCAAGTAGAGCAACGGGCTGAACACCCACCGGATCCAGTGCCAAGGATTGCGACGGCTGGTGTACACGTAGCTCGTAGCGGCAATGTCGAGGATATCCACGGAGCGAAGGAAAAACCGCTTTTTCTTCATCTCCGTTTTGTATTGTTCGATGGTTCTGGCAATCAGATTTTCTTTAATCATCTCCTCTGGCGCAGTCTCCTCCACCAAAATGACCCATTGCCGAGCCACCCTGCATACCTCGTAAATCAGGCGCTCCACTTGCTTGTTGTCCGGCACATGCTGGAACTCCGACATCACCACCACCAAGTCAAACGACTTTTCGGGGAACGGTAGTCGGAAGACGTTTGCTAGCTGCACGTCCACCTTTTCTTCCTTCAGGTACTCCCGTGCGTAAGCGACCATCTTCTCCGAACTATCCACGCCGTAGAGTTCCTTGGGTTTGTAGTTGGCTATTTCCTTGAGCAGGTCGCCAACGCCGCAGCCTATTTCCAGCACCGACCTATCCTCCGACAACTGCCTGAGGTTCAGCAACTTAATCAGTTTGTCCTTGCAGTAAATATCGAACGGGGTGCGTGGAATTGGCAGTTGTAGCGCAAGTTTTTCTTCCCCATCGGTCAACAGTTTCACTTGCCGTTTTTCCGCCCTTTTCAGGAACGACAGCATTTTTTCGGTGGAAATATTTCGAGGTAGTTGAAACTTCATCGCTTTTCCAGGGAAAAAGTAAAAAGGAGAAAGTAAAAAGTTGGGGGAATGGTGATTTCCTTTTCGCAGTTTCCAACCCGTCAAAAGTAGCGAGTTTTTCACAAAACCGACGAATACTCGAAGATGGTCAGCGCTTGCTCATTCGTTGGTAAACTCTGAACCGAGTTTGCCCATTTTGTGGCTTCGTAACAATTCCAGCAATCAGTGGAGTTGAGAAATTGGGTTGCCCTGTCTTGGGTGGGGCAGCTTTGATTCAAACGATTTGATTTCACAACGATTTAACCTATTTTTGTCAAAAATAAATTCCTGATGGATTTTGAAACGCAAGCCACCAAAACTTCGGAGTACGAAACTGAACGAAACAAACCTATGCCCTCCTTCAACCACGGTTCCATCCAAGCGAACCTCATTATCGAATTAGCTGCTTTCAAGTCAAAACTCCGCATCGTTTCCGAACTCAGCCTCGAACTTTCCGACTGGCCGAGCGTACCGGACATTTCATTGTATCCTTGGAAGAAATTGGACACTAAAAACGACCATATCAAGGTTTCAGAGCCACCATTGTGTGCCATTGAAATCCTCTCACCGACCCAAAGCTTTGGTGACCTGCTTGCCAAAGCACAAGGGTATTTTGCCCACGGCGTCCTTTCATGCTGGATTGTGCTGCCGGGCGTGGACAACATCTACGTTTTTTCCAGCCCCGACGATTACGCCATTTTCAGGTCAAATGAAACGCTGGTGGACAAAATCCTCGATATTTCCATGCCGCTCTACGATGTTTTCAGGTAAAATTGTGTTGACGTCATTTCAATTTCTCAATTTCAAAATTCATCCGCTCCACCCCCTTCACCATCGCCGCCCACGAGAACCTTTTTTTGCCTTCGGCAACACCTTCGGAAAACGCAGCGGCCCGGTCACTCTCAAAAAAATCAACGATGGAATCGGCAATGGCCGACGGGTCAACGGGAACAACGTAGCCCGCCTCACCATGCGGCACAATCTCCGCCAAGCCGCCCACATCCGTCACCACCATCGGCTTTTCAAAATGGTAGGCCATCTGCGAAATGCCGCTCTGCGTGGCCGTCCGGTAGGGCTGCACCACGAGGTCGGCTGCGCCGAAATAGTGGCGGACGGCATCGTTCGGGATATAGTCCGTTCGCATAACCAATTGATTTTCAATGCCCAAACTGTGGATTTGTGCCTCGTACTTCTCCCGGTTGCCGTAGTACTCGCCTGCCACGATGAGCTTCAAGTCCATGCGGCGGATGCGCTCGTCGTCCATCGCTTCGAACAACAAATCCAATCCTTTGTAATCTCGGATAAAGCCGAAGAAGAGCAGGTAACGCATTGCCGATTTATCTCCTTGGGAAGGCAACCCAAGTTGCGCCAGTGCCACCTCCCGGGGCGATTTCTCCCCATAATTGTCGTAAATCGGGTGCGGGATACAAGCGGCAGGCTTCTGCGTAAACTGCCTCAGGTCATCCATGACGGACTGGCTCATCACCACGAAAGCGTCGCAGGCGTTCACAAACCAGCGTGTGAAAATTCGGTCGCCGGGGCGCTTCTCATGTGGCAAAACGTTGTCGGCGATGGCGACGATCTTCGTATAGCCGTTGCCCCTCGCCAGCCGCAGGATGCTGCCGAGGCACGGCCCCATGAACGGCAGCCAGTACCGAGGCACGATGAGGTCGGGGCGAAGGCGGCGCAGTTCCAGCCCAATTTTGAGCCAGTTGAACGGGTTGATGGAGTTGACGCAAGTGCGGATGTTGAGGCCGGGCGGCGCTGGGTCGCTGCTAAATTGGGTCGTGCCCGGGAACAAAAAACCGGGGTACTGCAACGAAAACGAGTAGATAATTACCTCATAACCACCCATTTGCAATTCCATCGCAAATCGCTCGGTGAAAGCGGCGATACCGCCCCGCAGCGGATGGGCTGGGCTGAGTAGAACGATTTTTTTCATGCCCAAAATTAGTCAAGTTTGAAACGGGTCGTGTGGCTGATTTCCTTCATCACAAAAGAGCTTTGCACCCGTCCAATATTGTCGAGTGCTGCCAGCTTTTTGGCCACAAAATCTTGGTAGCTTTCCATGTCCTTCACCACCACTTTCAATAGGTAATCGTACATGCCAGCGATGTGGTAAACCTCCTGCACTTCCTCAATTGACTGGATTTCCAGCTCAAACTTTTCGAGGAACGGGGTGGAATGCTCCTTAAGCTGAACATCGCAAAAAGCAGCGAGTTTCAGCCCCAGTTTCTGGCGGTCGAGCACCGCCGTGTACTTGCGGATGATGCCGTCACGCTCCATCCGCTTGATGCGCTCAAAAACGGGCGTGGTGGTCATGTTCAGCTTGCCGGCGATTTCCTTGTGGGTGGCATAGGCATCGTTCTGCAACAAGTCGAGGATGCGCAGGTCGAGGGCATCGAGCTTTATTATCATGGCACGGAAATTTTTTCCAAAATTAGACTTTCGTCAAACATAATTCGGAGATATTTTTCATAAATCCTTCTAAAAAAAGAATCATTTTCTTCATTGACTAAAATTATTGGAACAAAACACCAATACACTGAGATTTGCATCGAATAAAAACACAACGCCATGCAAATGCACCAGTTCCAGCCAGAGAGCCTGATGATGTCCTACGGATACCGCCCAGAGTGGTCGGAGGGCGCTATCAAAAGCCCGATTTTCCAGACTTCAACTTTCGTTTTCAAGACCGCCGAGGAGGGCAAGGCTTTCTTCGAGATAGCTTACGGCCTGCGTGAGCGGGGCAAAAATGAGAAGCTCGGCCTGATTTACAGCCGCATGAACAACCCCGATATCGAGATCCTCGAAAACCGCCTTACCCTGTGGGATGGAGCGGAAGAATGTGCCATGTTTGAGAGCGGCATGGCGGCCATTACAACGGCCTTGTTTGAGTTCCTAAAGCCCGGCGACCTGCTCCTGCACAGTGGCCCGTTGTACGGTGGCACAGGGCATTTTATTAGCCATGTTTTGTCAAAATTCGGCATCCAGGCCGTGGAGTTCACCGCTGACATGAACATGGAAGCTGTGGTTGAACTCATTGAAAAATCGAGCAAAAATGGCAGTTTGGGCATGATTTTCCTCGAATCGCCCGCCAACCCGACCAACGCCCTTTTCGACATCGAAATGTGCAGGGCGGTGGCCGACCGTTTCTCGACTCCTGACAAAAAAGTGTTGGTGGCGGTTGACAACACCTACATGGGGCCGCTCTGGCAGCACCCGTTGAAGCACGGTGCTGACATCGTCCTCTACTCGGCCACCAAGTACATCGGCGGGCACAGTGATGTGATCGCGGGCGCTTGCCTTGGCTCCTCGGAACTGATGAAACGGGTGAAAGCACTCCGCACTTTCCTCGGAAACATGGCTGGCCCGTGGACGGGCTGGCTGCTCCTCCGCAGCCTCGAAACCCTGAAAGTCCGCATGGACCAACAGGCAATGAATGCCATGAAAGTGGCCACATGGCTGCAATCCCACCCGAAAATCGAGCGGGTTCGCTACCTCGGCCTGCTTACGCTCGCCGACGGCGACCAGTGGTTGATTTACAAAAAACAATGCCTTGCGCCTGGTGCGATGATTTCGTTTGAAGTGGTGGGGGGAGAGGCCGAGGCATTTGCGTTTTTGAACAACCTGCACTTGGCCAAGCTGGCAGTCAGCCTTGGCAGTACGGAGTCGCTGGCGCAGCACCCCGCCACGATGACCCACGCTGGAATGGACGCTGACGAAAAAATCAAACTCGGCGTCAAACCGAACTTGGTGCGGCTTTCAGTTGGTGTGGAAAATGTGGACGATTTGATTTATGACTTGGGGCAGGCACTGGAGAAAATGGGCAAAAAAACCAACAAACTTGTCCCTCTTCTAGCTGAGGTAGCTTGAATTGTTTTTCAAGTCCTCTTTTCAATCACATACTGGTTTCTCGTGGTCGAGTTCCGCACCAGCAGCTCGGCGAGAAAACCCGTGACGAACAACTGCGTACCAACGATGAGCGTCAGGATTCCGAAATAAAACAAGGGCCTGTCGGCAATGCCGTACTCTTGGTTGAACAGTTTTTCGATGCTCAACCAAAGCAAAATGCCAAGGCCGCCGAGGAAAAACAGCACTCCCCAAGTGCCCAAAAAGTGCATCGGGCGCTTGCCGAATTTGCCAATGAAAGTGATGGTAAGCAAGTCGAGGAAACCGTTGATGAACCGGTCGAGGCCGAACTTGGATACGCCGAACTGGCGGGCACGGTGTTCCACCACTTTTTCACCGATTTTTGAAAATCCCGACCACTTGGCCAGCAGCGGCGTGTAGCGGTGCATTTCGCCATACAACTCGATGCTCTTGACCACGTTGAGGCGGTAGGCTTTCAGGCCGCAGTTGAAGTCGTGGAGCGGGATATGGCTTATCCAGCGGGTGACGTCGTTGAAAAACTTGCTGGGAATGGTCTTCATGATGGGGTCGTAGCGCTTCTGTTTCCAGCCGCTCACGAGATCGTAGCCATCCTCGACAATCATGCGGCGCAGTTCCGGGATTTCGTCGGGGCTGTCCTGCAAATCGGCATCCATGGTGATGACCACATCGCCCATTGCCGCCTCAAAACCCACGAAAAGCGCAGCGGATTTGCCGTAGTTCCTGCGGAACTTGATGCCTTTGACGTTCGGATTTTTCTCGCTCAATTCCTCAATTACCTGCCACGAGCGATCCTTCGAGCCGTCGTCCACCATGATGATTTCATAGGAAAACCGGTTGGCTTCCATCACACGGCGAATCCAGGCCTCCAGCTCCGGGAGGCTCTCGTCTTCGTTGAAAAGCGGTACTACGACGGTTAAATCCATTTCGGAATTCGGATTGCGGATTGCGGATTTGAGTCTGCGGCTGCTCCACGGACCCCCAATCCGCAATCCGCAATCCCAAATCCGAAATCGTATCATTTTTTCATAAAACTGGCCACCATGAGGGACAACAAAAAGCCGTAAAGAAGGCTAAAAATATACCCCTTAAATACGGAGCCAAGCGTCATTTCGTAAGGCTTGCCCTTGACCGTGGGGTCAATTTCTATGGCCCTTTGCAACAACAAATCGTTGAGGCCGTGGTCAATGTACTGGAAGAGCAAGAACATGAACCCATAAAAAAACAGCCCAGAAATTACTGCGATGGTGAAGCAGATTTTCAGGGCTTCTTTTTTTGCCAAACTGCCACCGTTGCGTTCCAACTGCTTTTTGGTGGCCATCACCATGCCTACCATCAGGAAGACCAACGAGCCAAGGTTGACCAGCGGGTTGATGGCAAATGACCTGTCTATTTGGTGAAAAACAAACAGGTACAGCGCCATCGCTATACCTGTTATGATACCGTATTTTACTGCGGTTTGTTGCATGAATTTGCTTGATTATTAAACGTTGGGGGCAGGGTCTTTCTTCATGATGGCACCTGCGATGAGGGCTGTAATGAGACCGATAATGACCGTACCTACCAAAACCATTATTGCTACGATGAAGGGGTTGGAGAAAATGCCAACCATTTTTTCAGTCATTTCCTCTTGTCCCGGTTGTGCTTTTTCCAAAGCAGCATCCTTGATTGCCTCAGCCATGTCTGGGAAAATAACCGTCATAAAAATAAGCGTCCAAACTGCGCTGATTGCACCAATGACAAGTGCCGTGGCCGTACCGACCCCAATGCTTCGACCCAAGGTTATGTACCCGCCAAGGTCTTTGTCACGGTGGGTTTTGATGGCAAAAACCACCGTTGCCATGATAATGATGTAGTTCAAACAACTGATGGCTTGAGAAGCCGTGCTCGGATTGGCAGGGTCGCTCATACCAGCGAGGTACATTACCAAGCCAATAACTACCAATACAAGCGCAACTAGACCTCCATATCGCAAGGCGGTCGGCCAAACGGAAACCGTGGAAGGGTCGGCAAGTCTGCCAGAATCATTAAAGTCAGTCATAACGTTTTGAGTTTTGAAGGTGAAAGAATGGCGAAAGATAGCCTTCCCCAGTCATTTTCAAATTAAAATTAGACGAAATACCACCAAACCTCAGCCCTCAGCCCTCCAAAACCTCCCCTTGTTCACCACCCCCAGCACCCTACCCTTCAACCGCCAACCCACGAACGGTGTATTTTTTGATTTTGAAAAAATGTCTTTTTTTGAAAAGGTCCATTCCTGTTTTGGGTCAAAAATCGTCAGGTTGGCATCCATGCCAGGCCCAAGTTTTGCCTCTGGCAAACCCAAAATCCTTCGTGGCGCAATGGCCAGGCACTCTACCAACTGACTGACCGTCAACGAGTTAGCGAGGTGCATCCAGCTAAGCCCGAAGGCCGTCTCCAGCCCAATCGCCCCGAAGTCGGCAAAGGGAAACTCCAGGTTTTTGGCCTCCGGGTCGAGCGGGGTGTGGTTGGAAGTGATGCAGTCAATCGTGCCATCGGCGAGGCCAGCCCGCAGTGCTTCGAAGTCAGACTGCTCCCGGATGGGCGGCATCACCTTGAAGTTCGGGTCGAAGTCGTGCAACAGGTGGTCGTCGCAAGCGATGTTCATGGCGGCCACCGAGGCGGTCACTTGCAGTCCACGGGCCTTGGCATCTCTCACCAGTTCCACGGAGCCTGCCGTTGAGATGTTGAGGGCGTGGAGGCGGGAGCCAGTGTACTCGGCCAGGTAAATATCCCGTCGCAGCATCACCTCTTCGGCGAGTGCCGGGATGCCCTTCATGCCAAGGGAGGTGCTCATCAGCCCTTCGTGCAATTGCCCGCCGGGCGCCATCGTGCGGTCGTGCGGTCGGTTGAGGATGACGCCGTTGAAGGGCTTCACATATTGCAGCGCCCGCAACATAAGGCCGCTGTCCTGCACTGATTTTTTGCCATCGGAAAAAGCCACAGCGCCCGCCGCCTGCATGTCGTACATCTCGGTGAGGTCCTTGCCCAGGCAGTCGTGCGACACGGCGCCGATGGGGAGGAAGTCAACGAGGCTGCCCTTCGCCATGCTGCGCACGTACTGCACCTCCGACTTGGAGTGGGTGGCCGGGGCGGTGTTGGGCAGGCAGGCGATGGCAGTGTAGCCTCCAGCAGCGGCGGCTTTTTCCACAGAGGCAAAGTCTTCCCGGTGCTCAAAACCGGGGTCACCAACGAGCGTACCGAGGTCGAGCCAGCCCGGTGATACGCAGGCACCTTTTGCATGGAAAACCGTGGCTCCAGCGGCAGTTAGTCCAGTGCCAATGGTCTCAATTTTCCCGTTCTTAATGAAAATATCCGCCGTTGCTCCATCGTGTTGCGTAGCTGGGTGCACGAGGGTGGCGTTTTTGATGAGTAGTTGCATGGATGCGATTTGGGCACAAAAATAGGTCGGCGGGGTGAAAGAACAGCGAGAAATATCAGTGCTGTTCTTCCGTTTGCTCCTCCTCTTCTTCTGTATGGTGCTGCAATATCCGTTGGTAGAACTTCGCTGACTTCTCGCTTAAAATCGCTGGCTCAAAATTGATGCTCTGCATGATGTCGAGGAGGGTGTTCATGCGAGCCTCCGTTTCATAGAACTTGTTGATTATGACGATGTTGCGTGCCTCCACGATGCAATAGCCGGAGTTGAAATTGCCTTTTTCATAGCGGATTACATAACCCAGTTCCTGAAAAAGCACTTCGAGTTTCTGGAGGGAATGCTTGGTAATATTTATCATATTCGACTGTATTTTCGGGTCGCAAATATGGCAAAAAACAGGGAAGGCGACCCATCTTTGCCACTGAATTCTTACAAAATAAAAGATGTTACTTTCTTAAAATCACAACGCATGAATTTTGATTAATCCAAACAATGCAATATTTTAAGTTAAAAAACTTGACGCTCCCCAATATTTAATGTACCTTGCCACCGTTCCAAATTATTTCATTTCCAAAACCATTGCATCATGAAGACACATCGCAGAGAAATCCTGATTTATTTCAACCCTAGCTCCAGCAACGACCGCAAAACCGTTGCCCATGCCCAGAGCCTAGCGCCGTACATCCGCACTTATGCCTTTGACCAAGCACCCTCTACCGCCACCAGTTGGCAGCAAATACTCAGCGCCTTGGACATTCACCCAAAGGATTTAATGAACAAATCCCATCCTTATTACCAGGAAAACATTCGAGGCAGAACGTTCAATGACCAAGACTGGCTTAATGTTATCATGCACAACCCTTCCCTCCTGAGAGCCCCCATTGCAATAAGGGGCAACAAGGCCGTGCTGTGCAGCAACGCCACCGATATTTATAAATTGACCACCGGCGAGGCTGTCACCTTTTTTTAAAAATCATCGCCTGCCTTGTTTCCAATCGCCAGAGTTTCACTAATTTTGATGGCGAAATGAAAGACGGAGCATTCCGTCTTTCGTTTTTTTGGCCAAAACTGGCCATAATCAACTGACCATCAAATACTTAATTCGACCATGCCTAGTTTTGAAATCGAAGGCAAGCTCCTTCGCAAATATGACGCTGAAAGCAAGTCCGCTTCTTTCCAGGCCCGTGAGTTCGTGCTGGAAATACCGGACGGCAACTACCCACAGTTCATCAAGTTCCAACTGACGCAAGACCGCTGCGCCGCCATTGATGCCTTCACGGAGGGCGAGCAGGTCAAGGTACACTTCGACTTGCGTGGCCGTGAATGGCAGGGCAAGTACTTCACCAACCTCAATGCTTGGCGAATCGAAAAAGCATCAGCTGCTGCCGCCGCCACGTCTGCCGCCGCCGCCGACCCGGATTACGACTTCCCCACTGCCTCCGACGAGCCTGCGCACGTGAACGAGGATTTACCGTTTTGAGGATTCAACACAGAGGGTCGGAGGACACAGAGGGACACGGAGCATGATATCTCCGTGTCCCTCTGTGTCCTCCGACCCTCTGTGTTGAAAAAACTCAATGCCCCACCCTCGCCTCCAACCTTTTCCCGAACGCATCATCCAGCCAAAACTCCAACCCCACGCCGCCTTTTTTCTGGAAAAACTCCACCCGAATCGGGTGCCTTCCAGCAGCAAGTGCCACACTGGCTGGCAAATCTTTCATGCCGTGGATGCCATCATTGTCAATTAGCCGCTGGCCATCGAGGGTGAGGCGAGAGCCATCGTCGGAGCGGAGGTGCAGGGTGAAAACGCCCGCCGAGGGCACTTCCACCCAACCATCGAACACCACCCCGAAATCCTCCGTGCCTTCCACCTCTTTCAAGCTTAAATCACTGACAGTCAGCGTTTTAGTAGGTGTCAATTTTGAAAAATCAGGTAAAACGTCCCATACGCCTTCATAAACCTTTGCCGACAGGCCAGCCTGTTTTCCGGTTTTCCCCTTGGGCTTCATGGCCTTTGTTTTGGTGAAGACGTAGCGCTGCTCGTGGCTCTTGAGGCTGTCCGGCCAAGCAGCACGGGTTACGACGGCCGTGGTATTCTTCAACGGAATCGGCGTCGAGTAGCGCTGCCACACCAGCGGGCCTTTCCCGGATTCGATGGCGTATTCGATAACGGCATTGGGCTTCACGGTGGCCAACGTCACATTGGTGGTCTTCACAAAAATATTGGTGCTGGTGGTCGGTTTTGGCGGCATTTGGCCACGGTGCGCCAGTCGCAGCAGCGCCGGGTCGAGCTTCAGCACCTTCCGGTCGTAGGTCATCAAGCCGTTGCTCTCGGTCTCCACATCGCTCACCTGCGTGTACACGGCAGCACTCAATCCCTCTGATTTTTCGAGTTCAAACAACTTCCGGTAAAGCTCCTCGTATCGGGTCAGCAGCGCCTCGGGCGTCTCGATTTGTTGGTAGCCCCAGCCTTCGTTCGTCCACTGATGGCCAGCCACGTTGAGGCCGAGGCCACCGAACTCGCCCAGCACCGCAGCCCGGCCATCCACCACTTTCGGAGAAGATGGGCCGGGATAGTCGTGGATATCGAGCACATCGCCGACCCCGGCATCCGTCCAACCGGAAGCGTTATTGACGAGGCGGGTGGGATCCCATTCCCGCAATCTCTCCACATAAAAAGGCGTCTCGTGCTGCCCCCAGCCTTCGTTGAAAGGCACCCACATCACGATGCTGGGGTGGTTGAACAGGTTGTCCACCATCGCCTTCATTTCCCAACGGAACTGCGTTCGTTCGTCCTCGGTCTTCGGGTCGGCGCTCGGCATGTCCTGCCAAACGAGGATGCCAAGTCGGTCGCACAAGTAGTACCAGCGTTCCGGCTCCACCTTCACGTGCTTGCGTATCATGTTGAAGCCCAAAGACTTAAGCGTTTCAATATCGTATTTCATGGCCTCCTCGTTGGGTGCGGTGTACAGGCCATCCGGCCAAAAGCCCTGGTCGAGCGGGCCGAGCTGGAAGATGGGCTTGTCGTTGAGCATCAAGCGGGTCACCCCATTTTCGTCGGGGCCTACGCTGATTTTGCGAAGCCCAAAATAGCCCTTTACCTTGTCCAAATGCTTGCCGTTGCTGCCCTCAATCGTGATTTCGAGGTCGTAGAGGAAGGGGTCTTCGAGCGTCCAAAGATGGCCGTCCTTCACGAAAAGCATCAGCGGTGCGCCTGCTTTGCCGCTGGCGCTCGTCACCACCCGACCGTTCTGCAAGACGCTGGCGACTACTTTTTGCCCATCCAGGAAATGTTCGGTTTCCACCCGCACAAGCGCCCGGTTTTTGTTCGGCTGCGGCTCCACTCGGTAGGACCGGATGTAGCTCTGCGGCACTGGCTCCAGCCAGACGGTCTGCCAGATACCGCTGGTCGGCGTGTAAAAAATGCCGCCCGGCGTCAGCGACTGCTTGCCGACAGCCTGCCCGCCAGCATTGGTCGGGTCAGTGACGTGGATGGACAGCTCCGCCTCTTGGCCGAGGGTGACAGCGTCGGTGATATCGAAGAAAAATGGGTCGTAGCCGCCCTTGTGGTCGCCCACTTTTTTGCCGTTGACGAAGACCGAAGTTTGCCAGTCAACAGCACCGAAATGGAGCAGCACCCGCTGACCTTTCCAACGGCTCGGCATAAAAAATTTGCGGGTATAAACCATCACATGCGTAGGTTCCACCCGCCAGCCGCAGCCCGATAGCGCCGACTCGACGGGGTACGGCACCAAAATCTTGCCCTGCTTTTCCGGTTTGCCGCTCTTTTCATCCAGCAAATTGAGGTTCCACAGGCCGTTCAGGTTGACCCAGTCAAGGCGGGTCATCGTGGGTCGGGGGTATTCAGGGAAGGGGGCTTCAGTGGTCACCTTGTCCGTCCACGGGGTGGTCAGCGAACCGGGAACAGGCTTCCAGGGTTGCTGCGCCGTTGACGTAACTTGTTGAAAAACAAAGATTAAGGTAAAGAAAATCGGTAGGTTGCGTAATGTCATGCTGAAAAAATTATGGATGAATAGTCGGGCGAAGGTATGTAGTTTTGCCCACCTGCTAAACGGAGTTTGAAGCCGCAGGTTGCCTCGGCATTTCCAATAAATCATGAAACAAAAAGCGCTCGTCCTTTTCACCTTCGCCACCATTTTACTGCTCTCCCTGGTCAAGCTCGGCCAGCACCCGCTTTTCGCTTGGGACGAATCACGCAACTGCATCAACGCCATCGAAATGCTGCGCAATGGCGATTGGTACAACCTGCACTACGCCGGGCAGCCGGACACCTGGAACACAAAACCCCCACTTTTCATCTGGTGTGTTGCAGCTTCGCTGAAAATGCTGGGATTCAACGAGTTTGCTCTTCGGTTGCCTTCCGCCTTGTCCATAATAGCGGCGTTTTTTATCCTTTTCAAAATAATCACCCTGTACCGCTCGGCCACCTTTGCCGCACTTACCTGCCTGATGTTGGCCAGCGTGAAGGGCCTGATTGGGTGGCACGTTGGCCGCACGGGCGACTTCGATTCCTTGCTCGTTTTCATTCTGCTGGCCAGTGTTTATTACTTTTTGCGTTTTGTTGATTTTGACAAAAAATGGGCGGCACTCTGCTGCGGCCTTTGCTTGGGGCTAGCTTTTTTGGTGAAAGGGCCAGCGGCTGGTGTGCTGTTGCCGGGCATGTTGGCCTACCTCATTTTTACGAAGAAAACCAAGTCCCTGCTGGCCTCCAAAACTGCTTGGCTTGGCGCAGCCACCGCCATCGCTTTCCCAGTCGGGTGGTTCTGGGTGCAGCAGGCATTCGGAAACACGCTCACCGGAAGCCCCACCCTCAGCGAGGCGCCCACCGGCACTGCCTTCGAACGGCTGTTCAGCGTTGACCTGTGGTACAGGTTCACCAGACCAATGGCGGGCTGGAAGGAGGCTTTCGATTTCAGCTACCTGTTTTCTAGCCTCGACAAAACCTTCAACCTCTGGCATTACATTTTTTTCTGTCTCGTGGCCTACGGCATTTTTTTGTTCTTCAAAAATTGGCGGCAGACCATGACCCGATTGTTCGCCAAGCGAAACCACTTGCTACTACTTTCGCTCTGCCTGTACCTTCCACTGGCAGTATTCCTCGCCATAGCCGCCAAGTCAACCCGATACTACCTGGCTCCGGCACTGCCATTCGTGGGCATTGCCACGTTCTGGGGCATCCGGCATTTTTGGAACAAAACCGTTTGGGTGAAATGGGCCTTCGCTGGTCTGTTGGCCTTCACGCTGGGCAGGCAGTTTTTGCTGTTCTGGCAGGTGCCGCCGAGGTCCGAGCTGGTCACGAGGTTTGCCCCGGTGTTTGCGCAAGCCGAAACCATCGTCGTGGCAAGCCCGCTGGAACAGGACTTGTTGTGCTACCTCTACTTTTTTGGTAAAAAAATGCGCTTCACCGCACCGACGACCGTCGTGAGTTCAAGCGAGGTACTCGTGGTAAGCAAGGATTTCCTTCCAAATCAATTACCACCGGGGATTGAAATAGTTGCTGAAGATGAACTTTATGCGGTGTTAAACAAGCGCTAACAACTGTTGATTTGGGAAGGAAGACCGGACGACAGCGAGGTGATGTACTGCCGAAGTCCGCTTCGGCACCTTGCCTGCCTGCTTGTCTGAATCACGGATGAAACGGATGATAAGATTACACTGAATTATCCGTGCAATCCCTAAATCCCCAAATCCGTGATTCAGACAACCTCACTCCCCCATCCCCTCCTCAAACGTCTCCACAAAATCCTCTATCTTCCCAAATATCCTTTCAGCCGATTCGGCCATTTCGAACAGGGTTGGGCGTTTGCGTTGGATGCTGGTCAGTTCATCGGTCAGGGGGCGGCGGCCAGTGTACATATATTGCTCAATGACGTCTTTGGCAAGGTCGGGGTCAAGGTCTTCCTGTTGGTAAAGTTTCGTGAAAGCTTCTTCACGTTGCAGGTTCCAGAAGGAATTGAAATAGTAGGGAATGTCCTCGGCATCCTTGATTTTTGGCAGTTGTTCGTTGATGAACCTTTCAACCAGTTCCCGCTTACTGCGCAATTGTGGCTCGCCGCCCAGCAGGTCGGCAATCTCCTTGAGGATTCTCTCCCGGTCTTTTTCCTTGCTTTTGTGCAGTTCACCGAGCAACCGCATGATATAGGCAACGTTGATTTCCACCCGTTGGATAAGTTCTATCTCAAAATCTATGCTGTCGAGGATGGACTCCTTTTCCTGCTTGTTGTCGTGCTTTACCTTTTGATAGAGGTCGAGGTACTTGCTTTGGTAGTCGTTAAACTCTTGCTCGTCAATGCCGAGGTCTTCAAAGCTGAACTCGTCGAAGCCAGACATGAGCACCTTTAGGCGGGCCAGTTGCCGGAATGCCTGCACGAAAGCCAGTTCGTCTTCTTCGGTGAGGAGGTCGTCCACGCTCTCAAAGGTCGGGGCGATTTCCCGCAACCGGGTAAGGGCTTGGCCGAACTTGCCGACATAGTATTCATAAGGCTCTAACAGGATTTCCTCCACCGGAGTTTTATTGCTGAACATCCGCACGGCCTCGTCTGTGGCGGCTTTCAGGTTGCGGAAGCAGCCGACAAAACCGTCGGGCTTTCGCTCGCCCATGATACGGTTGGTGCGGCTAAACGCCTGTATCAGGCCGTGGTGCTTTAGGTTTTTGTCCACAAAAAGCGTGTTCACTTTCTTGGCGTCAAAGCCGGTCAGGAACATATTCACCACCAAAAGCAGGTCAATGCGGTTGCGGTCGTCAAAGTTTTCGTACTCCCGTTCTTTGAGCTTCTTCCCAATGTCCTTGTAGTAGTTGTAGAACTGCTGACTGTCCTTGGTGCTAAAATTAGTCAGGTACTGCTGATTATAGTGGGCGATGTACTCGTCCATCTTGTCCCGAAAATGCTTATTGACCTTGTTCTCGTTTATATCTTCAAGATTCAATTCAGGAATTTCCCCTGTTTCTTCATATTGGTCTTCGTTAGCACCATAGGAGAAAACGGTGGCGATGCGCAAATCATGCTCTCCCGTCTCCCGCCTGCGCCGGAACTCCTCGTAGTATTTGATAAGCATGTCACGGCTGTGGACACAGAAAATCGCAGAAAACATACGATGGTGTGCCTTGCGGTCGTGGTGCTGAATGATGTACTCCACCACCTTGCCCACTCGCTCATCCGATTCTAGCACTTCCTTGGTATCAATACCAGCAACTTTTACATCGGGCATGTTGTCGTCGGCCCGGCGGTCAAAAGTCTTAAAGTATTCCACCGAAAAGCGCAGCACGTTTTGGTCGGCGATGGCATCGGAGATGACGTAGCGGTGCAAGCACTCATCAAAGAGGTCTTTGGTGGTGCTCATGCCCGGCAGCTTGCGGGCGGCATTGTCGGCAAAGATGGGCGTGCCCGTAAAGCCGAATAGTTGGTGGTTGGTGAAATAGGTCTTGATGCGTTGGTGCGTTTCCCCGAACTGGCTGCGGTGACATTCATCGAAGATGAACACGATGCGCTTGTCTTTTACCGATTCCATGCGCTTGCGATGTCTCGGCAACTGGATGGCGTTGTTCAGCTTCTGGATGGTGGTCACGATGAGATTGGTGTCCTTCGGCTCTTTGGTACTGGCGTCAATATAGGTATCGGTCAATTGCTGCACGAGGGCGTCCGTGTTGTCCGTGCTGTCCACGCAGCCTTTTTGGAAGGCATCGAACTCCTGAATGGTCTGGGCATCGAGGTCACGGCGATCCACCACGAACACGACTTTATGCACCTTTGGCAGCTTCACCAATACCTGACTCGCCTTGAAGCTGGTCAGCGTCTTGCCCGACCCCGTGGTGTGCCAGATATAGCCGTTCTTCCTGGTATTGCGCACCCGCTCCACCAGCGCCTCCACGGCATGGAACTGGTAGGGCCGCAGCACCATCAACTGCTTGCTGCTCTCGTGCAACACGGTGTATTTGCAAATCATCTTGGAGATATGGCATTTCTCAAAAAACGCTTTGGCAAAGTCTGCCAGCTTGTTGATTTTCTGGTTGTCGGTATCCGCCCAATAGCTGGTGAGCTTGAAGTCCTTCACGCCGTTGTTGGCGAAGTACTTGCTGTTCACGCCATTGCTGATTACAAAGAGTTGCACGTATTGGAACAGCCCGTTGCTCGCCCAATACGAATGCTTTTTGTAGCGGTCTATTTGGTTGTAGGCTTCCTTGAGTTCCAGCCCCCGTTTTTTCAGTTCGACTTGCACCAGCGGTAAGCCGTTGATGAGGAGGGTGACGTCATAGCGGTTCTTGTAGGTTCCTTCCACGCTTATCTGTCTGGTGACCTGGAACTCGTTTTGGCACCAATGCTCCAGGTTGGGCAGTTGGAGGTAGCCCGTGTCGCCGTTGTCCCGCTCGAAGTCTATGCGCTCCCGCAGGATTTTCGCCCGGTCGAATACATTGCCCTTGTTCAGCTTGTTGAGCACCTTCGCAAACTCCCGCTCGCTCAACGTAAGGCCGTTATGCTTTTCAAGCTGCGCCTTGAGGTTGGCGAGCAGGTCGTTTTCATCCTTGATACTCACGAACTGGTAGCCCAGCGAGCTGATAAGCTGCTGCACCAGGTCGAGTTCGAGTACTTCTTCTGATTGGGTTGGCATGTAGTGCGGGTTGTTGGTTGTGCCCCCTTTTGCTGTTGAAAAATTTGCTTGTTGTGTAGTGTACTGGACTTTTGACAAACACTGATTAGTTGAAGTTTTTGCCTTCAAGTCCGAGCCTGTCTTACTTTTTGGTTTATTTCAATCTGTAATCATTTTTTCCTAAGTTTTTTCTTCTTTTTCTTCTTTTTGAGGACAAGGTGCCTTGTTCTTTTCTGCATGACCTGCCCTTTTTTTCGCCCCTTTCCTTTTATTTGGAGTTTTGGCAGGAACGGGCCTTGCTCAAACCCCAAAATAATTCCTTCCATCTGTAACTGAACCTGCGAAGGGGTCACTTGCATGTCATGTTCCACCCTGTTTTTATAGTTCTTGTCGTACTGTTGCCATTTGCGGCAACCATGCCTGGCCTCCCCCTTTCCAACGAAAAGCAGCCAGTAGGCCAGGTTGACAACCTCCATCCAGTTCTGTAGGTGCCCCTCGTCCGGTGTCTGCGATTTGTCCAGCAACAGCCGTTGTTTGCCGAAGCGGAAAAAGTGCTCTATGTCATAACGGTTGCGGTATGCCCAGTAGATTTCTTCCGCACCCAGTTCCCTCCGCCTCTCTCCCCACGCACAAAGCCACATGCATTTTTTAAAGAGCGGTTGTTCTGTTTTTGAATCGAGCAGCCGGATCCGCACCAAACGGAAAGGCTTGTCTTTCATGCTCTTTCCACGCCTTGAGCGGACGAGCATGTCTTCCCAGATGTCCATCTGCACGATGCAGGTTTTTCCGTTGCTCAATTTTACCCCAAAACTCGTCCTTATATCCGCCGCCAGGTCCCAACCATCTGCTTCCTTAAGTTTGTGTTCAGCGCCATACACACTATTTGCCCCGCGGTTGTCCGTATTCCCGCTCCTCCGTCTTTTCACCTCTTCTTCACTCAGCCGCTTCCATACATTGCGGTTGGACGGCATCCGGACGATGTTCACCAAATTGGCCTGGGAATAAGTACCCACCACATATTCAGGGCCGCAGTAGCTGCTGTCCAATGCGTTCACGGTCAATGAACCATGGAACGGCAGGCCTTTGTCCGACAGTAAACCGTTGACCTGCCCGGCCGTAAACGTGTTCTTGTTTTCCCCAAATGGGACCAGGCGCATACTCAACGGCGGGTTCCAGACCGGCCCGCTCATCCCGTACAATGGCTTGCGGCAAGACAGTCCGACCGTACTGAGTTCATGGCCAACCTCTACGGGACGGTTTCCCTTGACCTGGTTATTGGCCTTGTAAACGTACCTGCGCTCTTGCAAACAAGGGGAATACGGACGGAACAGGGAACTGATATCCGTGTTCAACAACCAGAATTTATCAAATGGCTTTGAAAAATAATCCACCTTCACAGGTAAATTTTTTTTCTACTTCCAGCCGGCCAAGCCTTGCCGGTTCTTCCCCTTTTTCTGTACGTCCCTCCTTCTTGTCTATGTCCCCAATGGTGTAACTGATTCTGCTGTGCTGATAATGATAGCAACGGCCCAGGCTTACCTCCACTACTGACCTCGCAAAGGTTTGGCTTGCAAGGCCCATCACTAAATTGACCAGGGCTTTGCTGTTTCGGGTTACTATTTGTAATATTGATTTGCAGAACTGTTCGACCATGACATTTAAGTTTGTTGTGATCCATAAATGTCGGCAACAGTTCTGTTTTTTCAAAATTGACATCTTCCGGCTTCCGGCACAGTCAAAAGTCCAGTCATCATGGGAAAGAGTGCTCAACGAAAAAACCAATGGCTTAATCAGGCAGTACATCCCAATTTGCTTTGTACGACGATGAATACATCGCTTCGATTGAAAAAAAACTCAATACCAGACCTCTAAAAACGCTCGGCTTTTTACGCCAAATCAATTTTTATCCAATTACTCGGGGGGTAACACATGTTGCACTTGAATGTTGAATTCTCCAATAGGAGATACTGACGACAACGGTACAGGTGTTGCTGCTGTCAAGGTCAATAACTTGGGCGGCGGTTCGACGGCCCAAGTGTATTCCGGGACGGAGCAAAGGTACTGTGCCGGAAGCCATAGTTGCAGAGCTGCCAAGTGGAGCGGATGGTGGTGATGGCGTAAGCTTAGGGCATGGCGAGATTTAAGATTGAGTTGAGTTAATTTAAGCGATTGTTGCTTGCGTTAAAGGCAAAAAAAAACGCCCGTTTTCGCATAGGGAAAACGGGCGTTTTTTTGGGCGGCTGTAGCACAATTCATGGCTGCCTGCCGCTTCACTTTCTATGGACATATTCCGCCGTTTCAAAAATCCCTCCGACCACAATGTCCTTGTTTTTTCCAATCACGAATTCGCTTAAGCCCACATGGCTTTTGTTCTTCCGTTTCCAGTCGTAGGTATAACCAAGTTGGGTGAAAGGATACCGCTGGTAAAGCGTGCTATCAGCAAAAGAGGCCCTGGCTTGGTCGGCCAGCCAGACGAGGTTTTCACAATCGGGGCTTGCGCCTTTCGGCAAAAAGAGGTCGCAGGTATTATCGGTCACTTCGGCGTCCACGCAGGGGCGAATCATGTCTTGTGGTCGCACCCAAAACTCCACAAAAACCTTTTTGTCGGCATTCGGTGGCAGGCCAAGCAATTGTTTCAGGCGCTTGTCAAGGGGTTTAGTTTTTTTGAAATTGCGGTGCTCTCCAGCGAGGCGTTTCTGCAAATCGGGAGCAACCGTCACCCAAATCGGATATTTGCCCGTGTTGTAAAACCCAGTCTTCGTATCGTTTTTGTAGTACTTCGCATCTGCTTTCCACGACGATACCAGCACGTATTGCTCGCTACCAATTTCCTTCCAAACCAAGTTCGGATTTTCCGTGGAAATCTTGGTGAGGTCAAATGACCGCTCAGTGCTGTTGGGTTGGGCGGCGTTGGCAAGCGCCTTTTCGTAGCGTTGCTTGGTGCAACTGGGCGCTGCGAGTAGAAAACAAATGGTAAGGACAGCGAAAGATTTGGAAGCGTTGACGTTTTTCATTTCGATGAAGATTGTTGAAATTTTGGTTGCAAACTTACCGAAACACGGGATGAAATTTCAACAGTGGTTGCAAGATTGGTGGAACTGACGATACTTGAGGCAATGGTCGTTCATTGCAGGGCACGGGCAACCGCAAGGGTCGTTCATTGCAGGGCACGGGCGACCGCAAGGGTCGCCCCTACGAGGACCGTGGGTTAATCGGGGTAAAAAACGTATCCTTTTCCCAATTCGCTGGGTTGTTGATGATATAATTTGAAATCATATCAAATGCTTTGACGCTGCGGATAATATGCTCATGATAATTTCTTTGCCAAACCTTTCCAAGGTATTCATTTGGCTTGTTACCTTTGACAAAATTGACGCAATTAACTTGCGTAATGGAACAATATGCACCCACTATTTGACCCAGTGTTGGATTATCAGCCCATTGCGTTTTTGTGTCAATTAAATTCGGTGAAATAGGCATAGGCAATAGATTATGACTTGCTGTTTGTGCAGCCTCAGAAGGCAATATCGTGTTAATTATTATGACGCCATGCATGTGATTTGGCATAATTTGAAACGCACCTATATCAATATGCTTCCAACGTGCTGGCAAGGCTTCCCATTCTTGATAGGCAATAATCCCAAATTCATTTAAATGCATTTCATGGTTGATTATTTCTCCAAATAAACATCGCCTCCCTTGTGCGCATATTGTAACGAAATAAGCGCCCGCTTGGCTATAATCATATCCCCTCAAACGGACGCTTCGCCGATGATGTATGGCTGGGTCGTATTTTCTCATTGCATGTACATGTTATTCCACACTCAGTTATTTACAAACTAACCACGGTCCCCGTAGGGGCGACCCTTGCGGTCGCCCTCGTACAGTGAAGTACGACTCGTTAACATACTACCGCAATGGTCGCCCCAACAAGGACCGTGGTGGGCCGACGTAAATGGGGCAGCGTATTCCTCAATATTCCTCCACCTTAACAGGCGCCTTCAAGCTCCCCTGCTTCTTCTCCCGTATCGGCTTCGGCTGCTTCTCCTTTTTCGGCACGGAAGCACCGCTCTTTTTCGGATGCACCAGCTTCATCTCCTGAATCAGCCTCGTGGCCCCGGCGTACTTGTCCACGATGAAAAGCACGTAGCGGGCGTCCACCATGATGTTGCGGCAAATGCTCACGTCGTAGTTGTAGTCGCTCATGGTACCCTCCCAAACCCGGTCGAAGTTGAGGCCGATGAGGTTGCCGTGTGCGTCAATGGCCGGGCTGCCGGAGTTGCCGCCCGTGGTGTGGTTCGAGCCGAGGAAACAGACGGGCAACTTGCCGCCGTCGCCATATTGGCCGTAATCCTTTTTGTCGTAAAGCTCCCGCAGGCGGGCCGGCACGTCGAACTCGTAATCGCCTGGCACGTACTTCTCCATTACGCCTTCGAGGTAGGTCTGCGGGGAGTAGGCCACGGCATCTTGCGGCTGGTAGCCCTGCACCTGGCCGTAGCTGATGCGCATGGTCGAGTTGGCGTCCGGGTAGAATTTCTTGTTGGGGAAAACGGCCATCTGCGCCCGCATGTAGGTGGCTTGCAGCACCTCGATTCGGTCGTTGTACTCGTTGTACTTGGGGGTGATTTTAGCGTTGTAAACATCCCGAAGGCTGTTCAGCAACTGGCAGGCCGGGTCGGTGACGATAGCCCTCATGCCTTCCTCTAGCGACTTGTCCAGCACGGCGTTGGCAGCGGCCTGGTTGGTTAGGAAGGAGTTTTTGAAGATGTTTTCCGCCAATCTTTCATAGCTGCCGCCAGCATCAGCGAGCATCGAAGCTAGCAGGTCGGACTGGAAATCCTTGCCCAGTTTTTTTACCAGCACCTCCATTTGCGCAGCAAAAACACGTTGGTCCATTTCCGGGCGGTAGTCTTTGTAAAAGCTGGCGAGGCCGTCCTGCACCTTCTTTTTTTCCTCAAAATAGCCCGCTTCGCCGTTCTTGTCGTTGGCACGAACGATGCCCGTGAAGCGGCTGGCCGCCCGCAGTATCTCCACGTTGCTGCCCATGATTTCATCGAAATAAGCCTTGGCCTCGGCGTAGGGTGTAATGTCCCGGTACAGTTGCTCAAACTCCTTAAGCAAGCCCTGGTATTTCGAAAACTTGGGGTTAATCGTCACCAGCTTCATAAACTCCGCCTCATACTGCTGCTTCTTTTTCACTGCCTTGGTCTTGCGGAGGCCAAGCACTTCGCCCTTCCATTTTTTCCAAGCATTGGCGAGGCTGGCCTGCTTGCTGGCATACTGGATTTTGACCTGTGCATCGGCCCTCATGCCGCCGTCCCAGATAGCGAGTGTCTTGTCCCGCACCATGATGCGGGCAGGGTCGAGCACGTCGGCGATTTGCGAGATGGCATAGCTCGGAAGGTACTCACTGGTGCGCCCTGGAAAGCCGAATACCAGCGTGAAATCGCCCTCCGCCACACCATCAAGGCTGATAGGCAGGAAGTGCTTGGGCTTGAGTGGCACGTTGTCGGCGCTGTACTCGGCGGGGCGGTTGTTCTTGTCGGCGTAGATGCGGAACATGGAAAAGTCGCCGGTGTGGCGGGGCCAGACCCAGTTGTCCGTGTCAGCACCGAACTTACCGATGCTTGACGGCGGCGTGCCCACCAACCGCACGTCCTTGTATGTGACGGTGATGAACATAAAGTATTGATTGCCAGCAAAAAATGGGCGAATCATCGTCTCCTCCCAAGCCTCCATCTTCGCCGATTTCTTGATGGTGTCGAGGTTTTTGTCAATGGTGCTTTGGCGGGTCTTTTTGTCCATATCGTCCGTGACGCCAGCGAGCGCAGCCGCCGTCACGTCCTCGATGCGGGAGATGAACATGGCAGTGAGGCCGGGATTGGGCAGTTCGTCTTTGAGCGTTTTCGCCCAAAAGCCGTCTTCAAGGTAGTTGTGCTCCAGCGTGGAGTGCGACTGTATCTGCCCAAAACCGCAGTGGTGGTTGGTGAGCAGCAGCCCTTTGTCAGAGATGACCTCCGCCGTGCAGCCGCCGAGCTGCACGATGGCGTCCTTGAGCGAGCCTTTGTTGACGGAGTAGATGTCCTCGGCGCTCATTTTCATGCCGAGGCTTTTCATCTCGGTTTCGTTCAAAAGGCCAAGCAGCAGCGGCAGCCACATCCCCTCGACGGCAAAGACGAGGCGGGCGGCAAGGAGGAAGGTGAGGGAAAGGATTAGTTTTTTCATGATTGATGATTTGTCATTTATGTCATTGAAGTCATTTGGCCATTTCGGAATTTGCGGTGCGAAGATAAGGACATGGCGGGTCTTAAAAGGCGGGAATTGTTTGCGCAGCAGCCTACTTCAAAAACCTCGACAGCACCGCCTCCAACTGCCACTCCGCCATCTCGCCACTTTGCTTGTACACGATTTTTTTGTCGGCATCGAGGAGGAACAGCCTAGGGTAGCTTCTCACGCTGAACATCGTAATGAGGTTCGCTTGGCGGTTCGGTGACTGCCCGAAGTGCATAGGCCAAATTCAATGCTTTGAAACAAGCAAAAAGTTGAAAATTGGACGGATTCCCTATCTTTGAACCCATGAAAGTATATACAGACACATCCGCTATTGGGGGTTGCTTTGACGAAGAGTTCAAGCAATGGAGCGATGCGCTTTTCGATGAATTTATCAACGGCAGCAAGCGAATCATGCTTTCAGACTTGACATTTAAGGAACTCGAACCCGCACGGCAAGCAATCAGGGAAAAAGTGAATGAAGTACCGACTCGAAACCGCATTGTGGTTGGAATAACGGATGAAGCTATCCTACTTGCCGAAACTTATATCGCTGAAGGGGCGTTGACAAACAAGAGCTTCAACGACGCTTTGCACATCGCACTTGCGACATTGAACAATGCCGATGTGCTTGCAAGTTGGAACTTCAAACATATCGTAAACCTTGACAGAATCCGGCTTTACAATTCCATCAACCTTCGGCATGGCCACAGGTTGATAGAAATAAGGACGCCAAGGGAAATTTTAAAATCAATCGAAAATGGGAACTGATAAAAAGGCAATCCAGCAAAAAAAGGATTTTGACGCAGTAAAAACGATGCGGGAAATCAGGGAAGAATTGAGCGAGAAGTATTGGAAGCAGCCTGATATTTTAAAGCAAGAAATGGAGGCTATCCGTAAAAAATACAACCTTGATGTTACGGTAAAAGAACCCGCAGAACAGCGTCATTAGTGCCTGTAAGTTGAAAACAGCTTGCCAACGTTACAGCCTACTTCAAAAACCTCCCCAACACCGCCTCCAACTGCCACTCCGCCATCTCGCCACTTTGTTTGTACACGATTTTTTTGTCGGCATCCAGGAGGAAAAGTCGTGGGTAGCTTCTCACGCTGAACATCGAAATGAGGTTCGCCTGGCGGTTCGGGTCGGCGAGCAAGTACCAGTCCTTTGGCAGGTTTTGGCTGTCGGTGAACTCCCAGCAACTTGGTGTGTCGCTGCCAGATTTCAGGCAGACCGCAGCCACTTTCAGGCCCTTGCCGCTGTAGTGTTCGTACATTTTTGCGATTTCGGGTATTTCCCTTTTGCAGTGCCCACAGTCGGGCATATAAAATAGGAGCAGCGTCAGTTTTGCGGAGATGTCGTACAGTTTCACGGGATTGTTTTCCCGGTCGAACATCGTGACGGGTGGCGCATCCTTGCCCTCGAAAAGCAGTTCCATTTGACCAGTGAGATAGGTAGCATTGTTGACGTCGTTGGCGGATGCCCATTTGGCCTTGCCCGTTTCAAAGTAGTTGTGCACCAGGTACACGTACACCTCGTCGTTGCGGAACTTGCTCAGTTTTGTGAACGAGTTGACGAGGTATTTTTGGTAATAATCGTAGCCATCCGGGTATGCTTCCAAGCGTTTCAGCACCATGTCAACCAGGGTTTTGACTGTGTCGGGGTCGGCAGGGGCGAGGGAGAGCAGAAAGAAATCCGTGCGGTCGAGCCATTGCAGGTGGAGGGTGAAATCGGGGGTGCCGATGTTGCCGTTGTCAAAAAAATGGGCACGTTGGTACAGCCAGCGCTCCCGTGCTTCTTGTTGCCAGTTGCCTTTTTTTGGGGTGGATTTTGGTGGAACGGGGAACAGAGTCTGTTGCACCAACCGAGTGGTGAACCCCGTCTTTGTGTTGCTGATGATGCTGTCCTGCAAATGCCGCATTTCTTCCTCCACCATCACCCGCTGACGGTAGAATTCCTCTGTTTGCAAAAAGCGTTCTTGCGCCACCACCTCGTCCATGCGTTTGTCCTTGAAGTTCATTTGTCTGAGGTAGGAAAAAAGGGCTTGATTTTCCGGCGAGCCAACAATGACCGGCTTCTCGTACGGTATCGAAATATTGGTTTCGATGCTGAACTTGCGCTGCCCATCCACCAGCCAGCACTGGAAAAACTGGAGGCTGGAGCTGGGGGTTCGCTTGTAAATGATGGCGTACATGCCCTGTTCCAGCGGTTTGTCGGTCTTGAGCAGGAAGGTGCCGTCTGGTTGGATGGCAGCGGCAAAATCGGGCACTGCCCGCTTGCCGAAGGCGGTGCCAAACCAGAGCGTGTCGTAACGGTAATTTTCCAACTTGACCGTGATTTCGCAACCGTTTTCGGCATGGAGCGCAGCGCCGAAAAGAAGGCCGCACAGCAGGAACATGATATTTTTCATCAAAAAAAAATTAGCCAAAACCAAGGGCAAAGTTAACGCCGAAAACCTTCCTACCCGGTCTTGGCGCTGTTAACCATTCGCAAACAGGCGGTTGGCTGACAGTTGGCAATAAAGAAACAAGCAACGCTTTGACAAATTGGAGGCTTTGGCTACCTTTGGAACAAGCCCTGCCGCCAAGGCCATTTACCATCAAAATTGCTCGCCGATGAAACTGCTGACCAGCTTCTTGCCCCTGTTTTTGGGCGGTTTTTTTTGGGTGAAAAACGGCACCCCGGCATCACCGCAGCTCCCGGTCGAAATCTGCGACAACGGCATTGACGACGACAGCGACGGCCTCATTGACCTCAACGACACCTCCGACTGCAACTGCCCCGTGGCAGTGCCCCTGTCGCTCATCCCCAACCCCTCCTTCGAAGAACGCACGTGCTGCCCCCAAGACCGCTCCCAACTCAACTGCGCAAAAGACTGGATTCAAGCCTCGGAGCCCACGACCGACTACCTCCACACCTGCGGCTGGATGGGCTGGCCCGACCTGCCTCCTCCACTCCCCTTCCCAGATGGCGATGGCTGTGTGGGCTTCCGCAACGGGCGGGTCGGCAATTCCGGCGGGCCAGGTGGGTCCAGCGAGGGCAACCCAAACTGGAAAGAATACGCCGGGGCCTGCCTCCTCGGCCCCTTGAAGGCTGGCACAGCCTACCGCTTCGAGTTTTGGATTGGTTTCACAAAAGCATTCAGTTCCCCGCCCACAACCATCGTTTTTTATGGGTCAACCGACTGTGCAAACCTGCCCTTCGGCATCGCCAACGACCAGTTTGGCTGCCCAACCAACGGCCCCGGCTGGGTGGAACTTGGCTCCGTGCCTATCAGCGGCGCACTCGAATGGAAGCTCAAGGAAATCAACGTGATACCACAGCAGGACATCTACGCCATTGCCATCGGCCCGAATTGCGTGGAAGAGAATTTGATTACCAACACCTACTATTTTTTCGACAACCTCGTGCTGGCGGATGTGCAGCAATTTGAGTTCAAAATAAAGGCCACCGGCAACCCCTGCGGTGGCGACTTTACCCTCAACCTCCCCGACCGGGATACCCTGCAATACCAATGGTACCGGGACGGGGTGGCGCTCGTGGGCGAGACCGGCCCCACGCTGCACGGCATCACAGACGAAGAGGGTGCGTACCAAGTTCGGATACTAGGCCCCAACAGTTGCAGGATAACGCCTGCCTACAAACTGAAAATCCCATTTTTTAAAACTATAGTGGACACGGTGATTTGCATTGAAGAGTCGTTTTTTTTCAATGAAACTAATATTCGGACAGCGGGACACTACGTGGACACGTTGCGTTCCGTTGATGGTTGCGACAGCATTGTACACCTGAATTTGAGCATGTCAGCGGATGGTGTTGACACCGTTTTTGCGAAAATATTTGAATCGGAGACCTACCACCTGGGCAAACATTCCTACAAAAACCCGGGCGAGTACGATGCCTTTTTTGCTTCGCAAATTGGCTGCGACAGCCTGGTACACCTCGTGCTGGATTTTTACAAAGTTTATATCCCCAACGCCCTCTCGCCAAATGGCGATGGCATCAACGACGTGTTCACCATATTCGCTGGCGCTGACGTGAAGGAGGTGCTGAACCTTGAGGTTTACGACCGCTGGGGAGGCCGGGTGTACGACCACGACGACTTGATACCCAACGACGCAGCGGCAGGTTGGGACGGCACGCACCAAGGAAAGCCAGCTTCACCCGGGGTGTATGTTTGGCAGGCCAACATCATCTTCGAAGATGGGAAAAGGCGGGAGTTGACCGGGTCGGTAACCTTGTTGCGATAGGCCACGACACCTGATTAGAAAGGGATAATTGGACAATCGGAGACCTTGGATAACAAATGATTAGAAAATAATTAAATCTTTAAGAATTTGTCTTTCTGAAACTTTTGTGATTACCTTTGCTTTGTTCTTTGAGAAATTTTCTGCAAGCAAGAGAGATTTATTCGGCAAGGGTCTCTGTCAGTAGCCAGGTAAGTAAGTTTTCGTAAGTTCCTTTAACTCCGCAACTCGTCTTCCGCTATCTGCCTTTCTTTCCCCATTTTGTTCGTCCCTAAATATTTACTGCTTCAGGAGTTGCTCTAATTCTTCACTTTAATCATTTTTTGCAATGAACATTTTCGTAGCAAAACTGAATTTTGACACGCAAGAGGATTACCTGCGTGAGGTATTCGAAGAGTATGGCGAGGTTACTACTGCCTCCGTCATCACCGACAAATTTACTGGCAAATCGAAGGGCTATGCTTTCGTTGAGATGCCAAACGACGAAGAGGGTGAGAAAGCAATTGCGGAGTTGAATGACAGCGAGATTGACGGTCGTACCATTGTTGTGAAAAAAGCTGAACCACGTGAAGCACGTACTGGCGGCGGTGGCGGCGGTGGCGGCTTCGGCGGCGGCGGAAGCCGTGGCGGCGGTGGCGGTTACGGCGGCGGCGGCGGAAGCCGTGGCGGCGGTGGCGGTTACGGCGGTGGCGGCGGAGATCGTCGTGGCGGTGGCGGCTACGGCGGCGGCGGAGATCGTCGTGGCGGCGGTGGCGGCGGCTACGGCGGCGGCGGTGGAAACCGTTGGTAATCTACTTGCAAACGCAATCAAGATACTTTTAAAAAAAGGCCCTGGAGTTCGCTCCGGGGCTTTTTTGTGGGATTGGGAATTTGCGAATAGGGGGTTGAAACCACCAAATATGCGCAAATCACAGCCGCAGAGCGGCGAAATCTTTGTAGCCGAGCGGGAAAAACAAGGTGTCTCAAGGTGCAGCGCACAGTAACCTTGCGGTACGCTGCACCTCAAAGCCTTTGATGCGGAGTTTCTACAAATATTTCGGTGCGCTGCACCTAATTCAATTCCTAATTCGCCTGAATTAGGAATTCTTGGCGCACCTACTTCCTCGCTTTATTTCCAAAACAAGTCCACCCGGTGCTGTGCGTTCTTGCGGATGTTGACATAAAAAAGGTTGTAGTCGGCAATGTGGTAGTTCTTTTTCCAAAAGAAAAAGCTGCCGGGAAACTTTGGTTTGTGTACCCAAAGTACGCCATTGACCGCTTTTGCATCCGCTCTTTGGGGTAGCACTTGGTTGAATTTCTTGGCTATCATCCCTTCGTTCAGCGATTTCCCGGCGGCCATGCCGTCCGCCTTCCAAGTCAATGGGTTGGTGACGACAATGCTGTCGCCTAACAAAACACCATCCGGCATGTAGCCGTGCAGGTAGCTTCGCCAAGAGCAAAAACACCCAGTCTGGTCGGGCGTTTCGCAAGGGGGAATTGACTCAAACTCATTTTTGGGAATAGGCCAGCCCACCAGGTAGGCAGCGACCAACTTATTTTTCAAAGGCTTATCGTCAAAAAACTCCTCCATGAGCCGAAGTGCATGGAGCGTGCCCTGGCTGTGGGCAGCGATGATGATGGGACGTTTTTGGTTGTAGTTTTCCAAATAATATTCAAAGGCTGCTTTCACGTCTTCGTAGGCGAGGTCAAGTGCTTTTTTTGAGGAAGCTTTGTCCGCATCGAAGAAACAGCGGAAGTGCGCCTGACGGTACCTGGGAGCGTAAACCCGCCCAGCCCCATTGAAGGCACTCGCCTGAAAAAGAATGGTTGATTCATCTACTTGCTTGTTCAACTTAGCGTCCTCCAACGAAGCATTCCAGGCTTTCTCCGAATTGTCCAGGTAAATGGTCGGGTGCAAGAAGAAGACATCCACCTGCGAGCTTGCTTGCAAATCTGGAAACTCGGGGCCAGGGCTGCGGTCGGCAGGGTCGGTTTCGGTAGGAAGCGCTGCCCAACTAGAATTTTTCGAGTAATCGGGGGCAGCCGGAACGGAATTTGATAAGAAGGGCCGCACCGAGGTGCAGGATATCAAAAAGAGCAAAGCCATGCCGCATAAAACAGGATATTTCATTTGATCACTTTTAAGCTCAAATGTAGCTATTTACACAAACCTGCCCTCTGAACTAAACATACCTGCGTCACCATTCAATACCCAAAGCTACGCTCAACTGAATACACAACACTTTGAACGAAGCTGGTTCCAGGAGGCCTTCCCCAAAAAAATACCTAACCAACATTCATCTTTGGATGTTGAATCATTGCGCCGTTAAGGCTATTTTTGCGCCGCAATTATTTTTTCATTTTTAAAAAACCATATTTGATATGAACATTGCAGTAGTTGGAACCGGATATGTCGGCCTTGTCACGGGCACTTGTTTCGCAGAAACCGGCAATCAGGTGATATGCGTGGATATTGACGAGAACAAGGTAAAACGGATGCAAAACGGGGAAATCCCCATCTACGAGCCAGGCCTAGATGTGATTTTTGACCGCAACACCAAGCAAGGCCGCCTTACTTTCACCACCAATCTTTCCGAAGGCATCAAAGGTGCCGAGGTCATTTTCCTTGCCCTGCCAACCCCACCGGGCGAAGACGGCTCTGCCGACCTCAAGTACATTTTGGGCGTGGCCAAGGACCTCTCCAAAATCATCACGGACTACAAAGTCATCATTGATAAAAGTACAGTGCCGGTCGGTACTGCCGAGAAGGTTCATGCCATCTTGGCCGAGGGTCTTAGCACCGACATCTTCGACGTGGTTTCCAACCCGGAGTTCCTTCGGGAGGGCGTGGCCGTTGAAGACTTCATGAAGCCCGACCGGGTGGTCATTGGCACGGAGTCCGAGCGGGCCCGCAAGGTGATGAAGCAACTGTACGAGCCGTTTGTGCGCCAGGGCAACCCCATCTACTTCATGGACGAGCGCTCGGCAGAAATGACCAAGTATGCCGCCAACTCGTACCTCGCCACCCGTATTTCCTTCATGAACGAGATAGCCAACCTTTGTGAAAAACTGGGGGCAAACGTGGACGCCGTGCGGGTGGGCATGGGCAGCGACAGCCGCATCGGCAAGCGCTTCCTCTTCCCCGGTGTGGGGTACGGCGGCTCCTGTTTCCCAAAAGACGTACAGGCACTTGCCAAAACCGCCGAGGACAACGGCTACAATTTTAAGATTCTGGAAGCGGTAATGGGCGTGAACGCCACGCAAAAACACCGCCTCACCGAGAAAATCAAGGCATATTTCAACAACGACCTGAAGGGCAAGACCATCGCCATCTGGGGCCTGGCTTTCAAGCCGAACACGGACGACATCAGGGAGGCACCGGCGCTCTACCTGATTGACGACCTCATCGCAGCCGGAGCCAGTGTCAAAGCCTTCGACCCAGAGGCCATGAACAACGTGAAAGCCCAGTACAATGACCAGATAAGCATGGCCGCCGACCAGTACGAAGCGCTCATCGGCGCCGATGCACTGGCCATCGTGACCGAATGGAGCGTGTTCCGCACACCCAGCTACGAGGTGATGAAGCAACTGCTGAAAAGCCCCGTGATTTTCGATGGCCGAAACCTCTACGACGTGGAGGCCATGCACGACAAGGGCTTCTACTACGACAGCATTGGCCGAAATACGGTGAAATAAGGAAATTATGAAATTTGGAAATTGTGCAGTAGTCAATTTCGAACAATTTCCAATTTCGCAATTTCAAAAGAAACGGCTGGCAGGCATTCCCTGTCAGCCGTTTCTCTTTAAAAAAGTCCATTTTTTGTAACAATGCGGCTTTGTCTTTCAAACAACCAAACAAATCAGGGCTTCCATTGAACCATTGACCTATTGATTTGTAAATTTGCCAAACTTATCACGAGATAGTTCGTTCCTTCTGAAACTTCTCAATTAAAATTACTTCGATACCAATGCTTCAATTAATGATGAGACATCTGCTAACTACTTTCAGCGCCATGCTGCTGACGCTCACATTGGCTGCTCAATCTGCACCCAAGTTTTTCCAAAAAGTGACGGAACAGCAGATTTTTCTGCCACAAAATGCCGAAACCGTGACGATGCCCACCAGCTACATCACCTTTTCGCTCGACCTGCCCGCCATTCGCAACCACCTGCGCAACGCCCCTGCGGAAGGTTCTTCCGAGGCAAAGGCCGGGAATTTTCAAGTGGAGCTGCCCCTGTCTGACGGCACGGTTGAAACCTTCAAGGCTTGGGAGTCGCTGGTGATGGACCCTGCACTGGCCGAACGCTACCCGATGATTCGCACATTTGCTGGTATCAGCCTCAATGACCCAACCCATACGGTTCGGTTTGGCTTTGGATTGGATGGGTTTCACGCTTTTATTTTGACCGAAGGCGGCGGCTCATTGGTGATGCCTTATGCCAGCAACCAAACCCAATATTATCTTTGTTTCAACCGCTCAGAACTGAGCTGGAACAACGTTGACCTCCCCATCAAGTTCGTGCCAATGGAAGGGGGTCCACTTGACCCAAGCGGCATCGTGCCGGAAGACAATGAAGTTAGCTTCAGGGGAGGAGGCGAAGGTGCGCTTACGGTCAGAAGGTCGTACCGATTTGCACTGGCCTGCACGGGCGAATACGGCGCAGGCCACGGCGGAACTGTCCCTGCTGCACTTTCCACGCTGGTTACAGCCGCCAATACACTCAACTCAGTAGTGGAGCGGGACGCAGACTTCCGTTTGGTGCTTATCCCGAACAATGACCTGCTTGTTTTCGTCAACCCAAACAGCGACCCATATAATAATTCAAATATGGGCACTTCATTGCTTGGCCAAAACGAAGATGTGCTCAACAACATCGTGGGCTTAACAAGCTTTGACATCGGCCACGTATATACAGGTCCCTGCAACGATGTAGGCGGCGTGGTAAGCGGTTCCGTTTGTACCGGCGGCAAGGGCCGAGGCGTAACCTGCAATTGGGGGACTGACGTAGTCGGCACCACCTTGTCCATTGCAGCGCACGAAATGGGCCACCAATTTCAGGGAGGCCATACCTTCAACAACTGCCCGGGACAAGAAGGCCAGCACCACTCCGGCTCTGCTTGGGAGCCAGGTAGCGGCAGCACCATCCTTTCCTACCAAGGTGCTTGTGGTTCCAATAACATCCAAGGCTCTGCCAACGTACACTACCATGGCGGCACAGTAGAGGAGTTTTGGATAAATACCCACCAAACAAGTGGAAGTATCTGTGGCAATACCTTTGAAACATCCAACCACTCCCCGGCAGTTGACCATGCCTACACGGACGGGTTTTACATTCCAATCAGCACCCCGTTTGAATTGAACGCAACTGCCTCCGATGCCGATGGAGACCCCATTAAATATGCTTGGGAACAAATAGACCTTGGCCCAGCCTCCCAGCTCGGATCACCATCAGGTACCGCACCATTGTTCAGGGTTTTTGACCCGACAACCAGCCCGAAGCGGTATTTTCCAAAGCTTTCCACCATTTTGAGCAATGGCCTTGACATTTATGAAGTGCTGCCAACCTATTCACGTGACTTAAATTTCCGCTGCACGGTACGTGACTACAACGTGACGGAAGGCGCAGGCGGCATCACTTGGAAAGACGTTTCCTTTAAAGCAACTGCCGCTGCAGGGCCTTTCCTGGTTACGTATCCCAATTCCAATGGCGTTGACCTAAAAGCAGGGCAAGAAGTGTCAGTGACTTGGGACGTCGCCAACACAGATGGTAGCCTGGTCAATTGCAAAGCAGTGAACATAAAACTGTCAACTGATGGTGGGCAAACGTTCCCACATACAATGGTCGTTGCCACGCCAAACGATGGCTCCGAAACGGTTTTCATTCCAGACGTGACCAGCAACAGCGCCAGGGTGCGCATTGAGGCGTCGAACAATATTTTCTTCGACCTCTCCAACCAGAACTTCGCCATCAGCCCCGCTGATGAGCCTAGCCTCACGTTGGCGCTCAATCCGCAAACCCAGCAGGTTTGTGTGCCGAACAGTGCCAGCATTGTGGTTCAAACCGGCTCCGTGCTAAATTTTGATACTCCTGTTGAATTTGAGGTAGTAGCTGGTTTGCCTGCTGGTGTAGTTGTGGATTTCAGCAACACCACCGTAAATCCTGGCCAAAGCACCACTGTTACCTTCGATATGAGCAATGTAACGGCGGACGGCGATTTTGAAATCGTGCTTCGGGCGGTTGCTGGCTCCGATACTATTTATCGCAGCTTGTTTTTCAACATCGTTTACAACGACTTCACGGCCTTGGACATCATCTCGCCAGCGGATGGCCAATCGAGCCTTGGGCTGCTGCCCACGTTCACCTGGACCGATTTGCCGCAGGCGGATTTGTACGAGTTTGAAATTGCGACAAGCCCAAATTTCGAGCCGGGCAGCATCCTTGAAAATGCCGCTGGCATTGTGGAAGCGTCCTACACGCCAACCGTAGCGCTGGACGAAAGCACCATCTACTACTGGCGCATCCGTCCATCCAACGAGTGCGGAACGGCTGACTTCATCACACCGAAAAGCTTCCAGACCTACACGGTCGTGTGTTCCGCTTTTACCAGCACCGATGTTCCAAAAAACATCCCATCCGTTGGCACGCCGACCATCAACAGCGTGCTGACCATTTTGCAGAGCGGCAACATCACCGACCTTAACGTTTCACAACTGAAAGGCAACCACGACAAGCTCAACGACCTGAGGGTTTCGCTGGTCAGTCCAACTGGAACAGAGGTCAAGCTCTTCGAAAACATCTGCGGAAACGTTTCCCAGTTCAACCTGGGCTTGAATGACGAGTCGCCGTTCGACATTGCTTGCCCGCCGCTCAACGGTCTGGCCTACAAGCCGCAAGCCGCGTTGGCCGCCTTCCAAAATCAAGACAAAATTGGCGACTGGACGCTCAAGGTAGAAGTGATTGACAACGACGGACAGGGTGGCACCCTCGAAAAATGGTCGCTCGAATTTTGCGCCAGCACCTCGCCCAACAGCCCGTTTATGGTCAACAACGACACGATTTACGTGAAGCCGCTTGATACCCGCTACATCTTCAATTCCGAACTGGCGGTGGAAGACGTTGACAACCCCGGCAGCCAGTTGCAGTTCACCATCGTGGATGGAACCGACTTCGGCTACATCAGCCGCAACGGCGTTCAGCTCGGGATCGGCGACCATTTCACCATGACCGACGTTCACCTGGCAACCATCGCCTACACCAATACCGACCCCGACGCGGTGTACGACTTTTTTACTTTCGTGGTGGAAGACGGCACCGGCGGCTGGCTCGGCACACCGAGAATGAACATCGTGATTGATGAAAATGCGGTAACGGACGTGAAGGACAATGCACTGGACAACAGCATCCTGCTCTTCCCGAACCCTGCCACCAACTTGCTCAACGTGAACTTCCAGCGTCCGTTGTCAGGTGCGAGCAAGGCGGTTTTCTTCGATGTGCAGGGCAAAATGGTTGCTTCGCAAACCATCCAGCCCGACGTGCGCCAGTTGCAAGTGGCCTTGGACGGCTTCGCAAGCGGTGCTTACTTCATCACCGTCAGCACGCCAGATGGCATTTTAGCAAAGAAATTTATCGTGGAAAAATAAGCACTTGCGCAAATTTTTTTTGAAAAGCGGACATTCCTGAAAATTGGAATGTCCGCTTTTTTATTTTTGCTACATTGCTTCGCAAAGCGCTGAACAGCAACAAAAAAATCAACTTTTCACATGCCATTCGTCCTCTACACTACACCGAATTACACCGAAAATGCCGTCCGTTTCATTCGGACTTTGGCCAACCTCGACGACGTGCGCCTGGGGCTTGTCAGCCAAGAACCAAAGGAGTGGCTGCCTGCCGACATCCAATCCAAACTCGCTGATTTTCAGCGGGTGGACGACGTGTTCAACGCCGCCCAACTGGAGGCTGCGGCCAAGCTGATGGCGGGCCGTCAGGGTCAAATCCACCGGTTTTTGGGAGCGGTGGAACAAGCGCAGGTGCCAGTGGCGCAGGTTCGGGAGTCGCTCGGCATAGAAGGCATGGACGTGGAGACGGCGCACAACTTCAGGGACAAGGGCCGCATGAAAAACCTGCTTCGTGCAGCTGGCCTGCCCTGCGCCCGCCATCAAAAAGTGACGGCAAAGGAAGCGGCGTTTGCCTTCGCTGATGTGGTGGGCTTCCCGCTGGTGGTCAAGCCGCCCGACGGGGCAGCCTCGCAGTCCACCTACCGGGCCAACAATGCCGAGGAGCTGGAAAAGGCGCTGTCGCTCAACCCGCCAGCGCCCGGCCACGAGGTACTGCTGGAGGAGTTCATCACTGGCGACGAGTTCTCGTTCGACACTTTTTCGCTCAACGGAAAGCCCGTTTTTCACTCGCTCACGCAATACTTTCCAAATCCGCTGGAAGCCATGCGAGAGCCGTGGATACAATGGCAAGTAGTGCTGCCACGGGAAGTGGAATCACCCGTTTACGACGACATCAAAAAAGCGGCTTTCAAAACCCTGGACGCACTTGGCATGAACACCGGCATGAGCCACCTGGAATGGTTCCGGCGGCAGGACGGCAGCATCGCCATCTCGGAAGTGGCGGCCCGGCCACCGGGGGCGCAGATAACTACGCTCATCAGCCGAGCCAACGACTTCGACTGTGTGGCGGCTTGGGGCAGGTTGATGATATTCGGGGAGTTCCCCGTGCCGGAGCGCAAATACGCAGTCGGGGCGGCTTTCCTGCGGGGGCAAGGCACGGGCAAGGTGCGGGAAGTGCTTGGGTTGGAGCAGGTTCAGCGGGAAGTCGGGCACCTCATCACGGACGTGAATATCCCGAAGCCCGGCCAGGAGAAGTCACTCAGTTACGAGGGCGAGGGCTACATCCTCCTCCGCCACCCTGAAACGGCGGTGGTGAAGGAGGCACTCAGCCGGGTAGTTTCGACGGTGCGAGTGGTTTTGGGGTGAAACCCCAAACCGAACATTAAGTAGGTCGCCTGTATTATTCGACACTTTACGGACCTGACTTCTGGCTCCCGT